>CAYVPJ010000010.1:77635-85567 GCA_964453505.1 uncultured Oscillospiraceae bacterium | reverse complement strand
GACTTAATGCAACCAGGGAGACGCTGGGTAGCTGCGTTTAGTTTGGCAAGCGACAGTTTGCCGACTGCTTCGCGGACTAACAAAAAATTTCATTTACATATCGGCGCGAGAGTGTTATAATGACCGATACTGCGAAGGAGGCGAAGAACATGCCGGAGTCCAACGTTAAGACGGTCGCGCAGAACAGAAAGGCTCGGCACGATTACTTCATTGAAGATTCCTTCGAGGCGGGCATAGAACTGCGCGGCACGGAAGTCAAGTCTATCCGGCTCGGTAAATGCAATTTGAAAGATTGCTACGCGACGGTCGAAAACGG
Source organism: uncultured Oscillospiraceae bacterium (assembly GCA_964453505.1). Lineage (GTDB taxonomy): Bacteria > Bacillota > Clostridia > Christensenellales > Aristaeellaceae > CAYVPJ01. The sequence continues at coordinate 85,251 of CAYVPJ010000010.1, read as the reverse complement.
CGAATTATACGTGCGCGGTATGCATATAAGCCCGTATGAAAAGGGAAACGTGTTCAACACCGATCCCATGCGTCCCAAGCGCCTGTTGATGCACAAATCGGAAATTCGCAAGCTCGATCAACAGGTGATGCTCAAAGGTCTGACGCTTATACCATTGAGCGTATACCTGAAGGACGGGCGAATGAAAGTGCAGCTTGCGGTGTGCAAGGGCAAAAAGAACTACGACAAGCGCGACGATATGCAAAAGCGCGACGCGGAGCGCGAAATCGAGCGCACGATGCGCGTGAAAGAGCGCTGACCAAAATACGGGGGCGTATTTGGTTTCGACGGGGATTTAGAATTCGAGAGAAGCGAGCGGCAGCCCCGAACTGCCATAAAATCGGGATAAACAATAACTGCGAATAACAACAGTTTACCCGTAGCCGCCTAACGCGGCTACCGTCGACCCTAAGCCTCCTGCGGCGTAGGCAATCGGCGTCATAAAGGCAGGGAACGGATTCGACAAAGCTTTGAGTCGAGTCGGCATTTATGAAGCTACCGAAACCCGAATCCTGTTTATGGGAGTCGGACGGGGGGAATCCTAAAACATAAACTGCGCTCGGAGATGCTCTCGCCTTCAGATTTTCGGACAGGGGTTCGACCCCCCTCGCCTCCATTTTCCGACCGGAGCGGGTTTTACTCGCCCCGGTTATGCTATTTTAAGGAGGATAAACAAATGAACAAACCGTTGCTGTTGGCGGCTTGCGAAGCCGGAGCGTTCGGACGGACGCTGGATTACGCCAACGGTCGCGTTTATGAGGCCGGCTTCATATATCTGGACGGCGAGGCGGATATGTCGGTATTCGATGAGCATGTCGGAGCGTGGCGGCAAAGAATGTTCATATTTCTTTCGGACTCGTGGAAGAACGCGGTGCTGCGTAAACACGCCGAATTGCGCACGGTCACAAGGTATATCATGAAGCGAACGCGCTTTGACAAACAGGCGCTAGACGCGATATGCGCGTCCGTTCCGACGGGCTACACAGTGTCCGATTTCGACTTGGAAGCGTTCGCTTTACGCCCGTTTCGCCACGGCGCGAATTACGAAACATTCGCGTCATTCAAACAGTATGGCGCGGGAAGCGTCGCCCGACATAGCGGGAATATTGTGTCTAGCGCGTCTTCTTTCATTACGTTTGACGGCGCCGTGGAGGTGGACGTTTCGACGAACGCCGATTACAGGCGCAAAGGGTTGGCGGCGGCGTGCTGCGCGAAAATGCTTATAGAGTGCGACGAAAAGGGTCTGAGCGCTCACTGGGACGCGCAAAACACCGCGTCGCGCGCCTTGGCAGAGAAACTCGGCTACGAGACAGAGCGCGCGTATGCGGCGTATACGTTTTATGAAGGCGAAATATAGAGCCGCGAAAGTGCGGCTCTACGGTCGATTACCTGTACAGAAGCACCTGCCCCGCGTATATCACGTCTCCTTCAAGGCCGTTTACGCGAGTCAATACAGCGACGGTCGTATCGAGCTTATCGGCAATATCTGTCAGACTGTCTCCGCTCTGCACGACATACGCGCGATAGCCGCACAGGGGCGCGGGGGAGGGCGAAGGCGTTTCGGAAATGCGTATCTCGTTTGTGAAATAATCGGTGTCTACGCGGTCGGACACACCCTCTACGTTGTCGCTCGCGCCGTACTGCCAGCCGACCCAATAGCGCCAGTTGCCGTTCGCTCTCGGTGCGGAAACGCCCCAATCCGCGACCCACAGCGGATACGCCGAAACGCGCGAGTCATAGCGGTCGGCGGCCGTAGACGCGTTCGCGTATATTATGGGAACAGTTCCAGTAAGTGCCCTTATGCGTTCGAGAAACGCAACGGCTACGCTGTTGAAATCGTCGTCGCTCAGATCGCGCGACGGATCGAGCTCCATACAATATCTGAGCTCGGGTGTAAAACTCGCCGTCGTTTCATGGAAAAATTCAGCCTGCCGCTCGGCTTCGGCGGTCGTCGCGGCAGTGCAAAAATGATAAAAGCCGAACGGTATGCCCGCCTCGCGCGCGCCGTCGGCGTAACGTTCGAATTTCGAATCGACCACGGAAAAGCCGAGGCTCGAACGAATATAGATCATTTCAACGCCGCCGTCGCGCAGGTCTGCAAAACTGACGACGTCGTTAAACTGGCTGACGTCCACGCCCCTTATCAATGGCGTTGACGAAGGCCCGAGTGTTTCGGAAACAGCGTTTGATTCTGCGTTCATCATATAACACCTCAAAACAGTCTATTCATAAATCCGCTCACGCGTTCGCATAGTTTCGCGACGGTAGGGCAGATTATCGGGGAGGTGATTATGATGGGTTTCATAATGGCAATAATCGCGGGCGCGGCGATGAGCGTGCAGGGCGTTATGAACACACGCCTTTCAGAAAAAATAGGGTTGCTCGAATCGAACGCGTATGTTCAGGGCACGGCGCTCATATTGTCGCTGCTTGCGGTGTGGTTTTTCGGAAAGGGCAGCTTCGGCGCTATAAAGCAGGTGCAGTTTCCATACCTGCTCGGCGGCGCTCTCGGACTCTTGATCACCGTGACCGTCATGCTTGCTATAGGCAAGCTCAGCCCGACCGTGGCGATTTCGGTCATATTGATTTCTCAGCTGATAGTCGCCGCCGCGATAGACGCGTTCGGCATAATGGGTTCGGAGCGCGTCGCGTTCACATGGCACAAATACGCGGCCGTCGCGCTGATGGTCGCGGGCGTGATACTGTTCAAACTGGAAATCAAATAGCGCATTATCCGCATATTGTATCTTCGTAAATCAATAAAATGTGCTTTACTTTTTGGGACACATGTTATATAATTGACCCAGCGAAATTTCAAAACTCGTGCAGGGTGAATCTCAGGTTACGCGTTTGACATAAATAAGGTCATCATTTCGTAATCTTGCCTTATTGGACGCCATTTATCACAACGGGAAACCGTGTCGGGAGATTTCGCTCATGAACTGAAGGAGTGATGGCACATTGAGTAAACCCGCCAATGCGCGAAAAGGCACGTCGGGCTCGTCATTCGACAGCCTGGAGCTGTTCCTGTTACATTTACCCACGACCATATGGTATCTTGTGTTTTGTTATGCTCCGATGTTCGGCGTTATAATAGCGTTCATGAACTATACCGCGAAGCCCGGCAACAGTTTTTTGTGGAGCTTGTTCAACAACAGCGGCTGGTCGGGCTTGGAAAACTTCCGATTCCTGTTTGAATCGAGCTATTTCGAGAGCATGATTCGCAACACGCTCGTATATAACGCGATTTTCATAGTGCTCGGAATTGTCATTCCGGTCACGCTGGCGATTCTAATTTCGCAAATGTATTCCAAAAAAATGCAGAAAACCTGCCAGACGATGATGTTCCTGCCGCATTTCATGTCTTGGGTCGTCATAGGCTATTTCGTGTACGCGTTCATAGCCACTGACGCGGGTCTTGTCAACAACTTGGCAAAGTCGTTGGGCATAGGAGATCCCAAGCATCAATGGTATCACGACGTGGGCTTCTGGACGTGGTTCTTGGTGTTTTTGAACGTGTGGAAGGGCATGGGCTACAATATGGTCGTGTATATGGCGTCCATATCGGGCATCGACAACGAGATGTATGAGGCTGCGCTAATAGACGGCGCGACGAAGATGCAGCAAACAAAATACATAACGCTTCCCTGCCTGCGCCCGATAATGTCGATTATGTTCATATTGGCGGTCGGCAACATTTTCCGCAGCGATTTCGGCTTGTTCTATCAGGCGACGCGCAATTCAGGCTCGCTTACGATGATAACCCAGACTATAGACGTATATGTCTATAAGGCGCTATTGGAGCGGCCGGACATCAACTTCTCCTCGGCGGCTGCCTTGTTGCAATCGGTTTGCGGCTGCATAACGATAGTGCTGGCAAACGTCGTCGTAAAGAGAATCGATCCCGAAGCGGGCCTGTTCTAATCGGGCGGAAAGGAGAAACGCATGAATATGACAACAGTACGCAAAAAACAAAAACACGCGACCGCCGTTTTGAAATATACGCGCGTTCACCCGTTCACAAACGTGCTCATAAGCGCGCTGTTCATCGCGCTGGCGCTTATATGCTTCCTGCCCGCGCTGCTGGTTTGCATAGTTTCGTTCTCGGCCGAATCATCGGTCGTTACGAAGGGATACAGCTTTGTGCCGTCGGCGTGGAGTCTCGACAGCTATATATACCTCGCCAGACAGATAAGCTACATAGGGCGCGCTTTCCTCAATTCAATAGGCGTAACGATTGTAGGCACGTGTTTGGGGCTTGTGCTGTGCTCGACGATGGGCTATTCTCTCTCGCGTCCGAATTATCGCCTGCGCACATTTTTTACGTGGTTTATATTCATACCGATGCTGTTTTCGGGCGGTTTGGTCGCCAGCTACATGATAAACGCGCAGGTTCTGAACCTTAAAAACACATACGGCGCGCTGGTTTTGCCGATATGCTGTTCTAGCTTTTACATCATTATAATGCGCACGTTCTTCCAAACCTCCGTGCCCGACGCCATAATCGAAAGCGCGAAGATAGACGGCGCGCGACAGATACGAATTTTCGCGCAGATAGTTTTGCCCATATCGCTTCCCGCGATCGCCACGATAGGTCTGTTCTTTACATTCGCCTATTGGAACGACTGGATGATGGCAAAATATTATATGAATTCGAACATGCAGGATCTGTTCCCGCTGCAATACGTGCTCATAACGCTTGAAAACTCGATAGACTTCCTGAGCCGCAATTCGCAGTTCATGGGACCCGGCGAGACAAATTCCATACCTTCGGAAACCGTGCGCATGGCGATGGTCATGGTCGCGGTTATCCCGATCGCCTGCTCATACCCGTTCTTCCAGAAATACTTCATATCGGGCTTGACGATAGGCGCTGTCAAGGGTTGACGGTTATCGGCTATAACGGCAATAACGCCGTTGTAAATATTAAAGGAGGGTTCTCAGTAATGAAGAAACTCGCAACACTTTTCCTCGCCGTCCTGATGATCGTATCCATGGCGTCCTTCGCGGGCGCTGAGGATGATGTCATCAAACTGAAATGGGCTATGGGCACTGGCGACGTCGCTCCCATCGACAACGCTATGGTGCTCGAAGAGCTCAACAAAATGAGCCGCGAGCTGATTGGCGTGGAGTTCGACATGCAGTACTTCACCAACGACCAGCTGCAAATCTCAATCCAGTCCGGCGAAACCTTCGACATCTACTACACCTGCTCCTGGTATAACAACTTCAACCAGTGCGTGTCGCAGGGTCTGTTCGCCAACTTGGACGGCAAAATCCAGGAAATGGCTCCCGACCTCTACGCCGCGATGCCTGAAGGCGTTTGGGAATTGGCGCACTCTTCCGACGGCGGCCTCTACGCCGTGCCGGTTAAGAAGGACTACGCGATGATGAACTACATCACGTATCCCGCCGACCTCGCCAAAGAACTCGGCTTCGAAATTCCCGAGAAGATCGAGCAGTGGGACGACATGACCGACTTCCTGGTCGCGTGGAAAGACACCCTGCCCGAGAACGAATACCCCGTGCTCATCGGCGGCAACCCCGCCGGCTTGGAGAGCTCGTTTGACTTCATCGACCGCACGGTCATGATCGGCTGCATATTCGGAACGACCGACGTCGTCACCGTGTTCGAAGATCCCGAGGTCATGGAGCGCTATCACACAATGGCGAAATGGTATGACTTGGGTCTCATCAACCCCGACGCGGCTCAGCTCACCGAAACCGCTATCGACACCACCAAGCAGCGCATCAGCTTCGTGCAGGCGTGGCCGGGCTACGACTACTCCGTATCCAATGGCTACAACACCAGCATGACGCTCTACTTCGGCCCGAACCTGAGCACCGATGGTGTGCAGGGCTCTATGAACGCGCTGTCCGTCGCCCTCGAAGACGATCCCGACAGGATGGAAGCCGCTCTTAAGCTGATCGAGCTCATCAACACCAACAAACTGTTCTGCGACACCCTGCGTTTCGGCGTTAAGGGCTATCACTGGGATTATGTCACCGAAGAGCAGAGCGAAGCCTGCGCGGGCGGCGTGCTCCGCACTCAGGTTGGTAAAGACAATTACGGTCCGTGGGGATTCTCTCAGCCCGCCTATCACTTCTCCTCTATAGCTGTGAGCCAGGAGCAGGTCGATGGCACCGCGAAAGCCCCCGTTCTGAACCAGTATGATATGTATCACGCGGTCGTAGCCGCCGAAGCGAATGTTTCCGCTATGAAGGGCTTCACCTGGGACAGCTCCGCCTTCAAGCAGAACATCAACGAAATCACCGCTATCAAAGACCAGTACTACAAGAACTTCTGCTCGGGCACTGTGAACATCGACGAAGTGTACGACGAGTTTATCGCGAAGATGAACGACGCCGGCCTTCAGGAAATGATCGAAGACGCTCAGGCGCAGTTGGACGCGTACCTCGGCAAATAATCGATTTATAACCAAACAAGGCCGCCCCGCACGGGAAAACCCGTGCGGGGCGACTTTAGTATCTGCCGAAAATGTGTACGAAACGATTTTATAGCGTATCGAGTATTACGCGCTTTGTGCACGTCGTCGCGAATGCCGTTGCGCGTTCTTTGCGAATAAGCGCGCCGCGTGTAACGGAAAGCGCGTCGTAATAACGCAGATATTTCATCGATGTAGAATGCTCGGTTAGCCACAGTTGCTTAATAGCGCTTTCCCAGAGCGGATATGCATCTGTCACGTCGAAATAATAGTAAGGCTCGAAGTCTGAAGCATCCTCCCAGTTTTCAGCGCACATATACGAGCGTATGGGCGCGGGCTGCAGACCGTCCATGTCAAACGTGGGCAGACTTGCGTAAAAAATAGCGTTTTCAGTTATGTGATGCGCCTCGATATGGTCTTTGTGCATCGAGTTTTTCCAGTGATACAGAACGGCGTCAACGCGCTTTTCGCGCATCAGCTTAGCCAAGCGCAGTTCAATTTCTTTACCCCTGTACAGTTCGCCGTCGGGCACATCGAACACTATCGACTCTCCGCCCAGCATTTCGGCGAACCTGCCCGCGCACTCAACATTATATCTGCGAAACTCATCAACTCTTCTTCCGGGAGGGCAGCCGCGCTCTCCGGCAGTCAGGTCTACAGTTATAACGCTGTCGCCCTTCTGCGCGTGCTTTGCCAGCAGCATTCCCATTGTGAGCTGCGCGTCGCCCGTATGCGCGCCCACAGCCATTATGACCTTCTTACCTTCGTTCATATTCTTTCCTCCGTTCGTTATAAAGCCTTTTTCAGTATGGCGAACGTGCGCCTTACGGTGAAGCCCGTGCGAAGATACAGTTTTTGCGCGTGATTGTCAACGCCCGTGAACAGCGTAGAGAACTTCGCGCCCGCGCGTATAAACTCGCTCATCAGGTCGTTGAATATCACGGTCGCAATGCCGCGCCTGCCGAAGGTCGGATCAACGCATATTCCAGTGAACCAGCCTCTGCCGGAGGGTTCGACGTCTACAGGGCCTGTGAAGCCGACGATGTGACCGTCGCAAACGCCCGCGAATATCGGGCGCGGGTTTTCGGAGGCAAGCTCGTCTTTCAACACTTTGCGCCAGTATTCGCTGCC
>CAYVPJ010000010.1:36780-77625 GCA_964453505.1 uncultured Oscillospiraceae bacterium | reverse complement strand
CACATCAAATCAAATTCGCATTTCAACGCAGGATCATACCGCCCCGCGCGTATACCCTCGCTCGACAGGCGAAGGCGCGCGTTTTCGCATTCGGGGTCTCGCATATACTTTGACAGATCAAGATACATTGCGACCTCGCGATATATATCGTCGTAACCGCGCTTTACGAGATATGAATACCCCGGGCAATCCGCGTCCGCGCCTGGAGCGTTGTTGTGGTCGTGCGAAGGCGTGCCAGGCACAAGCCAGCGCAGATTGATTGGATTGTTGCCGGAACACACAACGCACGTCTTGCCGATTGCCCGAAACGCGCTCTCCAGAGCGTTAAGCAGCGCCGCGCCGACGCCCAGCCGTCGGCTGTCGGCGCGCGTGAAGAGCGCCGTCAGGTATCCGGGCGTGTTCTCAGGCGTTTCTCCCGGCAAAAACAGCTTTTTTATCGAACCGCTTATGAAACCGACGATCTCGCCGTCGCGTTCGCACACGAAGTCGAAGCCGCCGTCGTAATTCGGGTTGCTTTCGAATTGCGCCTTGTATGATTCATCAGTCAAAGGCGCGTATACTACCTCTCCCGCCTCGACTGACGCGTTCCATAAGTCAAAAATCGCTTTTCTGTCGCCCGGTCGCGCATTTCTAACATGCATCTGTAAAATCCTCCCCTGCGTCAATATAGATGGTAAGCGCGTTTATCCTGCTTGAACTGTTCGATTAAGGGTTTATTCTTTGCGATGAGCTCTTTAGCGCCGAGCGCTCCCGTTCTGAACTCGTCTCCGCCCAGCAGCAAATTGATGCCCGACAGTGCCTTATCGTTGTCGCCTAGGAAGCGCGCTTCGTTCGGGTACATATCGAGTATTGTCTCCAACAGCAACAGCGCGGCATAACATGCGTCAAACTCGCGCGAAAGCGCGTATACGCGCACGCCGTGGCAATGTTCATGCGCCCATTTCGAGAAAGTGGGCGTAAAACTGGCGCGCATGAATCCCGCGCCGTCTATGTTCATTGAGCGCATTCGCTTTTCGAGCCGCGCCGCGTCTATGAACGGCGCGCCTATAAGCTCGAAAGGGGAGGTTGTGCCGCGCCCTTCCGATATATTCGTGCCCTCGAACACGCATGTTCCGGGATATACAAGCGCCGTTCGCGGCGACGGAATGTTCGGCGATGGCGGAGTCCATACGCAGCCGGTGTCCTCCCACAGCATGTCGCGCCGCCAGCCCGTCAGGGGCGCAACGGTCAAGTCGACATCGATGCCCATATGCGCCTTTGCGAACAGCGCGAACTCGCCGATCGTAAGAGCGTAGCGCGTAGGCACGGCAAATTCGCCGACAAACGAATGGAATCGTTCGTTCAAAAGCGTGCCCTGAACGGTATCTCCGCCCAGAGGATTCACGCGGTCGAGCACGATTATGGGTTTGCCCGCCGCCGCGCACGCCGTCATGGCGTTCGTCATCGAGTACAGATATGTATAGAAACGCGCGCCCACGTCCTGCAAATCAACAACGAGCACGTCAATTTCGGACATCATCTCCAACGTGGGAACCCGCGTTTCGCCGTAGAGCGAATACACGGGCACGCCGGTTTCCTCGTCCCGCTCGTTCTCAATATGATCACCGCCCTGCGCGTCGCCGCGTATGCCATGCTCGCACGCAAACAGCGCCGTCAAACGATAATTCTGATTGAATATATCGATGCCGCTCCTAAGCCCCGAATCACAGCCGCACGGGTGAGTCATCAGTCCCACCCGTTTATTCTTCAACTTGCCGTCGATCAAAGCAATATTTTCAAGCCCGCATTTAACGCGCAATAAGCTCGCCTCCATAAAAACAATGTGACTTTCAACAAACAAATTGTACCATATGCTCACCTTTACGTCAAAGAAAAAAACACAATCGTCAATAATATAACGATTACGGACAAATCGTAGCTCCTTTACCGTTATGCTTTAAGGCGAAAGGGTACTGGAATAATCCAGTACCCCATGAAGATAGAGCATTTTGCAACAAGATGAAGTAATAATTTCAATCCGCGCCCCAAAAAAATAAGCGTCTGACATAGTTTATCACAGAACTGAATCGCGGATAAGGAGCACATTAAAACAATCGAGGGCTACGAAAAGAGTATAGATAAAGCCGATCTTGACAGGGTTAGATCGCTATGTACTGAGGATAACTGGAACAATAACATGCTGAAACAGGTGCAGCGCTGTTTGATCAACTGCCCTAATAACATGCTTGAATTTATTGGCGAGTCAGAATCCGTCAGTCAAAGCATAATCGCGCGATTGATTGAATTATGCGTAAAGTCATCATCTCTCGATGGGGGATTTCGGGCTTCGCTTGAAAAGTGTATTTTTAGGAAACTTAAAAACGATGAAGACGTTGCAATGCTGTTGAAGTTGCTCTTTAATAAGGGAAATGCGCAGAAAGAACGCGACAAGGACGTTGGCAACAAGATCTCCGTAATTCTTGATGTGCACAATTGGCAGCAATACATTAACCCTGTCGCCAGCGAAGCTACCACGATTTGGTTAAACAGGCTTTTTATGGCAAGCGACGCTGGAAGGCGAACGACAAACGATTGCTCGACGGCAATAGACGCATTTGGAGATTCTTTTGTCGATCTCAATGAACCTATGCCAAGCGTGCGAATCAAGGGAAATGAAGTCATATTGCGAACAATGTACGAAAGCTATCCGTGTCAATACAGATACAGGCGGATAAACGACGGCTCTTATCCCATATCAGCCGATAATCGTTCCGCTGTCAAGAAAGCCTTTGAATGGATAGCTGAACCGTCGCGAAAGCATATCACATGGACGCAAGTGAATAAGAAAGAATTCGCGTTCGTATATCCGAATAAATTGCCCAAAGTATCGCCGCGGTATGCTTCGGTATTCGGCATATGGCAAGGCGAGAGCTCGGCAAGCGCCACCGCGTGTTTTGAAGCCGTTGCGGGCGAATTTTCTAAGGTTTTTCGCGGGCTGCCGAGTCGCGAGAAGCCATCGACCATGCGAATTTTCACAATTAAGAAGGTCGACAGAGCGCGTTCCAAGGTCGTGTTTACGCACAATACCACGCCTGAACAACTTATCGATGCAGCTGATAATTGGTCATGCAGCTGTAAAAATCTGCCAAGGCTCGATACGGGAGAAAACATAGCGCCCTTTCCTTTGGAAGTCGCGGACACCGTCAACGCCGTATGGAAGCAAAACGGCGAACGAAAGGACGGTAAAGAGCCCGTTATACAAATGAAACACTATCAAGGCATAGAACTGTTGTTGGGTTTATTGCCCGAAAGCGCGGAACGAAAGCTCTTGCACGCATTAGTCGAAAACATTGCAGGGCTTATTGAACACTTAGGCTATGCGTATCACGGCGGAAAAGTGGGAATGGCAGGCGGGGTTGCGTCGAATTTTAGTAAACAAAGCGGCGACGCAAACCGCGCGTTAGCGGTCTTAGGGCTATTACTTTATAGGCAAAACATAAGAAAGGAGATCTATATGGAAGAGATGGCATTTTTACTGGGACAGTTGCTGCATGTCTCCGATGAACTGCACATTATGTATTGCTTGGTTGTGCGCAAGGGAGATGTGCCGCCGCGACTGGCAGGGGGCGGCATGTTTGTAAACGCTTGCGAAACGCCCGAGCGGGCGCTGGCGCAGTTGGGAATCAGAATGCAGCCTTACATTGCTTGGGCGAAACAATACAGTTACAAAGGCATCGAAGACGAAGGCAGGGAAAGCTGGCGCGCGAGGTGGCTGCTCGGTCTGTACGGGCAACTGTTTGACAAAATACATGCAGTCATGGATAAGTCAACTCGCTTCGGAGATTTCGAAAAGGCGCAGCTCTTTATAGGCTTCATGGCTTCATTGCCCAAACCAGAACGACTCGACAAAAATGAGGATAACAACGAGGGAGGCAAGGATCATGAATAGCGAGATCAAAAGAGCCACAGGTCTGTTGGTTATAGAAGCGGTGAACTCAAACCCCAACGGAGATCCCGACAGGGAGTCCGATCCACGCCAGCGTCCCAACGGCCTCGGCGAGATTTCGCCCGTCTCTTATAAGCGTAAACTGCGCGATTTGCTTGAAGATCACGAGAGTCTCTTCTTCCGAAGCCTGCCGGAGCAATTCCAACGCGACGCAGACAGGTACTGCATTCTGGAATCGCGCGGTCGCGACAGAAAGGCAATCACGGCGGAAATGGCAAATGACATCAAGTCGTTCAATCAAAAGGCGTTTTTGGACAGTATGTTTGTGCGAAAATACTGGGACGCAAGGGTCTTTGGCAATACATTTTTAGAAGAAGGCGGCAATAAGGGGTTTATCAAGACCGGCGTCGTTCAATTCGGCGTGGGCATATCCATATCGCCGATCTCGATTATCCGACATACGAACACCAATAAACCGGGCGTTCAGGAGAAAAAACACGCAGGCATGGCTCCGCTGGCGTTTCGAATTGTCGAACACGGCGTCTACTGTATGCCGTTCTTCGTAAACCCCAACTATGCGGCAAAAACAGGCTGCGTTCCTGAGGACATAGAGCTGATGAAACTGCTCATTCCTAAGGCTTACGATTTGAACCGTTCGGCTATTCGCACAGATGTTCGCATAAGGCACGCATGGTATATCGAGCACAAGAATCCGCTCGGCAGTTGCCCCGATTACATGCTGCTCGAAGCGCTCATGCCATCGCGCATTGACAATGTCGATGATCCGTCGACGAGTTGGGCTGACTACGAGGACAAGACAGCCTTGCCGGAGGCATTGATATCAAAGGTTGAATCAGTCGTAGATTTGATGCGGTTATAACGCACTTTGCGCATAACCCGCGAGGAATAGATACTCCGTCCGGCCATACGCCGCATATATCCGCGGCGTATGGCCGGACGACGCTATATATGTCGGAAGTCGGACGATATACGGTGTCAGACCGCGTATTTTTCTGCAACCTCATTGTACCTGATGTGACGGATTGGATCACTTCTTTTGTCTCTCGTGAGGGCAATAATGTAAATTAGTGCGCGATAGCCAAAACAAAAGCCCGTAATCGCTAAAATACTCAGCAATTACGGACAAAACGCGGAGAAGGAGGGATTTGAACCCTCGCGGCAGTTACCCCGCCCTACTCCCTTAGCAGGGGAGCCCCTTCGGCCTCTTGGGTACTTCTCCATATATGGCGGAGAGAGAGGGATTCGAACCCCCGGTGCCTTTCGACATCACTGGTTTTCAAGACCAGCGCCTTCAACCACTCGGCCATCTCTCCTCGAACCAGCGAAGACTATTATACACATTGCAGCCAATATTGTCAAGCGCGAATTTTAATATCGGAAGGGCTATCGCTTACTAAAATCCCGGGTGATGCCCGAAGGGGCGCGCCCCCTTCGACTTCAATCGTACCGGCGACATGTACGCCGGGGCGGGCGGTTTTCCGAAGTTTACGCAGGAAAACAACCCGTGTCCCGGCGCCGTCGCCGTTCCCCGCGCAATCGCTTACGAAAACTCCGCAGAGTTTCCGTAAGCGTCCGAATGTTGATTGAGTTTGACAAGCGTTTTATGATGTATTACAATATAGGCTACTTAATGATTGCGGGAGGCTGTATGGCGGGTGTTGTATTGTTCTGCGTGTTTCTGTCACTGGGCTACGTGCAGTCGGCGTGCCTTTTCCGCTCGCGCGGCGCGCTCACGCGCCTGTGGTTGGGTTTGGTGATGGGCTTAATCGAAATGATGTGGCTGCCTACGCTATGCTCGGCGCTCTTCGATTTCACTGTCTTAGCGAACATTTCAGCCGTCATTGTATCCTCGGCGCTTACCGCCGCTTGCGCTTTCGCGCCTCAGAAAAAGCTCGCGTCGGGCATTAACGAACTGTCGGGCGAACCGCCCGTGAAGCTCGCAGTACTGCTTCTGATACCCATAGCAGCGCTCGTGATATACCTGCAATGCACTCATACGCTGCGCGAAGTCGACGGTTCTTTGCACGTCGGACAGTCCACTTACGGCGACCTGTGTATGCATCTGGGCTTCTCGACGGGGCTAATAGGGCAGTCGTTCCCGGCCGAATATACGATCCTTCCGGGCACGCTTCTGGGCTATCCATATCTTGTAGACGCCTTGAGCGCGTCGATGATGCTGTTCGGGGCTTCCGCGCGGCTCGCGTTCATACTGCCCGGCGTTGTTATGACGGTTCTCATATTCATGGGGTTTCTTATATTCGCGTGGGAAATATCGAAAAAGCGCTCGACGCTCATACTGGCACTGGTTTTATTCGTATTCAACGGCGGCTTGGGTTTTATACGCGTGTTCGATATGGCGGGCGAGGATATATCCGCTTTGACTAACGTTTTTACAGGCTACTATCAAACGCCGACCAACATGCCGGAATACAATCTGCGCTGGGTGAACGCGTTATGCGACATGCTCATACCGCAACGCTCGCTTATGGCGGGGTGGCTGTGCGTCCTGCCGGCTTTTTATCTGCTCGTCACAGGAATGCGCGCGAAAAAGCTCGGCACTTTCGCTGCGCTCGGAGTGTGGGCGGGCGTTATGCCTATGATTCATACGCATTCGTTTCTCGCGCTGGCTCTGGTAAGCGCGGGCGCGCTCATATATTGCGTTATTGCCGATAAATCGGGCAGGCGCACGACGCTCCTGAATTTCGGCGTTTACGCGCTTATCGCCTGCGTTTTATCGCTTCCGCAACTTTTCACATGGGCGTTTCCGCAAACACTGCACGGCGGGTCTTTGCGTTTTGTGTTCAACTGGGTGAACAATGACGGACAGGGCGGTTTGAGGGACGGCTATTTGTGGTTCTGGATAAAGAACGTCGGGATTATTTTCCCGTTTTTATTTATCGCCGCGCTCTCGAACAAAGAAAGGCGCGTTAAGGCGCTGTCCGTCGGTTGCCTTGTGTTGTTCGTGATATCGGAGCTGATAGTATTCCAGCCTAATTCTTACGACAACGGGAAGTTATTCTTTTTAGCGTTCATATTGACGCTGCCCGCGTGCTGCGACATGCTCGTATCGATATATAGAAGACTGCGCGGCATAAGGGGTAGGATAGTGCTTGCGTGCGGTTTCATACTCGTATCGACTCTCTCGGGCGCTCTTTCCATTGCGCGCGAATGCGTTTCCGATTACGAGATATTCTCGAAAAGCCAAGTCGCCGCCGCCGAATACATAAAAAATAACACTCCCGAAGATTCGACATTCTTAACGGGCAGCAACCACAATAACGCCGTAGCGGCGCTTACCGGGCGCAAGATAGTTTGCGGCGCGAGCACGTATCTTTACTTTCACGGGCTGGAATACAGCGACCGCGAACGCGACGCGAGGTTAATGCTGGAAGACCCGCTTTCTAATCTGGATTTATTTGATAAATACGAGGTAGATTACGTCTTTGCGTCGTCATACGAGGAAGCGGACACGGTCACTCTCGACGGTTTATTCCCATGCGTATACGCATACGGCGAGTGGTATGATATTGTAAAAATTTACGCGGTATCCGATGCGGCGCGACTAAGTTTTTCAAACGGGTAAAGGAATGAAAGCGCTACCGAAAAATGACGGGCATTCATACAATATATCAAATATAATGATAATATAACTTGCAATAACGCAAGCCATGATATACAATAACCCTTGTCGCGTCATTAACGAACGTGTCGGGAGGACGATAGAAATGGACCTTACTACGAACGATAATAGGAATACTCTTAAGACTCTGGCATGGCAGATACTCACCGTTGCTCCAATCTTCAAGAAGCGCCTGTTCAGGCCCGAAATCGAGCAAGCGCAGCACCCGATCCCGCTGTCATACATACAAGTGCTCGCGGCGCTCAACGAGTCGGACACGCTGTCCGTCTCCGAGATATCGCGTAGGTTCGATATCGCCAAGCCCAACATCACGCCGCTTATCGATCGCATGATAGACGCGGGTTACGTAAAGCGCACCCGCAATTCGTCCGATCGCCGCGTGGTTCATGTGTTGATTCTCGATAAGGGCAGAGAGAAAATAAACGAGATCACAGACGCCCTGAGCGAGAGCATCGGTTCGTGGTCTAAAGACATCTCGCCACAGGATTTGGTTCGCCTGTCTCACGCGATAGACGATATTCAGTCGATACTCGGCACAACCGTGTGATGAAAATATTTGGCAGGATGATGCAACTTTCATCCTGCCAAATGCGTCATAATGATATACATTTGACATATATTTGCAACACTCGGGAGGGCTTACATATGAAGAGGTCTATAAAGTACGTCGTGGCGCTCGCCATACTGTGCATGACGCTGATTATGACCGGCTGTAGCCCAAAAACCGACGTGACAGATCCGCTTTCAGATTATTCGGTCGATATAAGCGTGCCTTTCTCAACCAAAACACCGTCGGGCGGTGCGTCCGACGCGCCTAATAACGCCGAAGCAACGCAGAAGGCAGCCGAGAGAATGATGGGCTGGCTCAACGAGTCGATAGACTCGAGTGTGCAGGACGCGTATTCCGAACTGCGCCTAAATTCATTGGGCACGAGCGTAAAAAACCTTCAAAAACGATTGATAGAATTAGGATATATGACCGGCACTGCCTCCGGCACGTTCGATCAGGCGACGGCGCAGGCCGTGCGTATGTTCGAAGCGTCATACGGGAGAGCCGAGACGGGCGTCGCCACGCGCCTTATGCAATATTATCTGTTTTCCGATAACGCGAAAATTTATACGGGCACAATTGAATCCCGCACGAACGCGGCGAGCGACGTAAGCTTCAGCCAACTTGAACGCGGAGATTCCGGCGCGGCGGTAACGCGCCTTCAAAACAGGCTGATAGAACTCGGCTATCAAAAGGGAAGCGCGACCGGCGTATTCGACCAGAATACGGAAAACGCCGTTAAGGATTTCGAATCTATGTACGGAAAGCAGCGCACGGGCATCGCCACAGTCGCGTTTCAGACCGCGTTGTTTTCACAGGCTGCGGTGAACGCGAGTTATAAAACGGTCGAGCCTTCGCGCGCGCCTACGCCGACTCCCACGCCCGCGCCGACCGCGTATTTTCCGCCTTTACAAAAAGGCGACAAGGGCGACGCGGTCATCAGTTTGCAGGCGCGCCTGCGTCAGCTCGGATACTATTCGGGCGATATTGACGGCATATACGGAAACGCGACCGTGAACGCGGTGAAAGGCTTCGAGGCGGCTTACGGCGCGCCGCTAACGGGCGTAGCCACGTCTATTATGCAGAAATATCTGTTTGCGGACGATGCGCGGGCGTATTCATATCAAACTCCCACGCCCACGCCCGCCATGTATTCTACGCTGTCTCTCGGAAGCTACGGTGACGACGTCGCCAGACTGCAAAATCGCTTAAAACAGCTCAACTATTTCACCGATTCGGCGGACGGTTACTACGGCGATACGACAGTGAACGCCGTTCGCGCATATGAGGCGCGGCACGACCGCACTCCCACGGGCGTGGCTACCGTCGCGCTGCAGAAACACCTGTTTTCGAGCGAAGCGCTGAGCTATTCGTCCGATTATCAGCCGTCTGCGGAATACGCGGTTTTGAGCGAAGGCTCTTACGGCACGAACGTATACGCTTTACAGGCGAGGCTTATCGAGTTAAACTATATGACGGGCAGCCCCGACGGGTATTACGGCGCGACGACATCGCAAGCCGTGAGAGCGTTCGAGGCGGCGTATTCGCGCACCCAGACGGGCATAGCGTCCGTGTCGATGCAGGAAACGCTGTATTCGCAAAGCGCCATAAAGAATACGGTTACGACTCCCGTGGGCGGGTCGTATACGCGCCTCAAAAACGGCGATAAGGGCGACGACGTCGCGAAATTGCAGCAGCGGCTCATCGAACTCGGTTATCTGTCGGGTAACGTTGACGGATATTTCGGAGCGGGCACTGAAAACGCGGTTAAGGCCTTCGAAGCCGCATACGGCATCACGCCCACGGGAATCGCGTCTCCCACGCTCCAAAGCTATCTGTTCGCCAATACCGCCAAGCAAAACCCTTACGGCGACGTTGCCGTAAGTTATTCGTCGCTTGAAGACGGCGACACGGGCGAGAGCGTACGCAGGCTGCAAAACAGACTCATAGAACTGGGTTATCTGCGCGGTTCGGCCGACGGAGTATTCGGATCGGGCACTGAAAACGCGGTTAAAGCGTTTCAGGCGGCTTTGGGCTTGCGCAAGACCGGCGTAGCGTCGGCGGCATTGCAATCTCAATTGTTTTCAGAAGACGCGCCCGTGAACGCGAGTAGTGTTTCGCCAACGACAGTCAACAAGCCCGCATATGTGTCGGCGGAGAAAACAAACGTCTATAATATGGCGGGCGATGTGTCGCCCGTGGGCACGATGTCGTTCGGAACGCAGGTATCCATATTGCGAACGCTGGGCGAATGGGCTGAGATACAGAACAGCGCCGGCACGATAGGCTACGCTATGCTCGCAGATTTTACATACGCGCCCGAAGAAACGAACGACACAGGTCTCACCGGTCAGATAGTCAATGTGAACGCGCAGGCGGTCGTGAACGTCGACAGGATAACCGTATACGCGTATCCGAGCGAGGGTTCGGAAATGATGGGCACGCTCAGCATGGGCGCGCAGGTTACGTGGAAGCGCTCAAACGGCGCGTGGGCGGAAATACTCAATTCATCAGGCTACGCGGGCTATGTATACGGTAAGTATTTGTCGATAATTCAGAACGCGTCTGCGGGCGTATCCGCGTACACGACGCTCACGACGGGAAATACCGGCGAAAAGGTCAAGAATTTGCAGCGCAGGCTCAAGGAACTCGGCTATTTCAACGGCGACATAGGCGGCAACTATCTGACAAAAACGACCGCCGCCGTGAAGGCGTTTCAAGCCGCGATAGGCATGAGCCAAACTGGTGAGGCGACTTCGGCGCTGCAGGAGATCATATTCTCGTCAGCCGCGCCGTCCGAGGGCGCGTATCTGCCGGGCACGCCGTACACGTATTGGCAGATCAGCATAGGCGAGTCGAATGAGGACGTGGGCAGGCTGCAAATGAATTTGGGCGCGCTGGGCTATCTGAACGCGAACGACATCGAGTTTTCGTCGTTCGATTCGTCGACGCGGTCCGCGCTCATAGACGCGCAGCTCGCCATGGGCGTGGCTAACGCCGACGGCGTGGCAAGCCCCGAGATACAGGCGTTTTTGTCTTCGCCCGCGTCGGCGGCTATACAGCGCTGACGAGCGTCTTAATAATTATTCATAAATTCAAATGCGCGAAAGCCCGTAAGCGGCAAAATCGCGCATTGTTTTTATAGGGTTTTTGTGCTATAATGTTTGACGAAACGCAGAGCGTAACGCAATATTTGAAGGGATTGGTAACGATGGGAATCTCCAGCCGCCAGAGCGGTCAACAAGGTCAAATGCAAAGCGCGCAAACAGAACCTTTTGCAAAAAAGAAATCGCCGGATAAGAAAAAGCGCATAAAGATAGCAGTCATAGCAGCCGTGTCAGTGATTGCGATTTTGGTCGCTCTTTCAGTGCTCGACCTGTTTCCGCACACCGACGGCAGCCTTCACCTAACGGCTGGCAAGCTTCTGGGCACGGACGATAACGACATAATCGTCAACAGACGCACAAACGACAATAAGAAAGACAATTACTATAAGCTCGGTTCGTTCGATATGCCCGAGGGGTACGCGCTTGATGAGGATAACGGCATATCGGCAAGCTCTCGCACGCAGCTTTCTATATGCGGCCGACTGATTCCGAAAGCCCGTACTTCCTGCTGACAGTCAGCGGTTCTGTGTACGATACGGACGGCGCGTATGCTCTGTTGAACCCCAAGGACGCGGAGACGGATAGCACGGAACTGACATCGATAGTCAGCAATGACAAAGTCGGTGTAACTCCCGTCAAGGGCACGGAATACAAAGGCTTCACAATATCCGATCTGACAATGACCGAGAACAAATATCAAAAGAGAGCGCTTATGGTCGCGCCCGCCCTGGACGGCGAGTTTTCGATATTGGTTCAGGTCAGCGCGCAACACTATAGCTTCAACTCTCTGCCTTCCGACGATGAAATGCTCGCGAAAGCCGTTGAGCTGCTCGATTGCGTGACGATATACTGACGCGCCGGAGGAAAGCCAGTGAGCGGAAAATTCGGTAATCTAAAGAGCGCCGCCGAAATGGTGGCGCTCGTCAAAGAAATAGGCTTCCTGCCCATGTTCTCTATGGGGGTCGAAGGGTTTTCCGTGGAGGATATTACGAAGGGACAATGGTGGACGGGACGCGACGACGACCCGTGGGGCTGGCGCGAATACGCGGCTAAGGGCGGTGAAGTCGTCTACGCGAAAATATTCGCGGCTCACGCCGGTTTTGTGAGCCTCGACTGGTTTCCGCGCCTCGCCAACTACCGCAGGAACGGCTACGACTTTGATTCGCGCTGGGAGGAAGGCTTGGTCACGCCCAAATGCCGCGACATAATGTCGGTCGTAGCGGGCGCGGATAAGGTTATGACGAACGAGCTGAAACGCAAGGTGGGCGAGAAGGGTTTCGCGGGAGCGCTTTCGCTCTTGCAAATGCAGACATATCTCGTCATACGCGGTTTCAACAGAAGGGTCGACCGCTTCGGAAAGCCATATGGCTGGAACATAGGTGAGTACGCCACGCCGGAGAACGCGTTCGGAACTGATTGGGTCACGTCCATGTACTCAGAAGACCCGAACGACTCGCGCGAGATAATATTGAAACACGCGCGGGGTCTGTTCCCGAATGCCGACGAAGTAGTGTTAGCGCGCGTGTTTGATATTAATTAACCTTGCGGCTCTTGCTTTAGCGCCTGTTTTGGCTATAATAAGGCGTGCTGTGAAGGGATTAAGCGTTCCCGTAAGCCCGTTATAGAGACTCGGCGGTCGGTGCAAGCCGAGCGGCTGCGAAAACGCGTCCAACCCGGAGCACCCGCGCGAAATAAGCGCGGCGCTGGGCGCGTTACAACCCGTCAAGCCGCCTTAGGGCGGGAATAGGGTTGGCACCGCGATGAGTACAATCGCCCCTGCATGTGTTATGCGGGGGCGTTTTTTAAGGAGTGTGGAGTTATGCTGGATATCAATCTGATTCGTTCAAACCCCGATTTCGTTAAGTCGGCGCTCAAAAAGCGCGAATACGACGTGGATTTCACAGAGTTGCTCGAATGGGACGCGCGCCGCCGCGAGCTTCTGATAGAAAACGAAAATTCCAAAGCCGAGAGCAACAAACGCGGAAAAGAGATACCCATTCTCAAAAAGCAGGGTTTGGACGCTACGCAGGCCTTGAACGATCTGAAAGCGCTCAAAGACAGGATCGCCGAAT
The DNA here is from genome assembly GCA_964453505.1 of uncultured Oscillospiraceae bacterium. Taxonomy (GTDB): domain Bacteria; phylum Bacillota; class Clostridia; order Christensenellales; family Aristaeellaceae; genus CAYVPJ01. The sequence goes on along the minus strand of CAYVPJ010000010.1, from coordinate 64,310 downwards.
TGGACGCTGAACAGACAGTTCTCGAAGAGAAAATTCGCAAATTCGTGCTGGCTCTGCCGAATATACCCGCTGAAGACGTAGCTGCCGGCGGCAAAGAAGCCAACGCGGTCGTTAAGACGTTCGCCGAAAAGCCTGCGTTTGATTTTGCGCCCTTGAACCACGTCGATCTGTGCACGTCTCTGGGACTTATAGACTACGACCGCGGCGTGAAAATGGGCGGGAACGGCTACTGGCTCTATACGGGCGAAGGCGCAAAGCTCGAATGGGCGCTGCTCAACTACTTCATAACCGAGCACATTAAGGACGGTTATCAGTTCATGCTGCCGCCGCACATACTCACATACGAGTGCGGGCTTACGGCGGGGCAGTTCCCCAAATTCGAGGATGACGTGTACAAGCTCGACGAGGAGGGCTTCCACTTCCTGCTGCCGACGGCAGAAACGGCGCTCATCAACCTGTACAGGGGCGAGATATTGCAGGAAGCCGAGCTTCCCAAGCGTCTGTTCGCGTATACGCCGTGCTACAGGCGCGAAGCGGGCGCGTATCGCGCCAGCGAGCGCGGCATGATTCGCGGACATCAGTTCAATAAGGTTGAAATGTTCGGCTACACGCGCCCTGAGGATTCCGACGCAATGCTTAAAGAGCTTATAAACAAGGCGTGCAAGCTCGTCGAGGGCTTGGGATTGCACTACAGGCTTTCAAAGCTCGCCGCTGGCGACTGCTCCGCGTCGATGGCGACAACATATGACATCGAACTGTGGATTCCGAGCATGAACGAATATAAGGAGTGCTCGAGCGTCTCGAACGCGCGCGATTATCAGGCGCGGCGCGGAAACATACGCTTCCGCCGCGCCGACACGAAGAAAATCGAGTTCGTTCACACGCTGAACGGTTCAGGTCTGGCGACGAGCAGATTGATTCCCGCAATCGTCGAGCAATTCCAGCAGCCCGACGGAAGCGTGATCGTGCCTGAGGTTCTGCGCGCTTTCTACGGTTCAGACCGTCTGAATCCCGTCTCCCGCTGACAATGCCTTCATATCCGCCGCGCCGACGCTCGTTATCGGCGCGGCGGAGTTTTTTGTAAGCGCCTCTAGCACCTCCGATTGCGATAGTATGCGCACGATTCGCCCGCTTGAATTGCGCACGGCGACAATGTGCTTAACGCCCGATTGCATAGCCCGCGCGGTCGCGTATACGCTCGCGTTTTCGCCGACGCATAACCAGCGCACGTCATACGGCGCGTCGGAATCGTCTTTTTCGGTGAGCAACACAGCCCTGAGCGTAGCGCCCTCCGACTGCCATCTTTCTCGTTCTCCCGCCGCGAAAACATAAACGCCGCAGCATAAAAGCATAAGCTCGACGCGCCCACTCGACAGCAATATGAGCGCGAAAGCCGTTACAAGCGCGAGAGCCAACGCGCGTCCCGCCCATATGAAGGCGATTACGGCGCGATGCCTGCCGATTTTCAGACCCAACAGCGCCGCCAACGCCCGCCCGCCGTCGAGAGGCAACGCGGGGATCAGGTTCACAAGCCCTATCGCCAGATTTGTCTTTACAAGCGGCAATAGCGCCGTGACCGACTTCGGATATGCGTATATCGGCAGCATCAACAGCGCGGCAGCGAGCACGTTTACAATCGGCGCAGAGATCGTTATCGCTATCAGTCGGCGCGGAGAAGTTTCCCAGAGTTCGTACAGCCTTATCGCCGCGCCAAACGGCATCAGCTCTATTTCGTCAATCTTCGTTCTGAGCTTGATCGCCGTAAACAGATGCGCGCTCTCGTGCAAGCCCAACGCGATGAGCGCGGGAGCTATCCTCGCGCCTCCCGACAGCACAAAACCCAGCGCCAGCATTAGCGGCGCGAGCGGGTGCACCCTCAGGCGTATGCCGAACAGCGTCATGCGTCGCCTGACGATAGGGCGCTAGACGGGTTGGCGGGACTGCCGTTTTTGCGATATTCAAAATACAGCCGCGCGTTTTCGCCCGCGCCCGTCTCGCCCAGCGCCGAACCGCGCTCCACGCTGTCGCCCGCCTTTACGGACGCGTTCGCCAGATACGCATACACGCACTGCGTGCCGTCGTCATTGTTCGTGAGTATTGTCCAGTCGCCGTCATCGCTCTTTGCGCACGCGGATACCGTGCCCGCCGATACGGAGCGAACCGGCGACGAGTCGCGCGTTATGTATTCGACCCACGGCTGTTCACGCGACCATTCGTGAGCCGTTTCTCCTTCCACGGGCAGCGATTCGCGCCCGCCGCCCTGTATGTTTAAGAACACGAGCGCCGATTCGGGCACGATGTTCTCTACGAACGACAGCTTACCGAGGGATTCGTCAAGCCTGAAATCCATCGATACGACTCTCGAAAGCGCGTCCGTCACGGTGTTCGTAAACGGTGTGTCCAGATTGCGCATCGCCATAACCGTCAAAAGCAGAGCGCACGCGACCGCCGTGTTGCGCAAAAGCCGCTCCGACAGGGGCGCGCGCCGCGTTCTGTCCCTGCCCTGACGTATGCGCGGCTTTCGGGCGACCCTGATTCGCCTTGCGCCCGACCTTTTGACGACCCGCCAGCGCACGCCGCTCTCAGGTTTATCTTTTATAGCTGCGGCGCTGTCTTCGGGCACGATGTTTGTGTGCAGTTTTAGCCCGTTCGAGCTTTTTGCTTCCATATTGTGTGCACCCCCTCAAGCCGTTTGACGCATTCTATGCCGATGTTTTCGATTGTAGCATTCGCCTCAATCGTCTATTGCGTTATAAACAGGTCTTCGATTTGCTCGAGCAGGTTTTTACGCCTGTTAAGCGTGACCGCGTCGGATTCCGCGCTTAAAACGGTCTTGCCTGTCTGATGCAGCGTTCTGTTTCGCGCGACGACGGTATACGCGCATATTTCCGATTTTAACTCGTCCGTATACTCGAAAACGTCGCCAGCCCGTCCGTTCGCCGTCGCTATGACTTCGCTATTGCCGTCCGCCTTGCGCACAAGCAAATAGTCGGCGTTCGCGCTCTGTATAGTAAACCATATGCGCGCCCTTCCGCCCGATACAATCTCCGCGTTTAATTTTTCTAGCTTTTCGGGCGCTTCGAACGCGTTCGAGAAATACGCGGGCACGCGTTCTTTATCGAACACTTCGTTTACCGTAAGCTCCGCGGGCGCGTAATCGGGCGCTCGCAGCGCGCGGCATTCGGTTTCGAGCGCGTTTTTGTCGAGCCGAACCGCCGCCACGCCGTCGGGCATTTCAAAATCAGCGCCCGAGCCCATTCCCTTGAAGAACTGCGCGAGCAATCGCGCGGGATAACTCGAACCGCCCGCCCATGACGGTATCTGATGCTGATCATCAGTTTCGTCAAAACCCATCCACGACGCGCATATCAAGTCGGGATTATACGCGACCGTCCATATGTCGCGGTTTCCTTCGCCCGCTATAGACGATGTGCCTGTTTTACCCGCTATGGGCATACCCGCCTGAGCGAGCGCCGACGCGCTTCCGCTTTCGGCGGCGGTTGTAAGCATATCGGTTATAAGATACGCGCTTGCCGACTTCATAACTCTGTTTTGAGCGTAGGCGCGCTCGTATACAACCCTTCCGTTTCGGTTTATGATTTTATCGACCGTGTGCCCCTGCGCCGAAACGCCGCCGTTTGCGAGCGGCGCGTAAGCGCAGGCAAGCTCCAAAGGCGTTACGCCGTATGTCAGGCTGCCAAGCGCGAGCGCGAGTCCGTTATCGCCGTCATTCAGCGGTATGCCCGCGCGCATGGCGTAGTCTCGCGCCGATTTTATGCCTGTGAAGTCGATTAACGACACGGTCGCGGCGTTCAACGACTTTGAAAGCGCCGTCCGCAGCGTCACAGAACCGTAGAATTTACCGCCCGCATTGTTCGGGCTGTAACCGCCGTCGTAAACGCGCTTAACGTCGTCTATTACGCTTGACGGAGAAAGGCCGTATGCGTCGATTGCCGAAGCGTACACCGAAATCGGTTTGAACGCCGAACCGGGTTGTCGGCGCGACTGCGTCGCTCGATTCAGACCACGCGCCACGCTGTAGCTCCTGCCGCCGATCAAAGCCCTCACCGCGCCCGTAGCGGGGTCAATCGCGCAGAACGCCGCCTGCGCGGGCGTGCCGTCGGAAGCGGGGTCGGGAAAATTCGCGCCGTTTTCAAACAGTTTTTCAGCATACAGCTGCATATCCGCGTTAAGGCAAGTGTGCACAGTGTAGCCGCCCGTCAACAGGTCGTCCGCCGATATGTTCAATATGCTCGCGCACTCGTCGATCACAGCGTCGCGATACCATCCGAACGCGCTTACGTCTTTATTGTATGTTTCGTTCGGCAGCTCGGCTTTTTTCGCTTCTGTAGCCTGATCAACCGATATATAGTTTTCTTCGAGCATTTTGTCTATAACATAATCGCGCCTTACTCGCGCAGAATCGGGAAACGCAAACGGCGAATACCTTGACGGCGCTTTGATGATGCCGGCCAACAGCGCCGCTTCAGATATATTGAGCGACGACGCGCTCTTTCCGAAATACGTTCTCGCGGCGCTCTCGATGCCGTAAGCGCCCGAGCCGAAATAGACGGTGTTTAAGTACGCGGTCAGTATTTCGTCTTTTGGCATAACTCTCTCAAGTCGCAGCGCCAAATACGCCTCGTTCATCTTGCGCGACAGCTTTTTCTCGCTCGTCAGATGCGTGAGCTTCACAAGCTGCTGCGTTATTGTGGACGCGCCCTCCTTCAAACTCATCGTGCGAATATCGTTGAGCAGCGCCCCAAATATGCGCTTCACGTCAATGCCGTTATGCTTATAGAATCGCACATCCTCCGCCGATATGAAAGCGCGTTTCACGATGTCGGGTATCTCGCTGCTATTAAGTATGACGCGCGCTTGAACGCCCGCGAGCAACACGGCTTCATCTCCGTTTGCGTCTAGCATGACGCTCGCCGCGTCGGCTGTAAGTATTTTATCGGTATCGAGCGCGACCCAGTTCGGTATGTCAGCCAGCCACAAAATCGCCGCCGACAGCATTATCGCAACCGCGCATACGAATATCAGGAATTTTTTCATGTCGGTATCCTCCGAAACGCTTTGATATATTGTGCGCTATATTCAAGCCGATATGCGCTGACATATTTTTCGAGTGGACAGAGAGGTTGAATGTATATTAAAATATACACATACTCGAGGGGGGACAAAACATGAAATTACCGAACGCACTCAGATTATTGGCTATTTCCTTAATCGTCGCGGCGGCCGCGTGCTCGCTTGCGGGCGTCGACGGGCGGGTCGCGGGCGTATTGTCCGCCGTCGCATTATCAGCGCTCGTTATAAGCGTGTTCCTGCGCCCGCGCCGCGCGTCGTTCGGCTTTTCGAAGGTCGGCGCAGGGCGCGAAGCCGCGACGGTTTCTCCAGATATATCATTTAACGACGTGGCGGCGAACGACGTCGCGAGGTCGAGCCTCATAGAAATCTCGGAGTTCCTGAAGAATCCGCAAAAATTCGCCGAGCTGGGAGCGCGAATACCTCACGGCGTGCTTCTATACGGCCCTCCCGGCACGGGAAAAACGCTGCTGGCGCGGGCATTGGCAGGCGAGGCGAAAGTTCCGTTCATAGCGATGAACGGCTCTGATTTCGTCGAAATGTATGTCGGCGTGGGCGCGGGCAGAGTTCGCGACGCGTTCAAACGCGCGAGAAAATTCGGTAAATGCGTTATATTTATTGATGAGATCGACTCGCTCGGCCGCGCAAGAGGTCTAAATTCGTCCGACGAGCGCGACCAGACGCTTAACGCTCTGTTGAGCGAAATGTCGGGCTTCAAGCCGTCTGACGGCGTTATAGTCGTCGCCGCGACCAACCGCGTCGAAATGCTCGACCCTGCGCTCTTAAGACCAGGACGCTTCGACAGGCGTATAGAGGTCGGTATGCCGGGCATTGAGGAGCGATTGAGCATACTCAAATTGCACAGCCGCAACAAGCCGCTCGGCGAAAACGTAAATTTGGACGACTTGGCAGTGCGCACCACGTTTTTTTCGGGCGCGTCGCTTGAAAACCTGTTGAACGAAGCCGCTATCCGCGCCGCACGCAGAAACTCAAAAAGCATTGAAGAATCTGACGTTCAGGCGGCGTATGTGTCAGTGATAGCGGGCGAGGACGGCGCGAGCCGCCCCGCGAGCCTTGAAAAGAGCGTGATCGCGCTGCATGAGGCGGGGCACGCCGTAGTATCTCACGCTTTAATTCCCCGTAACCGCATTGAGCGCGTGAGCATAATGCCGTGCTCGGGCGGCGCGGCGGGATATAATCTTTCAATACCCGAAGAGAAATCGCTCTACAGCAAGCTCGATATGGAGCGCCGCATATGCGTGTTGTTGGCTGGTCGCGCCGCCGAAGCCTTGGTTTTCGGAACGGACGGCATGACGGACGGCGCGTCAAACGACCTGAGACGCGCCGCCGAAATCGCGGCTTCAATGGTAAACGAGCTGGGCATGGGCGGAGACATCGCGCTTTCGCGGGCGACTCTCTCAAAGGCGCTGGGCGGCGGGGGAGACGCGTTCACTCTGGCAAAGGATATGCTCGATTCGCTTATGGACAAAACGATAGAAGTGCTCAGGCAGAATTTCGAGCAGCTAACAAACATATCGAAAGCGCTGAACGAGCGCGAAGCGATATGCAAAAAAGAGCTCGACGAATTATTCGCCGTCGCGTAAACCCGACTGTCGAACGAATGACGCGTTTCGACGACATTTGTCAGAAAAAATAAAAGGCGGCGCACGGACGCGCGGCGAAGAATCCTCCCAAACCTTATGCGGGAGGATTTTTTCGTGCTTAAATATGACGATATGCAGAAAGCGCTGACCGTGTCGCCCGAATGCGAGCTCGACCACTTCGCCGTGTCGGCAATGCGTCAGGCGATAGACGATATGATAACAAAAACGGACTGTAAAACGCTCGTGTTCGATATGGCGAACGTCGAGTTCATGGATTCGTCCGGCATAGGCATGTTGATTGGCAGATATAAAGTGATGCGCAGGCGCGGCTGCGTTATGCGCGTAAAGAACATGAGACCGCAGGTCGCGCGACTGTTTCGCATGTCAGGTCTCGGTAAAATAATCGTAAACGATGAAAGGATATGAGTGAGATGAGCATTGTAAACGAAATGAAGCTCGACTTTTTGTCCGTGCCCGAAAACGAGGGCTTCGCGCGACTGGCGATAAGCGCGTTCATGCTGCCGCTTAACCCGACGCTCTCGGAGCTTGCCGACGTGAAGACCGCCGTGTCGGAAGCCGTCACGAACGCCATAATACACGGCTACAAGGGCAGGCTCGCTACGGTGCGCATGAGGGCGACGCTCACAGACAAGTCGCTTCTGTCAATCGATATAACCGACAACGGCGTCGGCATAGACGACGTTAAGCGCGCCATGCAGCCTTTCTGGACGAGCGTCGACGGCTTCGAGCGTTCGGGAATGGGTTTCACTGTCATGGAGAGTTTCATGGATTCGCTTGACGTGTATTCGAAGCTGGGCGAGGGCACGACTGTGCGCATGTACAAGCAGCTTACGCGCGCGTCGAACGCCGCCCGCGAGGCTTGAGCGACGATAAGTACCAAAGCGCGCTTGACGACATACGGCTCGCCCGTTCGGGAGACAAAAACGCGGTTGAGCGGCTCGTCATTGATAACGACGCGCTCGTGCGCTTTTGCGTGAACAAATTCCGCGACAGGGGCAAGGAATACGAAGACCTGTACCAGCTAGGGCGGTTGGGGTTGGTTCGGGCGATCACCAACTTTGACGAAAGCTACGGCGTGAGGTTTTCGACATACGCGGTGCCAATGATAATGGGGGAGATACGCAAATTTCTGCGCGACGACGGTCAGATGCGCGTGTCTCGCACTATCAAAGAGAACGCGAAGAAAGCGCTCGAATGCGCGAAGTGCGGAAACACTCAGATCTCATACATCTGCGAACAAACCGGCATGAGCCGCGAGGACGTCGCGCTGGCGCTCGGAGCGTTAAGCCCCGTGCGCTCTCTGAATGAGCCGCTTTCGGCGGGCGGCGACACGCAGATTCAAGACGTGATAGGCGTGAATCCGTTCGAGGAGGTAGACAGAAACCTGCTAGTCGGCGAGCTGCTCGGCGAGCTTGACGAAGTCGAACGCAAGCTGATACGCCTGCGCTATTTCGAGAGAATGACGCAGGCGCGGGTTGCGGGCGAGATGGGTCTTACGCAGGTGCAGGTTTCGCGCATGGAGAAAAAACTGCTCGCCCGTATGCGTGCCCGCGCCGTGTGAATCAGAGTATATACTGCGTGAGAGGTCGGCCCGCAACGAGCTCTCCGTCTTTTACGAACCCTTCGGGGCGATTTTCAAGCGCCCCGATCAGTTTCGAGCGCAAGTATTCAACCCGCTGCGCGCAATCCGCGTCTGAAATCGCGTTGTGACGCTCCTCCGGGTCTTTCGCCAAATCGAAATACTGTTCGCGACCGGTCTGCGAGAACCATATGTACTTGTCGGTCTGAGTGACGATATACTGGTTCGACATATTTCCGGACGTATGCTCGCCGTGCAGATACTCGCGCCCCGCGTCAGAATCGAGCAGATTCTCGCCGTCGCAAAAATCGCACTCTCCGCCACCGGCCAAGCCTACTACGGTGGGCAGTATATCGCGCAATTCGGACAGCCTGTCTATGCGCCCTTTCACGCCCGCGCCGGATATGATCAAAGGCACGTTGGCGCTGCCGCGATAGGGGAGGCTTTTGCGGTAGAGCATATGGTCTGACAGCATTTCGCCGTGGTCGCTTGTGAATATCACGACCGTGTTCTTTGGTAACTCATCGAACAAACGGCCTATCTGGTGGTCGAGGTGCGTTATGCACGCGTAATAACCCAAACGCGCTTCATTCATCTGTTCCTCGTCCAAAGGCCCTGTCGCCGAATCGAACACGCGCCCGTTAGCGTTCAGCGCGTCGCGGTCGTCCCAGTCGCCGTACAGCGGTTTTTTGAGCCGCTTGTTTCTGTATAGATCAAAATAACACGAGGGCGCGTCGAACGGCGGGTGAGGGCGCACATATGATATGTTCAGAAAGAAAGGCATTCGCCTGTCGCGGCGGCGCAGAAAATTGAGCGCTCGCTCAGTGACCCAATTCGTCGGGTGATATTTTTCTTCATACGGCCACGGTCGCGCAAGCCAACTGTTGCACTGAATGCCCGCGTCGTCAATATCGCGCGATATGCCCAGATTATCTTTCAGCCAATATAGATAATCGTCGTAGAACGTCTGGCATTCGCACATCGGCGTTTCAGGCCGCCTGTAATAGTGGAGATAACCGTCGTGTAAATCTATCGAATGGAAGCCCATCATGCTGCGCGGCGGGTGTACGTGCATCTTGCCCGTGCAAGCGGTGTAATACCCGAGCTTCGCGACCTCACCCGCGAGCGTATGTTCATAATTCCACGGTATGCCGTCCTGATAGCCGACCCTTCCGTGGCGTTCCTGAGACATGCCCGTCAATAATGCCGCCCGCGCGGGTATGCATGAGGGACACGCGGAGTACATGTTCGGAAAATATGCGCCGCGCGCCGCCAGAGTGTCTAAATAGGGTGTTTTAACGTCGGCATGACCCGCGAACCCCAAGCAATCGCCGCGAAACTGGTCGGCGACAATAAGCACGATATTCGGCCTGTCCATAAACGCACCTCCGTTTCATGTATACATTTTATTATACAAACCGACGCATGTCAATCAGCCGCGAGTTCTGAAACCGCTTGCAGAAACTGAATATTTGTTGTATAATACGGTTTGAGAGGGTGAAACCCATGAGCGCACAAAAGGAATTGACGATATACGATATAGCCCGCGAGGCGGGCGTTTCCGCGTCCACAGTATCGCGCATACTGTCAGACAGCCCCGGCGTGCGCCCCGAAAAGCGGGAGCGAGTGCGCGCCATAATCGAAAAACACAATTTTCGACCGAACGCGCTCGCGCGCGGTCTGAGCGAGACGCACTCGAAGCTCATAACAATGCTGTGCCCCGATGTTCGCAACGCGTACTACGCGAATTTATTTCTCGAATGCGAACGAGCCGCGTTCGAGCGCGGTTACACGCTGGTTCTGAACAGCACGTTCACGCAGGAAGCGCTTGAAATCGCTTTCTTGAATAAATCGGTCGGGCAGCGCGCCGAATGCGTAGTCGTGTGCGGAGGGCTCGTCGACTGGCTGCCTATACCCGAGAAATACTTAGCTGCGCTTGAGAGCGTGTCTGAGCGCATACCGCTCGTCGTCGCCGGAAACGCCGACATTAAGAATTGCTATCAGATATACATCGACCAGAACGCGGCTATGCGCTTGGCGCTCAGGCATCTGTCGGCGCTCGGTCACAGAAACATCGCCTTCCTGCACGGTTATTCGCACATATATCAGACGCAAGAAAAGCTGAAGGCGTTCGGAGAAGGCATGGCGGCCGAAGGACTAAAGGTAAACGAAGAGTTCGTTCTCGACGCGGGCGAGTTTTCAGAAGCCGCGGGCTTTTCCGCAATGAATCGCATACTAAGCCTGTCAAAACTGCCCACCGCAGTTATAGCGATAAACGACATGGTCGCCGCGGGCGCTTTACAGGCCATACTGCGTTTGGGATATTCGTGCCCAGAGGATTTCTCGCTCGTCGGATTCGACGATTCGCACATCACAGACCTCACAAGGCCGCACATAACCAGCGTCCACTACGATTACAGGGCATACGGCAAAGCCATAATAGACACCGCTATGGCGGCTATTCAAAACCAAGAATGCCCGCGCCGCATAGTCATACCGTGCAGTTTGAGCATAAAAGAATCCTGCAGAAAAATTCAGCAGTAACAGTATTTTTGAATGTAGCACAGAATACGTAATCGATCAACAGCGCTCCAATGCATCCAGTATGTCATTGGAATTTGACTACCAATTCATCATCGAACCATTTTATGAAACCGTCTTCGGGAAAAGCGGGCATGGCTTTCACTTCAGGCAACTCGGAGTATTCGTTTCCGGGCAACGCGTCAATGTCGGGACAGATGTTTCTTATAAATCTGCGCATATTTTCATTAAACGTAAAAGCGGAAGTATGACCAGTTGCCGGAGAATCCTCACACCACGCGAAGCCTTCGTGAGATTTTTCTCCGCTGGCAAAGCCCACGATATAGACGGGCGTTTCATATGTGAAGCCTTCCGTATTCTCAATTTTGTCGATAATGCGAGTAGCCGTCGATATGGCGGAATCGTACTTCACTTGCATGTTCATGTATGAGACGTTCGCGCCGTAAACGCCGTTATAAATCGAGCAAGCACAGCAAATGAGCACGGCGAATGATGCTGCGAGTCTTAACGCGCGTCTCTTAGGTGCATGTATACGACTACTGACTTCGCCCACGGCGAGCATTAAAAGCCACGGCGTTAAATACGCGTAGCGCTGAATGAAATGCGTTCTCGCGCCATTGGATAAAACGTGCATCGCGTCCATCGACAAGCATAATAACGCGCATAGTACTACGATTAATACGGCGCGGCATAATTTCTCGCGGAGTGGTTTTATCTCGCCTAACAGTATAAATGCTCTGAAAAACGTGACAAACAGGGCGATTAATGTCGTCGCATAAACATATATCGGGTAATAACTGAATTTATACGGTTTCAAGAAAAAACTGACCGAGTTTTTGCAAGCGACAATCATATGCGTCAAAGTGTTTTTTATAGATGAGTATTGACCTACCTGGCTCATGTTCTGATAGTCCAACAGTGCCACGCCAAACGCCTTAACGCTTATCATCCATATCGCGTAATACGCAAGCGTTCCGGCCATAAGCATTATAACAAAACGCAAAGCCCTAAAGAACGCGTGTTTTATGCTTTCGGCTTGGCTCAAAAGCGACATGATAAGCACAGCTAAGCACAGACATGTCGCCACGCAAAACGCAGTCTGATACACCATCAGTCCCGCCAACAGTATGACCGATCCAAAAACAAAACCCCATTTGCTTTTGTTCGCGATATAGACTGACAGACATGAAAGAAAGATATATATTGCGAAAACATCTATACTGAATATATAGCAATTTCCCATCGAGACTGACGGGAACGTAACCATAAGAGCGCTCACGATAACAACAACCACAGGGCGTTTTATTTTTAGAGTAACACAAGTGATATATGATGAAAGCGAGAAGAAAAACAGCGAAATCAAACCCGATAGCCAAGGCACTGACATGAAATCTCTAAAAAACCGTATTATCGTATCTCCGATTCGGCCGGTCGATATATCAATATCTATTCTGTCAAAGTGAATATACAAAACGGAATCGTGAACCAGCGCCGTGTTTGTAAAAACGTACATATGCGCCGCGAGTCCGAATACTAACGTGCCTGCGAGCGAGAACCAGAATTGACGAGGAACGCGCTTGATAAGCGAAGCTATATACGAGAACGCATCGTCATCGCGCAAGCCGCGCGTATCGGGCTGTAAGCTCGCGTTCATAATGATTCCTCCGAAACGTAATAATTTTGTTGAGAGTATACTGCATCTGTTTTTCGTTGTCAACGGGTATTGTCAAAATCGACGCGGGGTGGTATAATTTCCGAGCATATATGCGAATATTATGTAAAAACTCGCGGTAACAACCGCCGAAAGCGTATCTGAGCGATTATGGAACAGGGAGCGCGCGGAAAAATGGGTTTATACATTGTGATGGCGATATATATCGCCTGTTCGGCTTTCGGCTTGGTGCTCATCAAGGTGGGAGTCAACAAGGGAGCGGGGCTTACGGCGAGCGGAGGCGTTTTGAGCGTATCGCTGGGGCTGCCCGCGCTTTTGGGGCTTCTGCTGTATCTGACGAGCTTCCTTCTGTCGATGGGCATACTTTCCAAAATGGAGCTGAGCTTTTTCTACCCGATGAGCGCGGGACTGATATACATCGCCGTATGTTTATTGAGCTTCCTCATATTGAAAGAGTCCGTGACGGTCACAAAGCTGATAGGCGCTTTGGCGATACTCGCGGGCGTAGTTATAATGAACATAAAATCCTAGGAGGACGCAATGAAGCCAGATATGTCCGTAGTCATTCCCGCGTACAACGAGGAGGCGAACGTGCCGCTCGTGCTGAGCGCGATAAACGAGTTCAGAAAGACAGCCGACTTCAACGCGCAGTTCGTGTTCGTGGACGACGGCTCGACAGACAAGACAAGCGAATTGCTCAGAAAAGCGGCGTTAGAAAACGAGTTCATCAAGTTTGTGAGGCTCTCGCGCAACTTCGGCGCTCATGCGGCTTTGAGGGCGGGCATATTCAACGCCGACGCGGATCTGTGCTCTATGGGAACGATGGATTTGGCCGATCCGCTTGAGAGCATAAAGAAGTATTACTTCGAGCTTACAAACGGATACGATATTGTGTATTCGGAGCGCGTCGGCTACCGCGGCAGTCTCGGAAGCAGGATATTCGCGTCGCTCGTGTGTAAATATATTGAGCCGACATACCCGCGCGAGGGTCTGATGGGTATAGCTTTCGGAAAGAAAGTCAAGGACGAGCTGAACGGAAACATCGAAAACAATTCCTCGATATATTTCCAGATATTCCAGATGGGCTTCCGAAAGCTCGCCGTGCCCGTTCAGTTTCACGAGCGCAGCGTGGGGAAGAGCAAATGGACGCTCATGAAAAAGGTTAAGCTGTTTATAGACAGTTTCGCAATGTTTTCGTTCGCACCCATTCGCATGATAAGCGTAACCGGTTTGGCGCTCGCGGCGATAGGGTTCATATGGATGCTGTGGATTATCATACAAAAGGTGTTCGGTTTGTTCGACTACATGTCCGGCTGGCCTACGCTCATGAGCATATTGCTGATAGGTTTCGGCATAACGAACGTGTCGCTCGGAGTTATTGCCGAATATCTGGTGCGAACGCTCGACGCGGCGCGCAAAAGGCCGACTTTCATAGTTGACAGCGTTTATATGTCCGGGCAGAAACGCGATTAACTGCGCTGCGCCGATACCCGTTCGCAACAAAACAATACATTTCACGCCGTCGGAGTTTCGAGAAACTTTCATTGAAACGCCGACGGTTTTGTGATATGCTGTGCGCTGTGAATCGGTTTGTATTCATCGGAGGGCGTATATGCGCTTCTTAGGGCATTTCAGGTCGCCTTTTACATCACTGTACGACGAGGCTCGTATGCCCGCCGTAATTCGCCACAGCCTTCTGTTCGTGCTGCTCGGAAATATCTGCGGCAATTTATACGGCGTGGTTTATGTTTCGGGGTCTAACGCCATGATAGCGCTCGCGAACAGGCTCGGCGCTGGCGATTTGGAATACGGTTTGATGAACGGCATACCGCAGCTCGCGGCTCTTATGCAGATACCCTTTTCGATAATGGTCGCGCGCACCCATAAACGCAAACAATACATGCTCACATACGGCATAGCTTCGCGCGTGCTGATACTATCGCTCGCCGCGCTGCCGTTTCTGTTTCCCGAATACAAAACGAGCGCGGCGCTCGTTACGATGCTCTCGATACTCGCGGTGTCGTCGGCGCTGAACGCATGCATAAACGTGTGCTGGTTTCCGTGGTTTGCAGACCTTACGCCCATAGGCATACGCGGCAGATGGCTCTCTATACGCGAAGCGTTTTTGGCGGCGGGCTCTGTCGTTTTCGGGTTGATCATCGCGCGGGTGCTGGACGTAGTCGAGGGCGACGCGAAATTTCTGATAGTGTTTTCTGTCGGCGGCGTGATGGGCATTATTGACATGGTGTTCTTCGCGTTCGCGAAAGAGACATACGCTTCACCGCCCAAAACCGTGAAGCTGCTCGAAGCGGCAAAGGAGATATGGCGCAATAAGCCCTTTTTGAGATTCATGATATTCTGGACGGCTTGGTCTTTCGCTTCAAACCTGTGCGCGCCGTTTTTGAACAGATACGCGCTGGGCGAGATGCGGCTTACGAATATGCAGGTCACGCTGTTCGGCACTGTGGCGGTGGCGGTCGTGACAGTGCTCGTGATACCGCGCTGGGGCAGGCTTCTGAACGCTTTCGGCTGTAAGCCCGTCATGCGCGTATCCGGCTATTGCTCGACGCTCTCGCTCGCTCTGTTCCTGTTTATGCGCGAAGGAAGCGTCGTGCCGTATCTTCTATATAGCGTGCTGAGCACCGCGTTTCTGTGCGCGACGACGCTCTCGTGCAACAGTATGCAGCTTTCGTATTCACCCGAGGACGAACGCGCTTCGTACATAGCGTTCTTTTCGTGCATAACATGCCTCGCGGGCACGGCTCTCGGAAATCTCGCGGGCGGCGCGTTGCTCGATGTCTCGCCGTATATGATTTTCAATGGATTTGACAAATACAAAATGCTCATATCGCTCTCGGCGATATTGCGTCTTCTAGCGGTCGCGCTGTGCGTCGGCAAGCTCACTAACGACCGCGACGGTGACGATAGAGCGCTCTTATCGTCGCTTTTCAAGCGCTGGAAGTGAGTTACCTGTTCAATAGCTTAGCCGCGAACGGCCTGTGAACCCTCATCGCGCCTACGGGGCAGAACTCCTGACAGCAAAAGCATCTGATGCATTTTTCACGATCAATATCGGGCGCGTTTTCGCGCATTTGAATCGCCTTGGCGGGACATATCTCGCTGCACTTTTTACACCCGATACACGCGCTTTTCTTTACGCGCGGAGACGAGCATAAGGCGAGCCGCGCGATTCCGCCGACGGTTTTTCCGAGTATGCCGTTAAATTCTCTGTCGAACGACGTGTCTTTGCGCTTGCGGACAAGCTCGAATGATTTAACTTTAAGCGCCGATACGTCGCCAATTACTTCCGCGTTTTGCATATCCAGCCCGCGTTCGCGCGCGGCAGCAACTGTTTCAAGGCCGTTCGGGTCGATGCCTATTATTTCAGCGCACACGGCGTCGCAAGCGTATGGCGAATTGGACGCGATCAACGCGCCTATTTGCTTTGGTTTACCCATCGTCGGACCGTTGCCTTCCATGCCGACGACCGCGTCGACGATGCATAACTTTTGCGGAAAGCGTTCGTTTATGTCTATAAGCATGTTCGCGAAGTCACCGTGCGCGGGGTAGCGGTAGTGATATTCGGGCTTGAAAGTGCCCGGAATCGCGCCGAACATGTTCTTAACGCACGCGGACATGCCCATCATGCCATGCGTTTTGAGCTTGCAAAAATTGATTATGCAGTCCGCGTCGTCGAGATATGTCGTATATTCAAACTCTTTAAGCACGCGCCCGCCGGGGTTTTCCGTATGCGCGTGAGCGAAATTCCTGTTAAGGCTCGCTCCGTGCGAAGTTACCTCCTTAACGCCCGTCGCTGAATATACCGCGCTCACATACGCAGCATTGTACAGCCCTCCGGGGCTGTCTCCGACGGTCACTAAAGCGCCGCGCTCAGAAAGCATGTCCGCAAGCGCGCACAACAGAGACGGGTGAGTGGTCGCGGCGGAATCGGGCTTCATCATGCTCACCAGATTCGCCTTTATGACGATTTTCATGCCGGGTTTGACCCAGTCCAAGCCGATTGGGCGCAAAACGTCCTCAAGCGCGCGCCTGACGGTTTGCGCTTCGTAACTTACGCACTTAGTCAACGATACGACGGGCAATTCGCAAACCTTCTTCTATATGCTATATGTATTCTGAAAGACTCTCGCGTGTGTTGCCTCGGAAACCGGTCACGCCGTTCGCGTGCAGCATGGAATTGAGCACAGATTCTTCGACCGCTTCCGCGCACGCGCGAAACGCCGCGTCCAAACGCTCCTCGCGCAGGGCGCGCGTAGGGTATATGTCGCGCGAATCGACGGATATTCTGTTTGCCGTCGAGAAACCCACGAACACGTCGCCCGAGCCGTGTCCCCAGAATGAACCGAGCCGCGCCAGACCCACGCCCGCTCGCTTTATGATTCTTTTTAGCTGCCGCGACGTGACGGGCAGATCGGTCGCGATAACAGCTATGCACGAGCCCTTTTCAGGCTCGGAATCGTGAATGCTTTGATATATGCTTTCGCCGACGCGCTCGCCGTTTATGATAAGGTCGCGCAAGCGCCCGTGATTTGTCTGCATGAGAACGCCCAGAGTGAAAGTTTCGCCGCCTATGTCGAATACGCGCGAAGCCGACCCCACGCCGCCCTTCAGACCGTGGCAGGTCGTGCCCTTTCCGCAGCCCACGTCTCCCTGCTTGAAATCGGCGCTCGCCGACTCTATCGCCCGGAATACGTGCTCGCATTTCACGCACCTGTCGCTGATGTCGTTAAGCGCCGCGTCGTTGCACTCGCACACGACGGGATTTACACTCGTAACTCTGACGTTCTCGCTTTTGCACCTTTGCAAAGTATACTCGACCAGCGCGTCGTGCACCAAGCCCACGTTAAGCGTATTAGTGAGCGCTATAGGCGTTTCGAGAGAGCCCAATTCGTCGATTTGAATAAGCCCAAGCGTTTTTCCGAAACCGTTTAACACATATGACGTCGCGACGAGCTTGTTTGTGAATGGATTATCAAAACAGGGCATGACGACAGTCACGCCCGTTTTATGTGTTTCATTGTCAACAGTGCAATGTCCGACGCTGACGCCGCTCACATCGCATATGTTGTTCCTGACCCCATGACTCATTTCACCGATATTCATGCGTCAATCGACGGGCTTTGCCATCGGCACGCCTTCGGGGTCAATAGGTCCTACGGTCACGTGCGAATGGCAATACGGGCACTCGAATTTCTGATCGTCGTCGTAGTCGTCAGGATTGCATACTGTGAAGAATTTACCGCACGACGAGCAGACGCAGCCTATGAACAGGTCTTCGTCGTCGTCGCCGTCGTCCGCGTCTTCCTCCGCGTCGTTTCTGAGCACGCTCAGTTTCGCGCGTTCGCGCTTGGGCGACGGTTCTGCGTCAAACGACGAGAAATCGTCCTCGTCGTATTCGTCGAAATCGTCGTCTTTGTGCTCCATTTCAAGGTCGGCGAGGTCGTCGTCGATGCTTTCGACGTAGTCGTTGAGTTCCTGCTGGTCGACCTCCAACTGAGTGACCATGGAGGACAATTCGTCCAGCACTTCGACGACGCTTCCCAACAGCTTCACTGTGTCGTCGTCCTTATTCAGCTTCAAGCCGTCCATCATGCCGTGGATATAGCCGAGCCGTTCGGAAACCTTGCTCATAACGAACCCTCCTTTATGTTGAAAGCGGAACCGCGTTCGCGTTTCCGCTTTATATCCAATCGGCGCGGCGCATTTTTACGCGCGCGACAGATATTCGCCCACGCGGGTGTCGATTTTGAGTTTGTCGCCAATCTCGATGAACAGCGGCACTTGCAGCGTAAAGCCCGTTTCGACGGTCGCGGGCTTCGTGGTGTTCGACGCGGTGTCGCCCTTGAAGCCGGGCTCAGTGTGTATGACTTCAAGTTCCACAAAGAACGGGGCTTCGACGGAGAACGGAGCGCCCTTATAGAAGCGCACGGTCGCGTTCGTGTTCTCTTTCATGAACATGATGCTGTCCTCGACCGATTCTTTCGAAAGACCGAGCTGCTCGTATGTTTCGGTGTCCATGAAATAGTAGAGGTCTCCGTCGTTATAAAGGTATTGCATTTCCTTTGTTTCGATGATAGCCTTGGGCATTTTGTCGGTCGGGTTGAAGCTGCGCTCGACCACCGCGCCCGTGATGATATTCTTAATCTTCGTGCGAACGAACGCGGCGCCCTTTCCCGGCTTCACATGCTGGAAATCCACTATCGTCCAAATGCCGCCGTCCCATTCCACCGTAAGACCTTTTTTGAAATCGCCTGCTGTCACCATATGGGGCTTCCTCCTTAGAATGATATACAGTTATATGTTATACAACGATTAGTTGCTTGGGAGCGGTGATCGGGTTTATGAAACCGTCGTCCGTGATTATCGCCATGTCCTCTATGCGGCAGCCGCCGACGTTCGGTATGTACACGCCCGGTTCGACCGTCACGACATGCCCCTTCGCGAGCGGTTTTTCGCAGCGGAAGCTGAGCGTGGGGGCTTCGTGAATCAAAAGACCCACGCCGTGACCCAAACTGTGACCGAACGCGCCGGGATATTTTTGGTCGAGCATGTCGCGCGCGGTTTTGTCGACGTCTTTGCATATCACGCCCGGCGCGATCTGCTCAAGGGCGGCGAGTTGCGCTTCCAAAACGGATTCGTATATTGCCTTCAGTTCGTCGGAGACTTCGCCCACGGCGATCGTGCGGGTCATATCAGAGCAATAACCCTCGTATTTCGCGCCGAAATCGAACGTAACCAACTCGCCGTTTTGAATGACCTTGTCTGTCGGCACTGCGTGGGGGAGAGAACCGTTCACGCCCGACGCGACAATAGTGTCGAACGCCAAACCGTCGGCGCCGTGTTTGCGCATAAGGTATTCAAGCTCCGTGCACACCTGTTTTTCAGTCATGCCCGCTTTGATGATTTTCAGCAAGTCGTCGAAGGCCGCGCAGGATATTTCGGCGGCGCGTATCGTGCGCTCAATTTCGCTTTCATCTTTATATTCGCGCAATTCCTCGCAAACTGGCGCGGCATCCGTGAGCGTGACTCCTTCGAGCGCGCCGTCGAGCGAACGGAAATCGCGCAGCGTGAGCGCGTCGGGCTCTATCGCAAGCTCGTCAAGACCTTCGTCGCACAGATACTTTTTGACAATATCGTTTCTTGAATTACCGGGCTTCGTCTGCTCGACTATGCATTCGGGCGACTGACGCTCTGCCTGTTCGATATAGCGGAAATCCGTTATTATAACGCATTTTTGAGGCGTTATGAGCAAATTGCCTTCGCCCGTATAGCCCGTCAGATACCTTATGTTCTCGCTTTTTTCGTAAAGAATGGTTTTTACGCCGCGCTCTCTGAGCGCGTCAACACGCTTCATGGGCATTACCTCCGTAATTCAATCAACAAATATATGTTAAGTATAGCACATCGGGCGGCGGTTGAACAGTAGTTTTATGCAAAGATACAGAAAAATTCGCGTCGGGCATTGTGCGAAAAGAATTTTCGTGATAGAATAGCCATGAAAAATCGTATGAATACCGAGGAGGATTTTTATGGCGGACTTGATTGCAATCGCGGACGCTGTCGTCGCGGGCAGACGCAAAATAGTCGATTCTCTTGTTAAGGAAGCCCTCGCCGAGGGCAAGAGCGCCGAGACTATTCTGAACGACGCTCTCATAGCCGGAATGCTTCGTTTGGGCGAACAGTTCAAAAACGGCGAAGTCTATGTGCCCGAAGTGCTGGTAGCCGCGCGCGCCATGAAAGCGGGAACAGACATATTAAAGCCTCTGCTGGTCGCAGAAAACGTGCAGTCTTTGGGCACTGTGGCGATGGGCACGGTCGAGGGCGATTTGCACGACATCGGCAAGAACCTCGTGTGCATGATGCTCGAAGGCAACGGTTTCACCGTGGTAGACTTGGGAGTCGACGTAAAGCCCGAAGCTTTCGTCGAAGCGGTCAAAAACGGCGCGCAGGTCATCGGCATGTCGGCTTTATTGACGACTACGATGCCCATGATGAAAAACGTTATAGATATGCTGAACGCCGAGGGTTTGCGCGACAAGGTTAAGGTTATGATAGGCGGAGCGCCGATAACGCAGGAATATTGCGATCAGATAGGCGCGGACGGATATTCGACCGACGCCGCGTCCGCCGCTGAACTGGCGAAGGCGCTCATAGCGTAATAAACCAATCGCGCGCGCCGACCTCCCGCCGCGTTAATACATACTTTTTCGGGAGGCGTGTTTTATGGTTGACATAGCTATTATCGGCGCGGGTCCCGCGGGTGCGGCGGCCGCATTGAATGTGCGTTTAAGAAACCGCTCGTTCATGCTGTTCGCCGCCCGCCCATTTTCTGACAAGCTGGCGAGCGCCAAGGAAATTTCGAACTATCCGGGGTTTCCGGGGATAAGCGGCAGAGAACTCTGCGACGCGTTTTTTAGGCAGCTTTCGTCGGAAGGGATAGATTTGACGCCCAGAACGATAGACCACGTTTATCAGATGGGCGATTATTTCGCGCTTACGAGCGGCGACGACATGTGGGAGGCACGCAGCGTGATACTCGCTACGGGCGTTTCGGCTTCGAAGCCGCTCGAAAACGAAATCGAGCTGCTGGGCAGCGGCGTGAGCTATTGCGCCACATGCGACGGCAGGCTCTATAAAGGCGGGCATGTGCTCGCCGTTTCATACGACGCGCAGGCGGAAGACGAGGTTCGCTACCTGTGCGAGTTTTCGCGCGTCACGTATTTACCGTGCTTCAAGGGCGCGGGTGAGATCGAGGGCGCTGAATACATCGGGGGCGAGCGCCCGAAAGGTCTGCGCAGGCAGGGAAAACAAATCGCGCTCATTACGGACACGGGAGAGTATGTAGCCGACTGTTGTTTCATATTCCGCTCCTCCATAGCGCCAAACGCGCTGATAGCGGGGTTGGAGACCGACGGCGGACACGCCCGCGTCGGCAGGGATTTTCAAACCAATATACAAGGCGTGTTCGCGGCCGGAGACTTAACGGGCGCGCCGTATCAGGTCGCTAAAGCCGTGGGAGAGGGCGCGACGGCGGCTCTGAACGCCGTAAAATTCGTCTCCGCAAACTGATGAAAGCCGGTATTGGAGGAAAGATGAAAAAGCAAAAGACCGATTTGCGGTCGGGCATAGGCGAAAGGTTTCCTTTTTCGCCCTCGCTGTTTATATCGGCGCTTTCGGTAGCGCTCACATTGATTTTGGAAGTATTATCGCGCCGTTCTCTCGGCGGCGCGTTCGTTTTTTTGTTCACAAAACCACATTTATTTCTGTTTAACGCATCATTGGTCGCGGGCACGCTGTCTATAGTCATGATATTCCGCAAAAAGGTGTTCACGCTCACGCTGGCGACCGTTTTGTGGCTCGGTTTCGGCATAGCCAACTGCGTGCTGCTGGGTTTCCGCACCGCGTCGCCGCTAACGTCCGTCGATTTACGGTTAGGCATGGAAGCCATACTGATGATGGACGCGTACTTTGAAATATGGCAGATAGTGTTGATATTCGTGCTCGCCGCCGCCGCGATAGCGTTCCTATTGTATTTGGCGCTGCGTTCGCCCGTATACCGCAAAGAGGGCTACAGAGGCTGCATACGCGCGGGCGCGTTCTGCGCGTTCTTCGCGCTGTACTGGTGTCTGCTTACGCCCATGCTCGGCGTAATACCTAAAAAGATAGAGCGCCCCGTGTACGACGCATACCTCGACAACGGCTTTTCGTATTGCTTTTGCGTGACGTTCATTGACATCGGCATGTCTGAACCGGAGGACTATACGGTTGAGGAAGTCACAAAAATCGTAAGCGAGGTCAATAAACACAGCGACGAGAGCGATACCGAAAAAACGCAGGGCAGCGAAAGCCCGAAATATCTCGAATACTTTATAGAATCCGCGAGGGAGAACGCGTATATAACCACTCCCGACGGATACACGAACGAAGCCGTGCAGGCGATACTCGACGCGCTCTACGACAAGGTGGCGCATGAGTCGCACGACCACCCGAACGTGATATTCCTGCAGCTCGAGTCGTTCTTCGATCCCACCACGTTGAAAGGGCTCACTTTCTCGAAAGACCCTATACCCAATTTCAGGAAGCTGTGCGAAACGTATACGAGCGGCGAACTGTACGTGCCGACCGTCGCGGGCGGCACAGTGAACACCGAATTTGAAATACTGACGGGCTGTTCGCTCGACTTTTTCGGCGCGGGCGAGTTTCCGTACTATTCAATATTGCGCGAGTCCGCGTGCGAGTCGCTGGCGACGGATTTGCGTTCGCTGGGCTACACCGCGACGGGCGTGCACAACTATACGGGTTCTTTCTATTATAGAAATACGGTCTACGAAAATCTCGGCTTCAACCGATTTGTGTCGCGCGAGTATATGGAAGGATACGAGACGACGACGACGGGTTGGGCTAAAGACGCCATACTCAAAGACGTGATTTCGGAAGCGCTCGACATGTCCGAGGGCAGTGATTTCATATACGGCGTAACAATGCAGACACACGGCAAATATATAGAAATTCCCGATAGTATGCAGCCCTCCGTGACGGTCGAGGGCTATGAAAACGAGCACGACAAGCTGATTATGGAGTATTTCTTAGCGCAGCTCTGCGAGGTCGACGCTTTCGTGGGCGACCTTATAGAAATGCTTGAGGAGCGTGGCGAGGACACGGTGCTCGTGTGCTTCGGCGACCATCTGCCGGGTCTAAACTTCACCGAGGAAGATTTGACGAACAACAACATATACGCGACGCGGTACGCTATATGGTCGAATATGAACCTTCCCAAGCGCGACCGCGATTTGGAAGCATACCAGCTCGGCGCTTACGCGCTTTCGCAGGCGGGCATAAAGGGACGATATATGACGTTATTCCATCAAACGCAGATGGACGACGACGACTATATGCGCAATATGGAAATACTCGAATACGATATGCTGTACGGCGAAGGTCACATATTCGAAGGCTCTGAACGCTTCGACGGGGGCGACATGCAATTCGGGCTGCGCCCCGTCGAAATAAAGGACGCGTTCGTGAAATACGGCAATCTCTTCATCGACGGCTTGAATTTCACGGCCGCCAGTAAGGTGATGCTCGATTCGGACGCTCACGATGAAACCATATTCGTAAACGAATCGCTTTTGATCGTTTCCGACCTCATACCTGAGGACGGAAGCGCGCTCTCCGTCGCGCAATACTCCGACGAGGGCGTGCTTTTAAGCGAAAGCGAAACGTTTCCGTGCGAGGGTATAGCCCCGTACAACTATAACGCCTGATTATACGCTTGCGGAGATGAAACGATGGAGTTTGCATATTTACATGACCTTCACTGCCACTCGATACTTTCGAACTGCTGCGGCGACGAACGCATGTCGCCCGCGAACATCATAGAACACGCTGAACGACATAATTATTCGTCGGTGTGCATAACCGACCACCTGTGGGATTCCGATGTGCCCGATGCTTCAAAGTGGTACGAGCCACAGAATATCGAGCACGTAAAGCGGAGTTTGCCGCTGCCGACATCGGACAAGCTGCGCGTGCTGTTCGGCTGCGAGACCGAATACTTGGGCGGCGATAAGGTCGGGCTTGCGCGCGCGCATTTCGACGAGTTTCAGTTTGTCGTCATACCCGTAAACCACACCCATATGATAGGCTTCGTGCGCCCGGTCGATGTTGACGACGAGAGCAAAATGGCGGAATTGGTGGTTTCAAGGCTCGAGCAGCTCATAAAGCTGGATTTGCCATTCCGTAAAATCGGCATAGCGCATCTGACGCTCAAGCTCATGTTCAAAGAAGGCGACGTTTCAAAAATATTTTTGCTGATGGACGAAAAGCGGCTCATGCGCGTCTTCGATTTTCTGGCTAAGGCGGGGGCTGGCATCGAGCTGAACGCGGGCTGTCTGGCGGCTTACGGCGAAAACCCGGAAGCATGGCTGCGTCCGTACATATTCGCGAAGCGCGCCGGCTGCAAGTTTTATGCGTGCTCGGACGCTCATTCGCTCGAGCGGCTCGACGTCGTCGAAAAGGTCATGCCCGATATAGCGCGCGAACTGTCGCTCACCGAAGCGGATCGATACGTTCCGCCGTTCGGTATATAGCTTATGATATATACAGTGACGCTTAATCCCGCCCGCGACCGCACGCTCACGGTGAACGGTTTCCGCTCGGGCGGAGTGAACCGCGTAGCCGCCGTGCGCGACGATCCCGGAGGCAAAGGCGTGAACGTGTCAAAGGTCATTGCTTCGCTCAGAGAAAAGAGCGTCGCGACCGGCATTTTGGGCGGCGACGCAGGCAAGTATATACGCAAGAGCCTGACCGAAATGGGCATCGAAAACGACTTTGTGTTCACGCAGGCTGACACGCGCACGAACATAAAGATAATCGACTCCGCGCGTCGAGAAACCACAGACATAAACCTGCGGGGCGAACCCGTCGGAAAACGCGTGCTGACCGCGGTGCTCGCGAAGCTCACGTCGAGGGTCAAGCTCGGAGACGTAGTCGTACTGGCGGGCGGACTGCCCGACGCGACGCCTGAAAACCTGCTGGCAGATTGGACTCGCAAACTGAAATCGCTCGGCGCGAAAGTTTTCATAGACGCCGACAGTAAAGCGCTGTCAGAAGGCGTGAAAGCCGCGCCGTACCTTATAAAGCCGAACGAATTGGAATTGCGCATGTTGACCGGAGAGACGTTCTCGACGCTCAAAGACGTTTATCTTTGCGCGAAGCGCGTGATGGACGCTACCGGCATAAGCGTCGTCTGCGTTTCGATGGGCGACGACGGCGCGCTGTTTGTGACCTCAGACGCGGCGTATAGGGGAGAGGCGCTGCGAGTTCCCGTAGTATGCGCCACGGGCGCGGGAGACGCAATGATGGCGGCGCTGGCGATAGGAGTGCACGATTCGATGCCGTTCATCGACACCTGTCGTCTGGCGATAGCCGTGAGCGCCGCGAGCGTAAGCTGCGCGGGCACTCAGTGCGCGCCTAAAGAGACCGTTGAAGCGCTTTATTCGCGGGCGCGAGTGGAGCGCTATATATAACTTTAATTCGGGAGATGTGAACGCTATGTATGAAAACGTGCTTATAATGGCTCACAGGGGCGCGTCTGGCTATGCGCCGGAGAATACGCTGCCCGCGTTTCAAATGGCTATCGACATGAAAGCCGACGGCATTGAGTGCGACATTCACCTGACGATAGACGACGAGTTTGTGGTGTGCCACGACGACACCGTCGACCGCACCTCGAACGGACAGGGCGAGATCCGCGCGCTTACTTGCGGCTACATAAAAAGCCTCGACTTCGGTACGAAATTCGACGCGAAGTTTACGGGCGCTCAAGCGCCGACGCTTCGCGAAATGCTTAACGTCGTCAAAAACATGAACCCCCTAAACATTGAAATCAAAGAGTTCGGAAACGGCGACGACGCGAAGGCTCTCGAGGAGTTCTACGCAATACTCAAAGAATACGACATACTGTCAAATACTATCGTTTCGAGCTTCGACGCGCCGCTCTTGAAGCTGCTGAAGCAAAGCCACCCGGACGTTTACACCTGTCTTCTATACTCTCAAATGCGCGCGCCCGCCGCGAACGCCGAAAAAATCGGCTGTTCCGCCATACACCCGTATCACGCGCGTCTTTCAAAGAACACCGTGAACAATGCCCATAAGCGCGGTCTTAAGGTGAACTGCTGGACGGCGAATGAAGAAAAAGACATACTGCGCATGTTGAAAATAGGCGTGGACGGAATAATCACCAATTATCCCGACCGCGTAAGGCGCGTTATCGACGCAAACAAATAACAGTCACTCGCCGTCGTAATAATCAACGTTTTCGCCGGCTTTGAACGCCTTGTTTATATTCTTTCCCCATATTCCGATCTTGTTTGAATCGGGGTACAGCGCGACGTCGATTTCACCGTGCGTGTCGAAATCCAGATATGTAAGCGTCTCCGAATCGGAATCGTTTGTCAGCTTGTGAGCGCCGTTTTCATTTGCAGGGAAGTAAATGAAATCTCCGGCGCTCACTTTCTTCTCGCCCAAGGGCGTCTTGAGAATGCCCGAACCGCTTATGATGAAGAACACTTCCTCGCACTGAGTATGGAAGTGATACGGATACGCCGTCTTCCGAGGCGGCACGCTGTATACAGCCGCGACGCAGCCTTTCGCCATACCGAAGCCGAGGAACGATTTCTTCACAAACTCATATTCGCCCGCCCCGACATGATGCCGCTCCTCAATCTCGCCAATGTTTCTTATAAGTATCTCAGACATCTTTATCGCCTCCGCATAATCAAACCATTGTCGATTCTCCCGCCAGCATCAGCTTCGCAGAAATGCGAAATTTCTTTATTGCATAACAATATGTGATGGTGCAGAAAACATATTTATACACAACAGATTTCGAACTAAGATTTGTTTATGGCGCTATATGCAATGGAAATCATCAGCGCCATAAAAGAGGTTTCATTGAATTAGCAGCACTAAATCAGTGATAGAAATTATAGTTCTATATCATCTGATGAAGCGTCAGGTTCATCTCCAATGCCCCATTCGGAGAAATCCTGATGCCGCACGGTTTGAGCAACGGTTTCTGAAATCGCCCATACAGGCGCGTCTGCCCCAAAAACTTCATCTACGCCTGTGAAAATGCTGATCTTATAGAGCAGACCATCCAGTCCGGTAATAGCTATGCCATAAAGTTCGCTATATGCGTTTGGTCTGGTGTTGCGGTAAAGCAGTATCTCTGAATCATTATCTGTTCGCGTTGAAACTTCTGCGGTGCTCTCCTGTTCAATAATCGCTTTGAAATCATCATAGCTAAGTTCCTCCGGCTGGAACACGCGCATTTGTATAGTAAAATCCATATTGCCCCCTACGAGCACATAACCTTCTGCAGTATCAGACGCACTGAGGTCAAATGACACATAGTCATTGGGCACAGCAAAAGTGATACCGCCGTATATATAGCCGATATAAGACCAGCCTGTTTCAGTAAGCAGCGGAGCTTGATCTT
>CAYVPJ010000010.1:0-36770 GCA_964453505.1 uncultured Oscillospiraceae bacterium | reverse complement strand
TCCGCCATGGCGCAAGGCATCAACACAGTAAGTAAAGTTAAAGCTATCGCGACCGTGAGCAGTTTTTTCATCATAATCATTACCTCCTCGAAGACGCTCCATATACGCGCCAAACGCATTATTTCATAGAAATGTCTGTATTTTCATTATACATAACCTTAACACCTTTTTCAAGTGATATTTCGCTATTAAGAGAAATATTTATTATGTAGTGAACATATCTATGAATTTTCGAATCCGACTCGCTTGTATAGTTTCGCAGCCTGTCTATCTCAATCAGGGTATTGCGCGCTTTAGTGTTGCGTTCTGTTTCCCTCCCCAAAGATGAAATCACATTTTCATTAACACATTAAGCTGGATTATTTTCCGCTATTCGCGTTCCATTCGAATAGTAAAAACATCAGGCAAATCGAAAATCGATTGTTTCAGAAATGTCGGATAGAAGTACTCATCTTTTAGTTGTTCAAAGTTCAGCCATTCGAAGGTATGGATATGTTCTCCTTCTGATATAGTGAACTTTAGCCCGTTATTCAGTATATCCGATTCGGAAATATCCATTAAGAAGTATACGCATAATTCGTGATACTCCAATTTATCTACATCTTCGGTAAAGAATGCTTGATTAAGCCACAGAGGGCGAGCTATTCTTAGAGTGTCATTGAGTTCCTCTTGTATTTCCCTAATAACAGCTTGCTCGGCTGTCTCTCCGATTTTTACTCTGCCGCCCGGGAGATAGTAATATGGTGAACGCTCGTCATACATAGCAAGTATTTTACCGTCAGAAATTATGACAGCGCACACTCTGTAATTAAACTTTCTGTTTTCAACCTTAAAGGATATATCCATGCTGAGCTCCTTTGTTAATTCGGAATTTACCGCAAACTCATCGGTTTTTCACTGCATACTTTCAGTTGAAATCCTTTTTCACTGGCGGGCGTTCCGTTTATGTCGGCATAAGCGGCGAACACTTTCATTCCTCGCTCCTGAAAAATCTGTTCAAGCTCATACTGCGTGTACAGCCTTGTTGGGTTTCCGTAAAGCATTTCAGGCTTTACAAGTGGTTCGCCGTAAGTATAATCCAACTGACCATATAGCGAAACGCGAGTGTTGGGGTTCCAATCAAATGCCGAGAGAGTCAAGCCGTGCGAGCCGGCTTCCCACAGTCGCTGCGGGAAGTGCGCGTCCGCGTAATCACCGCTTTGGACATCAATAAAGCTCTTTCCGCCGGGCTTGAGAGCCTTTGCGATTACATCGAAGATTTTCAGGTTTTCCGCGTCGTCTTCCAAATAACCAATAGCTCCGTCCGCCATGTTCAGCACGACGTCAAATTCATTTTCGTAATGCAGATTTCTCAGGTCATCGCAAAAGAAACTCGCGTTCAGATGTTCTTGCGCGGCATTTTTGTTCGCGTCGTCCACATAGGCGGGAGTAATGTCTACGCCGACGACGCGATAGCCTCGCCTTGCCAGTTCCAAACTATGACGCCCATAGCCGCAGGCTAAATCAAGAATTGTCTCAATGCCTGTCAGCCCCAGCGCCTTTTCAATGAAATCTACCTCGCCTATAGTATTCTCAGTCCACGACTGCCCTTTGATGTCAAGCGTCCAACCGTATTTATACCAATCAGTTCTATTCGCTTTCATTGATGCCCTTTCTTCATGAATGTGATTTCATGCGCTATGTTTTGTCCCGATGTATCTACGTTCGTCTGCGCCGTATCATTTTGATAAAATCGTACATTCCACCGTTGGTTTCCTGAATAAATGTCTCCTGCTGCACAAATCCGCAAGCCTCGTAGACCTTTATTGCTCTTTTATTGAAAGATGCTACGGACAGGATTAACGCGTTGTAGTTATAGTGTACGTCAATATAGTTTATGATACAATCAACAAACCCGCGTCCTATCCCTTTGCCGCAACAATCCGGTCTCAAGCCTAAGCCGATCTCGATATCATTGTTTGTTAATGTTATTGAAAAGAAGCCTTTCAATTCATCGTTTGCGATTACTTCAAAATAATTGCAAACGTTGCGCAACGTTTCATTGACGATTTCATTATAATCATCCAGGTCGGCAGTCATATCATAGAACGAATAGGGGTCATCATATTTCCAATCGTCTGCAATGATTAAAGCATTTTTCTGTTGCAATTTGTTGATGGTAAATGTCATGCTATTCCCCCTCGCAAATACTATTCGCGTCGTAAACGTTCTTCACTTATATGAATACCGCAAGCAATATTGAATCAGTCGAATACAGATAGAAAAAACGCCTTGCACTGCAAGACGTTTATACGCTCTGGGTGGAGAGATTTGAACTCTCGGCCTCTTGAACCCCATTCAAGCACGCTACCAAGCTGCGCTACACCCAGTCGCCCTCGCGAACGAATGTTATTCTACAACTTTAGGCGCGGATTGTCAAGCGAAATATCGCGAAATAGGGCGTTGCTTATGGATTTTACAAAGCGGTATTGCGCTTCGCGGATTCATGTGGTATTATAACGGCGTAACAAATTATGTATATGCGGGGGCGATGATATGGGCTGTAATTGCGAGAACTGCGGAGGAACGATAAAGGGGCTGCATCACATTGGCATACGCGTTTCCGACGCGCAGAAATCAGAGCAGTTTTATTCTGACGCGCTGGGTTTCAGGAAAACGGCAGAATACCAAAATGAAAGCGGTGTCAAACTCGTATTTATGCGCATAGGCACGTGCGTCGTCGAACTCATCGAATCGCCAAATAAAAAGGAATACCCGTCGGGCATTATAGACCACGTCGCGCTTGAAGTTTCAGACATTGAGCCGCTTGTGTGCAGGCTCACAGAGAAGCGCATCATGTTCGACACGGGCATAATATCGGAAAATCCGAATATGCTCGGCGGCACAAAGAACATATTTTTCAAAGGGCCCGACGGCGAAAGAATAGAGCTGTTCGAGGCAGTCGAGGGGGTATAAACATGGTAACGCTTTCAAAAGACATGCAACTCGATATCCGCGAGCATATGCGCGGCGGAAACGGAAGCGTGGAACTGACAAAATTGTGCGGCGAGCTTCCCGAACACATGCGCCTGTTTTCCCGCATACGCCTTGTAAAAGGCGCGTCCATAGGCTATCATGTGCACGAAAACGAGAGCGAGCTGTTCGCGTTCGTATCCGGTGCAGGGCGCGTGACAGACGACGGCGTGACATATGACGTGAAGGCGGGCGACAGTATGCTCACGCCGTCGGGTCACGGTCATGCCGTTGAAAACACGGGCGACGATGATCTGGTTTTGATAGCTGCAATCGTTAAAGACTGATTCGCGCAAGATCGCGGCAGCAGTCCTGTATGCGGCGCTCAAATTCCGGCGCGTATACGTTGTTTGACAGAAATACGGCTATCAACGGTTGGCGAGTGAATATAATGCCCGCGTCGTGCGATATTCCGTCGTCTTCGCCGGTTTTATGCGCGGATTTCACGCCCATGGCGTTGAGGTAGAACGGCATCTTACCGTTCAACCGCTGCTTGCCGAGAATGCCGAGCATCGCCTCTGACGAGCGCTCGCTCACAAGCTCGCGCCGCAACAGCAATCTGAAGAACCGCGCGACGCTTTCGGCTGTTACATAGTTTTGTAAGCCACGCGACGCGGCGTCCGAGTCGAACAGTTTGCGGTTAAGGCGCGTACCTTCTAAGCCCGACGACGCGGCGACAGAGTTTATGTTATCGATACCGAGCGAATCAATTAGCATGTTTGTCGCCGTATTGTCGCTCAGTATGATCATGAGCGTCGCCAAATCGAGGTTCGTGACCTTCAAACCGTCGTGCATATAGGAAAGCGCGCCGCAGGACGGCATTTTGTGTTCGGGCTTGACCTCGCGAAGTTCATTCGGGTCAAGCGCGCCGCTCTCAAAGCTAATAAACGTTGCGGCGAGTATGCATAATTTGATAACGCTCGCCGCGACAAGCGGCTTTCCGGCGTTTGCGGAAACCGTTTCGCCCGTCACGGTGTTTTCAATCCATATGGCTACGTCGCCGGTAATGTCTGAAAACGGCTTGACAGCATCTGTAATCGTCATTCAGAAATCGCTCCTTTATGTTTGAATCGAGGTGTATAAAATGAAAGAAACCCAATTCACGTATGCGTCGGAGGCGGACGGTCTTGGAATCCACTGTATGTCCGTAGAGCCTGACGGCGACCCAACAGCAGTCATGCTCATGGCGCACGGCATTATGGAGCACAAAGAACGCTACCTTGAACTCATGCGCGACTTCGCCGGGCGCGGCTATGCGTGCTTCATAAACGACCACCGAGGCTTCGGCGAAAGCGTGAGAAAACCCGAGGACGCGGGCTTCACATACGAGCGCGGCGCGGACGGCATGGTTTCCGACACTCGAACGCTCGGAGAAATCGCTAAAAAGCGGTACCCCGGAAAGAAGCTATGCCTGTACGGTCACAGCATGGGCGCTCTGATAGCGACTAACTACATGAAGGCTTACGCGTCCGAGTTGAGCTTTTGCATACTCAGCGGCCTGCCCGTGAACGTAAAGGCCGCGGGCGCGGGCAAACAGTATTTGAAGCTCAAGCGCTTGCTCAAGGGCGCGCGCTACCGCGACGAGAGCGTTAGCAAGCTCATGTTCAGCAATTATTCGTCGCGCTTCAAAGGCGAAAGCTCGCCGTTTGCGTGGATAAACAGCGACCCCGAGCGCGTCAGGGAGTATGCCGACGACCCGCTGTGCGGGAAGCTCTGCACCGTCGATTGCTACATGGCGCTTCTTGACCTGCTGACGGCGGCTTACGACAAAAAGGGCTGGCGCAACGGCGCGAAACCGCCTGTTCTGATAGCGGTGGGCGGCGACGACCCGTGCGCCGAAGGCTTGGAGGGCGTAAAAAGCGCCGCCGAATACTTCAAAAGCGTCGGCTTTTCAAGCGTGGAGTATAAGGCTTATGCGGGTATGCGCCACGAAATACACAACGAGCCGCGCCGCGACACGTGCGTATCAGACATGCTCGCCTTTGCCGATAAAGCGCTCGGCATCGCGCAGTAACGATTCGCGTTCGTTATTGACGCGCCCGCATATCACGCGGTTCAAAAGCTCGCCGAGCGTTCTGCCGATTTCCGCGCCTTTCAAGCCTAAGCGCTTGAGGTCGTTTCCGTTAATGCGCAGATCGGCGATTTTCACGCAGGCGTTTTCTGAGATTGCGCGCCTGTACTCGCGCTCGATTGCGTCGACATACGCTTCCTTTTCGGCTCTGAGCGCTGGGTTCTGAGCGCGCAGATCGGCGCGCATGATGTGTATAAGCTCGCCGAAAGCGTCCGCGCCCAAACGCGCCATCTGAGCCTGAACGTTCTGGGGCTTCGCGGGCACTCGCAGATCGTGTTCCGACACGAACAAGAGCACCTTGTTGTATGTCGCCTTATCAGGCTTCATGCGTTCGAGCGCCTTCGCGGCAATATCGCGGCTTATGGGCGGATGCCCCTTGAAATGGTCGTACCCGTCCGCGCCGACGGTATGCGCGCGCGGCTTGCCCGAATCGTGAAATAACATTGCCAGACGGTATGTCGGGTCGGCGGGGGAGTTTGCGATTGATTTTACGGTATGCGTCCATACGTCATACGCGTGGTGCGGATTGTTCTGTTTGAAGTTCTGCATTTCGGCAAGCTCCGGGAATATGCGGAATACTATCTGCGGATATTCCGTCAGCACCCGCTCAACGCCCTTGCCGCATAGTAGCTTTTTAAGCTCAACAAAGACGCGTTCCGGCGACACATTGTCGAGCGTCGGAAGCAGCCTCATAGCCGCACGGGCGGTATCCGAATCTATATTGAAATCGTAAGTCGACGCAAACCTCGCCGCGCGAAGTATGCGCAGCGCATCCTCGGCGAATCGCTTCTCAGGGTCTCCGACGCATCTTATAACGCCTTTGCGCAGGTCGTCGCGCCCTCCGAAAAAGTCGATCACTCCCTCGTCAGGGTGGCACGCCATGGCGTTCACGGTGAAATCACGGCGCTCCAAGTCCTCGCGCAGATCGCTCACAAATTCCACGTTATCGGGACGGCGGTGGTCGGAATATTCGCCGTCGCGGCGGTAGGTGGTTATTTCATAGGGTACGCCGCCTGACAACACCGTTACAGTGCCGTGGCGAATGCCGGTGTCTATGACACGATAGCCCGCGAAACACTCTTTGATTTGTTCGGGCAGCGCGTTTGTGGTAAAATCCCAGTCGTTGGGCTTTATCGATAAAAGCGAATCGCGCACGCAGCCGCCGACGGCATACGCCTCGAAACCTTTCGCGTTCAGCGCGCTTATCAGCGAAAGCGCGTTCTTTGGAAAATCAATCATTCTTGCCTCCGACAACTGTGGTCAGCTTATAGTAATTCATAATGGCGGTATATGTCAAGAAAAAACATATGGAGGGAACTTAACATGGAAGGCATACTCGGAACTCACGTGGTCACTCAGATAGGTTTCATCGTAAACGACATCGACGCGGTAGCGGAGGAATACTCCAAAATGCTGGGTCTGCCCAAACCCGAAGCGAACTGGACGGCGGGCTATTCGGAAGCGCTCACACGGTTTTACGGTAAACCCACCGAGGCGCGCGCGAAGCTCGCGTTTTTGCACGTAGGCGGCAATCTCGATATCGAGCTTATACAGCCCGACGAGCAGGATTCCGTTTGGCGCAAGTTTTTGAATGAAAAGGGCGAAGGCGTGCAGCACATCGCGTTTGTGGTGAAGGACGGCATGGGGAACGTGCTTAAGCGCTTGAACGACGCAGGCTGCGAAACGACGATGTGCGGCGAATACACGGGCGGCAGATACGCGTATGTCGACACATTCGACAAGCTGAAGGTCGACATCGAGCTGCTCGAAAACGACTGACGGGCGGCAATATGAACATACTGTCGATAGGCAACAGCTTCTCAGTCGACGCGCAGGCGCACATACCCGGCATGGCGAAAGCAGGTGGAGACGACATATACTTGGGCAACCTGTACATAGGCGGCTGTTCGCTCGAGACGCATATGAACAACGTATCGTCCGACGCGCCCGCCTATCAGTATTTTGTGAACAATGATTATTTCGGGTATTCGTCTATCAAAACCGCGCTGAGCGACCGAAACTGGGACTATATCACCGTGCAGCAGGCGAGTCATTTCTCCGGAATCAGAGATACGTACTATCCGTACATTATCGACTTGGCAGATTACGCGCGAACGGTCGCAAATGGCGCGGAAGTGGTCGTGTTCCAAACGTGGGCGTATGAATTTGACAGCGCTCACGCGGCGTTTGAAAACTATGGCCGCGACCGCTTTCAGATGCATAAACGCATTGCAGAGTGCATATACTCGGCGGCAAAGGCGGTGAACGCTCGCGTTATACCCGTTGGAAACGCCGTGAGCAGAGCGCGCGAAAACGCGCGGTTCGACCCGGAACGCGGCGGCACGCCGCTTACGAGAGACGGTTTCCATCTGTCGCTCACGCTCGGCAGGTTTCTGGCGGGCGCGGTGTGGTATGAGTTCTTCACGTCCCGCGACTGCCGAAAAAACGCTTACGCGCCCGAGGTTTATGAGTTTCTGGGGCATGATACCGCAGGAAACATACTTAAACGCCCTCTGACCGCGCTGACTCCCGACGCAAGCGACATACTCTTGCTGCGCGAGATAGCTCACGAGACTGTAAATAACGCATAAAACAAATACGGAGCGGCGATGTTTCGCCGCTCCGCCAGTTTATTGTGCGATCGATTATTCCGCGCCCGGGAAAGTTCCGCGATAGTCGCCCGCGATGTAAGCCGCGCGACGCTCCGCGATGATCGACTCCGCGCCCACGTCGAGTATCGACTGGATGTACTTATCGTACACTTCGTCAAACTCGCTGGGATCGCAGGTGACGACGTTTACAAGGAACTCGCCCTGCTTGGACTTGACCATAGCGCCGAAGTCGGTGTCGGCCTTGATCGGCACGGTGAAGCTGACCTGCGTCCAGGTGTCGGTGTAGGCGTTTACATAGGAAGCGACCACTTCGTCCTCATAACCGGTGAACGGTATGGCGAGCGCGGCGGCGTTCTTCTCGTCGGAGCCATAGAACAGGCCGTTAGAGATGAAGCACACGTCGGTGGCGTGCATCTTGTATTCGTCGGGTACAACGTCGGTGGACTGTATCTGAATCGGTATGCCGGCATCGTTTACAGCCAGGTAGTTGATGCCTTCAATGCCGTTCTGCATGAAGAACATGTTTTCGTATTCGCACAGCCAGTCGAGGTATTTGATGGCATTAATGGCGGTATCTTCTTCTACCCAGTGCGGTATTATGATGCTCAAACCGTTGGCGGCGTACACGTCGTGCAGGGTTCTGCCGTCGTACACGTTCGCGAAGCAGTTGACGGTCGTCCAGTACGAACCGGGCACATTGGTCTCCATTTCGCGCTGATAGTTCTTGTCGGTGCGCCACGGCTGGTCGGGCTGCTGAGAGAAGAAGCCGAAGTAGCCGAGCACGCGGTTGGAGTCGTCTGTGGTGTCGTCGTCGATTGCGAAGTTCTCGTGAATGAGGCCCTGGTGGAACAGCGAGTTGAGCCACTTATAGCCGTCCCTCGATCCGGGCAGCATTTCATGGTTGTTGCTGTAGGCGAACCAGTCTTCTTCGGTCACTTTCGAGAAGTCTATGAACGCGTCGGTGTAGCGAACCACGTTGTACAGCGGGTCGGGCTCATACAGACCGAAATCGAACGGAATAGTAACCTGTCCGCCGAGATTCGCGTCTTTGGCCGCGACCAGGTATTCTTCGAACTCCTCGATGGTCTCGGGCTTATCCAAGCCGAGCGTCTCGAGCCAATCGCCGCGGATAAAGTTGCCGACGTTCGCGACGCTCAGGCGGCGGGCGGGTATGACGTACTGCTCTTTAACGCCGTCGCCGTCGGTGTCCTGCTGACCGTAGCCGAGCAGTTCTTCGCCGATGAACTCTTTAATGTGCGGGCCGTACTCGTTGATGAGATCGTCGAGCTGCTTCAAGCCCTTGTTTTCAATGTAAGAGTTGACCAGATCTCCATCGTAAGTTATACAAAGGTCGGGAGCGGTGCCGCCCGCCATTTGTGTCGTCAGTATAGAGCCTTCGTCCCAGCGGGACACGGGCACGAACTGAACCTTGATTTGGTTGGGATCGCCGAATTTCTCCTGAGCATAGCGAAGCTGCATACAGTCTTCAACATTGAAGCCCGCTATGGATCGGTCATAAATCTCGATCCTCAATACCGGCCAGTCGCTCTCGGCGACCGCTGACATGCTGACGCCGCCCAACAGCATCAACATAGCCAGAAGCAGGGTAAGTGTTCTCTTCATGGGTGTTTCTCCTTTAATTATATTTCACCGCATATTCGCGGCGATAAGCAGTTTAACCCTTGACAGCGCCTATAGTCACGCCCGCGACGAAATAGCGCTGCACGAACGGGTATACGACCAATATAGGAAGCGTCGCGAAAATAATCGTGGCGGAGCGTATAGATTCGGACACCGACGACTGTATAGTCGCCGCTCCGCTGCCTTCTACCGTCGCTACTTCGACCGCCTGCGAGCCTTCTATTATATTATAGAGTTTGAGCTGCAAGGGCTGCAGGTCGCGCTTAGTGATGTAGTATATGGCGTCCTGAAAACTATTCCACTTTGTCACAGCGTAAAACAGCGTAATCGTCGCCAAAGACGCGAGCGACAGCGGCAGATAAACCCGCCACAGCACTTGGAAATCGTTCGCGCCGTCGATTATCGCCGCTTCTTCAAGCGCTTCGGGCAGCGTCTGGAAGAAGCTGCGCATTATAATCATGTAATACGTTGAAAGCGCCGTCGGCACTATGAGCGACCACATAGTGTCTATCATGCCGAGCTCTTTTATATTCAGATATATAGGAATCGTGCCGCCGCTGAAATACATAGTGAACAGCGCGAAAAAGTTTAGGAATTTGCGCCCCTTCAAGCGCCTTTTGGTGAGCGGATAGGCCATTAAAATCGTGAGCATCATGGCGAGCGCCGTATGAATGACCGTAATTTCGACCGTGAAGAACAGGCTGCGTATCATCGACTTATCTTTGAATATCAATTCATAAGCCTGTAGATTAAACTCTTTAGGCCAGAAGCTGACCGCGCCGCGCAATATTTCTGATTTGGAACTCACCGAAATCGCTATCACGTTTATAAACGGCAAAACGCAAGTCAACACGAATATGAATATGACGAAAACCAGCAAAAACTGCTGAATCGTCCAAATGCGCCGTGTCTTCATTTTTATGGGCTTGTTAATAGCTTGCGTCGTCATGCTCGTATCCTCCTCACCAAATTCCCTGTTCGCCCATGCGCTTCGTAACAAAGTTCGCGGACGAAATCAGTATAAGCCCGACCAGCGACTGGAACAAACCTATGGCGCTGGCGCGGTCGAATTTGGCGTTGGTTATGCCTGCCCTGTAAACGAAAGTCGAAAGCACGTCGCTGTATTCCTGCACGAGCTTGTTGCCTATAACGAACGGCTTGTCGAAGCTGATATTCATCATCTGACCGATGTTCAATATAAGCAATATGACTATCGTCGAGCGTATGCCGGGCAGCGTCACGTGCCATATCTGTTTGAGCTTGTTCGCGCCGTCGATTTTGGCAGCCTCGAACAGCTCCATGTTTATGCCGGTTATGGCGGATAAATACAGTATCGTGCCCCAGCCCATGTTTTGCCACACGCCCACGAACGTGTACGTCCACCGCCAGTGAGTGCCGCTTGTCAGGAAAGGAATGCTTGTGTCGATTATACCCGACGACAGCAGCAGTTGATTTATGACGCCGGAAGTGGGCGAGAATATCTGGCGCACCATGCCGCCGATTATGACCCACGACAGGAAGTGGGGGAGATACAAAAGCGTCTGCGAGATGCGTTTTACCCTGAGCGAGCGGATTTCATTAAGCATTATGGCGAGCACGATCGGCACGGGGAAGCCGAATATCAAGCCCATAAAGTTTAGCAACAGCGTATTATACAGAGCGATAGGGAAGTCGCTCATCTTTTCGACGACAAACGTGAAGTTTTCGAAGCCTATCCACTCGCTTGCGAACAGGTTGTCGGCGAATATGTTGTACTTTTGAAACGCAATTACCACGCCTATCATGGGTTTATAGCAGAACACTAAGTAAAATGTGATTGGAAAGACAAGCATAACATACAGCCGCCAGTCTCTCAAAACCGCTTTGAGAAAGCCGCCGCCGATTTTTCCGCCGTAATTCTTTACCAACTTCATCACTCCCGGATAACCGCCCGAATAGCGTGCCGGCGCGTTAATATGACTATTGCCATAAGAAACGCCGCACGCTTGCATTTATTACTATACCGAACAGATACGGCATATTCTAGGCAATTATGGCTTAATGTCATGCAAATCCTGCTTTTTTTACTAAACGCGAGCCATTTAACGCTATATTTGGCAAAAACCAACTAAACACGGATTCGTTTATGGCGTTATATGCTTATGTATTAACGATACAGCAATGGAGGAAAAGAACTGCGAAGACGCCTCAAAAAGCGACATTTGCGTGTGATTTAAGCAATACCGCTTGTAAGTATGCGAATAACACTGTATAATAAATGCGCGCGGAGGTGACAAAAATGAGCAACTTAGGAAAGGCGCTTTACGACATCACGGGCATGGGCTTGGGTCGCCGCAATTATGAAGCCGTGCACAATTTCGACGCGAAGACCGATTTCAGCACTCTGCACAGCCACGATTTCTATGAGATATACATAAACGTTCGCGGAGGCAGGCTGTATGTGCTCGACGACCAAATATTACCCCTTACGGGCAAGGATCTTATAATCATACGCCCATATCAGATGCACGGTCATTTCGGGGCGGAGCCGCTGTATAATTACGAACGCATTTTCCTGTATATAACGCCTGAGGTGGTGGAGGAGCTTTCGCACAACATACTGCCTATAAACCGCATATTCGAACAGGCGGGGCGGGAACACCGCTATTTCTGCCATATAACCGACGAACAGCTCAAGCGCGCCGAGAGCCTGATCGATAAAATCAAGGAGAATTGCGCAAACGAAACGCCGTACACGCGCCTGCACGACGTGGCTCTGATGACGGAATTTCTGCTGCTTGTGCTCGATAGCCTGCAATCGAAGCTCGCGGTGCTGCCCGAACAGGCGGAGAAATCGCCGCTTATACAACAGGTGCTCAATTACATAAACGATAATTTTGAGCAAAGGTTGTCGCTAGACGACATAGCGAACCACTTTTTCGTGAGCAAGTCGTATCTCTCGCATAAATTCGTATACCACACATCGCGCAGTATATATGATTATATACTGTATTGCCGCATAAACAAAGCGAAGCAGCTTATTATGGACGGCTCGGGGCTTACGTCAATATCATATCAGTGCGGCTTCAACGACTATTCGGGGTTTCTGCGCACGTTCACGCGCTATGTCGGCTGTTCGCCCAGCGATTACAAGAAGCGGCTTCAGTCGGGGGCGGGGTTGTCGCCGCTGCGTGAAAGCCTTCCCGTTGACGCGAAGAAACCTTCCGCCAGATTGGAAGAGGGCTAGTATTCCGGCGGTACGCAGGCTGCGTTTTCACAAAAACATATGTATAAAAAGAAATTGTTGACAAAAGGGGAGCGATGTAATATAATCCAACTATGCGCAAAAGACAGCTTTTACGAATAGTTGGGTCGGTTTTGACGGGTTTATGCTGATTTAGGCGCGAATTATTGGTTTGGCGGGTGCGTTATGGCTAAGACTGCGAGTTATTCTCAATCTATGGATATACACGTCAAAGAACTCATAAAGCAGGTTTTGAAAGATTTGCCTGACGTTGTGATGGATTTTATTATGTCTATCGAGTCGACGACGCGCCCCCTCACGCGATACGCGTATGCGCGCGACGTTCGCCTGTTCCTGACCTATCTGTCGCGCGAAAACCCGAAATTCACCGAGAAAGCGATTTTAACATGGAGCGACGAAGAATTTAACAAAATAACAACGCGCGATATTTTACTGTTTCAGGATTATCTGAGCCT
Source organism: uncultured Oscillospiraceae bacterium (assembly GCA_964453505.1). Lineage (GTDB taxonomy): Bacteria > Bacillota > Clostridia > Christensenellales > Aristaeellaceae > CAYVPJ01. Next base: position 23,735 of record CAYVPJ010000010.1, on the reverse strand, counting down.
GTATTCAGACGAGAACGACGTGGAAATAACCAATCAAGAGCTCGGGAAAATGCGCAAGATATGCACATTGCGCTCGTTCTTCAAATGGTTATATAAAAGTAAGATAATAGCCGCCGACGTTTGCGCGCTGGTGGACATACCTAAGCGCCACGAAAAACCCATATTGCGCCTTGAGATTGATGAAGTAGCGCGTATGCTCGACGCGGCGGAGACGGGCGAAAAACTGACGGAGCACCAGTCGGCGTACAATAACATAACAAAAAAGCGCGACCTCGCAATGCTCTCTCTGTTCTTGGGCACGGGCATACGCGTGAGCGAATGCGTCGGCCTCGATTTATCCGATTTGGATTTCGATATAGGCGCGTTCATGATAACCCGCAAGGGTGGCAACCAGGTTATACTCTATTTCCCTTCCGAAGTCGAAACGGCGCTAAAAGACTACTTGGACGAGCGATTGAACATAAAACCCCTCGAAGGTCACGAAAACGCGCTGTTCTTATCGCTTCAAAAACGCCGCATGGGCGTTCGCGCCGTCGAAAACATGGTGAAAAAGTACGCTATGATAGCAGCGCCCCTCAAAAAACGCATCAGCCCGCATAAACTGCGCTCGACGTTCGGCACGAACCTATATAATGAAACCGGGGACATATACTTGGTCGCCGATGTGCTCGGTCACGCTGATATAAACACCACGCGCCGACACTACGCCGCGATGAGCGACGAGCACAGGCGCACGGCGGCGAAGCGCGTAAAACTGCGCGACGACGGCGAAACTGACAAACCCGACGGGAACTAGTCCCTGTGCAGGTCGAGATACCATATAAACTCGACTTCGTCTCTGACTTCAATATCGTTATAGTACGCGTACTCATCGATTTTTCCGAGCACCGCGCCCTGCTTGCGATAGAATTTGCACGCCGGAACGTTGTTGTTCTGGCATTCGATCTTCATCTGCCTGAAACCGCGCGCCCCAGACCATTCGGCCGCCATTCTGAAAAGCGACGCGCCGATCCCGCGCCTTTTATACTCGCCGTCTACTCTCAAGTCCCACAAAACGCTCAGGTCGCTTCTTCCGTCGAGCATATTAACGTTTTGCGTATCTGAAGCCACAGTCGCCGCCCCCACCGGCCGTTCTCCGTCGAACGCCATAAAGAACGCCCAGTTAGTTATGTCGAACGAATCGGCGTATTCGGTTGCTTTGGTGAACTTTCCCAAGTCTTTAACGCTCTCCGGAACGGGGATTTCTCTGAATATCACGCCTCCGAGACCGTTATCGAGCTTTTCCAGCGCATACGCGCTTTTTACGTCTACGAGCATCGGAATACGGTCGTATAACTCGAAGAACGCGCTGTCGACTTCCTTATACACAATCATTCGCATCTCTCCCGGGCTGCTTCGCTCTTGTATTTCTTAACCTCGTCGGTCGCGAGCTTATCGCATCTGTTGTTTTCAACGTCGTTTGCGTGCCCCTTAACCTTTATCCAGCGCACGCTGTGGCGCGAGCATACTGTAAGCAGTCTTTTCCATAAGTCGTCATTCTCAACGGGCTTCTTATCGGCTTTCTTCCAGCCGTTTCTCTGCCATGAGTTAAGCCAGCCCTTTTCGAACGCGTTTACCAGATACGCGCTGTCTGAATGCATATTGACCGCGCATTGAGCCGTCAGCGCCTCCAGCGCCATTATGGCCGCGGTTATTTCCATGCGGTTGTTGGTCGTGTAGGCTTCTCCGCCGCTTATCTCCCTGCGGTTTTCACCGTATATCAGTACGGCAGCCCAACCTCCCGCTCCGGGATTGCCCGAACACGCGCCGTCTGTGTATATATCGACCGTCTTCATATATCAGCGCGCGCTCCCTTCATTTTGAATATCCTTAAGACCCGTCGCAATCGCTTCGGCGTTGTTGCGCATGGCGTTCACATATCCGTCCGCGCCCATGGATTCTACCCCCGTTGATAGAGTGTCAATTCTGATGACCTCGTAGCCGTTTCGGGCAAGCGCCGCAATTAGCGCGTCAGGCGCTTGCTTTTCGATTAACACCGCGCGAACGCCGCCGGAATTAAGCGCGTCGAGCATGTCGGCAAATTCGGCGTCGTCCGGCATGACGCCGCTCTCGCGTTCGATTTGAGCGGCAACGTTCAAGTCCATATCATTCGCCAAGTATATCAGGCCCTCGTGAGCGAGCGCGATCGGAACGTCGGTATCGCAGCCGACTAAAGCGGCTGACATGCTCTGTCTCAAATCGCTCAACTCAACCAGCGCTTTATCAAGATTGTCTGTATATTTCTGTGCATACGGCTCGTCCAGCGCAAGCATATTCGAACATATCGCGCGTGTGATGTCCATAGCCCCGTCCACGGACAAAAACAGCCACGGATTCACGCCGTCGAAATGGCTCTCTGAATCGTCTCCGTTTCTCAATAGCGTAAGCGCCGACATGGCAGTCACGACGGCGGGACCGTCCTCGCCCAGAGCCGTTAGCGAGTCGCCGAACAATTCAAGACCCTGCCCGCCGATGATTACGGCGTCAGATTGCGCAAGCAAATACGCGTCCCAGTCCGACAGCGCATATAAACGCAGACACCCATCCTGCGGCTGTACGAGCAACCGCAGCGTCATTCCGGGAACGTCGCGAACGATCATATCCGACAGCGCGTATATAGGATAGAACGAAGCGTACAGCGTAAAGTTTTCTTCTATGTCGCTATCGTCAACGAGCGGCTTGCAGCCGCTGAGCGCCAGACAGAGCGCCGCTAAGATTGTCGATAGCAAAACCAATCGCCTGAGTTTTTTCAAGGCTCTCCCCTATCTGTTTTTGCTTATTTCGCATTATAGCACAGTATAGCCTTCAAATTCAATCGCAAACGCGTTCCGCTCGCCAGATATTATGCGTTCATAACTCAAAGCGGGTATTGCTTTTAAGGCGCGCATGAGATAAAATGAGCATGATGAATATAGAAACGAGAGGTGCGCAACATGAACCGTTTTCCGATAGGCATAATACTGGATTCATTCCGTAAGCCGTTTATAGAGGCGCTCGACGAGACTGCGCGCTTGGGAGCGAACGGCGTTCAGGTGTACGCCACGCGCGGCGAAATGTCGCCCGAAAACCTGAAAGGCGAAAAGCGACGCGATTTTTTGAGAGAAGTCAAGGCGCGCGATTTGAGAATATCGGCGCTGTGCGGCGATTTGGGGCACGGGTTCTGGGACGAAAAGAAAAACCCGCAGCTTATCGAGCGTTCGAAAATGATATTGGATATGGCGAAAGACCTTGAAACCGACATCGTCACGACTCATATTGGCGTTGTGCCGCAATCAAACGAACACCCGCGCTATAAGATAATGCAGGCGGCGTGCGCGGAGCTTGCCGAATACGCTGACAGCCTCGACGCTCATTTCGCGATTGAGACCGGGCCGGAAACGTCTATGACCCTCAAAAACTTTCTGGATTCGTTAAACTCTACAGGCGTCGCGGTCAATTTAGACCCCGCAAATCTGGTCATGGTGACGGGCGACGACCCCGTCGCGGCAGTCGAAAATCTGAAGGATTACATCGTCCACACTCACGCGAAGGACGGCAGACGCCTTAGGATCGCCGACCCCGAAGTCATATACGGCATAGTGCGCGACGACGCGCTCGTCACTGACGCGGCGTTCATTGAAGTACCGTTGGGCGAAGGCAGCGTGCCGTTCAAGAAGTATCTGCAAAAGCTGTCCGACATTGGCTATAAGGGTTTTTTGACAATCGAGCGCGAAGTCGGAGACGCGCCCGAACGCGATATAGCGCTCGCCGTCGGTTTCCTCAAAGGGTGCATGATGTAATGCTCAAGGCGCTCAAACCCGCCCGCGCGCTCGCAGCGGGCTATATCGCCATAATACTCTTGGGCGGCGCGCTATTGTGCCTGCCCATATCGACGCGTTCCGGAATATCGTTCATGTCGGCTCTGTTCACGGCGACCTCCGCCACATGCGTCACAGGCTTGGTCGTGGCGGACACGTATTCGGCGTTTACAGGCTTCGGTCAGGCTGTCATATTGACGCTAATACAGATCGGCGGGCTGGGCTTCGTGACGGTTGCCGCGGTGTTTTCGATGGTTGCGGGGCGCAGAATAGGTCTGCGCGAGCGCTCGATGCTTATGGAAAGCGTGTCAGCGTCACAGCTTGGCGGCGTGGTTAAGCTGATCCGGCGCGTCGCGCTCACGACTTTGTCGGTCGAATTATTAGGCGCCGTCTCGCTGGCGTTCAGGTTCGTGCCTCGCTTCGGCTGGGGTCGGGGCGTATGGTTTTCTGTGTTTCATTCGGTTTCGGCGTTCTGCAACGCGGGATTCGATTTGATGGGCTGCATCGAGCCGTATTCGTCGCTCGTTTCGTTCGCGGGCGACGCGGTCATAAACATCACGGTCGTAATGCTGATACTGACGGGCGGCATTGGCTTTCTGGTGTGGGACGACGTAAGGCTTAACGGATTTCGCATACGCAAGTACAGGCTGCACTCAAAACTGATGCTTTCATCTACGCTCGCGCTGGTGCTAATACCCGCCATAGGCTTTTTCGTTCTCGAAAGAAACGCGTCGTTTGCCGACCTCTCGCTTGGCGAGCGCGCGCTGGCGGCGCTGTTTCAGGCGGTCACGCCGCGCACGGCTGGTTTTAACACAGTCGACATAAACGCTTTCTCCACAGGCGGGTACGCGCTTACGTCGGCTTTAATGGTCATAGGCGGCGGCGCGGGCAGCACGGCGGGCGGCATGAAGGTCACGACGTTCGCGGTGCTCGTTATGAGCCTGTTCGCCTATGCGAGAGGGCGCGACGACGTGTGCGCATACTCGCGCAGGTTGGAGGCGAAGCGTTTAAGAACGGCATATATGGCGGCGGCGATGTACGCGCTCATGGCGTTTATAGGGTTTTTCGCTCTGTGCTGCGCGCAGCCGGCGATTCAGCTTCGCGACGCGCTGTTTGAAACGCTGTCGGCCGTGGGCACGGTGGGCATGTCAACCGGCGTTACGAGGGAATTGAACCCCGCGTCGCGAATAATCGTGATGGCGCTTATGTATGTGGGCAGGGTGGGCACGCTGTCGTTTTTAATGGCGCTTACAAACCCGCGCAAACAGGCGCGAGTGCGCTATCCGGAAGAAGAAATAATCGTTTAGGAGGCGGGCGCGTGCGTTCATTTTTGGTTATAGGTCTCGGCAGATTCGGAAGTCATCTGGCAATGAAGCTGACGGAATTGGGCGGCGAAGTGCTGGCGTTGGACGAAAACGAGCAAAACGTCGAGGAGATTTCGTCAAGCGTTGACAGCTCCGAGATCGCCGACTGCACAGACGAACATGTCGCGGACACTCTGGGCGTCAACAATTTCGACGTGTGCTTCGTATGTGTGGGCAGTGATTTTGCAGACGCGCTCGAGATAACGCTTTTACTGCGCGAGAAGGGCGCGAAGCGCATAGTCGTGAAGACGGACAGCGACAGACACGCAAAGCTGCTCCTGAAGTCGGGCGCGGACGACGTTATATACCCCGAACGCGACGCGGCAAAGCGCGCCGCGCGCAAGTATATGACGGAACGTGTGTTCGATTATTTTCCGCTATCGGACGATTACGCCATATTCGAGACCGAGCCGATCGCCGCGTGGTGCGGAAAGTCAATATCCGATCTGGCACTGCGCACGAAATACAATATAAACGTAATAGGCGTTATGCGAAAAGGCAGACTAATACCCGTAACCAGCGCCGATTTTACATTCGCAAGCGGTGAGAACGTAATTGTGGCGGGCGCGTTGAAAGACGTGGACAGGCTGTTGGGCAGACTGTGAACGCGCGCGAGCATATAATGTGGAACCCGTGGCACGGCTGCCGCCGCGCGAGCGAGGGCTGCGCGCATTGCTATGTGTTCGAGCTTGACAAACTGAGGGGCGCGGAGACCGAGATCCACAAAAACGCGACGACATTCTCTCTGCCGATACAGAAAAACCGCGCGGGCGCGTATAAACACGCGCCGGGCACGGTTTTTTGGACTTGTTTCACATCGGATTTGTTTCTCGAAGACGCGGACGAGTGGCGCGACGGCGTGTGGGACATTATCAGAACGCGAAGCGATTGCGTGTTCGAGTTCTTCACAAAACGCATATGCCGCGCGGGTGACGTTCTGCCGGGCGACTGGGGCGACGGTTACGACAACGTGAAAATAAACGCGAGCATTGAAAATCAGCGAAACGCCGACATTCGCGCGCGGGCGCTCATCGACGCGAAAGCGAAGTACAGGGGCTTGATATGCGCGCCGCTGCTCGGCGAGATACGCATAGAGGACTACCTTCAAACGGGCAAAATCGACGCGGTGTCGGCCGGCGGCGAAGCATATGAAGGCGCGCGTGAATGTCGTTTCGAATGGGTACTGAGCCTGCGCGATCAGTGTATGCTCTATAACGTGCCGTTCACGTTCCATCAGACCGGCGAAAGGTTTATAAAAGACGGCAGGCTTTATACAATAAAGTCCCACCGCCTTCAATGCGATCAGGCGCGCAAAGCTAATATAGACTATTTGCCGCCGTTCAGAAGAAATGCGTAGCTAGCCGTGCCCGACAAATCAGAATATTCTGACCATTCAAGCGTAAGCTCGACTACGATTTTTTCGCCGGCGTCGAGTTTGAATACCATATCTTTCGACTCCTCCATGCCGAAGCCGCTCTCATATTTATCGCTGTCCCCTATGCAGTCGGCGCTCCAGTATCTGACAATGGCGTTTGACGGCGCTATGTTCGCGTATATTTCAAATACGCCGTCGTCGGAATCCAATTCGACATACTCGCCGTATTCGAGCGGGTGTTCCCCGCACGCAATCACGTTGAGCCCGTGAGAATCGTCGAGCGTGTAGTTGCCCGCTGTCAGATAGCCGCCGTCGCGCTCGGTCGACACATACGCGCGCGGCGCGCCGTTTTCGATGTTCCACCCGCTGCTCACATTCTGTTCCGACAGGTCGAACAGCGACGGGTCGTTCACGATTCCCATGAAAAGAGCCGAGTTTGTGCGCAGATCCATAAGCATGTATATAAAGCTGCGCTCAAAGCGCACCGACGGCGGGGGCGTATACCCCGGAGCGCTTCCGGCCGCCATCGCCATGATCGTAACCGCGGCGGCTTCAGTGCCCTTCTCTCCCATCGACAATTTCGCCTTATGCAGCGCCTTTGAAACCCACACGGGCACGGACGGGTCGGACAGCATTCCCGAAAGATCAGACTTATTCATATCGAACGCATCTGTGACGCCCAGCGCTTTAAGCGTTTCGACGAGGTCGTAATCGCCTGACGCTTCGATTTTGGGTATTACAAGGTTGATGGTCTTTGACTCAGCCGACGACAGTATGCCGTTTATTGCTTCGGCGTTCAGCCTGCGAATATATTCGCTCGCCTTAACGCCCGACGGCGGCAGTATAGCGAGCATCGCGGTGTCGCCGTCGGTGTATTTCATTGTCACGCACTTTGAACCATCGCCGTTTTCGCAATAGCCGAAAGGCGCAGTCGTTTCCATGAATTGCGCTTTTACATACTCGCCGTCGTCGCGCACGAACGTTCTCTCGAGCGTGTTCTCAGGCGCGAAATCGTGCAGCCACGAGCCGTTGAAGTATATGGTTGACGCAAGCGCCAAACAAGCGTCATCGCTGAACGGTTCGCTTATCGTTTTCGGTATCATTCCCTCGGTTTTTTCGTTCACCCATGCGTTTATGCGCTCTACGGCTTCCTCAGACGACAGTTTGAGCTTGAACGCCTCGGCGCTCAGGCCTTCCGCAAGTTTTTCGGAATAATCCGCGTTTAGCTCGTATTTATGGTCGAGCCACGCTGAATTTGCGATCGATATTTTCGTTTCACCGCGCTTTTCGATAAGGCTGCTCATCAAATCTCGCGCCGCGTTCTCGTCTCCCGTCAGAGCGCGAATCTGATCGAGCGTGTCGCCCTTGGCGCCGAGCGCGACCATCGACAGCGCGAAGTATGCCGACGCGGGCGAGAAAACGGGGTTCTCAGAACCGCCGACCGAATCGAGAGACAGCCATTTTACGCCGAAATCAGTGAGCGCATCGCCGGAATCCGCGAACGCGGGAAACGACAGCATGATAAGCGCCAACATCAGAGCCGCTACGCGTTTTTTCATATGCACTGCTTCCTTCCATAATATAACAATCATTTGTTTGACGCGCGCGTCAGGCGCGTTGTTCCACGTTTGCGCGTGTGATTTTAACATTTAGCGCGGACAAACGGTTGAAAATCCGCGAACAAAATGATATAATATAGACGTGGTATTTATCGACCATAAACAATAAGGAGGATCACCCATGAAGAAGATTCTGGTTCTCATGCTGGCTCTCGTAATGGCGCTGTCAATGATTACGTTCGTCTCCGCCGAGGACGACAAGCCCTACATAGGCATACTCGCCCCCGCGACCACGCACGGCTGGGTCGGCGGCGTAACATACTACGCGCAGCAGGCGGCCGACTCGCTCGACATCAAGTACGAGCTTCTCACCTCCTCCGACGCGGAGAAAATGTCCTCTCAGATCGAGCAGCTCATCAACAACGGCGTGGACGCGATAGTCGTGTGGCCGCAGTTCACCGGCGTTGAGACCGCCGCCGAATTGGCGCTCTCCAAGGGCATCGTCATCTCCAACTTCGACATGATAATCAACGTAGCCGAAGAATATGCCGACGGCATGTATCTGCTCACCGGCGACAACTATGGCATGGGCTATGAGGGCGGCCGTTATATAGACGCCAAACTCGAAGGCGCAGGCAAGGTCGTCGTGCTGTGCAAGCCCGCCGCGGGCAACGTCAACGATCACCGTATGCAGGGCTTCAAGGATTATTTGCTTGAAAACGCCCCCGGCATCGAGATCATCGCCGAAATCGCGAGCGACTTCACCCGCGAAGCGGGTCTTAACGACATGGCTGACGCGCTCACCGCTTACGGCGAGATCGACGCGGTGTTCTCGTTAGACGACGAAACCTCAATCGGCGCGCTTCAGGCGATAGTCGAATCCGGGCGCACCGACGTTAAAGCCATCACCGGCGGCGGCGGCTGCCAGGAATACTTCAACATGATGCTCGATCCGGCTTACGAAGGCATCTGGGTATCGAGCGCCACGTATTCGCCGAGCATGATAATCGCCTGCGTTGAGAACGTGGTCAAAGTGCTCGCCGGCGAAGAAGTCGAGCACACCGTGGTCGTCCCCACGACGATAATCGACCGCGACAACGCCGCCGACTACCTCGACGCGAACACGCCTTACTAATCGCTTTGTAGACGCTTAGAAACGCAGGTCATGATGGCTCACCGTCATGACCTGCGCATGTATAAGGGCGATTCACTGGAGGTAATGCATTTGGCGCTTTCGATGACGAACGTTTGCAAGGCGTTTGACAGAAACCAAGTATTGAAAGACGTGTCAATCACGCTGAACGAAGGCGAGATTCGCGCGCTCATTGGTGAAAACGGCGCGGGCAAATCCACCCTTATGAACATATTGGGCGGAGTGCTCGACGCGGACAAGGGCGAAATAAAGCTGAACGGCGAGACGGCGCGCTTTGCGTCGCCTATCGATTCGATGAACGCGGGCATAGCGTTCATACATCAGGAGCTCAATTTAGTAACCGACTTAAACGTATACGAAAACCTGTTCATAGGCAGGGAGCTAAAAAAGCGCGGCTTTCTGATGCGCAAGGAAATGATCGAACAAGCGAAAGCGGTGCTCGCGCGCATGAATATAGACTTAGACCCGCTTACAACTGTGCGCGATCTGGACGCGTCGTATAAACAGATAATCGAAATCGCGCGCGCTCTTTTAATGAACGCGACGATCATTATAATGGACGAGCCGACCACGTCGCTCACGGGCGTGGAAATAACGCGCGTGTTCGACATGATGAGAACGCTCAAATCACAGGGCGTTTCGATCATATTCATTTCGCATAAATTAAAGGAAGTCAAAGAAATCTGCGATACATATACCGTTTTACGCGACGGCTGCGTGGTCGCGAACGGACTTGTCTCAGACGTTGACGAACTGACGCTGGCGCGGCTTATGGTGGGTCACAATGTGCGCACGGAAAAACTGCGCCGTAACGCGCAAATTGGCACGGAATTGCTGAGCGTGTCGGGTCTATCGCTCGATCGCGCTTTTACGGATATAAACTTCAGTCTGCGCAAAGGCGAAATACTGGGCTTCACAGGGTTATTGGGCGACGGGCGCAGCGAGCTTTTTCAGACGATATTCGGCGTTTACCCAAACTACGCAGGCGAAATACGCGTTCAAGGCGCGCAGGTCAAGATGCGCGTGACGGGCGACGCGCGCAGAGCGGGCATAGGCTATGTTCCGAGAGATCGCAAAGAGAACGGCATCATAAAGGATTTGTCGATACTCGAAAACGGCTCAATAGTCACATACAAAGAGCTTACTCGGTTTTTGTTGATAAACCATAAGCGCGAAAGGGCGCAAATGGAAGAACGTGTCGACGAGCTATCAATAAAATTGGATTCGCTCGACGACAGGATAACCAGCCTATCGGGCGGCAATCAGCAAAAAGTCGTGCTAGCAAAGTGGCTGAACGCAAAGCCGAGCATCTTGGTATTTGACAACCCCACGCAGGGCGTAGACGTGGGCGCTAAAGAAGAAATTTACGATATAATACTCCGGCTGTCTGAAAGCGGCGTAGGCGTTTGCCTGCTCTCCGGCGAAGCGCAGGAAATTATCAGGCTGTGCGATCGGGCGCTGGTAATGTATCACGGCGAAATTCGCGGCGAGCTTAAAGACGGCGAACTTACTGAGAGCAACATAATGATATTGGCGACGGGCGGCGACCGCAAGCGCCATGACGAGGAAGGACGACGGGCGGTATGACGACATTCTACACGCAACACAAAAAGCGTAAAACGGCGCTGATTCTTGCGCTGACGGCAGTATTGGTTTCGGTCATATTGATAACCGTAGGCATAATCGGCGGCGTAATGGGCGAGCGCGAAGCGAGCGGAGATACCGGCAGGCTCGCATCGGCGCTTATGGAAGCAAAAGCGCGCAAGAGCGTTATATCGGCGCACGAAACGGCCGCCGCGAAGGATTCGAACGACGCCGTCGCGGCTGCGAAGCTCGCGAAAGATATGAGCGAAAAATCAGCGGCTACGGTCGAAAAAGAGCTTGCGGAAGCAAAATCGCTCTTCGAACGCCATTCAACCGGCGAATTGGGCGACGAGCTTATCGATTTGTTATATACATCCGCAGGGCGCATAACGGCCGATACAGATAAAATACGAAAAATCTACGAAGATGACGCGACCGTCAGTATAGAAGATATACAGAACGCACTGGACGGGATAGTATCTTCCGGCAAAACCCTTGAAACAGCCGCCGACGAGTTGGCGCTTGATATGTTCTCATCGCATTTGAAGGCCGCTCACAAGGCTGTGAGCAACTTGGAAACCCGAATTGTGAACGCTCAGAACGCGATAAACAAAGTGTATAAGGGCGCGGGTCTTGACGCGAGAATAGATGTCGTTGAAAAAACTAAAGAACCGGGCGCTGTGAGCATATCTGAATGCATAACGTTCATAGAGGAACTGAACGGGCGCGTAAACGAGCTTGAGGCGCTTGCCAACGACATTGAAACGCAGGCGGGCGCGGCGCAGGCGGCGAGCTTGGAGGTCAAAAACGCCGATGTGCTTGACGTTAAAGACGTTATTACCATTTACACGGCGCGTAACTATATAGGCTTCATATTCACCGGTGTTCTGATAATCATGATAACGTCCATTGCCTATCTGATTCCGCAGAGGTTCATGCGCGCGTGGAAACGGGTGCCCGTTTTCTCAACGTTCATAACGGCGGTCGTGATGCTCATAATACAGGTTTACGCGCTCGGATTCGTGAGCACGAACAAAGAACTGAGCTGGGGCGGCTATTGGCTCGGCAACATATTAAACGTGCTGCGCGGCAATTCGTCGGTTGGCATGATAGCGTTGGGCATGACGTTCGTCATTATCACCGGCGGCATCGACTTGGCGGTGGGCTCGACGCTCGCGGGCGTGGCGACGGTCGTTATGGTGCTGCTTGACGTGTCGTCGAACGGTTTCCTGACCGGCATGGGCGTGACGGGTATGCCTAATTACCTAATCGCCATAACGGCGGGCATTCTGACGGGCGTACTGATTGGGCGGCTGATAGGCTTGGGCGTGACGAAAGGGCGCATACCGCCGTTTATAATCACACTGGGTGTTATGAACATCGTGCGTTCGGTCGCGCAATACTTCACCAAGAGCTTCAAAACCGAAGTGCCGAAGGAGTTTTCGGCAATCGCCAACACCGAAATAATCGGCGGACACATGCTGCTACCGATTATTTACTGGCTTGCGCTCGCCGTAATAATGTACATAATATCGCGCCACACGGCTTTCGGGCGGCATATATACGCGATCGGCTCGAACGAGCGCTCCAGCAGGCTATCGGGCATCAATGTGAACAAGGTCAAAATGCGCGTCTATATGCTGATGGGCTTAATAGTCGCCATCGCGGCCATCACGCAGGTCGCGCGGACGCGCGGCGTTGACGTGGCGAGCGCAGGCAGCGGTTCAGAAATGAACGCCATCGCCGCGGTCGTGGTCGGCGGCACTAGCATGGCGGGCGGGCGCGGTTCGATAATCGGAACGGTTCTCGGCGTTCTCATAATAGGCATAATGGACAATCTGCTGGTGCATTTGGGAATCGACGCGTTTTTATCACCCGCTTTCACCGGCACGATAATCATATTCGCGGTGCTCATGCAGCGCAAGGATAAGTAGACAGGAGGCGCGGTATGCGTAAACTAAAGGTTGGTATACTCGGCTGCGGAAGGATTGCCGAGCTGAGGCACGCTCCCGAATACGCTGATAACGACCTGTGCGAGATTTGCGGCTTCTACGACATCAACACGCCTCGCGCGAAAGCCCTCGCCGACGCTTTCGGCGGCACGGCGTATATGAACCGCGACGACTTTCTGCAAAGCGATATCGACGCTGTGAGCGTTTGCACGGCGAACATGTATCACGCCGCCGACACGGTAGACTGCCTGAACGCGGGCAAGCATGTCTTATGCGAAAAACCCATGGCGGTCACGCTTGACGAATGTGAGAACATGACGGAAACATCAAAGCGAACCGGCAAAAGGCTCATGATAGGGCTTAATCAGCGCTTCAACGCGACGCATGTAAAGGCGCGAGAGATGATACTTTCGGGCGATATAGGCCGCCCGCTCACGTTCCACACGCGCTTCGCTCACCCCGGCCCGGAGGTTTGGACGGGCACGAAGAACACATGGTTTTTCGATAAGAACGTAGCCGTTTTCGGAGCGATGGCGGATTTGGGCGTACATAAGGTGGACTTAGCGCATTACCTGTTGAGCGATCATGTCAAAACCGTAACAGCGTTCGCGATAACGCTCGACAAGAAAACATCGGACGGCGAGCTTATTTCGGTTGACGACAACTGTATGTGCATACTTGAAATGCGCTCAGGCGCTCTGGGCGAACTGCACGCGGGCTGGACTAACAACGGCTGCGAGGACAACTCCATGCGAGTGTACGGCACTAAGGGCGCGCTAAAGCTGTTTTGCGACCCCAAAGCGTCGTTGATATTGGAACGCGACGGCGAATGCGTGCTGCGCGAAAACCCCGACGAACTGCTTACAAACGCCGCTCAGCTCGCGGGAAAGCGTGTGAACACGGGCGTTATAGGCGAGTTTGTTTCTGCAATACTCGAAAACCGCGAAAGCCGAATCGACGCTTTGGAATCGATATACGCTATGCGCGTCATGTTCGCTGCGGCGAAATCCGCCGTGTCGGGTTCGCGCGAAAATGTGCAAGAATGATTATTGAGAAAAGCGTATCGGATTGGTATGAAAACGAGCGGAACGTGGACGAGATGCGCTCGTGGGGCGGGCGGCTCAAGATATGGGAGCGTCAAGCCGCACAGAACTTCGCGCGGGACGGGCTTGTGCTCGACGTTGGCTGCGGATTGGGCAGAGAGGCGTTCGTGCTCGCCGAAGCGGGCTTTCGCGTCGACGGGATTGATATTTCTGCCGCGGTCATAAGAAAGGCGCAAGCCGCCTCGCGCGAACGGCGTTCCGACGTATGTTTCACATTGTACGACGGCGCGGTTTTGCCATACGAAAACGGCAGGTTCGACGCGGTGATAATATGGTCGCAGACGTTCGGGCTGATGTACGAAGACGAGCGCAAAACGCGATTTCTGGGCGAATGCAAACGCGTATTGAAAGACGGCGGAATACTGAGCTATTCGGGGCACGATTACGATTATGTTCACGCAAACCACTCAAATTGCGCCGACGGCGAAAAATTCTTCCCATACTCGAACGCCGACATATATTGGCAACTATTCACTCCTGAAAAACTGGCGCAATATGCTTCATGCGCGGGTTTTGACGTAATATACTGCGAACGCGGCGAGGTATACGCGCCCTCCGACGGATATATACTGAACTGCCTGTGCAGAAAGCCGACAACATAAAAGCGGCGGGAGACGGCGAACGGTTCACATTTTTGAACGCGCGCCGTCTCCCTCGGTTTACTGTTCCGGAGTATCCCCCCACAGTTTTACGACATCTACGTTTTTGAAGTAGTGCTCAATTATCTGTTCGGCGTTTTTACCGTCCTCCGCCATCTGATAAGCGCCCCACTGTGACATGCCCACACCGTGACCGAAACCCTTTCCGGTGAATGTGAATGAGTTGTCTTCGGACGTCATATCGCTTATCAAAGTCGATTTCAGTTTATCCGCGCCCAGAGCTATGCGCAGTTCGGGCGCGGACACGTTTTTACCGTTGACGGTGAAATTGATAGCCCGTCCCGATTTGCCCTTCTCGCCCATCTCCACGCTTTCTACTGTCGTCACCTTGACGCCCACGTCGGCGCACGCCTTCGCGATCTCCTCCGCCGTAAATTCAGCCGTCCAGTTCTTTACGCTTTCGGGCGCGCGCTCGGATTCGTTCGATTTCACGCTTCTGGTGTACTGCGGGTCTTCCTTATAACCGAGCCCGACGCTCGGAAGCTCCGTCATGCCGCCCGAATGCGCGTGAAACCAAGTGTTCGCAAGCTCGCCATCGGAGCTTACGACCAAGCCGAGCGTGTCGCTGACCGCCGCTTTGACGCGCTCGTTTACAAGCTCCGCCGCGTATGCCTGAGCTTCCGATACATCGGTGGACACGTCCGCGCCGTCATATTTCGAGTCCTTCGTCTCTATGAATTTCAGAACGAACGTGCGCGCGAGTATCGCCTGCGCTTTCAGAGCCTCCGTCGGCCAATCGTTCCTCATTTCGCCCGCCAGCACGCCCGCGACGTATGTTTCGATGTCCATAACCGACGACTCTTCGCTGTTTAGGTTATAAACGCGTATCTGAGGCACGCCGTCCTCGTCCAGTTCGAGCTTGCCGGGTATCTCCGGCTTCTGCGCTTCTCCACCGCTGTTAGTTAGCATACAGCCGTATAGACCCATCGCGGCGATCACTATAGCAAACGCCGCAAATTTCGCAAATGTTCGCAAACGCCATTCCTCCAAACAGAGTATTTTCGGAAATAGCATTCGCTGAAGCGCTCGATAATATGTGTTTATTTACTTTTTCATGTCGTATATGCCCAAAAACTTAAGCGCGTCGAACAGCGTTTCCGCCGCAATAAGGTTCATGCCCTTCGGAATCCTCAGGTTGCGTTCGTTCGCTTTCGGCATTATCACGTTTTGAAAGCCGAGTCTCATACACTCGGAAAGCCGCCTGTCTATGTATGAAACGGCGCGCAATTCGCCCGCCAGACCGACCTCGCCCATTACAGCCCAGTCTGCGCCCAACTGTAAATTGCGCACGGACGACGCTACGGCGGCGCACACCGCCAAGTCGGCGGCGGGCTCGGTGAGCGTCATGCCGCCGGCTATATTTATGTATACGTCTTGATTGTATAAGGCAAGCGCCGCCCGCTTTTCGAGCACCGCCAGCAGCAGAAACAGCCTGCTTACGTCTATGCCCGCCGTCATGCGGCGCGGGTTTCCGAACACGGTGGGCGTTACAAGCGCCTGTACGTCGGTGAGCAGCGGGCGAGTGCCTTCCATGGCGCACATCACCACGCAGCCGCTCGCGTCGTGAGCGCGCTCTGAAAGCAGCGTTTCCGAAACGTTCGTGACCTCGCGCATACCCGAATCGGTCATCTCGAACATTCCCAGCTCGTTTACAGAACCGAAGCGGTTTTTCTGAGCGCGCAATAGTCGGTACTGGCTGTTTCTGTCGCCCTCGAAGTATATCACCGCGTCCACCATGTGCTCCAACACGCGCGGTCCGGCAATCGAGCCTTCCTTTGTTACATGTCCCACCAGAAAAACGGCGCAGCCCGTGAGTTTTGCAAGACGCGTGAGGCGCTGCGCGCATTCGCGCACCTGAGATACGCTTCCGGGGGCTGACGATATTTCGGCAAGATACATCGTTTGTATTGAATCGATTATGACGACCGACGGGTTTACAGTTTGTATGCGGTCTTCGATTATTGACACGTCGTTTTCGGCGAGCACGAAAAAGCCGAGCGAACCCGCGCCGAGCCTGTTCGCGCGAAGTTTAATCTGCCGCGCCGATTCTTCGCCCGACACGTATAAAACCCTGTCGCCGCGCGACGATATGTTCGCCGACAACTGCGTGAGCAACGTGCTCTTACCAATGCCGGGGTCGCCTCCGACAAGCAAAACGCTGCCCTCGACCACTCCGCCGCCCAGCACCCGATCCATCTCGCCTATGCCGCTCGACATGCGCGCGGTCGCTTCGTCGGGGATCTGCGAGATCGGCAGGGCTTCCGCGCCGTTGCCGGGCGCGCGCTTGAGCTTCTTCTCCTCGACGACAGCGCGGGGCGCTTCCTCTGACAGCGTGTTCCACTGCCCGCAATCGGGGCATCTTCCCAACCATTTCGGCGTTTCATATCCGCACTGAGAGCATACAAACGATGTTTTTTGTTTCGCCATATTGACCGCCTTAAAACCTAAATGTGATTTTATTATATCACATCTTGCCGTTTTCGCCAATCCATAATATAATGATTAGCAGTCGGCGGGGCTTTCAGAACGCGCCGAGATAATCGCCAGTTTGGTTAAGGAGTTAATCCGCGATATGACCAGCACCAAAAAACCCGTTAATCGCGGGAAGAAGAAAAAGAAACAACAAAAACGGTCTTTCTTCAAACGCGTGTTCGGCGGCGCGAAGAGCGCCGTGTTCGCCGTAAACAAATATACGACTCGCACCGACGAGCGCACCGTCGTTAAAGAATACAGACTGTTCGGGCGCAGGGTAACGTTCATGGGCTTTATGGCTCTCGTGTTCGTATTGCTTCTTATAATCGTGCTCGCCATGAACGACCGTTCCGTGGGCGTAGACGCGGAATCAGTCGTAGTGACGGGTTTGCCCGAGGATTTTGAGGGCTACAGAATATTACATATATCCGACATGGCGGGTCGAAATTTCGGACAGGATCAGACGGCGCTTATGCGCATCATAAAGAGCGTCAAATACGACGCGGTCGTGTTCACCGGCGACATGATAGGCGAATCCGGCAATGTCGATCCGTTTCTGTCGCTCTTGACAGAGCTTGGAACGTCCAAACCGATGTATTTCATTGCGGGTGATTCAGACCCGTCGCCGCTCGTCAGCGAAGCACGGGATTATTCGGCGGGCAATCTTACGCTCAGACAGATCGTGCTGGCGGATTGGGTGCTCGAAGCCGAGAAACTTGGCGCGATATACGTAGATACTCCCATTAAGCTCACAAAGGGCGATTCGAGCATGTGGCTTATGCCTGACTACCTGTTGAACCTGAACGTGGAAGACGCCTACAAGGCGTATAAAGAGGAATTTGAACAGCAGACCGACAGCAGCTGGCAGGGCGTCATTTCGAGCACAAAAACGCTGCCGTTCACGGATTACAGGCATACGATACTCAAAAAGTCTGAAGCTCTTATATCTCAAATATCGACGCAGGACGTCATGCTGATGCTGTCCCACGACGTGCCCACGGACTCGCAGATAACGGTCTCACAGGACGCTATGACGGCGCAGCAGCTTAAAAGCTATTTCCCGTCGCCCGACATCGTGCTGGCGGGGCATTATTGCGGCGGCGAATGGAAAATACCGGGGCTGGGCGCGTTTTACATTCCCGCGCGGACGCTCGCGCGTTACGGCTGGTTTCCGCAGCAGGAATATGTCGAGGGACAGCGAAGAGTCGGAAGCACGATTGTGTATGTCACACCGGGTTTGTCAGTGAGCGGAGACACGCTGTTTTCATTCAGGCTCATGAACCCGCCGCAGATTTCACTTATAACGCTGACGGGCGAACTTCCGAGCAGTTTCTTGGGTTGACAATCAAGGTAAACAAAAACCCGAACATTCGCAGACGCGCGATTGTTCGGGTTTTGTTTATTGTTCTGATCCATCGGGGATTCGAACCCCGGACACCCTGATTAAAAGTCAGGTGCTCTACCTACTGAGCTAATGGATCACGTTTATCCTCTGGGGTGGCTGGAATCGAACCAGCGAATCCGGGAGTCAAAGCCCCGTGCCTTAACCGCTTGGCTACACCCCATCGCGAGGGTAGGCATAAAAAAAGATACAGGGTGAATAGTGGGTCTCGAACCCACGACCTCCAGGGCCACAACCTGGCACTCTAACCAACTGAGCTATATCCACCATATACGCGCCCGGAGGGACTCGAACCCCCGACCCACGGCTTAGAAGGCCGTTGCTCTATCCGGCTGAGCTACGGGCGCATACCAAACGCGAGCGCCGAAAGCGAAATCCCGCTGACAGAATAGGATTATACCATCATTTTGCTAATCTGTCCATAGGAATGTTCACTCTTGACAATAATTTTACCTGTGGTATGTTTCAACCGTAAAAGGCGAATCTTCAGGCGTGTGCAGGCTTGCAAAGTTGTCTGATGTATATGCGCACAACGTGCCCGGAGACGACTGACGCGCGTATGTGAGCGATGTAACGTCGCCCGATATGCCGTCGCAGTACGATCTGAGTTCCGAATCGCTTTTGCAGAACCACATTTTAAGGGCCGTGTACGCCGCGTTCACAGGGGTCAGCGAGCTTGAAGTCAACTGCGCGGATATTATGAAATCGGGGCATTCGCCGGTTCTGGCGTCCACCCACGGGTGACGGAAATGCGTTATGCCGTCCTTCTCGACCGCATAACTGCCGTTACCCGCGGGAAACGCCTGAAGCTGACAGAACACCGACTTTGGCTCGGCTATCACCGCCGCCGCCTCCGCGACTTCCGAACCCGTGAAGCCGTATATGCCATACACCATATCCGAGCGGTCAAATGTGTATGATATGCCGCTTTCGGTATACATATAGCCGTCGTCAAAGCCGGCTTTGCGCATACTGTCGGAAACGAGCTGCAACAGATACGCGTCCTTCAATGTGTTCAGGCTCATATAAGCGTCATTATTCTCATATGAGCGCAATAGCTCTACATATTCTGCGGAGCAGTCGAGCCTCACAATGCGCTTATCGGCGTCCACTATAGTCAGAGCCACGGCGTCGGGCGCGTTCGCAGCCCGCGCTATGTCGCTTAGGCGAATTTGCGTGTCAGCGTTTATCAGAGGGTCGAAATCCCGCGGTTCGGACAGATACAGTATAGTTCTCCATTCGCCGTGCAGCGCGCCTGTGAACATGCTGTAGCCCGTGTTATCGAGCGTCTTGGCGTATGCGTCGGTAAGCGCAAAGTACAGTTCGTCGCTCACCGCGTATTCCTTGCCCAAGTTATGGTTGAGCGTCGCAATGTTTACATAGTTTTCGTACTCGTCGTCCTCATCGAGCAGTTTATAGCACCTGTCGAGCGCTTGCGAATACGCAGCCGACGCCTCGTTCAGCTTATGCTTAATGTCGTTACTGCTTCCGTCGGCGTAGTACATGAACGTAAGCCCGCTGTCGAACGTAGCGACGTTCACCTGCGGCGTAACTTCGACTTTATAGTATCCCGGGTCTTTATGCCCGATGTTTACGACCCCATTGGTAATAAAGGCGACGGCAACAGCCACCGCCAATATGAACACCACGAGCTTCAACCGACTTTTCTTGCCGGTAAAGAACGCCTTTATTCGCGACATTAAAACTTACTCCGCATATCGGCTTCGGGAGTTTCGCGCAGCCGTCTGTACCTTTCAATTTCCTCGCTGTTTCCGAATACCATGTGCCCGCCGCCAATATCCATAAGCGCCGGCTGTTCTTCTTCCTGCGAATATACCTTCGGTTCGTAAACGAACAGCTTCTTCTTCTTTTCCAATATCGGGTCGGGGATCGGTATTGCGGACATGAGCGACTTTGTGTACGGGTGCATCGGGAACTTGAAAAGTTCTTCGGTTTCCGCGATTTCCATAACTCTGCCCTTGTGAACGACGACAATGCGGTCGCTTATGAAGCGCACGATTGAAAGGTCGTGAGCTATGAATAGGTATGTGAGCCCGCGCTCCCTCTGGAACTTTTTGAGCAGGTTAAGCACCTGAGCGCGAATAGACACGTCCAGCGCTGAAATGGGTTCGTCGGCAACGATGAAATCGGGCTCCATAACGATTGCTCGCGCCAGACCGACGCGCTGGCGCTGTCCGCCCGAAAACTCGTGCGGATAACGCGTCAGGTGTTCGGGCAGCAGGCCGACTTCTTTTATGACCTTCTCAACCTTCTCCAAGCGCTCTTTTTCAGACGAAAACAGATGGAAGTTGTAAAGCCCTTCCGAGATGATGTATTCGATGGTCGCGCGCTCGTTCAACGAGGCGGCGGGGTCTTGGAATATCATCTGTATCTTCTGTATGACTTCCCTATCGCGCTTTCGGCTCAGTTTACCAGAGATTTTCTCGCCGTTATAGTATATAGCACCACTCGTGCACGGATTTATGCGCACTATAGCCCTGCCGATCGTGGTTTTGCCGGAGCCTGACTCGCCCACCAGCGACAGAGTTTCGCCCTTATATATGTCGAAGCTCACATTGTCGACGGCCTTAAAATGCTTCTTTCCCTGCTTAAAGACAACGTCGAGATTCTTTATAGACAATAGTACTTGCTTGCTGTTCTCCATCACATTGTCCCCTTACTCGTCAAATTCGGTGTAAACCGCTGTCATTTTCTCGTGCAGGTTTTGAATTATCTTAGGCGTTTCGAGCTTGGGCGCGCGCTGATCCAACAGCCATGTCTTCGCGTAGTGAGTGTCGGTTATCTTGAACATCGGCGGCTCTGCCACGCGGTCTATCTCCATAGCGTACTGATTGCGCGGCGCGAACGCGTCGCCGACAATTTTGTTGTACAGTGACGGGGGCGTGCCCGCTATCGAGAACAGCTCCGTATCTTTCTCGGCGAGCTGCGGCATGGACGATAGCAGCGCCCAGGTGTACGGGTGTCTCGGTTCATAGAAAACCTCGTCCACAGTGCCGTATTCGACGATTTGACCCGCGTATAAAACCGCGACGCGCTCGGCGACGTTCGCGACGACGCCCAAATCGTGCGTGATATACACAATCGCGAAGCCCAATTCCTTTTGCAGGTCTTTTATAAGGCGAATTATCTGCGCCTGTATGGTGACGTCAAGCGCGGTAGTCGGCTCGTCGCATATCAGTATTTTCGGCTGGCACGAAAGCGCTATGGCTATTACGATGCGCTGACGCATACCGCCCGAATATTGGAACGGGTAATCGTTGAACCGCTTTTCGGGTTCGGGTATGCCGACCTTGCCCATTATGTCGATTGTGCGCTGCTTCGCTTCCGCCTGCGTGCACTTCTGGTGCTTGAGTATAACGGTCATTATTTGCCTGCCTATCGTAATGACCGGGTTTAGCGAAGTCATTGGGTCTTGGAACACGGTGGCTATTTTCCTGCCTCGAATCAACTGCCAGTCGCGCGTGTACTTCACGCAAGCGCAGTCCACCACGGCGTAGCCGCGTAACAGGTTCGCCTTTTCATCAAGCGAGCGGAACTCGACATGGAACGCGACGGTTTGGAATATGCGGCTGCGAACCTTTTTGTCGTTCAGGTCTTCGCCCGTCATCATAGAATGCTTAAATTCGCGCATCAGTTTATATATGAACTTCTGCTGCGAGCGCTTGGGATAACGGCCTATTGACAGAAGTATCTCGTAAGCCAGTATTTTATTGCGCTCAAGCGTTTCTTTTGTAAGCCCATACGGGTTATCCGTGCTCGACGGAGTGTTTATTTTCTTTTCGCGCAGAACTTTGAGCTTTTTGATCTCATCTGCGTCAGCCTTGCGAAGGCTCGCGTCGCGTTTGTAATTCGAGCCTCTCGACTTAACGAGCTGCTCTCTCGCGATTGTCAGCTCTTTTTGTTCGGCGGCCAGCTTCTTCAAACGGGATTCCTTTTCAAGTATCTCGTTGTGATCCAGCTTATTCTTTTTATCGAGCGTCGATATTGTGTTTTTAAGCTCGAACATGCTCATTTTTATCGCGTCGATTTTAGACGTGTACTCTTTTTCTTCGTCCTCCGTCATTGACTCCGCGCGGCTTATCGCTTCGGTCTTCGCGATGATTTGGTTGTACTCCGAAGCGCCGCGTTCATACTTGGAGCGCGCGTTGAGCATTTTCTCGAGCCGCTTTAACATTGTGCGGTTATACAGCGTTAGCGCGACGTTCGTTTCGGACAGCTCTTCATCTGCGAAGACTATACTGCCGTTCGATATGAAGCCGTTCGAGTCGAGCATACCCGCGAACGTTTTTGTGAGCACTGATTTACCCGAACCGGACTCGCCGACTATGGCTATCGACTCATGTTCGTATATATCGAGCGACACGTTGCGTATGGCGGTCAAAACTCTGCCGCGCACATTGAATTTCACGCATACATCTTTCAATGAAAGGAGGACTTTCCTGTTTGTATAATCAGACATTGTTAATTTCCCTCCTCACATATGCGTTCTTGGGTCGGAGGCGTCAGCCAAGTTTTGACCCAGCATATAAAGTATTATTGTAATCGCGGATGCTATTGCGACGGGAGGCCAAAACTCCCAAGGGTATGTCAGGAATGCCGCCTGAGCTTCTTGTATCATGCGCCCTAATGAAGGCACTTCGGCGCTCAAGCCTATGCCGATGTACGATAGGAACACTTCCATTGAAATGTAGGAAGGCAGCTCCGTCGCGAGCACCGTGACGATTACGGAGGTCATAAAGGGCAGTATGTTCTTTGTTATGACTCTCGGTATCGGCGTGCCCAGGCAGCGCGACGCGAGGCTGTATTCGCGGTCGCGGATTATCATTACCTGCGTGCGGAAGAAGTATGATATGCTGAGCCAGCCCGTGACCGTGAGCGCGAACACGATACTCCAGAAGCCCGAGCCTATAATGTAGACGAGCACCGAAATTATTAGTATATACGGCACGTTCGCGATTATGTTGTATAAGACGAGCAGCACCGCGTCGACCTTTTTCGAGTACCCCCACACCGCGCCGATTATAATGCCTACCGTCATGTTTATGGCGGCGCAAATAACGGCCAACACCAGCGACGTGCGCGCGGAAATCATTATGCCGTAGAATATCGAGTTTCCGAACTGACCCGTGCCAAACAGCCACTTGAACGAGAAGCCGCCGAAATAGTCCATAGCCTCTTTCGGACTTAAATGGTAAGCGTCGGCGACGGTTACGTTTTCCTGAGCGCTGTACGGGCAGAATATGGGCATTATGAAC
>CAYVPJ010000009.1:0-88935 GCA_964453505.1 uncultured Oscillospiraceae bacterium | reverse complement strand
CCCCTCGCAATCGCTTACGGAAACTCCGCAGAGTTTCCGTAAGCGATTGCCCTGCGGAAGTATTCAGCGGTAAGGTTCGAAAGGCGACACGCGAATGCCGAATAACTGAATATTTTATGAAAGCGGCACAGACAAAACCGCGCGGCTTCGGGAGTCGCCCGAAGCCGCGCGGCTTGCGAATAATGATATGTAGAGCCGCGGTTTATGCCAGCGAATACGCGACGCGCGTCAGTCGCTCGTGTCGGAGTCGCCCAGCATGTCTATCGTGCGAACCTTTCTTTGGCGCGCAGGGTCGTATTTCTCGTAGAAAACCGCTTCTTCGTTATAGCGCGTCTTGGGGTTCGGGGTTTTCGCGGGATAACCGAAGTACGCGACGTTCATCACGCGAATGTTTTCGGGTATGTCGAGCAGCTCGCGCAGCGCTTTTTCGTCGTAGCTGCCCAGCCACACAGAACCCAAGCCCATCGCCGCCGCCATTATCATCATGTTTTCGACGGCCGCGCTCACGTCGATCTTCCAGTCCTCGCCGCCCCACGGAATGCCGCTGGTATTGCCCAGCATAACAATCGCGGCGGGCGCGTTGTAATTGCCGAAGCCCATCATCGGGCGCAGCTTAGCCATCTTATCTTCGTCGGTGACGACGATAAACTCCCACGGCTGAAGGTTGCAAGCCGACGGCGCTGCCATGCCCGCTTCGAGCAAGCGGCGCAGCTTTTCCTTCTCAACTGGCTTATCGGGCACGTAAGAGCGGACGCTCCTGCGCGCAAGTATTGCGTGCATAACAGTCTCTTCGTAGTTCATGCAGTTCAAACCTCCGATATGATATTAAGCAAGCGGTTTCATCGTGGGGAACAGCAAAACGTCCCTTATCGAAGGGCTGTCAGTCAGCAGCATAACGAACCTGTCCACGCCGAAGCCCAGACCGCCCGTCGGCGGCAGACCGTATTCGAGCGCAAGTATGAAGTCGTCGTCCACGGAAGCGTTCGCGCCCTGCGCGCGCTTTTGGGCGACCTGCTTCTCGAAGCGCTCGCGCTGGTCGATAGGGTCGTTCAGCTCGGAGAACGCGTTGCCTGCCTCGCTGGCGGTTATGAAAAACTCGAACCGCTCGGTGAACATGCGGTCGTCGGGCTTGCGCTTCGCGAGAGGCGAGACCTCTATGGGGTAATCGTATATGATCGTCGGCTGGATCAGCTTTTCTTCGACCTTCTCCTCGAATATGAAGCTCAGGCACTCGCCCTTGTTCGCGTTCGGCGTTTCGGGCTCGAGCCCCAACGCCTTAACGCATTCGCGCGCGTCCGCGTCGGTTTGCCATTCGTCATAATCCGCGCCCGTGAACCGTTTGACGGCCTGCTTCATCGTCATGCGTTCCCATTTGCCGCCCATGTGTATTATACTGCCCTGATATGGTATGTCAAGCGTTCCGAGCACGCGCTCAGTGACGGTCTGGAACAATTCTTCTATTAAATCCATCATGCCGAAATAGTCGGTGTATGCCTGATACATTTCGAGCGAAGTAAACTCCGGGTTATGGCGCGTGTCCATGCCCTCGTTGCGGAATATACGGCCGATTTCATAGACCTTTTCGAAGCCGCCCACGATGAGCCGCTTTAGGTGAAGCTCGGTCTCGATGCGCAGGAACATGTCGATGTCGAGCGCGTTGTGGTGCGTGGCGAACGGACGCGCCGCCGCGCCGATTTCGAGCGTGCCGAGCACGGGCGTGTCCACCTCGAGATAGCCCCTCGAATCGAGAAACGCGCGTATCTCTTTCATTATGAGCGAGCGCGTGACGAACGTCTTGCGCACGTCGGGGTTCATTATAAGGTCGAGATAGCGCCGACGATAGCGCGTGTCGGTGTCCTGTAAGCCGTGGAATTTCTCGGGCAGCGGGTGCAGCGACTTCGTGAGCAGCTTGACTTCCTTGGCGTGCACCGATATTTCGCCCGTGCGCGTTTTGAACACGAAGCCCGTCACGCCGAGTATGTCGCCTATGTCGCAATCCTTGAACGCGTCGTAAGCGGCTTCGCCCACGTCGTCGCGCTTCACATATATCTGTATTTCGCCGTTTCTGTCCTGTAAATGGGCGAATGTCGCCTTGCCCATTATGCGGCGGCTCATCATGCGCCCGGCTATCGCGACGGTTTGCTGGTCGAGCGAATCGAACGCCGCTACGATTTCGTTTGAAATGTGCGTGCGCGGATACGATGTCTCAAGAAACGGGCTCATGCCCGAATCGCTCAGCACCTTGAGTTTCGAAAGCCTGATGAGCGTCTGCTCGGAAGCGCCGTCGATTGTTTCGGGCGCCGTATTCATAACATCCATGTGTAGTCTCCTTTATACATATAAATAGGCCTGCCGAATACACGGCAGGCCGCGTCATTCGCGCCCGCCTTATCTGCGTTTTATGCCGCACACACGCAGACGGATAACGCCGCCGGGCGTATGCGCCTCTGCAACGTCGCCTACGCGTTTGCCAATAAGTGAAGCGCCTATGGGCGACTCGGCGGATATATGCAAATTAGCGGGATCGGCTTCGGTGAAGCCGACTATTACGTAATCGTCCTCTTCTTCATATTCCTCGTCGAAAACGGTGACGACGGTGCCAACGGACACCGTATCGGTCGAAATTTGCGCTTCGTCGAGTATAACGGCCTTTGCGAGCAATTCCTCAAGCTGCGCTATGCGCCCGTTGACGCGGGCTTCCTCGTTTTTAGCTTCGTCGTATTCGGCGTTTTCGCTCAAATCGCCGTGGGCGCGCGCCTCGGCAATATCTTTCACGACTTTTGGACGCTTTACGAGTTTCAGCTCGTTAAGCTCTTCTTCAAGCTTGCGCTTGCCGTCGGGCGTAAGCACCACGTTCTCCTGCAAGTTCTCGGGCATGTGAGACTCTCCTCCGCTAGACATCGTTCTTAACAAAATCAACCGTAAACTATACAAGGAACACCGCCTCAGCGGTGTTCCGATGTTCTACGGACGCGCACATTATACTCCCGCCTATAAACCGTTGTCAAGTCAAAACGGAAGTGTTTTATGAAAAGATAAATTGGGCGCGCTTAACTTGACGGCGCGGCGGCGGGGTGATATAAATATCGTTGTAAAGGGGTGACTATAATGAACATAACGACGCTTCGCTCGGACGCGGTTTACAGAAAGATCGCGGCCGCTCCGGCCGATAAAAAGGACGACATATACCGTTACGAAATGATGCTGCCGTACAAGAAAAAGTGGGACCTCTTCCATATACCGCTCAAAGCCGAAAAGGCGGGCGGCTACGACATTATAATGGCGAGCGGTATGCTGGGGTATTTGGTGCCTCAAAAAATAGACTCAAGCCGGCTTCATGACATCGAAAAACTGTCGTCGCAGGTCATGTGGGACGATTGCGCCAAGTCCGTCAAAACGTCATTGGAGAGATTCTCAAAGCACGGAATCGAGCTTCGAATAGGCGATTACATATTCACAGTGCTGCTCGCGGACGAGACAAGCCCCTATATCTCTATGAGCGACGGCTATTCTGGCGACGGCGGCATTCCCGGCTATATAACCGCGGTGCTCACGCCGAACGAGTTCACGCTGTCGCGCCTTCCCGTCGCGCTCGCGCACGAGGCGAACCACAATGTGCGCTATCAGTTCATACAGTGGACGGCGGGCGTGACGCTGGGCGAAATGCTCGTGAGCGAGGGCTTGGCGGAGAATTTCGCGACGTCGTATTTCGGCGAGGACAAAGCAGGACCGTGGGTCACGAAAACCGAAATCGAGTGGCATAACGATTACATAAAACCCATAATACACGACGGGCTGGGCGTTCAGGGCTTGAACGAGTTGAACTCGTATTTATACGGCGACGAAATGGCGGCGCTGCAGGGCTGCGCGCCCGTCGGGCTGCCGTATTGCGCGGGGTACGCCTGCGGTTATTACCTGATCAAACACTACCTGCGCAAAACCGGCACGCCCATCGAACAGGCGACGATTCTGCCCGCATCAGAAATTCTGGCGGCCGCGGACGATTTCTGGACGACGAAGACCGTTAAGTGATATAGCGGTCATTCCGTCAGCCACGCAAGAAGCCGTTCGGCTGTTTCGGCGACTCTCGGAGCGCCAGCCGAAACGAGCGCCGCTTTCCCGCGAAAGCCCCACGCCACGCCTATCATGTCCACGCGCGCGTTTTTCGCGGTTTGCACGTCAACGTCGGAATCGCCTATATATACGGTTTCGCCCTCGCAGACGCCCGCGTTTTTCATGATCAGCCGCGCGCCCGAAGGGTCGGGTTTCGCGGGCGTTTCGGGGCTTTCGCCGACAGCGAACCCGACGAGGTCTCCGAAGTATTCTTTGCAGAGCATTTTGACAGCCGAATCGAATTTATTGCTCGACACGCCGATTTTAACGCCGCTCTCGCGCAGCGCTTTCATGAGGTTCGGAATACCGCTGTAGGGCCGCGTCATAACGTCCATGTTTGCGGCGTATATCTCGCGGAAGCGCGAAATCACCGAGTCGGCGTTCGAAGCGTTTTGAGGAAGCGCCCGCAGCACGAGCTTTGTAACGCCGTTTCCGACGAAAGCGCGCACTTCGTCCAGCGTGCGCTCAGCGTAGCCGAAATCGGAGAGCGCCGCGTTCAGCGCGTTTTTCAAGTCTTCCAATGTGTCGAGTATTGTTCCGTCCAAATCGAATATAGCAAGCTTGTATCTCATGTGACACCCCCGCCCGCACATTATACACTCATTTTGACGTTAATGAAAAAAATCAGAACGCTTGCAGGAAAAATTAACACGCGAATAGAATTATTGATGTGAAGGGGGGAGATACCCATGGCACACTCATTTGCGAAGACTACGAGGGTGCGACAACAACAGAAAGGAACGATTATATGAAAATAAAGTATTACGGCCGATTCATGGAGGTAACGGACAGTCTCCGTGATTACGCGGATAAGAAAATCGCGAAGCTCGACTGGTTCTTCGGCGAAAACGCCGACGCTTCGGTAAAATTCACGCAGGAAAAAGGCGGCAAAGACATCGTAGAAATCACGATAAACGACAGAAACATGCTGTTCAGAGCCGAGGAAACGTCCTCCGACATGTACGCGAGCATAGACAAATCAGTAGACAAACTGTCGCGGCAGATAAGGCGGCATCGCACGAAGCTAGATAAACGCCTGCACGCGACGCAGCCCGTAGTCGCGCCCGAAATCCAAGACGACGTTGAGGAAGAGGAGCGCAAGGTCGTGCGCGTGAAGCGCTTCGCGGTGAAGCCCATGACGGTAGACGACGCGATCACTCAAATGGAAATGCTGGGGCACAGTTTCTATCTGTTCGAAAACGCGGATACGAACAGAATGTGCGTTTTGTATATACGCCACGACGGCGATTACGGTTTGCTCGAACCCGACAATCAATAAATATCGGTTTTATACATTTCAAGGGGCGGATAGCATCCGCCCCGATTTATGAAAGAGGGTTTTACGCATATGTTTGAAGCGTCCCTGTTCGACGAGCTTGAAGCGCTGTACCCCGATTCCGATACGGCAGACGGCACAAAAACGTATTCGGTCGCGGGCGCGAACGGCACATACGCGGGCGTTCACATATTCATGTCCGGGCTTACGCCGGGCATACCCGTCTCGGTCGCGGCGCGCGGCCCTCACACGGCGTTTCGGCTGTTCGAGCTTATACCTGTGCCTGTCGAGATAAACACGGGCTATAAACTGCGTAGCGAATACCTGCGCGGCAGGGCGACAGACACGGTCGTCAGGAAAGCGCCTTTCTATATATACGAGGCGCTCAAGCCGATGTATAATCTGTTCATGCCCGCGGGCGTTTCGGCGGCGTGCGCATTCAAGACGAAAATAGAGTATGCGCGCGAAAAAACGGAAGCCGTCTGGGAAATCGACGTGCAGCACGCGGGGCAAACGCAAACGCTCAGGCTGAAAGTTTTGTCTTACCCGTGTTCAGTTAAGAAAGCGGGCGCGGACACGCACAGATACGTAAACTGGATCTCATACGAAAACATATCGCGGTATCACCATGTGCAGCCGGAGTCGCCCGAATACTTCAGGCTGCTCGACAGGTATCTGCGCACGGCGGCATACTGCCGTCAGAACATAATGCCCCTGCCGACAAGCGGCATGTTCTCTCTGAAAGACGGAATCGTGACGCTCGATGAAAACAGGCTCGACAAATATCTGGAAGCCGGCAGGCGCGCGGGCTTTGAGCTGTTCGAGGGGCACGCGTTCTGCGGAAGGGCGGAGGGCGTGGCTGACAACGACGCGTTTTACAATTCGCTCGACCACTCGAAAATCGAGAATCCCGACGCGGTCGCGGACGCTTTCCGCGACGCGGCGTTCGACAAGTTCGATAACGGCACAAAGGCGAAGGTGTTTCTGACGGGCGACGACCCTGAGGGCGAACGCGGCGCGGCCGTGTTGGCGGCGCAGGCGCGGGTTCTGTATAAATACATAGAGTCGCGCGGGCTGAAGGGCGCGTGGGAGCAGTGCTGTCTGGACGAACCGAACGATGCGCTTGCAAAGGCGTACAGGCGAATCACCGACATTGTGAAAAAGGAGATGCCCGGCGTTCCGATACTCGAGCCGGTGCTCCCGACGCACGAACTCACAGGCTGCGTGGACATATGGTGTCCGACTATAGACACATACGAAAACGACCGCGAATACTACGATTCGCGCGTGGCTAATGGCGACAGGCTGTACGTGTACACATGCCTGACACCGGGCGGCAACTATATGAACAGAATGCTCGATATGCAGCGCGTAAGGTGCGTCTATCTGGGCTGGGCGGCGGCGCTCTACACAAACGTGAAGGGCTATCTGCACTGGGGCTACAACAGCTACACGGGCGGCGTGAACCCGTATGAGCGCAGCGCGTGTATGTTCTCAGAGCAGGCGATGGAGTTTCACCCGAAAAGGGCGCTGTTCCTGCCTGCGGGAGACTATTGCATAGTATATCCGGGCGACGACGGCGCGCTCATATCAACGCGTTCGGAAGCGCAGAGACTCGGCTTGGAAGATTTGGAGCTTCTGCTGACGCTTGACGACGATAAACGGCTTGAAATAGTTAAGCGCGTTGTGCGCGGATACGCCGACTACGATAAAGACGTGTCCGAATACAGAAAGGCAAAACTGCTTCTGCTCGAGGAGGCGTGCGCTATGACTATACAGGTGCTCGACTACAGCCCCGAATGGCGCGGCGCGTTCGAGCGAATCGCCGTAAGACTGCGCGCGGCGCTCGGCAAAACGGCGATAGCCATTGAACACGTAGGCAGCACGTCGGTAATCGGGCTGAAAGCGAAGCCAATAATAGACATCGACGTCGTTGTTGAAACCGAGGCCGACATCGACTTGGCGGCAGACGCGCTCAAGACGATAGGCTACGCGCGCGAGGGCGACTTGGGCGTCAAGGGCAGGGAGGCTTTCAAATATGAAGGAAGCGAGATACTGCCTCGCCATCACCTGTACGTATGCGAGAAAAACTCGCGCGAGCTTATTCGGCATCTGGCGCTCAGAAACTACCTGCGCGAACACAGCGCGGCGGCGAAGGAATACGGCGACGTAAAGTCGGAGGGCGCGAGGCTGTATCCGAACGACATAGACGCGTACATTTCACATAAATCGGCGTTTATAAACGGAATATACGAAAAATGCGGCGTTCAGACCGACGCCGACGTCGGGGAGGGAATACAGCGGTGAGCGAATACGCAAAAATCGCGATCGGGCTGCTTATACCGCTCATGGGCACTACGCTCGGTTCAGCCATGGTGTTCGCGCTCAAAAAAGAGATGGGCGACGGCCTGCGAAAGGCGTTGCTTGGGTTCGCGTCGGGCGTGATGATCGCCGCCTCGGTGTGGTCGCTGTTAATGCCCGCGCTCGATATGTCCCCGGGCGAGGGCGTTTTGAAATGCCTGCCCGCCGCGATAGGTTTCTTGGGCGGCATGGGCTTTCTGCTGCTGCTCGACATGATCATTCCGCACTTGCACGCCAATTCGGACTCGCCCGAGGGCGTGAAATCGCACTTTGAAAAATCGCTCATGCTGATACTCGCGGTCACGCTGCACAACCTGCCAGAGGGCATGGCGGTCGGCGTCGTGTTCGCGGGTATGCTGAGCGACCAATCGTTGGTTTCGACGGCGGGAGCGGTGGCGTTGTCGATAGGTATCGCGATTCAGAACTTCCCTGAGGGCGCAATAATATCTATGCCCCTCGTGTCGGCGGGCGCGAGCCGCAAAAAGGCGTTCGGATACGGCTTTCTGTCGGGCGTAGTCGAGCCGATAGGCGCAATTTTGACGATCCTGCTGACGAGCCTGATAACGTCGGCGCTGCCGTATATACTCGCGTTCGCGGCGGGCGCTATGGTGTACGTGGTCGTCGAGGAGTTAATACCCGACGCGCAGGCAGAACCGCACACCAACATAGGCACGATAGGCGTGGCGTTCGGCTTCGCGCTGATGATGGTGCTCGATATTTCACTCGGCTGACATTCAGATTTTAAGCACCGAAACGATTTCGTCCGAACAGACTTCGCCGTTCTCGGAAAAACCCAAAGACGTATACAGTCGCTTGGCGCGTGCGTTTTCGGGTTCGTAAGACAGCCATATGTATTCGGCGTTCCCGCAGGGCAGGGTTTTTATGTAGTCGATAGCGGCAAGCATACCGCGCCTGCCCAAGCCCCTGCCTTGACGGGACGCGTCTATCATGAAGCGCCACACGCAGTAATTGCCGTCGGCGATTTTAGGCTCGTCCTCGTCGCCCGTCGTTCCGTAGCCTATCATGACGAAGCCCACAAGCTCGTTCTGTTCGTAAAGCCCGAACGGGAGAGCCGGGAAGCCGTCCTCTCTGGTCGCGAACGCTTCCAATATGCTGTCCGTATTGGACGCGACGAAGCCGCGTTGGTCGTCGCAAACTTTAAGCTCCACGATGTCCCATATGTTGTTGGAATCTACCTTTTTAAGCTCCATATAGTTCGCCTTCCCGTAAAAATTATCGGCTATATAAGCGCGAAACAAAAATCGCTCTGTTTCTTTGACTCGTTTACGCAGAAAGCCCCGACGCGCTTGAAACCGACGCTCTCGTAGAGCCTCTGCGCCTTGACGTTTATAAGAAACGTATGCAGTCGCACGTGTTTTATCTTTTCGTCGCCGAACGCCTTCTGAACAGAATATTCGAGCATCGCTTTACCGAAGCCACTGCCCTGATGATTCGGGTCAAGCGCTATCAGATCGCAATAACCGCCGACGAACAGCGTGTAGCCTATCAGCTCGCCGTCTGAATAGAACACAGTGATCGTCCGTTCGTCGTCAGGTTCTGAAAACTGCTTTTTCAAATAGGAAAGGCGCTCTTCGTCATATCCCTCAGGGTGTCCCGCGCGGGTATTTTGCTCGTTGAACGCGCGAGTATGAATGTCGATGAGCTTATCGGCGCTATCGTATTCATAAGGGCGGGCTTCCAAACCCTTCATGTCGATTTCGCCGCACGCGAAATCGCGCCGTTTGAGCTTGTATTCAAGCCCGTAATGCGGCTTATCGAAATTCAGTTTGCATACGAAATTGTTCAG
Source organism: uncultured Oscillospiraceae bacterium (assembly GCA_964453505.1). Taxonomy (GTDB): domain Bacteria; phylum Bacillota; class Clostridia; order Christensenellales; family Aristaeellaceae; genus CAYVPJ01. The sequence goes on along the minus strand of CAYVPJ010000009.1, from coordinate 79,378 downwards.
ATATATCTGATCGCTGCCGTGAACGAAGCTCAACGTTTCGTCGGGCTTCAGGTTTCGCAGATATTCGGTGACGACGCGCTCGACGTGCCTGAGCGTGCCGTAATCCCTCTCCACATTTTTGAATGAGCACACGACGATATATTCGTTCTCGTCTTTGTATATTGCGAGCGCACCGTCGCCGTTTGACAGAAGCTCGCAGTGTTTTACAGCGTTGCCCTTCAAGGCTCGCCTGAAGTCCGCGCCCTCCGAAGTCTCTATGCGTGACAACAGCGCGCAGACGGTTTTGATTTCAGATTTGTCCATATGATCAGTTCCTTTCTTGCGCCCGCCTCTTGCTTCCGAGCAGATGCGGGCAAACGTCGCGGCACGCGTGGCATTTGATAGCCCATATGCCGCCGACAGTGCCGAAGCAATATTGCGAACACGCCTGTTGGTCGAGTTCAGAGCCTTCCAGAGCGCCGACCGGGCACGCTTTTACGCACAGTTCGCACTCCGAACAGATGCTTTGAAGCAACGGGTCGGGCTGTATATCGGCGGTAGTGACCGCCGCGCCGAGCCAGACCAAACTGCCGTATTCGGGCGTGATGAGCAATGAGTTTCTGCCGATAGAGCCTATTCCCGCTGCCTGAGCCGCGTGTTTTATTGACACGATGCTCCTGTAGCGCCCGGTGTTTTCGTCATACAAGTCTTCTACGGTGGGTATGGGTATAGCCCCGAAGCCGCGTTTTTCGATGTATAGGCAAACATCGAGCGATATGGCATTCAGCTTATCCGAAATCGAGTTGCGCACCCGCGTGTAAGGGTGCGGAGACCCGCAATCGAGCGTCGCCGCCGGAAACGCTATTGCGTAGGCTATGACGGTCTTGGCGGTGGGCAGAACGTCCGTGGGCTTGAAACCGTCAGGCGCGCTCTCCATGCGCTCAACGTTTCCGAAGCCGCACAGATCCGCCCCCATTGACATTATGTATTGCCTGAGCGCTTCCCTATCTATCACGCTATCGCCCCCCGTAATTTGCATTTATGCGCGCCGTAGTTTCACAAAAATGAAATGTCTGTCGATTCGCCTTTGCAAATTCTGTGAACACGCCCTGAATATGTTATATCGTCGCCCTTAACGAATATCGCGCTGTCGTCCTCCATCGCGAATATGGGCAGCTCAAAAGATATGCGCGATAATAAGGATATAAGCTGTTTGTTGTTTGGGTCGAAATGCGGTTTCACCGTTATGTCGGCAAGCCCCAGACCATCGTATGGTATCGGTGAATCTTTCGTATCGAGCGAGCGCCTGCCCATGTTTATTGAGCCTGCGCTTATTCCGAGAACAGCCGCGTCGGAATCGCGAACAGCGCCGATAAGTCCCTTCTCTTTGAGGAGCTTCATTTGCAGACCGGGGTGTCCGCCCATTAAGAACACGCAGGAAGCGTCTTTTATCAGAGCCGCCGCGAAGGCGGCGTCAGTGCGCTCGTCGATAACATATCGCCGCGCGAACGGAATGCCGCGCTCTGCGAACAGTTCGTGCATACCAAAAAGGTCTTCGTCGTTCCTGTCGAAGTCAGACGGCCAAGCGCTCACAAACGCTATGCTTTCGCGCCGTTCAAGCTCCAGAGCGAGCCTGTCGCTCACGTCAAATGTGAAATGGCGGTCGGGAAACCCGCTGAAAAACGCAAAAAAGCGATCGTTCAAATTGCGTCACTCTCCGTATAGCGCTCTTAGTCGGAATAACGGCTCATGTTTATAAACTGCGGGCCGGCGATGAAACCCTCTTGAACATATAAGTATTCGGCGCTGTTTCCCGCGTAGACGAACAGCTTCACAAACGGCGAAACGCCGTATGCGAGAGACAGCACGTTCTCGATCATATATCTCGCAAGCCCTTTTCCGCGATATTCGGGCATCACGCATAGTTCGGCGATCTCAGCATAATTATGCGTGTAGTTTTTGCCGACTCCCGCCAGACAGACCGCGACGGCTTTGTTCGAGGAAGCGTCGAATACGGCGTGAGAGAAATTCTTAGGAGCGTATATGTCCAACACGCGCTTTATGTCGCTCACGGCTTCGTCGAACGTCTGGACGCCGTTTATTTCTTCGCATATGCCGCCCTTATACGACTCCGTCATCACGGTCGCGATATCGTCAAAGTCGGCGTCTGAGTTGAGCGCCCTTACGTAAAACCCGTTCGGTATTTTCGGATCGCACATGTCCGCGGGACGGCACATGACCTGCCCGGTCATTGCGATTTTGTTGTCGAACATCAGCAATATATCAGCGTCAGCCCGCGACACGCCGCGAATGCTTTTCCGCCTGTGCTGCTTCATTATGTACGCCCAGAACGCGAGCCTGTCGCAGAAGGGCGGTATCAGGAAAGGGTACATTATTCTGTCGCCCGTGAGCACGATTCCGCCGACCTTTTTGCCGCCGAGCATAACAAAATAGCACTGATCCGTCCACTTAGTGTCGTTCAGCCTTCTGTTCCAATCATACCACATCTCGATGTCGGCGTTTGAGTATATGGTTTGATAAACCGCGAATAGATCCTTATCCGCAAGCGCGAGCGAAAAATCCATACTCTAGTCGTTGCCCCCTGTGCCGCTTATTCGCCCAGAACGACGTTTCCGAAGTGTTCGGGCAGGTGGAAATCGGGGCGCGGGGCTGCGAATGTGTTCCACACGCCGAAATGGGGGTGAATATCCTCAGAGCACTTATAAAAATTAGCGCTCATAATATCGCCCGCCTTAGGAAAATCCCCGTACAGTTCCCTTATGAATGTGGCGGGCACGTTGAAACATACCGCCCACACGCCGTTTTCGCCCGCCGCGCTGTTGATTTGCATGTTCGGGATCGCGCTTTTATATACATACCTGTCGCGCCGCGATTCGCCCAAGCCTATGTGCGGCACGCCGGACGGGTTTATTTCTATGTTTATATAGCGGCCGTCGCGCTCCGGGAACGGTTTTACGAAAAACTCAAGGCAACTGTCGCGGCACTGTCTGCCGCCGAAATTCGTTTCTTTCGACTGTATCGGCGACTCGAACGCGTACATGAGCACAAACAGGTTTTCGCTGTTATAGCCCGCGCGGAATCGCGCCTCGAAGCGGTCGGGAAATTGCGCAATCCACGGGTATTCGGAAATTTCCGCGTCGTCAAGCGCCGCGTAAGCGTCGGGCAAATCGTCTATTGAAAAGCCGCCCGCGAAACGGATAGGCTCGGCGTCTTCAGGCATACGCTTGGCTGTGTACGTTTTTGTCATGAGGAAACCTCCTATTGTCCGCTTTGGCTTATAAACTCGAGCACTTCCCAGATGCGCTCAAGGTCGTCGTGATTCGAGTAGTTGAGCACCAGCCTGCCCGCGTTTTCGTCGCCGTCGAGCTTCGCGCGAGTGCCGAACACGTCGCGCGCCATCTTTTCGAGCTGATTAAGCTCCGCCGAACGCTTTGCGGAAACCGGCTTTATGTCGGGCTTCGCGGACTGAGCGCAAATGCATTCGAGCTGGCGCACGGACAAGCCCTGACGAACGACCAATTCCGCCAGCTTGCGCTGCCGCTCCGGCTCCAAGGCGACGAGCGCCCGCGCGTGTCCCGCCGACAGATCGTCGTTTTTGAGCATTTCGAGCACGTCTTTATCGAGGGTGAGCAGCCTGAGCGAGTTCGCGACGGCGCTGCGGCTCTTGCCGAGCACCTTCGAGGCGGCTTCCTGAGTGATGCCGCATTTCTGTATTAGCGCGCGAATGCCGAGCGCTTCCTCGACGGGGTTCAAATCGTCCCTTTGCAGGTTTTCGATGAGCGCCGCCTTTATGCGCGTAAGCTCGTCCCAGTCGCGAATTATGGCGGGTATGCGCGTAAGCCCCGCGAGGCGCGAGGCGCGCCAACGCCGTTCGCCCGCGATTATTACGTATCTTTCGCCCGTTTTGGCGAGTACAATGGGCTGTATGACGCCGACGGACGCTATCGAATCGGCAAGCTCGCGCAGGGAGTCAGCGTCGAAATCGCGGCGCGGCTGGTCGCGGTTCGGGTCTATGTCAGATATGAGCACGCTCTCAACGCGGTCGCCCGCGCGTTCAAGCGTCGCGCCCTGCGCGCTCTCAGGCGCGTCGAGCTCTCCCAACAGCGCGCCCAAGCCGCGCCCAAGCCCCCTGTTGGACGGTTTTTTCGTTGCGTTACCGCTCATGCCGGTTCGCCCCCGTTTCTGAATATCAATTCCCGCGCGAGCTTGCGATACGCGTCCGCGCCGGAACATTTGCTGTCGTATATATGAATAGGCAGGCCGTGGCTCGGCGCTTCCGAAAGCCGCACGTTGCGCGGCACGACCGTCTTAAAGACCTGCCCCTTGAAATACTTTTTGACTTCGCTCACTACCTGCAAACCCAAATTCGTGCGGCCGTCGAGCATCGTGAGCACCACGCCCTCGACCTCAAGATTCGGGTTCAGCCGCTTGCGAATAAGAGTCAGCGTGTTCATAAGCTGACCCACGCCCTCGAGCGCGTAGTATTCGCACTGTATAGGTATGAGCACGCTGTCGGCCGCCGTGAGCGCGTTGAGCGTTAAAAGCCCCAAAGACGGCGGCGAATCGATGAATATGTAGTCAAACTCGCCCTTCGCCGACATTAGCGACTCTTTCAGTATGCGCTCGCGCCCGTCCGCGCCGACAAGCTCTATCTCAGCCCCGGAGAGGTCGCGCGACGACGGTATTATGAACAGATTGTCGAACTTCGTCTTTTTGACGGCGTTCAGAGCCGACGTGCCGTTCAGCAGGCAGTCGTACATGTTCATAGCGCCCCTGCCCTCGGCGTCCAAACCACTTGTGGCGTTGCCCTGAGGGTCGATGTCAAGCAACAACACGCGCTTGCCCAACTCCGCCAAGCACGCCGACAGGTTTACGGCGGTGGTGGTCTTGCCGACGCCGCCCTTCTGATTGGCGGTGGCTATTATCTTGCCCAAATCATATATCCCCCGTAACGTAGTGACACAATTATATAACACGGATAAGTTAATTACAAGCCCGATCGAATTTCCGCGACTTCGACAACAGTCAAAACACCGCCGTTCACTGTAAACCGAACGTCGAAGCCTTCGTAGAACATGCCGTAAACGCGGTCGCCGTCCGGGTGATACGCGACTCTAGGGTCGCCTTTCAGCGATTCAATCAACGCGGGGCGCGCGTCGGGAGGTAGTTTTTCAAGAAGCGAATCGGGAAAAACCACTTCGAGCGCCCTGATGCGCGCGCGTTCCGAAATGCCGCCGACAGCGTCGGGGCGGCTGTCGGCGTATTTCAGATACGGCTTTATGTCGTATACGGGCGTTCCGTCCATCATGTCCGCGCCCGATACGCGCAGAATAATGCCTTCGTTTTCGCGCTTTGCGACCGAATCGAGCTTTACTACGGTGAGCCCCAGCGGGTTCGGGCGAAACGGCGAACGCGTGGCGAACACCCCCACGCGTTCGTTGCCGCCCAAGAGCGGCGGGCGCACCGTCGCCGAGAACCCATGATTTTCGGGCACAGTAAAACCCCATATAATCCATATATGCGAGTATTCGTCTATGCCGCGCAGAGCGTCCTCCGAGCGGTAATCAGGCTCGAACACGATTTCAGCGCGCAGATACGGGTATACGCCGCTCTGGCGTGGCAGCCCGAATTTCGTCTGAAAGCCGCACCTGACGCGTGCGATCGCGCGAAGCTCCATAGCGTTTACGCAAGCATACGCTTGAGGTTCGCCAAGTCGGCGTTCAGCGCCATTATGCAGTCCTCCATGCCCTCGAACTCGACCGACAGATAGCCATCGTAGCCTGCGGACGCGAGTATTCTAAGGCATTCGGGCACGTTCACGACGCCGTGACCGATTATAGCGCCGCGCAGGAAATTGCCGCCGCGCGTTTTGAACCAGCCCTGTTCGGGAATGAACTCGCCCGCTTTTTTGAAGTGGAAGTCCTTGGCGTGCGCGTGCACCGCTATGGGCGCGCCGACTGACACAGCGTCTGTCGGGCATTCGTCCGCGCACATGAAATTGCCTATGTCGACGAGCCAGCCGAAGTTTTTGTGCCCGACCGCCTCGATAAGCGCCTTCACGCGGCATGAATCCTGAAAGAAATAGCCGTGGTTTTCTATCATGGTGTGCACGCCCAAGCCCGCCGCGAACTCGGTGACGCGGCGATAGCCGTCGGCGACTATCGGAAGCGCCTCGTCAACCGTCGCCTGCCGACCGTCAGCGAACACGCCCGCAGTCGAATCGTGCCTCATGCGCGACGCGCCTAAGAGCGCCGTTATCTCGACTTCGCCGCGCAGGCGCGAAACCTCCGCGTCAACGCCGTTTTTAAGGAAGTCAGCGCCGACCATGTACGCGATTATCGGAAGCCCGCATTCTTCGCTTTGCGCCTTCAGCTTGGGCGCTAAGGCGCGCATTTCGTCGGAGGATATGTTCGGGCGCACGATTTCGATTCCCTGATAGCCCATCTCCGCCGCCTTGGGTATAACGTCTGAAATGCTCATGCGCCCGTCGCGCATGGCCTGTGAAAAGCTGTAAGAGCTGACCGCGATCTTCATATATGGAACACCTCCGCGTATTTACGTTTCGATTAGCATTGTACCATTCAACTGTGCCCGAATCAACAATCGAAACGCGATTTTATCGCGAAACATGCAAAATAAAAGCGAAAACGGCTGAAAATTTACGACGGGTATGCTATACTTAAAACAGGAACGTTGAAGTGGAGATGACGGATATGAGCGAGGTACTGTCAGGCGCGGGCTGGAAACCTTTCGAGACGCGCCCAATAGGTCCGCTGGGCATAATCGCGATGCCCGGCTGCGAAGCCATCGGTGAACGCATCAATAAATATCTGAAGGATTGGCGCGAGGGCATAGGCGAGCAGAACGAAGAACTGTACACATTCCCCGGCTACAACTTAAACAGTTTTCTGCTGAGCGTGAAGTGCCCGCGCTTCGGAACGGGCGAGGGCAAGGGTTTGCTCACGCAGAGCGTGCGCGGATATGACATATACATCATAACCGACGTGACGGCTCATCAGATACGCTATAAAATGTACGGCGAAACAGTGCCCATGTCGCCCGACGAGCACTATGCCGACTTGAAGCGCGTGATAGCCGCGATAGGCGGAAAAGCCAAGCGCATAACGGTCATAATGCCCTTCCTTTACGAGAGCCGCCAGCACAGAAGAGCCAGCCGCGAGTCGATGGACTGCGCGCTTATGCTGAAAGAGCTGTCGCAGATGGGCGTGGAGAACATAATCACGTTCGACGCGCACGACCCGCGCGTTCAGAACGCGATACCCCTAACGGGCTTCGAGTCGTTCATGCCCACATACCAAATGATGAAAGCGCTGTGCCGCCGCGAAAAGGATTTGCAGTTCGACAAGCAGCACATGATGATCGTGTCGCCTGACGAGGGCGCTATCGACAGAAACATATACTACTCGACGGTGCTCGGGCTTGACTTGGGCATGTTCTACAAGCGCCGCGACTATTCTAAGGTCGTCGACGGGCGCAACAAGATCATCGCGCACGAATATCTGGGCGACAAGGTCAAAGATAAAGACATTATTGTCGCCGACGACATAATATCTACGGGCGACAGCATGATGATGCTTCTGCGCGATTTGAAGCGCCGCCACGCAAGGCGCATATTCATAGCCGCGACGTTCTGTTTCTTCACGAACGGCTTAAAAGCGTTCGACGACGCGTATAAAAAGGGATTGCTCGCGGGCGTGCTCGGCACGAACCTCGTCTATGTGCCCGACGAATTGCGCAATTCGCCGTGGTTCATAGAGGCGGACATGAGCAAATATATGTCGTATATAATAGCCACGCTCAACCACGACCACAGCCTCGACAGCCTCATAAATCCGCTTAACAGAATAATGAACCTGCTCGATAGATACAGAAAAGGCGAAACAATCTGACGGTTTGGGGGGAGCTTATGAACGCTCGGGAAAACCTGATAAGCCTTCTGAAAAGGCGCGGTTACGAAGAAGCTCCGTGCGAAATGACGATGTGCGATTCGCAGCAGCGCAGGTTTCGCGAAATGACGGGCGAAACGGACTTTTTGGAATACTTCAAAGCTCCGTGGCGCGATATAGGCTATATACGACCCGACGACACCGACCTTTCGCGGTTTCTGCCCTATCACGGCGGCGCGATAGACCCTGACACGCAATTGGACGACTGGGGCGTGGGTCATCGTAAGACTCCGACGAGTATGCATATGACGCAAATGCTGTGCCCGCTCGCGAACGCCGACAGTACGGAAGAAATCGAAGCGTACCCGATGCCGACGTTCGATAACGCAGACGGCGCGGCGCTTGCCGCGAAAGCCGCGTCGATACACGCAAAAGGCCTCGCTGCCGTGGGCAACATGCAGTGCACGGTGTGGGAGACGGCGTGGTATATGCGCGGCATGGAAAACCTGATGATGGACATGAAATCCGACGAGGACATGGCGGCGGCGCTGCTTGACCGCGTAACCGAAAGAGCCGCGAAGCGCGCTACTCTGTACGCCGAAGCGGGCGCGGACATACTGTTTTTGGGCGACGACGTGGGTATGCAGCGCACACTCATGATGAGCGAGGGCATGTACCGCGAATGGCTGAAACCGCGTCTGAACGCTGTCATAACAGCCGCGAAGGCGATAAACCCCGAAATCGTGGTGCTATACCATTCCTGCGGGTACATAGAGCCGCTCATACCCGAGCTTATCGAGGCGGGCATAGACGCTCTGAACCCGGTTCAGCCCGAATGCATGAGCTTCGAGCGGGTTCACGCGAACTACGGTGGCTGCCTGTCGTTTACGGGAACGATTGGCACTCAAACCGTCATGCCCTTCGGCACGCCCGAAGACGTGCGCAAGGCGGTGTGGCGCAACCTCGACATCGCCGGCGAAAAGGGCGGCCTGCTCGCGTCGCCCACGCACATACTCGAGCCGGAAGTGCCGTGGGAGAACATACTCGCGTATGTAGACGCTTGCAGGGAATACAGAAAATAACGAAAAACGGGCGCGGAATCCGCGCCCGTTATGTTTTTATATAAGGTTGTCACGTCGTTTCCGTCATGAGCGCCCAACGTATGCCGAAGCGATCTACAAACGCCACGAAGCACGACGAATACGTAGTGGAATGCATCGGATAGATAGTCTCCGACGACTCCTTCATAACCTCATACGCGCGCTCGACCTGTTCTTTCGTCTCAAAAGTCACGACCAGAGATAATGACAGGCTCTTTGTGAAGGGCACGTCGGGGTTGTCTGACAGCATTATGCGGTTATCGCCTATATACATCTCGCAGTGATATATGTACGCGTCGGTCGCGGGGTCGCGCGCGCCCGACCTGTCGGCGGGGTTTGCGTCGGAATACCTCAAAAGGCAACCCACGCGCGCGCCGAACGCTTTTTTATACAGTTCGATCGCTTGCGCGCAGTCGCCGTTGAAATTGAAGTTAGGCGTTATGAGCGGCATAGAAACCCTCCTTCTGCGTTATGGGCGCTTCGCACCCTTGACGCCGCCGCGCGACGTAAGTATGCACGACTGATACGAGAACACGTTCTCGTTGCGCTCCGCGTTTGCGAGCAGCGCGCATTCCACCATTTTATCTATCATCTTGGCGAACGTTATACCCTTAGGCTCGAACAGGTAGTATGCCAAAGAGCCAGGAATCGTGTTTATTTCACCCACATACAGCTTATCGGCTTGCTTATCGTACAGGAAATCGACGCGCGCCACGCCCTTGCAATCCAAAGCTGCGAACGCGCGCAGGGCAAGGTCTTCGACTCTCTTGGTCATATCGTCGCCAATGGGCGCGGGCATCTGCCGGTTTAGCGACTGCATACCCTTGCTCGCCTCGCTCTTAAAAGCGCCCTTGCCGCCCTTTCCGCCGCGCAGATACTTATCCTCGAACGACAGAAAATCAGTCCAGCGCACGGGCATTTCAGTATACGATGCGACCGCGTCTGACGCGTAGCCCAGCACCGCGCAGTTTATCTCCATCAGGTCTGATATGCCGCGCTCGACGAGCACGCGGCGGTCGTATGACACGGCAATGTCGATCGCGTCCTCCAAGCCGTTTATGTTGTCGGCGCGGTTTATGCCTATGGACGAACCGAGGTTCGACGGCTTCACATACACGGGGAAGGGCAATGCGTTCGCCGCTTTCGCGAGTATTGACGCGCGGCTGCGCTTCCATTCGGCGCGCTCGACGCAGAAATCGTCGAGCACGGGTATGTCCAGCGCGCGGAACACGCGCTTCATTGTGATTTTATCCATGCCCACCGCAGAACCAAGCACGCCAGACGACGTGTACGGCACGCCCCACAATTCGAGCATACCCTGCAACGTGCCGTCCTCGCCGTTCATGCCGTGCATGACGGGCATGACAACGTCCGCTTCGGCTATCTGGCGCAGGCGGCCTATCGGGAACAGCTTGTCGTCGGGGTGCTGCATAAGGCGCAGTTTGCCGCCGCCGCCCATGGGCACGACGCGTATGGCGGCGCGCGGGTCAAAGTTTCTGTATATGTTTATATCGGCGAGCTTTTCGCCCGTGAACCAGTCCCCATTCTGAGAAATATACACATATATTATGTCGTATTCGTTGGGGTCGGCGTTGGACGCTGCCTGCAAAGCCGATATGATCGAAACGTCGTGCTCGCAGGTCTGACTTCCGTACACAACCGCCAGTCTGATTTTCATGATAAGCCGCTTCCTCTCTTATTCGGTGTAGTTGTCGGGAAGGTCGTTTTCGAACAGCACGACATCTCCCGTCGACACAAAATCGGGTATGTGGGCGCTCGCTTCCTCAAGCGAAGCCGCCGTCAAAACATTATCGCCAGAAAAACCCGACTGCGCAAGCCCCTCGCGGATTTTTTGCGTGCGCTTCTCGCCTATCAGTATGCAGAAGTCGCACGCGTCGGCTATCTGCGCGCCGAGCCTGAAATGGAAGTCGTCCTCGTCGTCGCCGAGTTCGACAAAGCCGGGCGTGACGACGAGCTTTTTGCCCGGAAACCCTTTCAGAACATTGAGCGCCTCTTTCGCGCCGGCCGGGTTTGAGTTGAACGCGTCGTCTATTACGTTGAGCCGACCGCTTATGAGCTGCAAGCGGTGCTCGACGGGTTTTATGTTGGAAACGCCCTTGGCGATATCCGCCATCGACATGCCGAGCTCTCGCGCCACGGCGCAGCACAGTGCGATGTTTGATATGTTGTGGCTTCCGAGCAGCTTCGTTTCGCACTTGACGCTCTCGCCCATGCCGTCGGTCAGCGTGAAGCGCGAACCGAACACGCCCGTCTCGATCTTTTCAGCGTACATATGCAGATAGCCCTCGCCCATGCCCGCGCGGCGCTTCTGTATCTGACAGCGCTCGTACAGTTTGTCTGAATAGCCGCCGTCCGCCGCGAAGAACGCCACGCCGTCGGCAGGCAAGCCCTCTATAAGCTCGTATTTCGTCTTGGCGACGGTCTTTACGTCTTTGAACGTTTCGAGATGCTGCGCGCCCACGGCGGTCAGCACTCCGTATTTCGGGTGCACGAGGTCGCACAGTTCCTTTATGTCTCCCTTGTGGCGCGCGCCCATTTCAGCGATGAATACTTGGTGCTCAGGCTTCAGCTTTTCGTTTATTGTGCGCGAAAGCCCCATAGGCGTGTTGAATGACGATTCGGACGCGAGCACGTTGTATTTCTCTGAAAGTATGGTTTTCAGGCAGAATTTAACGGTGGTCTTTCCGAAGCTGCCCGTTATTCCGATTTTTATAAGGTCGGGGCGCGCTTCGAGCGCTTTTTGCGCCATCACGAAAAACTTATGGTTCACGCGGGCTTCTATCGGGTTTACGATTAAAGCCGCCAGATAGACGATGTACGGGGAGGCGACAATAATAGAAAACGGCGGAAGCCACTGAAGCGTATAGCCCGAATCATACGCGTTCTTCCATCTGAAAATGAAAAAGATGAGCGCGAGCGCGATAGCCGCGACAAGCGCGACCGTAGCGGACAGGCGTATGGCGCGCTTCGTGAATTTCAGGGGCTTTTTCTGGCGAGTCTTTATGTCGGAATATATGTAATACGCTGAATACGCGCCGAAGAACGCGCACGCGAGCACGTTCGCAACGAGCGTGCCGTATGTGCGCTCGCCCGTGAAAAGCGGCGTGAACACGGGCAGCGCCAGCGCCAGCGCGCACGAAATCGCGCCCGAGCGCAGCGTCCAGCCGTAAACGCGCGATCTATCCTTTTTGAGGAAGCGCATATAGCCGTCGGGCTGATAGCTCTCCAGCTGCATCATATGAACGTAATACCTGCACGCGCCCAGCGTCGCAACGTATGATAAAGCGGTCATCACAGACAAAAGCCACAGCATATATCGTAAACCCCTCTCTCGGGTCAGTCCGCCAAGAACTTTTTGCAGACCGTAATGAATCTTTGATACTGCGTAAGATACGCGAAGTGACCTTCGCCCTCAAAGACTACCAGCCCCGCGTCCTTTATGATCTCTTCCATCTTTTTGCCCATCCACAAAGGTGTGGCGGTGTCGCGGTCGCCCCATATGAGCAGAGTGCTCGCTCTTACTTTCGGCAGGCAGTCGCTCAAATCCTGCGCTATGACGCGCAAAAACGTGCGGCGCATGACGGGCGACGCGTTTTTGTAGTCTGCCGACGAAAATGTGGCGCGGAATTTATCTCGCGCGCGAGTCACGCGCTCTTCGCCGAACACGCGGCGCGTGAGAGCGTTGTCGAATACGAGCGCGAGCGCGCGAAACACGCCGGACTTTATGCGCGCTTTCTTTGACGGGCGCGGTTTTAGACCCGCGCAGCCCGTGAGCACCTGCTTTCTTATAAGGCTCGGTCGGAGGTCTGACATTTTCAGCGCTATCCTGCCGCCGAACGAGTGGGCGATTATATCGACCTCGCCTACGCCCAGAGACGACAGAAAATCGAGCATGAAAACTGCGTAATCGTCCACCGACCAGCCGTCCGAAGGCTCGGGGCTCTTCCCGAAGCCCGGCATGTCGACGGCAATAACGCGGCGCGACGGCGAAAAATCGCGTATCACGGGCAGCCAGTTCTCAATGCCGCAGCCCCAGCCGTGCAAAAGCAGCAGCGGGCGCTCGCCGATACCTGATATTTCGTAATACATGCTCGCTTCGCCGCGCGAAAAAACGTCTCCCCGACAACTTTCAGACGACACTTATATAAACGCCCCTTTACGGATTATACGGCGACACAGTCGCGTATATTTTAACCTTATATTGTAAACTTGTCTACGCCTATAAATCATTGTATAGCGCGAAAGTCCGAAATAGTAGTAAAAAATCGCGCCCTGTCCTACGCGAGAACGCGCAGGAAACCCGTTGGAGAGTGGCTTTTAATAACGCGCGCGCCCGAAACGGCAAGCGTCGACCAGTGCTCCAAGAATGCCTTGGTCACAGTCTCGCCGGGTATTATGAGCGGAACGCCCGGCGGGTACGCGTATGCGTATTCAGCGCACACCGCGCCCTCTGACTTATTCAGGGGCGCCAGTTCGCATTTTCCGAAAACGGCGTCCCTCACGGACATTATGGAAGGATTCGTTACGGGCGCTGCGGCGGGCGGACGCCTGAAAACGTCAACGTGTTTGTCGGTTCGTTCAAGCGCGTCGGCGAGCGCATCGAGAGTTTTGGGCGTGTCGCCCGCGCCCGTCATGGCGAGAGCGAAGCCCGGATACGCCATTTCAAGCTCTATCGAACAGTCACGCCTGAGCGTCTTCATAAGCTCCAAGCCGTCCCCCGCGCGTATGACTATCTTGCTTGGGTCGGAATCGAAATACGCGCGCCCCGAAAGCCTCGCGGCGTTCAGGCGTTCGAGTTTTTCGGATCGCTTATAGAAATGATCGAGCGCGTTACGCCAGTCGCCGAGCACGCCTGCGCCGCGTTCGTTAAGAAGGTTCACGCAGCCGTCCGCCGAAGCCATCAGCAGATACGACGGGCTGCTCGTAGAGAGCATGTTTATGGCTCTTCGGATTTCGGACATATCGACGCGGTCGCCGCACACGTGCAGCGCCGCCGTCTGCGTGAGAGCGGGCAGAGTTTTATGCAGGCTGTGAACGACTATATCAGCGCCCGACTTGATAGCTCCGTCTCTGAAAACGCCGTAAAGCCCCAGATGCGCACCGTGCGCTTCGTCGACTATCACGGGCACATTTCTGGAATGCGCCGCGCGGCAGATGCCAGAAATGTTGCTTACCGCGCCCTCGTATGTCGGGCTTGTAACGAGCACAAAACGCGCGTCGGGCGCGAGATTGAGCGCCTCTTCGACGCTTCGCGGGCTTAAGGACGCGTACACGCCCAATTCAGAATCAAATTCGGGCGCTGCGAAAACCGCGTCGAGACCCGTTATTTCAAGCGCGTGGAACACGGATTTGTGGCAGTTTCTGGCGATGACTGCGCGCCCGCCGCCGCGGGAGAGCGCGTAGACGGACGCGAGCAGTCCGACGGTCGAACCGCCCGTCAAATACGCGCAAGCGTCGCTGCCCCAGAGCAGCGACGCCGTTTTCATGGAATCCGCGAGTATGCCTTCGGGCGCTTGCAGGTCGTCGAAACCGTCGATTTCGGTTATGTCGATATTTGCGGAAAGCCCGTATAGATAATCCGCCATGCGAGCGTTGCGCTTATGTCCGGGCATGTGCATCGGCGTGACATTATCGCAGTATTCGCGCAGTTTGTTAAACAGAGTCATTCGGCTTTCGCGTACAGATGTATGCGCTCCATTATGCGCTCGACGCTCTTCGTGACGGGCTCGCGCATCATGCAGTCTATAAGCTGCCCCCTGTCGCGGTAAACCTCGACGACGCATTTCGAGAGCGTTTCGGGCGTGAGGTCGGTCTGTTCGAGCACTCGCGAGAAGCCCCGCCGCAAAAACGACGCGGCGTTAATCTCCTGATCGCCTCTGGAGGCGGTGTTCGGGTACGGTATAAGCAGCGCGGGCTTTCTGAGCGCCAATATTTCGCATATGGTGTTAGAACCCGCTCTGGACACGATTATGTCGGCGCACGCGTATGCGTCGGGCATTTCCTCATTCAGATACTGCGTCTGCACATAATTGCGCAAGCCCTCGTATGTCGAATCGATATTTCCGTTCCCGCAAATATGCAGAATTTGAAAGCCCTTAAGAAGCTCGTCGAGCGCGCCGCGCACCGCCCGATTTATTGCCTGTGCGCCGAGCGAGCCGCCCACGACCAGCATTATGGGGCGGTTGTCGGAAAACCCGAACAGCTTAACGCCGCGCTCGCGGCTGCCGTTCAAAAGCTCCTTGCGTATGGGCGACCCGATATACAGCCCCTTTTTGCCGGCTTCGCTCGCGGTTTCGGGAAACGTGCACATCAGTTCTTTCGCGAAGGGCAGGCTCAGCTTGTTGGCAAGCCCGCTCGTCATGTCCGATTCGTGCATAAGCACGGGCACGCCGTTGACCGCCGCGCCGTACACGACCGGGACAGACACATATCCGCCCTTTGAAAACACGATATTCGGCTTTAGTTTGCGTATAAGGCCTATGCATTGACCCGCGCCGTACATCACGCGGAATGGATCTGTAACATTTCGTATGTCTGAATATCTGCGTAGCTTGCCAGTTTTGATCGCGTGATATTCAACGCCCTCGGCGTTTTTGATGAGTTCCCGCTCGATGCCGTCCTCAGAGCCTATATAGTGGATATCCCAGCCCTCTTTTTTAAGCTCCGGTATAACGGCGAGATGCGGCGTAACGTGCCCCGCGGTACCGCCGCCGGTCAGGACGATGCGCATATTAGCAACACCACCAATTCTGCATTACATAGACGTCAATCTGTCTTTTCAGTATACCACAAACCGAATACGGCTTTTTTACGCTACTGTAAAGTGGTAGGTTAACAATTACATACAAAAGCCCGCCTGACAATATATGCGGGCGGGCTTCAGTTATGCTTAATATCAATAGCCGAACAGCGTTAGTTCGCCCTCTCCCGACGCGAACCACCACGACGGATACTGGCTCACGTGTCCGTAGAACGGGCCTGTCTCGAGCTGTAAAAATGACGAAATCGCTTTTTGGGTATTCACGCGACTGAATTTTGACAATTCGCTAAGCGTCACGAAGCCGTCGCCGTTTGCGTCGGCCAGAGGTCGGTTGAGCTTCGCGTCGCCTATCATGTCCCAGCCCAGACCGCGCGTAAACGCGTATGTGAAAAAGTCGCGCGAGGTTTTTTCATCGGCTATGTCGTAATAGCTGCTGCGCGTCTCGGACGACGAGCAAAGTATAGACAGCCTGCCCGCGCCGTTTTTGCCGACGTATTCGCCGCCGCCCGACATAAGCGCCTTGACGGCTTCCTCCGCCAAAATGCCGCCGCTGTTGCAAGTGCACAGCACGAACACGACATGCCCCGATATGGTTTTGAGCGCCTTTATCAGATCGGAAGGCTTTATGCTCGCGCCTGTGCTCGTCATCATTATGTAGTCTTTTCTCACGCCGTTCTCGGTCTTTGAGAAGCCACCGTGCGTAAGCAGGTATATGACGGTAACGTCGTTTTCGTCCGCCGCGTTCGCGAGGTCTGAAAGCGCGCTCGCGAACTCGGGAATCGTCGGATTGCTGCCCATCAGCTTGACATCGTACTTATTTCCGTCAATAATGGATCTCTTGAACGCGTCGCGCACGCCGCTCGTGCCGTTCGACGAAAACGGCAGATAGTGCTCCTCAGTAGACTGCGAATACTGACCGACGACTAACGCGCGGTATGTGACGTCGGATTCGCCCGTCACCGTCACGCTGATTTCGAGCGTTTTAAGATATTCTCCCCTGCCGACGTTCGCCGAAATTGTCGCCGAACCTCGCTTCACGGCGGTTATAAGGCCGAAAGCGTCCACAGTCGCCACGTTCTCATCGCTCGATGAAAACACGGGAGACGAATACGACGCGTCGCCAGGCTCTATTGAAAGCTGAATGCGGCGCGATTCGCCCTTCTCGAGCGTTACGGAATATGTGTCAGCCTCGAACGCGGTCACGGGCGTTTCGAAAGATGTCGCGTTCACTTCCAGAACGACGCTTCCGCCGTCGGTCGCAAAACCGCGTATGACCGTCTCGCCCGCGCCCGTGAACGTGACCAGCCCGGTCGACGAATCAACTTCCGCCACGTTTTCGTCGTCGCTTCGCCACTCGAAGCGGGCGGGAGTCGCGTTTTCGGGCGAATATGAATATGTTATCTGATATTGCTCGCCCGCCGCGCCCGATATGTCGCGCGCGTGAACAGACGCCGACGACATGGGAACGCTGTTCACGGTAACATGGCACGTCGCCGATATGCCGTCCTCGGTTGACACGGTTATCACGGTTTCGCCGCCCGCTAAGGCGCGCACGATGCCGTCCGAATCGACTGTCGCCACGCTTTCGTCGGACGACGACCACGAAACGCCGTATGCCGACGCGTTCGCGGGCGTTCTTACGGCGGTCAGCGCGAACGCGTCGCCTTTATTGATGGCGGTGGAAGTTATTCCGAGAGTCAGGCTGTTTACGACAATCGGGTTTACGAGCACCTGACACTCGGCGACTATGCCGCTAGACGAGATAACGTATATATTCGCAGTGCCTATGCCCACGCATTTTATCTGCGCGCCGCCCTGCGTCGCGTCGGACGCTAACTCGCATACGCTTTCGTCGTCTATATACCACACGGTGTTCTTTATTTGAGCGTCGGAATTGATAGTCGTTTTGAGCGAGAATGTGTCGCCCAGCTTGGCGACGTGATATTTTTCGGAAACGGAGAGGTTTGTAATGACCTTGCCCGTCAATACGTTTACGACAAACTCGACAATGTGCCCGTGCTTCGTAAGCCCGGTTATGCGCGCCAAGCCCGTCCTGTGAGCGGTCATGACCCCCGTCGATTTGTTTATTTCGACAATATCGGGCGTGCTGCTTTGCCATGTGAAATCAGTGTAAGTCGCGTTTTCGGGGTATACGAACGAAAACCTGTTCGCGTCGACGGACGAGTTGACGTTCATGTGAACGATGTTCAGCGGCGAGTCGGCGAGCGTCTCTTCGATTATGACCTTAATCGGCACAGACGCGCTCACGCCGTTTTGCGAAACGGCGGTGATTATACATTCGCCCGTCGCGTGAGTTATAATAGCGCCCGACTGCGACACGGCGGCGACTTTCTCGTTCGACGAATGCCACGAAAGAGGCTCGCCGAGCGCGCCCGCGGGCAGTATCTCATATTCAGGAGCGTACATTTCGCCTTTGCGTATCTCGATTTTATCGTCCTTGAATACGATGGACTCCGCACCCTGCGAAACGTCCAATGTTATCGACGAATTGGCGCCGCGCGCGTCGTTCGCGGTGGCGGTAATATCGACCGAACCGACGCCATTAAGGCTCACTTCGCCCGTGAGCGGGTCAACAGTCGCGATGCTATCGTCGGACGAGCTGAAGACCGCGGATATATCGCTGGCGTCGGAGGGCGTAGCGGTCGCGCGCACGTGTGTTTTCATGCCCGTCATAAGCTCTCTGGGCAAAGACGCCCTTACAACGTCGAACGAGCTTACGTATTTGACGACAGTGACGTATCTTTCGTCATACGCGTCGTCCAGTTGCGCGCGAACGGTCGTTTCGCCCTTCGAAACGCCCGTGACCAAACCCGACGAATCGACCTTGGCGATCGTCTCGTCCGCGCTCGACCATATGATTTCGCGCGACATAGCCTCCGACGGCGACGCTTCGGCATAGAGCGCTATCGATTCGCCCTCTCCTATTTCTCCAACCGTCGCCTGCAATATTGTTACGCTCTCGGCGGGCGTTACGACGCTTACGGGAATCTCAAGCTCTACTGTTCGCCCGCCGCCCAAATCCGCCTTCGCGGTAACGGTGTAATCGCCCAGTGCGAGACCATGCAAATATCTTCCCGCGACGGAAAGCCCGTCGGGGTCGCTCGAAACAAGCTCAATTTCACGCGTCTCGGTGTCGTCGATTACAAGCGTCTCAATATCGAGCGGGATAACGAACGCGGTATCGACCGTTCTGATTGGCTCGCCTATCTCTATACGGGCGCTCGCCTCTTTGCTCTCCCATTCATTTGAGAACACGCAATATATGTCGTATATGCCGCCCTCCGTGAATGTAAACGATATTTCGCCCGAATTGTCGGCTGCGGGCGAATACACTTCATGCCCGCCCTTTTCAATAGATATGTCGTATGTAAGCGGCGCGCCGCATTCGGCGGTCGCCTTTATGTTGACTTGCGTATACGGACTCGCCCATTCGGGGACGGTGATTTGAGGGCTCTGTATGCCTACGGATACGAACTTCGCCGACGTTTCGGTGGCTAGCCTTTCGGCGTTTCCGCCTGAGTATCCGTATATGTCCATGACGCTCAGATCGCCGCGCGTGAACGCGTCGGAAGCGGCGCTCGTCACGCTTTCGGGCAGGAAAACGCCGTCGGCGGGTATGTCCGCAAACGCCTGCGAGCCTATGGTTGAAATGCTGTCGGGGACTATAAAAATGTTCTCGGCCGTTACGGGCGCGGAAACCGCCGTAAAGGCCGCTATCAGCACTGCCGACAAAATGCGTCGCGCGTATCTCATATTGCCTCCATCGTTCGAGGATAAATTTTCAATATAATTATAATACGCGCGTAGCAATATCGCAAGCACTCGCAATGTCTTTTACATAATTAACCAATTTTAGTACGTCATGCCGTCAATCTCTGCAGGGGTCAGCTCGTTTTGCAGCGCCCTGTTTATGCCGTCGGCGATTATGTCCGCCGCGTCGTCAATCATATCGTCAACCTCGCGCGGCGTGACGATCATTTCGCCGATCTCGTTTTCGAACAGCTTGCGCGTGATTTCGTCCAAGCTCGCTTCGTCGGAAGGGGAATCGCCCAGCAATTCCAGCGCGTCGCGGGCTATCGTGGCTGCGTAGACTACCGTCGGCACGCCCACCGCGATCACCTTAACGCCAAGCTCCTCGCAAGTCAGCGCCCTTCTGTGGTTTCCCACGCCCGAACCGGGCTGTATGCCAGTGTCGGAAAGCTGCACGCTCACGCCTACGCGCTTCGCGGCGCGCGCCGCTAAACTGTCAATCACAACCAGACAGCGCGGGTTGATTTCCTTTACGAGCGGAGAAACGGTCTCCATTGTTTCAACGCCCGTCACGCCCAGCACGCCGGGCGCTATGGCGCACACTGGGTTCAGGCGCGAGTCTATCTTATCGGGCATTTCGCGCAATAGATGGCGCGTGACGAGCGTGCGGTCGACCGTTTTCGGGCCGAGCGAATCGGGAGT
The DNA here is from genome assembly GCA_964453505.1 of uncultured Oscillospiraceae bacterium. Lineage (GTDB taxonomy): Bacteria > Bacillota > Clostridia > Christensenellales > Aristaeellaceae > CAYVPJ01. The sequence continues at coordinate 59,117 of CAYVPJ010000009.1, read as the reverse complement.
AACCATTCGGTTGCCCAAGCCCACGACCAGAACCGGCGCTTTGTTTTCGTCGGGCGGCAACAGCCGCGCAATTTCCTCGCCCAGCATGTTAGACACGGCCTCGCGCGAAGCGGGGTCGTGGTCGCGCACGCCGTCGCATTCAAGTGTCAGATACGTGCCCACGCTTTTTCCGAGCTTGACCGCCGCCGCTTCCGTCGTCACCTTAACCTCGGTTATCGTCACGCCCGACTCCTCCCAGTGCGACACGTCCACTCCCGGTATGCTGCCGGCCGCCTGCGACGCTTCCATAGCCAAATCGGTGCGAATCTGTCTCATGCGGAAAACACCTCCATTTGTTCGTATTGTTCCGCGAAGGCAGAATAATATATGACATTGTTTAGACGTTTGCGTAAACTCCGTGCAAGAATTTTTGATGAGTATACCAAAAGCGCGCACGGTCTTACAAGCAGTCTCATATACAGACTATGAGCAAAACCGACGCGCTCGACAGGCTCGTTATGCCTATTAAATTATGAGTAAGCAGCTATTTCTTCGTTGCGTCAGTATATGACGGCACGACAATTTTCAGATCGTATGATTTTATGAGCATATGGTCGCCATACACTTGAAGTTGCGCTTTCTGAGCGCTCCATGCCCCGCAGTCGTCGTATGCCTGCGTCCAGAGGTCGTTCAGGTTTATTATGTACGCCTTGCCGCCCGAAGCCAATATGTCCGAACTAACGACATATGTGCCGCCGTTCGCCAAGCGCAAAAGAACCGAGCAGGCGATATTCCTGTCTTCCGCTTCGCTTATGCCGAACGAAAGTTTGATGAAGTATACCGTCTCCTGCGTATCGGTTCTCACGCTGCGCCTATCGATTTCGTACAGATCGTCCTTTGTAAGCGACAGCGCTTTATACTTCGCCTTATCCTTAACGACGCTCGAAAGGTCGCCGTCGGTGGCTAAGCATGAGAACAATTCGGCTTTCACGCGATAAGAGTCGGTCGCGTCGAATACGGGCGCGGAGAGCGTCGAAAGCGTCTTTTTGAAGTGCTCGTCGCCATCTTTATCGTGCACCGAAACGTCGTACTTCGTATCGGGCAACAGCTTTTCAAGCGTGGCTTCGCGCGCCGAAACGCGCAGGGTCTTTATTTCGGGCTTCTTCATGCCGTGAACCGAATAGCGCACTTCCCATTCCGGCTCGTCGCCGCCGTCCCAGTACAGAGTCATGCCGTCGATGCCGGGCACATAGCTTTCGAATTTCGTGGATTTCATCACCTGCACCACGGCCGCGAGTATGAGCAGCACGCCGACAATCGCCAGCGCGCATGAAGCGCGGAACAGCCATTTTCTGTAAAGTTTGCCGCCCTTCTCGGCGGGCAGTTTTTTAGCGCTGTCGATTGAAAGTTGCTTGCGTATGGCTTCAAGGGTCACGAACCGCTTTTCTGCGGCCTTCGCGGGCGCGCCTGACTTTTTGCTTGACGGGGCTGTCACATCGTCAATTTTTTCATCCTTGAAAACCGTGCCGATAGCGTCTTTGCCCATGTTTATCTCCGCCCATTTCACCAGAGCCGAGCGGAAATCGTCCATGCCCGCATATCTTTGCGACTGGTCGTAAGCGCACGCTTTTGATATTATTTTCCACAGCGCGCCGGGGCAGTTCGACGGGCATGAAAGCGGGCTTCCGTCCAACCGCTTCAAGGCGGCGCTTTCCTCTTCCTCGCGCGTCGAGGTTTCGTTTACGAAAGGCAAACGGTTTTTGTTGAGCAGGCAATATATGAGCAGACCCAGCGAATACACGTCGGTTGATCGCGTTTGCGGCTGATTGTTGTAAACCTCGGGCGCCATATAGCCGTTCGTGCCGGAGTGAACCGCGTTTACCACGCCGCTGTCGTCCATTATCTGCGCGATTCCGAAATCGCCCAATTTGTATGTTCCGTTTTCGGATATGAACACGTTTTCCGGCTTTATGTCGCGGTGCAGTATTTTTGCAGCGTGGCAGTCGCCAAGCGCGTTGCATAGGTCGAGCGCAGTTTTGATAACAGCGCTCAAGGGCAACTCGCCGCTCCTCATTTGCTGGTGCAGCGTGCCCTTCATGAGCTCCATTCGTATGAAAACGTCGAAACCTTTTCCGCCGCCGCGCTCATGAACGAAAAAGTCTTCGTATATGACGTTGTTGCTGCTGCCGCGCAGGCGACCCATCAACTCTATCTCGCCTAAAACCTTCTCTTTTTGCGAGAGTATGAACCGCGCAATAGACTGTTCAGACATGCCCTGCGCGTAGAATTGTTCAAAATCGTTCGGGTTTTGAGGTATCGGAATCCATTTCAGCGCGGCGTTTGCGACCGACGAATCGGCGGAAACGTCCGTGCGCGTGATTTTATATACATTTCCGAAGCCGCCCTCGCCCAAATGGTCGGTGATTATCCAATGATCCCACAGCGGCTCGAATGTTCTGATATAATCCGGTACAGATGCCAAAAGACCACTTCCTTACGCGTAATCGCCGCTACACCGTCAGCTTGATATATCGTTTATCAACAAGCGCGCCGTTTACGTATATCTCTAAACCCGCGTGACCCTCAGCCCAGCGCTTTTCGTTTTTATACGCCATATCGAGCAGCGCGCCGAGCCTGAAGTAGTTTCCGGTGCTGCCGCCCCTTAAGAGAGGCAGCTCCTCGCTCATCACGTAAGCGCCGCCGGAAGCGGGGCGAAGCGCGATCTTTACGTTCACGGAACGATCTGCGTTCGCACTGTCGTGCGAGAAAGAATAAAACAGAAGATAACTCTTATTCGCGTGCTCAAATTCAGCGTATGGCAGCATCACCGTTTCGCCGTCCTCGATCAGCGCGTAACGGGCGCTTTCGCTTCCGTTGTTAATGAGCTTCGTGATGACGCTCAGCCCCATGCTGTCAGCAATTTGCGCGTCGTACTGATACAGCCGGGCGCTTCTTAATGCCAGCGAATAAGGCGCTTTCTCCTGCGAGCGCGGAGTAGTAAAGCCGCCCGACAGCGGTAGCGCCGCGTCTTCCGTATCGGGTATAACGCTGACTGAATACTTTGTGTCCGGTATCAAATCAGTAAACGACGCCGACATCTCGTTTGACATGACCGTAACCGCGCCGCTCGCCGCGCCCTCGGGAGCGCAGACCACATAATACGCGCTTCCGGCCGACGCGTCGCTCCAACTCACGACGACGCTTACGGCGCTCAGGGCATCAGTCCGCAGGTTGGACATGGGCTGATACGGCGGTTTCGAAAGCGCCTCATACATGCCCGACGCGTTGAGCGTGCCACGGCAGGCGTAAAACGCCTCGAGCGCCTTGTCGGTTTCGCCCGCGAGAGTATGCGCGAAGCCCTGCGCGTACAAAGTGAGCATTTCGGCTTTCGGCACGCCGTCAATGTCGGCGGGGAAGCCGTCGGCAAGCGCAGCGAAAGCGTTCGCCGCGTCCGAATATCTCTTTTCGGAAACAGCCATCATGCCCTTAGCGTACAGCGCGTAATCGTCGCAGTAGCCAGTGCGGTCGAGGCTGTCTTGCCATATCTCAGTTATCATTCGATATTGTTCCAGCGCGTCGGCATAGAAGCCGTTTGTGAAAAACAACATCATTTCGCCATAGTAATCGTCATAGTCAGCGCTTTCGTATTGCGAACAAAAGGCAGGTTGCGCGAGCCCGCACGAAAGCGCGAGCAACGCGCATAAAATGGTTCTAACAAACCGTGTGCGTTTCATGTTTTTCATCATATTTCGCTCATTGTTCTGTTATGCTTATATTCACCGAATCGACATACTGCCCGTTTACGTATAACTCCAATATGCCAGTGTCGTTATTCCACTTGCCCTTTGCGTCGTACAGCGCGCCCAGTAGCTCGTTTACGGGTATATACAGCGTCTGTATGGTCGTCTTGGGCGCTTTGTTGCCTGACGAAACAGAATACACGCCCGAACTCTGCGTGCGCAATATGAGCGCGTATGTCATTGTGTCGGCGTCGGTGAAAGCGGACGGAACGCAGTCGAATTTGACGTGCAGATAGTATTCGTAGAAGCCCTGCCGTTTCGCGCGGTCGACGAGCACTTTCACATATCCGTCCTGCGATGCTTCGCTTACGGTTCCTTTATTGAGTTTAACGGCTTTTTCGAAAGTATACCGCTTTACGTCGGCTGAAGAGAACGCGTATACGGACGGCCTTTCACGCTCCACATAATCGGCTGAAGCAAGCTGTTCGGCGGGCGGCGTTTTCGCGCTGTAATACATTATATTCTTTCCGGTATCTGACGACGCGTCGTCGTAGCCTATCGTGAACACGTATTCCGTGTCGGGTAAAAGCCCGCCCGCCGTAAATTCGCACTCATTTATAGTGCGCGATTCGACCGTAGCGCCGTTTTTGGTCGCGTATGAAACGGTGTACGACTCGCTGGCTTCTTTGTCGCTCCAGCGAACCGACATCTCATTTGCGGATATAATCGGGTCTTCCATCACGATCCTGTCGGGAATGACGACTGTGTTTTTGACTAAATCCTTGAGCTTTACAGTGCGAATCGTAGCGTCCTGACACAACCCCGCCGCCTGATACGCGGTTATGGCCGACTCATATTCGCCTAGATTTTCGTACATGCGACCTTCGGCGTAGTGCATGACCTGACCGGCCTTGCTCACGCCGTCGTAATCCTTGGGGAAGCTGTCGTCAGCCTCGTAAAGAGTCGAGAACACGCTGTTCGCCTCGGAAAACTTGCCCTCGTTTAAATACCTCATGCCCAAAGCATACTGATACAGAGGAATCGCGTCTTGATATTCCCCGCTGTCGATGTTCTCGGAAACCATGTCCTCGTATATGTCAATAACGCCCTCAAAATCCCTGATGGCGAACCGGCTCTGCATATCCTCTATGTATATCTGAGCGTCGATTATCTCGATTATGTTCATCTCTGCGGCGGCCGAAAAACCGAACGCCATACATATTACAAGAAGTGCGAGTATAACGATTTTTGAATAAACATTACGCATGTGTTGTCCTCCCTTAGCCAAATGAGTTATTGAGTATTTCAGCAAAAAGCGCTATAACCCTGACATTGCGCCCTTAAGCAAAATTCAAGCGCTGCGCAATACGGCCTTCCTTCCGCTTTCGGTCACATTTATAAACCTGTCCCAATCGTTGAACGGCAGTATGTCGAATACAATGCCAATGTTTTCCTTCCAGTCGGTAGAGAACCGCTCTACGAATACAGACTTTGTGAACTTATAAACGTCTCTGAACGACTTATAAACGTCGAGCATCGGCTGTATATCCATTGTGAATACAGTCTTCAAATCACATTTCTTGAAAGCCTCAGAGAATGTTTTCCAATTTGATTTTCCTTCGCTCAACTCGCCTCCCTGGAATGGCATACTGTCCTTGAAAACTTTCCCCATTCTTTGGAAAACAGTCCCTGATTTCTTGTCAATTTTCATGAATTTTGTCGAGAAGTCGCCCGTGATCTTGCATATACTCGCACAGAACATCGTTATATTATATCCAAATGCCCAATCTTCTGCGTTTCCATAACCTCTTTCTTCCATCCTCTCGCCGAAGTATTCGCCAGTCTCCAATTCGCTCAAACGAGCGGCTTCGGCTTCATTTCCCGCATTGTATTGACAAATTACGACTACGTCTTGAATAAATGCAATAAGTGAATCTATAGCTAATAGTACGGCACCGGCAAGCGACAGGGTAGCCGCTATTATTGCCGCCGCGCCAGTGGCGGCAACGAGTACAGGCCATGCCGCAATCACCGCCGCTACCGCTAAAACGACTCCTATCGCCGAACCAATCAACTTTATCCAATATTTAACCTCGTCAGATAAGTTTTCATACCATTTCTTTATCGCCTCGATTGTAGTGATCACCACCATCACCAATGCGATCATTCTCGTAACGGGGTTCAACAACATCAAAAGCGCTAAGCCTGAATTAATCAAGCCTTTGGCGAAGTTGACTATAGCGCCCCACAGGCCGCCGTTGTTTATGCCTGTTATCTTTTTGAACTCCTCATATGTATCTACAATGTGATCGGCGACTCGATTATCGGCCTGCTCCGCGTTATCCATGAAGCTGCTAACCTGCGTGGCAAATCTTGTGGCTGCGCTCTTCTTGCGCTCGCATAAGTCGCTCCGCTTGCGCAAAAACGACGACGCTTTTTGCAGGTAATCGCGAGAGCTATACTCCCTGACACTATCGAGCTTATCAATAAATTTGTCGGCGGCTTCGGCAGTATCACCGTGTTCATTCGCCACATCCTTCGCGCGATAGAATATATCATTGTTCCTGTATTTTATTGTGAGTATGCCGTATGCCATATTTATACCACCTTTATATTGTTATTATGTCAATGTGGGCGAGAATGATAATGTAATTCTATATTCATCGTTTGAACTGAAGCCCAAACAAGTTGTTTTCATATCCAATGTTGATTGACGTGAGTACGTATTTGCAGAAAGTGATAGTGTTTCGGTGATGGGACGGAACTGCTCGTTCCGTCCCGATAGCGCGCATTTGCCGGTCAGCCCTGATTCCTCATTGCGTTGGCGAGCTCGGCGTCGGTGTTCTGTATGACCTCGACGACCTGCTTGAGCTGCGAGTCGATGCCCCTGTACATCTCGGCGACGTTTTGAAGCTGTTTGCTTAATTCTTCAAAGCTGCCCGAGAACGCGGTGTACGCATCGCCTTCCCAGCTGGAAGACATGTTCGAGACGGCCGTGCTCAGGTTAGAAATCAAGGTTTCGGTTTCTTCAGCCGCAGTGTTGAACTGATTTGCTACCTCTTGAATTTCTGACGCTGTAATACGAATGATATCCGCCATGTGTGTCCCTCCCTAAATAATGTATATTGATTCTTGCTTGTAACAAGCGATCAATCGTTAAAATCCAGCGCGTCCGCCAGTCTGGGAATGTCATTGTAGAGCTGCATATACTCTTCCTTCGCGAATTCAAGGCCTTCCGCGACCTTATCAAGCGCCACCAAATGATGCTCGACGCTCGTTTTCCAGTCGTCGGTGTATTGCGTGAAGTACACCTGACTCGCCTCCGATATCCACTTTGAGCTTTGTAAAAGCTGCATCGTCGCGTCTATATCCTTGAGCGCCGCGCTTATGTCTTCGTGCGTTTTTCTGTATTCGTTTGCCGTCTCTTCAAGCACGTTTAAGTTGATGGATACTTCCCTAGCCATATCGCACTCCCCCTCTTTACAGTCCGAGCAGCCCGACCAACTCGCTCACGACTCCGCCCGAGTTTCGAATCGCGTCTATGTCGCGCTTCGCTTCCTCGTTCTTGTCAGCCGATTTATTCAATATGTAGCGCAACAGCGTAGCTTCAGGCATATTGGGTGCGACTGTGGTCATGTAGTTTACGATTTCGTATGCCTTCTCGGTTTCGCCAAGCTCCTTTAGCGCCAGCCCGCGCAGCATGTAGTAGTCCATAACGCCGGGTTCGAGAGACGATGCCATGCGCAGCAACGCCACGGCGCGGTCGAACGCTTTTTTAGCATTAAACGAGTCGTTCATGCGGCTGAGTATAATGCCCTTATAATACAGTGCCGTGTAATAGTTCATGTCCTTGGCCTGCGCGTTTATAAGGTTATCGCACGCCTCGAGCGCCTTATCGTATGACTGACCGCCCACGGACACTATCATCGTTATGAAATTCGCCTGTGAAACTATGTCTTTATCGTCGTCATGAGCGAGCTTGCCCAAGAGCGCGAGCGCCGAGTCCATGCGGTCTTCCGTAGCCGCGAGCAGCTTCGCCTTCTCTAATAGATATAGGGAAGCGCACGGTTCGGGGAAATTCTCTTCGAAATATTGAAGCGCCTCGGCGACCATTTTGCGGCTTTCAAGCAATATCAGCTTGTCGAATTTGAAAGCCTGATCGTCCGGGAATATGCTTATCGCTTTTTTTAGCGTTTCTTCCGCGTCGTCGTACTTGCCGCATTCCATCTGGAACAGCGTTTTATAATGATGTCCCTCGAATATTTCGGGCAGGTATTGTATCATTTGATCCAGCGCGAATATGGCTTCGTCTTTCTGTCCTAATTGATACAGCGATTTCGCCTTGTTCATGTGCGCTATAGGCAGGAACTTATTGCGGGCGAGAGCCTTGTTGAAGCTTATGATGGCATCGTCATAACGGCCGGCGTCGTATTGCATACAGCCTGTGTTCAGATACATCTGCTCGTTGTCAAAACCGTTATTGACCGCGCGAGCGTACATCTCTCTGCCCTTATCCTCTTCGTTCATGAGGTAGGCGACGTTTCCCAAATGGAAGTATGCCTCGCCGTCGTTCTTGTCGATAAGCAACAGCTTTTCATACGCTTCCTTAGCGTCGGAAAATCGGTCGAGCATAATAAGGCACTCGCCCAAGTTCAGATACGTGTCCCTGAGCATTGGATCTTCCGTTTCAGCTTTTTGAAAGTAGACAAGCGCGTCCTCAAACTTGTCCGCCACGAACAGCGTCTTTCCCTGCGCGTTATACTCTTGCGCCACCGAGTATTCAATATTACTGTTTTCCACTGAGAAACCCCCTCATCAGAACATTCAGATTAGTATAGAGTTCAGCCTTTAAGCGCTTTCGCGGCGTCTTCTTCAGCTTTGATAGCGGCCTTTATTACTCTGATTTCGCTCGATATGTTTGAAATCGCGTTGTTGACGTTTGAGTCGCTTGAGTTGCTCATGCGCGGCTCTTTGAGCTCGTTTATGGCTTCGAGCACTACGCCAGTATTGTTCGATATGATGTTGGCCGCGAACGCGTTATACAGCTTATCGACGTACTTATTTATATCATCGGCATAATCGGGCATTTTTTTGGTGATGTCATCTTTATATTTCGTTAAAGTATTTACGTCTCGTCTCTTACTGCCCGCCATATATCGTCATCTCCTTCGTCTATGCGCGCTTTACGTCGTGCTCTCCTGAATTTTCCTGGCGACTTCCGCATCGGCGTCGGCGTAAGCCTGTTTCATTGTGACCAGTTGCGAAATTATATGCTCCATAGACTCGCAGTCGTCCTCCAAGCCCTTCTTAAGCCCATTCATGACCTTGCGGAATTTTTCTCCGCCAGCTCCGTTCCAGTGTTCTGAGAGTATGTTAGTCTTGTTGTTGATGAGATCACGCGCGTCTTTATATCCAATCAACGCTCTGGCGAACGCGGTTATAGCGCTGTCGAATGTCGAGGTATCGATGGTCTTGAAATCTGCCATTTTTAGCACTCCTTACTGTCAGATTATGTAAGCGACGCGCAAAGCGCCGATACGTGTTTGTCGCGGGGATACACCTTTTTAAGGAACGCGGCGGCTTCTCTGGCTTCGGAGAGCTTGCCCATGTCCCTCAGGCAACCCGCCAGCATGAAGTATGCGCCTGTCTCTCTCGGGTCGCGTATATAACACGCGCGCAGGTCGCGGGCAAGGCTCAGATATTCTTTGTCGGCTTCGACGACTCTGCCCGTTTCTCTGAGGCACTTGGCGAGCAGGTATCTTCTGTCGAAATCGTGCATAGGCTTGTCGGCAATATACGGGACGGCTTCAATTTGCTTGAGCGCTTCGTTGAACAGCTTAGCGGCGAGTAACTGCTTTGTCATAAACAGCCTGTCGTCGCCCGCCATGTCGTCGTCCAAAGTGCTGTCGGCGAATTTGGCGGCCGCGTCGAGCATTCCCGCCTGTATAAGCGCGGGAAGGCGCAATGTCGGAAGCGGCGCGCCCATATTATCCATAGCTTCTATGGCTTCACGCGTCTTACCCGTTCGCAATTTAGCCGTAAGCTCGATTACGGACGCCGCGAGACTCAGACCGGCTTCATCAAACAGCTTTTTGTTTTCGAACAGCCCTCCGAGCGCGGACTCTATTCTGCCCAGCAGCAGGTCAAGGCGTATCTTCATAAGCGCTCCCGAGGGCGATTGACGGACGGCATCGGGAAGCGCGTTAAACTCACCCTCGGCGGTTTCATAATCGCGCGTTCGCAGTCTCATTTCAATCGCCGCCAAGGGGTCGCTCCTTATTTCAAGCCGCCCAAGCACGGCGTTCGCTTCTCTGTATCTGCCGCACGCCTGCAAATATTCGGCAAATATGAGCTGAATGTCCTCTTTGTCCGCGCCGTTTCGGAACGCTTCGCTAAGGCGCAGGCGACCGCCCTCTTCGCCTTTTTCATGGAAATCGATGAACGCAAGCATTCGAAGCGCCCACGGATTGCGCAGAAAGTCCGGCTTTTCGAGCAATGACACCACACTCGCATAATCGCCCTTAGCTCCCGCTATCATAGCCGACATAACGCCGCGAACTTCCGCATCGTTCTCGCTGTCGGCAAGCGCCTGCGCCGCAGCATAATCCTCACGCCTTATGCGCTCAAGAAACTCTTTAAGCGCCTGTAAACTCTCGGTAGATTCATCGCCCATGCGTTCATAACCTCCGTTCTAGTCGTCTGTATCGCACAACAGCGTGCGTACTTTGTCTGAAACTGCGCCATCAACAAACATATATGCGTCGCCCGTGCGCAGCGGTTTCGGATATTGCTTTTTAAGCGTGAGTTGGCTTTGAGCTATAGAAGATATAAGCTTCACGTTTGCCAAGTCCTCGAATATGAGCATCGGAGACGCGCTTATCATCGCCTTTTCGAACGCGTTAGGAGAAAGCGTCGCGCGGTTCTCGATGTTGTCGATAATAATGGCGGCTTTATACTTGCAAAGCGAGCGCATTTCTTCGAACAGCCTCATGGCTTCATGGTTTTTGAGCATCTCCTGCGCGAAGCCTTCGTTTTCGACCACGAACAGTATCAACGGAATTTTTGAGTTTTCGCGTATGGTGCTCAGGTCGCTTTCGGTTTCGCGCCTGTCGTTCAGCTCGTCGTTTATCTCCTCGAAATAGGCTTGCGCGTCTTTCGCGCTTATGCTATAGTGCCAGCCGAACTCCGAGCCGAAGCCGGCGAGCGTTTTTTGCGAATTGTCTATAATGTAACCCTCGACTCTGTTCTTGAGGCGCGTTTTCTTTAGGTATGATAGTATCTGGCGCACGGTGTTCGTCTTGCCCGAACGGGGTTTGCCCATTATGGGAAGCAGCGGGTTGGCGAGCAAGTCTATGGTCACGGAGTCCATGCTGTTATGGCTCACGCCGAGCGGCGCAGAATACGGCGGCAGCTTGGTGTCGGCGTATACTTCGGACGCTTTCAGCACATCGGGCATCAGCGGAATGGGCTTCGCCCGTTTGCCCATATAGTCTTCGTTGCGATCCGTCATAAGTTTTACGGCGCTCTCGTTGCGTTCCTTGGCGTTCTTGCCCTCGGCGTACCACGCCGTTTGATATTCGACGATTCTCTTTTCGACGAGTATAAGCCCGCGCCCGGGGTTGTCCTTGGGTTCCATTCTGCAACGGCTGAAAACATTTGAATACTCGTCGGCATCGTTACAATTCAGAGTTATTTTCGTTCCGAAACCCAGCAGCAGCTTGTTTGAAATGGCGTTGTAGTTTGCGGCGGTGGCTATGAACGCTATTCCCACGCCCAGAGATTCTTTTGTAAGCTCCATGAGCGAATCGTAGACCGACTCGCAAAACTCTCTGAGCAGGCCGATATTGTCGATGAATATGCATATCCACGGCAGAACGTGGCTCGACGATTCGAGGTACGCCCTGAAATTGCCGACGCCCAACGTGTTAAACAGCCCGCGCCTGTTGGCGATCTCGCGCTTGAGCATATTCACCAGATTGTTCAGGCGCTCCTCTTCGTCGCGGTAGCATATGCCGCCGATTATGCCCGATTTTTCGAAGCTCTTGGGCATACCGTTGCCGCCGTCAACAACATAAGCGTTCACGTATTCGGGGGTGTAGTTCATGGCAATCGATATTAATATCGTTTGCAGGAACACAGACTTACCGGTCTGCGCCGCACCGACTAAATATGTATGGCTCTCGGTTAGGTTTACGGTGAGCACGTCTTGAGTCTGCATTTCCGGGTCGTCGTACATGCCGACGACCGCGTGTATGTCCATATCGGATGGCGGAGTAAACTTCAATTCGCTCAGCCACAGCAAATCTTTGAGCGGGCTCATGCATATTTTATTGAGCGGCGATATGCCGTTTGCCTTGCAGCACTCCGAAACCCTGCGGATAATGTCTTTCAACTCGCTCACGGACGTGTCGACGCCCTCTTTGCGGTTGTCGAATATAACCTCCTGCTTGCCCCAAGGCGACACGCCCGTTATGCAGAAGCGGCTTCTGCCGTCGTCGTTCTCGCGCAGCTTCGTGCCGCTGTAAGCCGACTGGAACAGGTCGAATATTTCGCCGTTGCCCACTTTCAGATATGCGCGCCCCGGCTCTCTGATTTCGGCGGCGAGCGGGCTTTGCAGCATTTCGTTGCTGTCGTCGCGCGACTGAACCTTCAGACACAATTTGAACTTGCTGTTTGAAAGTATCTGGTCGTTCACCAAACCGGCGGGCTTCTGCGTCGCCAGAACCAGATGAATGCCCAAGCTGCGCCCCACACGCGCTATGCTTATCAGTTCCGCCATAAACTCAGGCTGCTCCGCCTTTAATTCGCCGAACTCGTCGACGATTATAATTAAGTGCGGCAGCGCTGGAATGGTGTTCGGGTTTTTCTTGTGCAGGCGAATGTAATCGTCAATATTGTTCACGCGGTTATACGCAAACAGGCTTTCGCGGCGAATCTTTTCGGCGCGTATCGCCTTGAGCGAGCGCTGAACCTCGTTGCCCTCCAGATTTGTTATAGCGCCTATCAGGTGCGGCAGCCCCTCGAACTGATTGACCATGCCGCCCGCCTTGAAGTCGATAATCAGAAACGCCACGTCGTGCGGGTGATAGTTCAGCGACATGCTGAGTATGTAGCTTTGCATGATCTCCGACTTGCCCGAGCCGGTCGTGCCCGCAACCAAACCGTGCGGTCCATGTCCCTTTTCGTGCAAATCCAGATACACAAGCTCGTTTTTCGCCTTAACGCCCAGAGGCGTTCTAAGCGTTTTGGATACGTTCGCCGTGTTCCAGTTTTTGAATATATCGATATCGTCGCCGCCCTTGACGCCCAGCGTTTCATACAGCGATATGTTTTTGGTGAGCTCGCTTTCGAGGTTCGCCTCGACCACGTACACCGGGCACAGTTTACGCGTAATCTCCAACACTTCAGAGTCGTTCACATCGGGGTATGAAAAGTGCAGGCGCATTTCGTCGTTGTCCCTGTGGCTGAACTCGCCTTCGGGCTTGTTGTCGTCCAAGCGTATCAGCTCGCTGCAGCCCATGGGCACGCGCTCTTCTGACGTGCTGAAAAACACGAACGTCACGCCGTAATTTTTCGATTTTTCAAAGAACTGCGAAAGCGGGTGATGGCTGACCCTCTCTATGTCGAACACGAACACAACGTAGTATGTGCTCCACTTAGCCGCATCGCCGTTATTCTGGTCGCTGCCCTCGCGACCTGCCAGCAGCGCGAACATGCTGTCGAGGTGGTGTTTGGCGCTCTCGTCGTCGTAAACCAGATTTCGTATTGTGTTTTCGTCGCTCCGGCAATTCCTGAGCCAGCGCGTCCACGCAAACCTGTCGAGCTGACTTTCCTTGAAAACGTAGAGGAATCGAACGTCTTTATAGTAATGCCTTACGCACAAATCGACGGACATCAGCTTGAGCATACTGTAGAGCGACCTGTCGATTCCTATAACGCCCACGCCGTTCCCGGAGCGCAGCCTGCAAACCACGGGCAGGCCGTCTATGCTGTTGTAATCCTGCGCTATGCGGCTCGGATAATCGAGCAAATCGTCGTCGGTGTCTTTATATTCGTTTTTGGTTATGTTGATTTCTATTTGAGCGGGCTGCCGCGCTTCGCCGATGCAAATGTCGAGAAAGTCGGCGTCCTCAGGCGAGCGGTCGAACAGTCCCTTGCCGAAATGCCTTACAATGTCCAAGTTGTCTCTGTAGGGTCTGTGCATCTGATGGCGCATGACAAATTCTTTTTTGCGCGCCTCGTGTATTTCCGAAAGTTTTGGCTTTATGTACTGTTCAAGATAGCAGTCGCGTCGCTTCAATTCATCCGCTTCGCGCTTTTTAGCGGCGCGCTTGTTGTTTACGACCGACATAACGATGCCCACCGAAAGAGTGCCCAAGCTGTAATACACGAACGAACCGCCGTTTCCCATAAACCCGCGGAACACGACGACCAACGCCAGCGACGCTATCGCCGGGATCAACTGGAAAAGCAGTTTTTCCTGTTTCTCATTCTTTTTGCCCTTTGGCGGCAGAACGTCGATCTTATAAGGTTCGAGCAGGTGCTTAAGGCGGGTGCTACGTATGAACTCCGGGTATATCAGCGTAGACATCTGGTCGACAACAGGTTCTGTGCGAAGCCCGTTCACCGAGTAGTTTTCGCGCTCGCTTATGTACAGGCTGTTGTCGCAGTAATACACCAGAAAACTGCCTATGCATATGTAGCTCATGTCGTCAAGCTGATATTTTACGTCTTTAACAATATCGCGGCCGTTCAGCGTGACGCCCAGATCGGTGTTCAAAACCGCCAGAAACCAGCGCTCGCCATAGCGGCGTATATGTATGTTTTCATTTTTGAACAGATCGTCCCTCAGCACTATAGAGCTGCCTTTATTCGCCGACAGCATCACGCAAGGCGCGCCGTCGGTGGGCAAAAAGACGCGGCGTCTCGCGTTGGACTTTACATCAATTATAGCGCTGCTCGTGTTCAAATGCTTTAAGCCCTCCGCACTGTGTAGTGAATTACCGTGCCGTCCCTCACGCCCGACGCTTTGAGCGTGTTCTGCCCCCTCAAAAGCGCATCGGGGTATTGCGCCTGCAAATACCTGTCCACGCCCTCGTCGGGAAAGCGAAACCTTTCCGAGAGCGCAGAAAACAGCTCGTCGGACGTTATTTCAAGCGGCACGCACAAATCCATTCGAATGTCGCTTCTGTGGTCTATGAACTCAACGACTGCGTCGGCCATCTCGCCCTCCCCGGACTATTCCTTAAACGCTGATTCAACGGTGAAATCGAATGAATACGAGAATGAAATCGAATCTCCGCTGGCAATGACGAACTCTTTCATCGGCGGCAGAATTTTTCCGTTCAGATATGTATGGTTTTTACTGTCCAAGTCTATCGCCATATGCTTGCCGTTTTTATATACTATGCGGCAGTGCTCGTGGCTTATGGTCGCGTCGTTATCGAGCACGAGATTGCATTTCGGGTCGCTGCCAATCAAAAAATCAACGCTGTCGATAACAATTATGCGCTGAGTGCCAAGGTTCAGGCTGCGCAGTCTCAAAGTCGGCCTAAACGCCACGTCGGTGCTGACCTGCTTGCCGGGCACGCTCGCCTTTTTGCGCCCGACCAATAAACCGACGACCAGCGCCGCGAGCGCCGTCGCTAAACATATTAAACCGTATAAGACCAATTTGCTTTGAAGCAATGCCGCCAGCACGACGCCTCACCACACACAAAGAATTTCTACGGGGTGCGCGTACATCGCGACCGTCTGCGTCACGCGGGCGGTATTTTGTAAAGTGCGCGCCTGTGGGGATATGCCGACCGCGCCTGAACGCGCGGACTCTCGAAATGATAACTATTGCCAAAATAGGAAGAATATACCAGCTGTTAAGCATATAATATCACGACTTAAACGCTTTGTCAATACGCAAAAGCGCGTTATCGCAATTATTTTTACAAATTTATCCCACAAAATTTGCGCGCCGCAACCCGACCGCCCGAAAGCCGTAAGCAACGCGTAAACGCCGCCGCCCCGCAACCCGCCTCAAAACCCGCCAAGCCCGCCCCGTCAGTCCGCTAAGCCCACGTCGGTAAGGATACTGATTTCATCGCAACAATAAACTAAACATTCTATAACACGATCTATATCCATTGCATCGTTGATATAGTAATAATTAACATATTCTTCAAATATACTGTCGATAACCTCGACAGTACCGTCGGCTTTCAAAGCTATAGTCAATCCTACATTACTGTCAATCGCAACGACATTCCTCAATCCTTCCACTTCACATTGGCCGTAATCATTATTACCTACCGCCACAAGCGTGCCGTCAGATTTCCAACCGAAGGTATGATAATAACCAGTCGCGATTGCAACAATATCTCGCCAGCTGCTTACATCACACTGGCCATATTGGTTGTCCCCTGTCGCGACTACTCTTCCGTCAGATCTTAATCCGACCGTATGCGCAAATCCAGCTGACACAGCCACGATGTCTCGCCATTCATTAACATCGCATTGACTGCTATTATTAACTCCTGTTGCGACGACAGTACCATCGGATTTCAGACCGACAGTATGATTATGCCCCGCAGAAACAGCAATAATACCATACCACGAACCCACGTCGCATTCACCATGATTATTGTCTCCTACAGCGACTACAGTCTTGTCCGCCTTAAGTCCAACAGTGTAATCAAAGCCAGCACTAATGGCAACAATATCGCGCCAATCATTTGTGTTACATTGTCCACTACTATTATCGCCAATCGCTACAACTCTGCCGTTGCTCATTAAGCCAACAGTGTGCGAAGTTTCAAAGGGACTAAACATCTTTCCGCACGCAACAGCAACTATATCGCGCCAGTCTTCAGTATTGCATTGACCGTCCACATTTTCACCAATCGCAACAACCGTTCCGTTCTCCTCAAGGAACGCAAAATGATTGTTACTTGCTCCAATAACACCTTGCAGTTTTTGCGAATCTGACATGTTTTCGCGAACGATCAAATAATCCAGTTTAGGCGTAGGGGTCGGCGTGGGTTTCGGCGTCGGTTTTGGCGTGGGCGTAGGGGTCGGTTTCGGAGACGGGGTGGGCTTCGGCGTGGGGGTCGGCGTGGGCGTGGGCTTCGGGGTCGCAGAGAGCTCTATCTGCGTAAGCTCCAGCATGTGGGCGCTGTTTTTATAGTTGTATTCGTCGGTGTATGTGAAAAAATCCTTTGCCGTTATGTAGTCTTCTGCTTCAAACGCCGCGATACCGTTTTTGTATTTTTCTTCGAGCACGGTGTTCCTGAGAGCCGCGCTCCTCGTTCCGGCGTCAAAAAACGTGTAGCATTCGTCGTACAGCGCGAGGGCGTCGT
The DNA here is from genome assembly GCA_964453505.1 of uncultured Oscillospiraceae bacterium. Classification (GTDB taxonomy): domain Bacteria; phylum Bacillota; class Clostridia; order Christensenellales; family Aristaeellaceae; genus CAYVPJ01. Next base: position 42,049 of record CAYVPJ010000009.1, on the reverse strand, counting down.
CAACTCTTTCCTCCGCTTCGGCTCTGCGCGCGGAAGCGTAAAGCAAAAGCGCCTGTCCGTTCTCTATAAACTCGCTCTCGATTTCGTCTTTGACATATTCGGAAAATTCATCGTCTTTGGCAATCTTCTGCGCGCTCTTTTCGGCGAGTTTGTATAGTTCCTGCGATATATACAGAAGCACCTCGCAGTACGCCGCAAGCGATCTGCCGTTTTTGCCGCTCGCGGTGTAGAATTTTTCTATCAACTCGCTCAGGCGCGCCGAGTCCTCAATGCCTTTGAAAAGGTAATCCTCAAGTTCAGGAATCGTGCTCGTGATGAGCGATTCGCCCTTTTGCATGTCGTTAGCCATGGCGGGGCAGCACGATAGCAGCAGCGCGCATGTCAATAACAAGCAGATTGTTTTTCTCATAGACTTAGGCCTCCCCGAGAATTGATAAGCCGCCGCCGGCGGATAGTCGGAAGCGTCGCTTGAGACGCGTTATTTCAGCTTTTCGGTCGGCACCCACACGTATGCGGGCTTATCGTCGGTCGGTCTTTTGATGTCCAAGAGGCTGTACGCGCCCTCCGCGCCCACAACGGAGACGAGCGCGCCCTTTTTGAGCGTGAACGCGTGAGGGGCAAAGTCGTCGCCCGGGCCGTACAGCGGGCAGACTTCCTCGGTGAGAGTGCATTTCGCGGCTCTCGCCGCCGCCGCCCACGGCACGTTTTTATCGGCGTCCACACGCGCAGTGCTCGCCCACGCGCGGTAGGGTTGACCGTCCCTTTCGAAGCCTATCATATACCACGAGCTTGAACCCGTGCGGTAGCCGTCGTAGACCCATATCTCGTGGTCGGTGTCGATTTTGAAGGGCAGTTTCATATAGTGCGAGCCGGGCCCGGCGTATATGCTTATATACGACGTGACGCGCGCGTCGATGGGCTGTTTTTCGGGCGCTATAAGAGATTTTTCTTCTTCCGGGCCGTCGTATACGCCCATTATGCGCGCATGCATTTCGTTGTATCTGTCGAGACTGTCGCCCACGCCCAACAGCGTTTTGTAGAGCTGGCGGGCGTAATTGTAGTTGCCTATGGACTGTGCGTCGCGCGCGTAACAATATGTGAGCCACTTTTCCGCCTGCTCAAATTCCTGCGCGGCGAGCAGTTCAAGGTTCGCGGCGGCAGTCTGTATGTCGCTTTCCTCGATTGATAAAAGCGCCGCGCAGTATACTTGCCAGTTCACGCTGTCTTTATAGCCGAGCGCCTGCGAAAACGACTCGTAAGCCGCTTCGTACTCTTCGCACTCAAAAAATATAAGCCCGTCTTCGTAATACGAAACAGTATCGAGCTGAGCCGATGCCGGAGTGCATAATTCGGACGGCATAAAGGCGATAAGCGCGATAAGGGTCACGGCTAAGAGTATTTTTGATATATGCTTCATGAGTTAACGCCCCTTTCCTCAAACAGGCAATATTACTATATGGCGTGCTTACATTCGCGCAAATTGATAAATCAAATTACATAAAGAGATTATACGATATATTGGCAGAAAAATCAAGCCGAAAACAGTGCACGAGACGTGAAGTCGGATATATTGTTACATAGGCTATCGCGTAATTAAAGCAAATTCAGTCGGCGTATTGAACCGCAAGAAAATCCCTGACGCCCTGACGGAAGTCGTCCGGGCTGATTTCGTTCACGGCGTTCATAAGTCCACGCCTGTCGTTTTCAAGCCGCAGCCACACGCGTTTTTCTTCAAGATCGACATAGTAGAAACCCTGAAAATCGCCGTTGTCGCCATATTGAAAGGCGTAGCGTTCTCCGTACAGCCCGCAGCCAAGACACCAGCGAATGCGGTCATTCACGCGCACGTCCGCGGACAACGCGGTTTTCGCCATGTCGCCCAGCAGGAAACAGCGCAGGAACGCGGCGTAATCGCGCGCCGTGCCATACGCGGAATACGCGGCGTTCGCGCGATCAATGGGTTCGTATTCACCATCGCATAAGTTCGGATACGCTACGAAGCAACTGTTGGGTATGTTCATGAAACGGCTCGCGATTCGCAAGCCCAGCGGGTTATTCACGTATTTATCGAGCAATCTTTGAAAAGACAGCGAAAACGCGCTCTCGATGCATTTTTGAAGGTAGAAATAGCCCTCTCCCGAATATTGAAACGCCTGCCCTACGTCGAATGAGAATTTTTTGTCGGCGCAGGCGTCCCAGTTTTTCAAGCCGGTCGAATGCCTGAGAACGTCCTTCGCCGTAATGCGCTTGGCGTTTGCGTCGGTTGAGAGAAAGACGCCTGGCGCGTATTCGAATAAGGGCTTGTCGATGTCCAGCAGACCTTCTTTATACAGAGACAGCGCGCAGTAAGCGTACAGCGTTTTGCTCAAAGACGCAAGCTCGAAATATATGTCGGCGTTTTCAAGCTCGCCGCCGTCGGCTTTCGCGACGAGCGAAGCGTGTATGAACATATCAGCGGCGTTTCTCGACGATGCCAATCTTGCGCTCTATCTGCTTTGACACGTCTATGCCCAGACAGTCGGCAAGCTGAAAGCCGTACATGAGCACGTCGGCAAATTCCTCGGCTATAAGCGCGACTCGCTCGGGGTCGCCGCCGTTCAGAAGTTTTTCCACGTCGGAAGCGTTCAGCCACTGAAAATGCTCGAGCAGTTCGCTCATCTCGACGGTCATCGCCATGGCGACTTGCTGAGGGTTTTGCACGCCGTTTTCGTCGCCCCAGCCCTTTCTCTTCACAAGCCCGATTATCGCCCGCTTAAGCTCCGATATTGTCGTAACGTCGTCTCGCATAATTATATACTCCAACAGTGCGCCGCAGTTTATCTGCGGCTGTTACACAGCCATAATATTGTATTATTAGGCCGTCGCTGCGTCAAGTTAATAATGCGTCGCCGTATGCAAGCCAATCGGATTTTGAAATATTTTTGCTAAACTCCCCATACGAGCCATATATAGGCGTAGCCCGCAAGTACCGCGGCGAGCGTGAACGGCACGCCTATGCGCAGGAAATCCCGCGTGGTGACAGTCTCGCCGTTCTTTCGCAGTATGCCGATCGCAGCAATGTTGGCGGAAGCGCCTATCGGGGTCAGGTTGCCGCCGAGCGTCGCGCCCGTGAGCAGGCCGAAATACAGCACATACGGTTCCATACCCGCTCCGTTGTTCATAAGCGCGGCGATTCCATGAACGACGGGAAGCATTGTCGCCACATACGGTATATTGTCTATAAACGCGGACAGCACGACAGAAGCGAACACTATGAGCGTGTACAGCAGAAACGGATTGTTGCCTGCGATGTTGTAGAACAGTCCGGCAGCCGCGTCTATGACGCCGGCAGACCTGATACCTTCGATTACAATGAACAGGCCGAACAGCAGAAGCAGCGTGTCGGTGTCCAGATCCTTTAGGGCGCGCTTAACAGGCGCGGCGCTTCTTCCGCGTATACAGGCGCGAACCAAGCCTATCAGACATATTGCGACGCAGACTAGGCCGTTTTTCAGGTTGTACAGAGCGAGCGGCAGACCGTCGTCCGGCTGCGGAAGGAACGAAACGATTATCATAACGGCGACTACGGCGAGCATCAGGAATGACGGAAAGTAATCGCTGACGCGCGTTTCAACGCCGGAGTTTACGCCGACCTTCTCCTTGCGGAACAGGAACAGAAGCACGAACAGAGACGCCAGAGCGCCCAGCTCGACGCCCCAGCATATGCCCGGCTTTCCGTTCATCCAGAAGAAGTCGAGGAAATTCATGCCGGCATATCCGCCGAGCAGCATACTGGTGGTATCGCCCACCATCGTCGCCGCGCCCTGAAGGTTGGACGATACGGCGATGGCGATGAGCACAGGCACGGGCGATATTTTGAGCTTGCGCGAAATCGCCATGCCGACGGGCGCGACCATTAAAACGGTCGCCACGTTGTCGACGAACGCGCTTATAACGCCCGCGAACAGCGCCAGTGCCGAAACCGCCCACTTGACGTTCGGAACGCGCGAGATGAGCATTTCAGCCAACTTCGCCGGCATCTTGCTCTCTATGAAAAGCGACACGACGCCCATAGTGCCCGCAATCATCAACAGTACATTGTAGTCTACAGCGCCTACAGCGTTGCCGAGGCTTAATTCAAAAACCCCGGCAAGACCTAGCGCGACGAACACGAACGCGGATGAAAGCGCGATCCACGGGCGGTATTTTTGCAAAGTCAGCATGAGCACGTATGTAAGTATGAAAAGAACCAATGCCAGCACCATTCAAGAATCACTCCTCATGTATTCTTAACAGTTTCAATCGCACAGGCGAAAAGGTCACACCTGAACGCTATGGTTCAATTATACATACTATGCGGCAAAGATGGGGCAAAGATTTTGTATTGGGCGTTTCGTTTTGCGAGAGACTGTAAACGAACATGCGGACTTAACAGAGCGCAGATATGGTAAGAAAAACCGCGCGGCATGATCGGCCGCGCGGCTGTTTCAACAGTGGAATTAAAGTGTCAACCCTTTATCGAGCCTATCATAACGCCCTTCTGGAAATACTTCTGAAAGAACGGGAACACGCACAGCATGGGCGCGGTCGAAACGACGATAACAGAGTATTTGAGCAGCATCGAGAGCGTTTGCATCTGGTCTACGGCGTCCGCGTCAAGCATGTCCGCCTCGAAATTGCTCTGTATCAATATCTGGCGCAGAAATATCTGCAATGGGTACAGCCGTTTATCGCTCAGATACAGAAACGCGTTGAAATATGAGTTCCAATGGCTTGCGATGTACGTCATGGCGAGCACCGCCATTATCGTTATGGACAAAGGCAGCAATATGCGGAAAAAGAACATTGTATCCGTGCAGCCGTCTATGCGCGAAGCGTCGATAAGCTCATCTGGAATTGTGTTCTGTATGAAAGTGCGCGCGACGATCATGTTGTAAACGCTCATCGAACCGGGCACGATCATGACCCAGACGGTGTTCAGTAGTTTCAGGTTCTTCATGAGCATATAGCTCGGTATCATGCCGCCTGAAAATATCATCGTGAACGTGAAAAGGAGCGTAAAAAACTTGCGCCCGCGCAGATTGCGGCGCGCCAGCGGGTATGCGCACAGCATCGTGAGTATAATGCCCAGCGCCGTCGCGGAGAGCGAATAAACCACCGTGTTCCAGTAGCCAACCCACACGGATCGGTATTGAAGTATATATCGGTAGCCCACCGTGGTCACGTCGACCGGCCACAGCCACATTCTGCCCGAGCTGACGGCCTGAGCCGACGAAAACGAAGCGGACAGCACGTATACGATAGGGTATAAAACGATCAATGTGAGCACGCCCACGATGAGCGCGCAAACCGCGAAAAACACGCGGTCGCCGCGGGATACGCCAATTCTGTGTCGCTTGAATGCCGTTCTCATATCGTCCGTGCCCCCTTACCACATGCTGTTTCCGCTCACGCGATCGGAAATACGGTTCACGGTTATGATGAGCAGCATATTTACTACAGAATTGAACAAGCCGATAGCCGTGGAATACGCAAAATCGGTCGCTCCGTCGGCGGAAAGCCCCACTTTATATACATAGGTGGATATTATTTCGCTCGTGGACAGGTTCATATCGTTTTGCATTAAATACACTTTTTCAAAGCCTATAGTCATCACGCTGCCTGTCCTCAAAATTAACATGATAACTATTGTGGGCAGTATAGTCGGAAAATCAATGTGCTTCACCCTTTGAAAGCGCGAAGCGCCGTCTATCGTCGCCGCCTCGTGCAGCTCTGGGTCGACGGCAGTGAGCGCGGCAAGGTACAGTATGGAGTTCCATCCGAAGTTCTGCCAAACGCCCGACCAGATGAAGAAATGCCTGAAATTGCCGGGCGACGCGAACGGGTCGCTCGGGTACGCGCCGGTTACAGCGTGCGCGATATTACCGTATATGCCGTTTCGCGAGTTGAAGAATTGGAACATCATGCCCACCAGCACGACGACGGATATAAAGTGCGGAAGCGTAGTAATTGTCTGGCAGACATTGCGCAGTTTACGGCTGCGCAGGCAGTTCATAACAAGCGCCATTATGATCGGGAACGGGAACGAAAACAGTATCGAATATGCCGAAAGTATCAGCGTGTTGGATATGATGCGCTTGAAGTAAAAGCTTTCGAAGAACTCCAGAAACTTCTGAAAGCCTATCCACTCGCTTGCGAACATACCCCTTCTGGCGCTGAAATCGCGAAACGCGATCTGTATGCCCGCCATCGGGACATACGCGAACAGCACTATGTACGCAATCGGTATAAGCAAAAACATATACAGCCGCCAATCGCGCCTTACGTCCACCCAGAACGCGCTTCTTCTGCGCATGTGTGCTCCTCCCCCGAAAACATTTCCCATCGAGAGGGAACGCCGTAGGCGTACCCGCGGCGTTCCTTTGCTTTTATGCTTGCGTTGAATCAGAACTGGCTTCTGTCATACGCCGCCTGAGCGCATTCCAGCCATTCCTCCGCGCCTAAAGAGCTTACGCCTTCAAGGAACGCGTTCCACGCGTCGTCAGTGAGCTTGGAAGAATCGAGCAGCCAGCCGGAGACGGTTTCGTTTACGTATGTGTTCAGATCCTCGGAGATCTTCGTGACGACAGCCTGCTCGTCCTCGGAGTAGATCAGCTTGGATATGTATTCTGCGGGCGCGAAGCCGCCTGTCTGATACAGTATGTCGCCATCGGCGATGTGCAGGTCGTAATCGGAAGCGCTGCCGACCTTGGTGGCGCGTCCGGCGGCGATGCCGTACTGGCGCACGAACGGACCGGTCTGCATCCACGAACGGTTCTGCATTCCGCCGCTCGACCAGAACTTCGCGTCGTCATACACAACGATTACAGCGCCGAAAATGCTGTATGTGCCCGCGTACTGGCTTGGGTCGGCGGTTTCGGATACGTAATCCCAATCCTGCCCCTTCTGACCCCAGCGCTGCGTGATGCCCATCAGCTCGCTTGTGAGCAGGTCGCCGACCTCGAACGCCTTTTCTATGTTCTCGCAGCCGGCGGATATGACCATTCCGCAGTTCGCCTTCGACGGGTTGAATGTGGAGAAGCAAACGTCGTCGGGTCCTTTAACGGGCGGCATAGCCACATATTTGCTCTTGAGTTCGAGATCGAGTATCTGGCTCGGGGTGGTGTAGGGAACGATGAACGTCGAGTGATCCGACGCGTTTATCATGTTCTTCCACGTGGCGTTATCCTGGGTTATCGATTCGCTGGCGATAAGGCCTTCGGCGATCATGTCGGCGATGTACAGAACACCCTCGCGGAATTTCTCGTCGGTGTAGGCGAACGACACAGTGCCGTCGTGGACGACCATGTGATCGTTCAAGTGGTCGTAATACGTGAACGCGTTCATCAGGTATGAAAACCAGCGGCCGTTGATGCCGTCGTAATCGGCGATGCCTATCTCGTCCGCTTCGCCGTTATTGTTAAGGTCGGTCGCGACGACCTTGCTCAGCAGGTCGCGCAGCTCGTCGATCGTCTCAGGCAAATCCTCGCCCAGCTGCTCGAGCCACGCGGGATTATACCAGAACTTCGCCTGATATTCGTTGCCGTAGCTCTGATTGTACACGGGGATATAGTAGATTTCGCCGTCGGGCAGCGTTATGTCGCCCCTGAAATCATAACCCGTGCGCTCGAAGGCCTCGAACAGATTCGGAGCGGTCGAAGCGTCTTTGTAATACTTCGTAAGCGGAGCGATAGCGCCTTCCTGCGCCCACTGGAACACCAGACCATCTCCGAAAGTGCCGAGTATGATGTCCTCCAATTCGTCGCCCGACTGCACCTTGATGTTGATCTTGGTGTTGTAGTCGGTGGACGCGTACACTTGGAACTGAAGATCGACGTTGAGCTGTTCTTCAATGTATAGCGTCATCAGGTTCGTGTTGTAGTCTTCGACGTTAGTCTTGTCGGCGACGGCAACGGTGAGCGTGACCGGTTCTTCGGCGAATGCCATGGGACACGCGAGAAGGGCAAGCGCGACCAGAATGGTTAAGAGTTTCTTCATGGGCGTATTCTCCTTTCAATTTTTGCGTGTTCTGATTATGGGCAAAATCCCCCGTCGCCGGGAGACGCTTCCATACGCACGAGCGCCCGATCCATAGCGCGGCGGCAGTAATCGCATTTGTGGCATTCGCGCGAACATGTAGACGTTACTGCGAAGAAATCGTCCGGCAGCGCGTGATTGTCGACGATATACGGCGCGAACGCCGGGCCGAAGCCCGGCTCGCACAAATCGAGCAGGTTGCCTATGTAGCTTCCGCGGGCATACGCGTCGACCACCATTCCGGGGCGCGCGTGCATACGCGTGGCGAGCTTCACGGTCGAAAACAAACCTTCGTAGTTGTGAATATCCTCGGGGCGCACCCAACTGTTTTGCAAAACCATGTGGCGGTTCTCGGGGTTTTTGAGGCAGCGCCAGCAGGTGTAGGGCATGAAATCGTCTGCGTTCACGGTTTCGCAAATCTCGCTTTCATGCGCGACCAGATTATCGTGAAAACTGTGACCGGGACAAAACGAGAAACAGCCGCTGTTGGCGAGCATGTAAAGCCCCTTGCCGTTTTCGTCGCACCACGCTTTGAGCCGCCCGATATGCTCTAAATCGCGGTTGTACTCGCGCTGAACGTAGAACGAATCGAACAAATCCGACGACAGGCTCATCGCCCTGACAGTGCCCAGCCACATATTGACGGAAGCGCGAACCTCGATTTCGGGAAAGCGTTTTTTTACGCAGTCGGCGATGAACGGGGACGTGGTGGTGAGTATGTCCGCCCCTCCGACGGTTTCACGCAGATGCGCGAGTATCGACCACACAGAGTTTCTGAGCTGCTCCGATATGGCGACGCGACCGTAACAGTTGGCGTTGAACAGTATGTCGAGCCTGACGCCCATGGCTTTTATGCGCGCTAAATCGTCCTCCAGACGCGCCTGAGCCGTCCAGTCGGTCGAACCGTGGCGCGTGGAGAGCGCCGAACGGCCGCTGGGCACGTCAAGCCACGGGAAGTACACCTCCGATATGGAGGGAAGGTATGTCTCGACCAGCTCCGCGAAGGGCGCTTCGCCGCCCTCCGCGAGCTGATAGCCTATCGCGAATTTCATTGAAACGTCAGTCCACTTCGTCTTTGTCGTATTTGATGGGAGCGCCTTTTCCCTTTTCCTTATCCGCGTACAGCGGGTTGAAGTTTTCGGAAACCGAACCTCCGGCGAGAGTCTCGTCCGACCAGTCGATAGTCCACGGCTTTTCGGTGCGGAACTCGTTTACGAACTTGTTCTTGAGCACGCCGCGCTTTTCAAGGCTTATCATGCAGGCGCGAGTGCAGCCGCGAGCGCCGCAAACGGCTTGCCCGGTGTTGTAGAGATTGCGCGGTTTCTTGAAGAAGGGCGATATGAAGCTCGGGCGGGTGCCTTCGCCGTTGTAGTCGTTGCCCATCTGTCCGGGCTTGCACTTTTCGCCGCCGACGAACGAAATGTTGCACTGATCTTCGTTGAGCTCGCCCCATTCTACGTCGTAGCCGCCCAGATTTGTCTTGACCGTCTTTGTGTCGCTTATGCAGTGACCGGGGCATTCGCGCACGCACGCCTTGCAGCGGTTGCACAGCGTGCCCGGAGGCATTATCGGATCCGGCTCAAGCTCGGCTTCGGTGATTATGATGCCGACGCGCTGGCGCGGGCCGAATTCAGGCGTGAGCAGCATTTTGCTGTAGCCTATCTCACCCAGTCCGCACAGGTAGCCCGCTATGCGCAGGTGAATCATAATGTCAGGGTTCGCCTTGCCGGGAGCGACGGGGCGTGAATAGCGCTTGTTCAGGTTGCCCTTGTTGTCGATGGCGCGCCAATCGCTCTGATGCCCCATCGGCACGGCTTCGTAGCCCGCGTCCTCGATGACCTTGGCGGTGTTGAGTATTGTCATGGGCATATACAGATATGTGATGCCGCCGTAGCCCATGGCGGAATAGTTGGAGAAGTACGTGCCCTCCTCGACGCCGCGCAGAGAGCCTCGGAACACGCGGAAGCCCATTGCGATTATTGATTTCGCGCGGGGCATGATTTGCTTGGGATCCATCTGCAAAGGCGCGGTGTTCCACCGCTCGATATTGCCTATGCCGACGATATCGGCGCCGTAGCTTTTTGCGACTTTCTTAATATATTCGCTGGTTAACGCCATATCTTCACTGCCTTTCGTAGAATTTTGACAATATCATTATATATCGCGCACATGCGGAGCGAAATCCACAAAACGCGATAGAACATGCACAATATGATACAAAATTCGCGGCTGAGCTTGCGTGAAGATGGCGAACGTGATATGCTTTCCTAAAGTTGCGAAGACGTGGGCGCTATTTCATGAACCGTTTGTTCAGGCGATAAAAGTAGCTCGCGTTGTCTATTCCGGCAGCGTTCGCCGCCTCGCTCATCGTGTAAAGGCCGCTCGCGCACAGGTCGTTCGCGTATTGCACGCGTAAATAATTGCGGTACGATATGGGCGATTGCAGGAAGAAGCGCTTGAACAGACGGCGGAAATAGCACTCGCTGACCATGGCGGCTTTCGCCATTTCCGAAACCGGAATATTCTCGCGGAAGCGATCGACGAGCAAATCCACGCCCGGCGAAATCAAAGCGAAATCGCGGTCGTTGAACGCGTCATAGCCGGACAGGTTCAATTGCGTGAGCAGGTCGTAAAGCGCGCCCGCGCAGTGCATGGCCTTGTTGACGCACGGGCCGATCTTGTGGAACGCGTAATACAGCGGCTCGTAACGGGCGGCCTGCTTGGCTTCCATCAGTTCAAGCGAATCGCTGAGCGTAAAATCGCCATCGTCGTCCGCCATCTGAAACTGTATGACGGAAATCTCGGTTTCCTCGGCAGAATACACGGAGGAGCAGACGATGCCCTTGGGGATATAAACCATATCGTGCGTGCGCGCGGTGACGGGAGGTTCGCCCTGCTGATGAAAATCGACCGCGCCTCTGTGTATGAATATGAAAAAGTTTTCGGCGCGCACGACGTGCGGCGGTCTGCCCTGCCAGTTTTTGCGGCGAAACAGGTGCAGTACGACCAGCCCGTACACGCGGCAATCGGCGGAAAAATTACCCAGCCGCCTGATTCGCATATAATCACCCCACAGCGTTTCTCACACGCAACATAATACAGTTTTCCGACAGATTCGTCAATCTTTTTGGAGGTTACGCGATATGACTGAATATAAGCTCGTGGGAACAGCCACGAAAAACGCGTATGCGGACGACCGCCTTTCAAACGGCGCGCCGGGCGAAACGGGGCTTTTAAGGACAGAATACAGACGCGCGCTGAAAATCGGAGCGGACGCGGACGGTCTGTACAAATACGCCGACTTTCTGCCCTTCTGGGACAGGCTCGAAGGCTCGGCCGCGCCGGTTACATATAAAAGCCGCGGGCTGGCGCAGCGCTTAGACATTGAAAGGCTGTACGTCTGCTTCAACGGCTGGTGGCCGGAAATAGGCGCGAAAATGCGCACGGCGTCGTTCAAAGAGACGGAGGCGTATTCGGTTTTGTCGCGCTTCCCAAAGGACAGAAATCTGACGCTCGTGGTCGCCTCGGCCGGAAACACGGCGCGCGCGTTCGTGCGCGCCGCGAGCGAAAACGGCATTTCACTGACGGTGACGGTGCCCGAAGCGAACGCGGGCGACGTGTGGCTTACGCGACCGCTCGCTGAAAATGTACATATCATACCCGTGCCCGGCGACTATCTGGACGCGATCGCGTATGCGGACATGCTGTGCAAAAGGGACGGCTATGTGTCGGAAGGCGGCGCAAAAAACGTCGCGCGGCGCGACGGTATGGGCACGACGGTGCTATCGGCATACGAACTGACGGGCGATCTCGCGGACAACTATTTTCAGGCGGTCGGCAGCGGCACAGGCGGCATAGCGGCGCACGAAGCCGCGCTCCGTCTCGCGGGCTTCGGGCTTACAAAGACGCGTAAAATGCGGCTGCACTTAGCACAGAATACTCCGTTCACGCCTATGACGAACGCGTGGCGCGCACACTTAAGCGAGTTGCTTCCGCAAAACGAGGCGGACGCGAAGCGCGATATTGAAGCCGTGTCGGGCAAGGTGCTCACAAACCGCAAGCCGCCATACTCGATTCGCGGCGGAGTATTCGACGCGCTCGCTGAGTCCGACGGCGAAATGTACGCGGTCACAAACGCCGAAATAAGCGCCGCGCAGGCGCTGTTTCAAGAGTGCGAGGGCGCTGAGATATGCCCGGAAGCGGGCGCGGCGCTCGCGGCGTTGATTCAGGCGCGGGCGGACGGCCGCCTAAACCCCGACGAAAGCGTGCTCCTCAACATAACGGGAGGCGGTCTGGGGCGCGCGAGAGCGGTCGCCGACGGAAGCGGAAACTAAACAGAAAACAAAATACAGAGAAGGCGTCGGCGTGTACGGCGCCTTAGTTTTTGTAAAGATTCAGTGTGAAACCGCCGTAGCTATTCTTGATTCCATCTAATAAGTGTCACCGGAATTTTGTTATAAAGGAGATAAGCCGTTGGATAAGAACGAGTTTTGCGAGCGTGTGCGCGTCATACAAACGCGGTTGTACCGCGTTGCCGTATCTGTCGTCTCGCGTCCATCCGACGCGGAAGACGCGGTTCAGGACGCGTTGATATCCGCGTGGTCAAATATCGACAAGCTCAGAAACGACTCTTTCTTCGAGACATGGTTGATTAGGATACTGATAAACCGCTGCAAAGAAATATTGCGCGTAAGAAACACACACCCAACATCGGAGTTGACGGAAGACATCGCGGCGGAAGCGCCTCCAGACGGTGAATTACGCGCGGCGATAAACTCGCTGGAGCGGAAATACCGGCTGCCACTCGTAATGCACTGCGCACTCGGCATGGAGTTAAAAGAAGTTGCCCGCGCATTGCGCATACCATATGGTGCAACAAAATGGAGGGTTTGTAAAGGGAAAGATCTGGTCAGGCGCATATATGCTAAGGAGGTTGACGAGACATGAACAGAGAAAAATGGCGCGAGCCGGACTGGACGAAGGCCTTCGGCGATGATCCGAAAGATTATACTGACAAAGTCAAACACACTCTTGCAAATCTGAAGGAGGACGCTGATATGAAAAGAATGATGGCATATCGAACGATAGCGCTCGTCGCTGCTATCTGCCTTATAGCGGCGGGTACGGCGCTGGCTCTGGGCAATCGATATGGAATACTCGATTTCTTCGGCATGAACGCAGGCTTGACACCGCGAGACGACGCGTCGCGAACGATCTCGCAGTCGTTGGGAACCTCGCAAGGCGAAAGTATTTGTCTTACGGTGCGCGAGGCGGCGTTCGACGGCAAGACGGCGCGCGCGGTCTTGAGCATAGAACCGCTCGAGCGAGAAAAATACGCGATTGATTACATTCCGTGGGACGGCGGAGTGAGCTATATAAACGGCATAGACGGAGAAACGGTAGCTGAATACGCGCTACGCACAGGCAGGACAATTCTGCATGTTGAGATGGTTAGCCTGTTCTTTGAAGGCGAATCCGTAAGCGAAGTCACAGAAAGGTACACCGGGGTACGGGAAAACGGGAGCTTGATTGTATATGCCGAACTATCGCAACCGGGAGAACCAATGGAATCCGTTTCGCTAAAGGCATATGTCTCACTCGGCTCAGGCATGAATGATTCCGAAGTCGGAAACAACGATGCGTCATACGATCGGTGCGAGGTTTCGTTTGACTTAAACGCCGTTAAGCTGGACACTGTTCAACTGTCGCCCGAACAGAGCGCCCACGACACGTTTACAATAACTAACGTCTATAGCGTCAACACGCCCTTTGCCACATATCAAACATGCGAATACAGTATCGCCGAAGAGTCTTACGAACGAATCGACACGCATTTCGATATGAACGCCGTATACTACGGGACACCGTCAGGCGTGTATGCGCATTCAGACAAAATGTGCTGCGGCATGTTGAACGCTGCGGAAATGTCGGCTGTCGAAGCGATTGGGCAGAATAAAACGATCTGTCCGATATGCTCAGGAGCAGGTCTATCATATGCGACTATGTCGGAGCAATGGCGATTCGTTCCCGTGAACGCGTTGGGTCGGGAGATCGCATACGCGTATTACGACATAAGCGATATTACGATGGGTGACGGCGAGCGGGCGTTCGAAGCGACATATGTGATGCAGGTCGGGAACTTGCCGAATGACGGAATATACTTGATGCCTGTCTCGTCAGAGGGCGTTAAGGGCGAGCCGATACGCCTTATGGAAACGGAATAATGGCGGGACAAATTCGAATGTATATGATATAATTGAGGAATGGACGCGCGAATCGGGGCGGAGCTCCGAGGGCGGAACGTCGGCGCATCATATTCATTCGGAGGTATATATGGAATTTGACATAATCGATTTTCACACGCACCCGTTTCTGACGGACGATGAGAACATTTGCGCGCATATACCGTATTGCGACATGTCGCCGAAGGGCACGTTCGATATAATGCGGGGTCTGAACATATCGAAAATTTGCGGGTCGGTCATAATAAAGCGAACCGCAGCGAAGCCCGAGTGGTCGGTGTGGGATAAGCTCGAAGCCGCCAACGAAATAGCCCTTAAGCTGCGCGAACTGTACGGCGATTTCTATGAGCCGGGCTTTCACGTTCACCCTGATTACGTGACGGAATCGTGCGAGAGAATCGAGAAAATGCATAAGGCGGGCTATCGCCTGATAGGCGAGTTAGTGCCGTATATGGACGGCTGGAAAGACTATTCGGTAAAGGGTTTCGACGAAATACTGGATCTGGCAGAGCAATATTCAATGGTGGTCAGCTTTCATTCGAGCGGCTTAGACGGCATTGACGAAATGGTGAAGCGACACCCGCGAGTCACGCTCGTGGCGGCGCACCCGGGCGAGGCGGACCAATTCGAGCGACATCTCGCGAGAATGAAAATGAGCGAAAATTACTGCCTGGATCTGTCGGGCACGGGTCTGTTCCGCTACGGAGTGCTGCGCCACGGCGTAAAACTGTTCGGCACGGAGCGCTTCGTGTTCGGGTCGGACTATCCGTCGAGCAATCCCGCCATGTTCGTAGGCGGCGTGGCGCTCGACTGCGGGCTGTCAGACAACGAAAAAGAAATGATATTCTCGTTAAACGCCAAAAGGCTTATGGGTTTTTAGGCTACCCTTCGGGGACATCTCCGACGTAAACACGCGCATGGGCAGGCGGCTCACAGGCGGCGGCATGTGTTCATGCCGCCGCTTCATACATACAGCCGAGGTCTCAGCCGATTAGTTCCTTTAACACGCCGCCGCGTTTGTGACTTTCGATTAGTCTGACGGACGTTGAATATTTCGGCGGTTTCATATATAATGCGCGTATACTCATTATTTTGGTGTTTGGGAGGATACACGTGAATATCATCGAATATGCGCATTTATCCGAAAACGGTACTGACTGGACGCGCGCGTTCGCGGCGGCGTGCGAATGCCTGAAACAGCGTGGCGGCGGCGAATTGTTCGTGCCGGCGGGAAATTATCCGACGGGCTCTGTGCGCCTGTACGGCAATACGACTCTCAGGCTTGAAAACGGCGCGACGCTTCTGTTTCATCAAAGCGAGAGCGCGTACCCGCTGATACCCCTCGAATTTGAGGGCGACAGAAAGCTTATGCATCAAGCGTGCGTGTTCGCGGAGAACGCCGAGAACGTCAGAATAACGGGCGACGGCGCGATTGACGGACAGGGCGCGTTCTGGTGGGACAAGGTCAAGAACAGAAGCTTGGAGCATTCAAGGCCGTACCTTGTGTGCTTCTCAAACTGCGCGCACGTTACGATTGAAAACGTGACGCTCAAAAATTCGCCGTGCTGGACGGTTCACCCTCTGCGGTGCGACGACGTGTCAATTCGCGGCCTGCGGATCAAAAACCCGCCCGATTCGCCGAACACCGACGGCATAAACCCCGACGCGTGCCGCGACGTGCGCATTAGCGACTGCGTGATAGACGTGGGCGACGACTGCATAGCAATCAAATCTGGCACGCAGCACACCCCCGACCGTCGGGCGTGCGAGCGCATAATAATCACAAACTGTCACTTCCTGCACGGGCACGGCGGCATTGTTATAGGCAGCGAGATGAGCGGCGGCGTTCGCAACGTGCTTGTGAGCGACTGCGTGTTCTACGAAACCGACAGGGGCGTGCGGCTCAAAACCAGACGCGGGCGCGGCGGCGCGGTGGAGGGCATACAGCTTTTCAATCTCGTTATGGAGCGCGTGATATGCCCGTTCGTGTTCAACATGTACTATTTCTGCGGAGACGAAGGCAAGGCGAAGCGCGTGTGGGACAAGAATCCGTATCCCGTGGACGACGGCACGCCCGCCTTGAGGGACGTGTTCATAAGCGGCGTTACTTGCCGCGACTGCGGCGCTTGCGCGGGCTATTTCTACGGGCTGGCGGAAATGCCCGTTGAAAGGATAACTCTGCGCGACGTTACGGTTGAAATGGACGCAAACGCCGAGCCCGGCCGTCCCGCAATGATGGAAGGCTGCTCCGATATGCGCGCTCGCGGGTTTATAATCAGAAACGCGAGAGGCGTAAAACTCGCGGGCGTGAGCGTTATAGGCGCGGAAGGCGACGAAGTGGATTTAGACGATACGGCGCAAGTCGAGATTTCGTGACGCGCCCTAAAGCAGAACGCGCTCTGTCCGACGGGCGACCATATATGAAACGAGGCGCAAGGCATGAAGTATCGTAATCCGATATTAAAGGGCGACTATTCCGACCCCGACGTTATACGCGTCGGCGAATATTTCTACATGGTTTCGTCGTCCTTCACATATCTGCCCGGCATACCCGTCATGCGCTCGAAAAACCTCGTGAGCTGGCAAACGGTGGGCTACGCCGCCGCGCGCCTGCCTTTTGAGCGCTACGATATGCCCGCGCACAGGCGCGGGACGTGGGCGCCTTCCATACGCTTTTATGACGGCGTGTTTTACGTGTACGTATGCCTGCCCGACGAGGGACTTCTGGCGTTTACATCGAAAGACCCGTCGGGCGAGTGGAGCGTGCATCGCGTGAAAGACGTCGTGGGCTGGATAGACCCGTGTCCGTTCCGCGACGACGACGGCAGCGCGTATATTGTGCACGGCTTCGCCGCGAGCAGAATAGGCATAAACAACATACTGTATCTGCATAAGACCAGCTCCGACGGTCTGAGCGTGCTCGACAAAGGCAGGCTCGTATACAACGGCGACGATTTCGGCGACGTTACGGTCGAAGGCCCGAAAATGTATAAGCGCTGCGGATATTACTACATACTCTGCCCCGCGGGCGGCGTGAAGGGCGGCTATCAGCTCGCGCTGCGCTCAAAAAACATTTACGGTCCGTATGAGCGCAGAGTGACGCTCTCGCAGGGCGACACGCTCGTGAACGGACCTCATCAGGGCGGTTGGGTCGAGGACACGCGCGGAAACGGTTATTTCATGCATTTTCAGGATATGGGCGCGTACGGCAGAATAACGCATTTGCAGCCCGTGAAATGGGTAGACGGCTGGCCTGAGATGGGCGAGCGCGGTCAGCCGGTTCTGACGGGCGACGCGCCCGACGTCGAAGGCGACCGCCGCGCGCGCCCCGACATGAGCGACGATTTTCACGGCGGAATGTCTATGCAATGGCAGTGGCAGGCGAACCCGAACCCCGATTGGCGCGAGTTCACAGGCGGCGGACTGCGTCTGCGCGCGTTCCCGGCGGACAGTCTTTTTATGGCGGGACAGTTTCTGTCGCAGCTCATGCAGTCGTACAATTTCGACATGGACGTTCTCGTCCGCGCGTCCATGTCGCCGGGCGACCGCGCGGGGCTGGCGGCGATGGGCTGCGAGTACGGCTATATTGCGCTCGAACGCGACAGTATAGTTTTCGCGCGAGGCATCGCCCGAAACGACGAAATCGCCGACGAACAGACGGTCGAAAGCGTCGGTTGGCCGACAGGAGAGGCGCTTTTGCGCCTATCCGTCAGAAACGGCCTCTACAGGTTTTATTACGGCGAAAACGCCGATTCGCTCAAGCCCTTAGGCGGCGAATCGGCGCTCAGCGCGGGAGGTTGGGTAGGCGCGCGCCCCGGCATATTCTGCATGAATCTATCGGGCGTCCGCGGCGGGTACGCCGACTTTGAATACGTTAGGGTGAATTGCCTCGACGACGGGCAGTAAACAGTCGCGCGGCGGCGCTATTTATCCAAGCCCATTATAAGGTTCATAACATACATTTCCAAATGCTCGAATTTGCGGTCGGCGATGAGCGCGTTGGCGTATGCGTAATCGTAGCGCCCCGCTTTTTCTTCAAGCGCCTTGAAAACGTTCAGGCTGTTTTTCAGATGCTCATAGCAGTCCTCGTCCGACGTTGTGCGCATAGCCTTTACGTCCAAGCCCACGTATTCGCCGCGCGAACCGTAGTTGTTTTCTATGAGCACCTTCACCTGATTGAACGCCTGACGCAGGTTTTCGACTCCGAATGATTTGTCCTGATCGTAGCGTATGCCGTTCTGGTCGTTAAGGTGGACTGTGAACAGTTTTCCGAACGCCAGCGCGAAACCTATTTCGTTCGCAGGATCAAGTCCCGCGAGTATGGCGTGCGCGGATTCCAGATTCCCGCCGACGCGCGAGGGGTCTATCGTCGCGGCCGATATTGCCATAACGTGCCCCATTGTGCCGCATATTGAGCGGTCTATGGGCTCGTTGGGTTTGGGCTCGATGCACACGCGTATGCCCGAATCGTACTTCAGCATATTATTGATAGCGTCTATCAGCATGTTAGTCGCCCAGACCGGGCTTTTGCTCTCGGCGCACAGCGTGCCTTCCCGCGCGAGCCAGAGCACAATCAAATCAGTGCCCAGCTCTCTGGCAATATCTATCGAGCGGTAGGCGCGCCACATGGCGAACTCGCGGTCGGAGGCGCGGGAGCTTGTAAAGCCGCCGTCCTGAGTGTGTCCGTCCATCCAAAGACGGGGTGCGACAAACTCGGCTTTGAGGCCGTATTTGTCGAGCAGCGTTTTTACGCCGCGAGCGCGTTCCTTTATCTCGCTTTCCGAAAGCGCGTTCATGTCGGGCACGGCGTCGTCGTCGTGAAACTGAACCGCCGAGAAACCCAATTCGGCAAACTTCCGAAACTTCGTTTCAATGTCTATTGGTTCGCGCGTTTCAGGGCCGTATGAGTCCGCGCCTGTGTGCACGTTCCAAGGACCGACCGAGAACCTGAATTTTGACATATCATTGCCTCCCGTTTCGCTCATTCCACGCCGTTTTTAAGCGTGCCTATACCCTCTATTGTTATTTCGACAACGTCGCCGCGCTTCAGAAACACGGGCGGTTTTCTCGCGAAGCCCACGCCGTCGGGCGTGCCGGTGAGTATGACCGTGCCCGGAAGCAGCGTTATGTCCCTTGAGCAGAAGCTCACGAGCTTTTTGACGCCGAATATCAAATCGGACGTGCGCGACGACTGCATCACATTTCCGTTAAGCTTTGTCTCTATGGCGAGGTCGCCTGCGTCAAGCTCCGTCTCTATCCAAGGTCCGAGCGGGCAGAACGTGTCGAACGACTTGCCGCGCGCCCATTGCGTATCCTGTTTGAGCTGGCAGTCTCTCGCGCTCACGTCGTTAGCGCAGGTGTAGCCGAGCACATAATCGAGAGCGTCGTCTTCGGACGCATTTTTACACGCCTTTCCTATGACTATCGCAAGCTCGCCCTCGTAGTCGACCTCGTCCGGCGCGCAAGCGGGCAGAACGATGCCGTCGCCGTCCGCCGCCAAAGACGTGGATGCCTTTATGAATATGAGCGGGTGGTCGGGCAGCTTCATGGCGCTCTCAAGGGCGTGCCTGCCGTAGTTCAGGCCTATGGCTATTATGTTAGGCGGCGCGACAGGCGCGAGCAGGCGCGCATCAGACAGCGGGAAAACGTCGTCGGTTTTTGTAAACTCCCCTATTTCGCCCGTCAGGCGCGTTACGTTCCCGTCCGACAGAGCGCCGAAATGTATGGAACCGTCCTTCTGATAACGAATGATCCTCATAGTGCCTTCAAGCCTCCGTTTATTTATACACAGGCGATTTTACTTCCTCGCCCGCGAGAGCGCGCGCGACCTCCAGCGCCGCCAGTCGTTGCAGCGATATAAACGAGTTTTCGGAAACCCACGCCGAATGGGGTGTGAGCACGGCGTTTTCGAACGAGAGCAGCGGGTTGTCTTTAGCGATGGGCGGCGCGCCCTCTATAACGTCAAGCCCCGCGCCCGCCACCAAACCGCGCGACAGCGCGTCAGAAAGCGCGAGGGTGTCTATAAGCTCGCCCCTCGCGGTGTTCACGATATAGGGCGCGCGGCGCATTTTGTTGAACGCGTCCGCGTCGAGCATATGATAGTTTTCGGCGGTCGCGGGCGCTTGCAGTATTATGGCGTCGGCATTTTCATACGCGCTCTCCAAAGTTACCGAGCGCGCCGTGCCGCCCTCGAATTGTATATCGCCGTTCAGGTACGGGTCGGCGTAGCTTATGACGCAGCCGAACGGGGCGAGCTTCGCGGCGATTTTTCTGCCGATTCGCCCAAAACCGACGATCGTCACGTTCATGCCGCGCAGCGGCCTTATCGGGGCGACGTATGAAAGCGAGTAATCCGCGTCGCGCTTTATGCGCGCATCACTCAGAGCGGTCTTGCGGACGAGCGTCAAGAGCAGCGCCACGGCGTGGTCGGACACTTCGTCAAGGCAATAATCGGGCACGTTCGCGACCTGTATGCCGCGCTTGCGCGCCGCCGGAACGTCTATCGTATTCACGCCTATGCCGTAACGGACGATGACGCGCAAATTCGGCAGAGCGTCCATCAGTTCGCCGCAAACGTTCGGCATGTACGTGTTCATGAGCGCGTCGGCGTCCTTAGCCGCTTCCGCGACCTCGCGCCAGTCTTTAGCGTTCAAAAGCTCGACCTTCGCGCCCGCGAGCGCCTCGCGCTCGGGCGTTATGTCACCGGTTACGTGGTCTGTGATGTACACATTATACATATACTCGTTTCCTTCCCGCGCGTCAACCCTTCAACGCGCCTATCATCATGCCTTTTTGGAAATATTTCTGGGCGAACGGATACAGGCTAAGCATAGGAACGATGGCTATCACTATAACGGAGTATTTAAGCGACTGCTGCAATGTTTGCAGCTGCGCCGCCGCCTCCGGGTCGAGCATGTCGGTTTCAAAATCGGACTGCACGAGTATCTGCCGTAAGAATATTTGCAGCGGGTAATAATCTTTGTTGTTCAGATACAGAAACGCGTTGAAATACGAGTTCCAATGCCCCGCGGCGTACATGATAGCCAGCACCGCCACGATTGTAGTCGAGAGCGGCAGCACCATCTTGACAAAAAACTTGAAATCGGTGCAGCCGTCTATGCGCGCCGCTTCGAGCAACTCGTTAGAGATAGTGTTCTGTATGAACGTGCGCGTGACTATCATGTTGTAAACGCTCATGCAGCCAGGAACAATCATAACCCAGCGCGTATTCAAAAGACCGATATTTCGCATAAGCATGTAGCTTGGTATCATGCCGCCCGAGAATATCATTGTGAACGTGAATATGAACGTGAGCAGACCGCGCCCGCGCAGATTTCCGCGGGACAGCGGATAGGCGCATATGAGCGTCATTATGATGCCCAACGACGTGCCGCCGACCGTGTATATGATCGTGTTCATGTAGCCGACCCAGATATATTTATACTGAAGCATGTACTCAAAGCCAATCAACGATATGTCAACAGGCCACAGCCACATGCGCCCGGAAAGCACAGCGTTCGCGGAGGAAACGGAAGCCGAAAACACATATATGAGCGGGTAGAGCACCAAAAGCGTAAGCAACAAAACGAGCGTATAGCAGAAACCCAGAAACGCGCGGTCGCCGACTGCAAGTTTCATTTTGTTTGTCCTGTTCACGGTTTCCGCCTCCTTACCATAGACTGCTTTCAGATATTTTACGAGATATGGCGTTCACGGTGACTATCAACACCATATTAACAACGGAGTTGAAAAATCCTATCGCGGTGGAATATGAAAAATCGGTCGCGCCGCCCGCCGCCAAACCCATTTTATATACATACGTCGATATAACCTCGCTTGCCGTGAGGTTCACGCTGTTCTGCATCAGAAAAACCTTTTCAAAGCCTATAGACATTATCGAGCCCATTCTCAATATGAGCATTATAATGACGGTCGGAAGTATCGTCGGAAAATCGATGTGTATGACCCTTTTGAAGCGGCTCGCGCCGTCTATCGTGGCGGCTTCGTGCAGGCACGGATCGACCGCCGAAAGCGAAGCCAAATATATTATGGAGCTCCAGCCGAACCCCTGCCAAACGCCCGACCAAATGTAGAAATGGCGGAAATTGCCGGGCACTGAAAACGGGTCGTCGGGATACGCGCCAGTTATCGCGAGTATGGCGTTACCGTAAAGCCCGTTGCGCGCGGAGAATATCTGAAACATCATGCCCACGAGCACGACCGTGGATATGAAGTGCGGCAGCGTTATAATCGTCTGAGAAACGTTTTTCAGCTTTTGCGAACCCAAGCAGTTCATGGCGAGCGCCACGGCTATCGGTATAGGAAAGCCGATTATTATTGAATACGCCGACAATAAAAGCGTGTTTGTGAGCGTTCGCGTGAAGTAGAAGTTTCCGAAGAATTTGGTGAAATTATAAGCGCCCGTCCAAACGCTTCCGAACATTCCGAGCCTGCCCGAATAATCGCGGAACGCGATTTGCAGTCCCGCCATTGGCACATAGGCGAATAATATGATGTATACAAGCGGAACAAGCGCGAACAGATATAACTGCCAATCGCGCCGCATGTCAAGCAGCAGCCGTCTTTTTCGCATAGTTATCATCTCCGGCTAAAATATCGGCGGGAAGACCGTCAGGTCTTCCCGCCCGTGTTCGCGAGCGTTATCCGACGCTGCGGCTGTAAGCGGCCTGCGCGCAGGCGAGGTAATCATAGCCGCCCACGGCTTCGACGTCGCTCAGGAATTTCTGCCAGCTTTCGTCGTTGAGTTCGACGTTGCCGAGCAGCCAGTTCGCGGTGGTCTCGTTCACGAGAGTGCTGAGCGTGGAGGATATGTCGTTTACGATAGCGGTCTCTTCGTCGTTGTATATGAGCTTGACTACGGTCTCATCGGGGAAGTAGCCGCCCTGCTGATACAGGCAGATGCCGCTCGCTTCGTTGACGCTGAATTTAGACACGGTAGCGGGGTTTACGCCCATGCCGTTGGCAATGCCGTACTGACGAATGAACGGTCCAGCCTGCATCCAAGAACGGCCCTGCGGCGCGCCCGAGCCCCAGAAGTTAGCGTCGTTGTAGACGACGATGTACGCGTCGAAGCCCGGATACGGTGAAACGTAGTCGGAAGCGTTGTCGAGGTCGGACAGATAATCCCAGTCCTGTCCGCGCGCGCCGAAGCGAGCCACGATGCTGAGCTCTTCGCAGACCATCAGATCGCCCACGCGGAAAGCGAGTTCGACGTTTTCACAGTCGGAGGTTATAACCATGGAGCAGCTCGCCTTTGACGGGTTATACTGCGTGTAGCGCACGCCGTCGGGTCCCGCGATGGGCGGAAGCGCGATGTATTCGCTCTTGACGTCTGTGTCGCTGACCTGAGACGGCGTGAGGTAGCCGAACGTCAACGCGGTGACGTCGGTCGTGTTTATCATCGTCTTCCACGCGGTCATGTCCTGTGTTACGGTCTCGGTGGGTATAAGGCCTTCGGAAATCAAGGACGCTATCCACTCGACGCCCTCGCGCCACGCGTCTTCAGTGAACGAGTATGAAAGCTCGCCATCCTCGACCTTCATGAACATATTCGCGAAGTCGGTGTAAACGAACGCGTTCATCAGGTACGAAAACCAGTTGGAAGCAATTCCGTTGTAGCCGGCGATGCCGACTTCATCGGCAATATCGTTGCCGTTTACGTCGCTCTCGACTACCAAGCGGAGCAGCGCTTCGAATTCTTCGGTTGTATCGGGCACGTCCACGCCGAGCTCCTCAAGCCACGGCGCGTAATACCACATCTTGCTCTGGCATTCGTTTCCGTATGACTGATTGAGCGTGGGTATATAGTATATCTCGCCGTCGGGCATCGTTATAGAGCCGCGGAAATCGTAGCCGACGCGTTCCATGGCGTCGTACAGGTTCACGGCAATTTCGGGCTTCGCGTAGTATTCGGTGAGCGGAGCGATCGAGCCGTCCTTCGCCCATTCGTACACTATGGTGTCTGTGAAGCCGCCGATGATTATGTCGTCCAGTTTGTCGCCGCTGTTCACGACAAGCATCATCTTGTCCCTGTAATCGGCCGAGGCGTAGACGTTGAACTGCAGATCAACGCCGAGAGTTTCTTCGATGTACTTGGTAACGGCGTTCGTATCGAAGTCTTCAACCTTGATGTTGTCGGCTATCGACACGGTGAGCACGGGACGATCGCCCTCGCCGGCCGCCCAGCCCGACATTCCCAGTGCCATTAAGACGACCATTATCAGGCATACCAGTCGCTTGTTCATGCTTGAATCCCCTTTCGATATTGTGTATTTCCTCAGTCGGAATCTATTAAATTCCGAAACCTAAAATATCATAATTGATAAACGCTCAAGCTTTTTGCAGGCAGCTTCTGCCGCCGTCTATCATATAGTTCACGCCCGTTATGAACTCGGCCTTGTCGGAACACAGGTACAAGATCAAGTCCACGACCTCTTCAGGGCGCGCGGCTCTGCCCACGAGCGTGCGCATGTTGGCCATCGCCGCGCGAGTGAGCACAGGGCCGGGCGAAACGCACACAACCCTCACGCCGTGCGGCGCGGCATACTGCGCGAGCGATTTCGTAAGCCCATACATAACGCCGCTCTTTGCGGCTGAGTAATCGATAGCGCCCGCCGAGCCTTCCTCGCCCGTGATCGAACCGAGGTTTACAATAACGCCTGAATTTTGTGAGAACATATGCGGAAGCGCCGCGTGAGCGAAGTATACAGGACCTTTGAGGTTTACGTCCAAGCCCCAGTCGATTATAGAAATATCGGTTTCCGCGAAGCCGCCTTTCACGCCGAACACGCGGCTTGACGCGCCGCCCGCAAAATTGAGCACGTAGTCCACGCTGCCGAACTCGCGCTTCGCGCAATCGACGGCAGCCTTCACGCTCGCGTAGTCGCGCACGTCTGTTTGAATCGCCAAGGCGCGCGCTCCGCTTTTGCGTATTTCGGCGGCGGCTTCCTCGGCCGCGTTCAGGTTTACGTCGCACAGAACAACGCTCGCGCCTTCCGCCGCAAGGCGTTCGCAGGTAAGCCTCCCCATGCCCGAACCCGCGCCGGACGCAATCGCCACTTTACCTGAAAAACGCATTTGACTTTCTCCTTTTTGTTCATTCGGTGTTGCGGTAAATGATACTTTTAATCGCATTTCATGCTGAGCGTTCGCCCGCCGTCGATAACGTAATTCTGACCCGTTATGAAATCAGAGTCGTCGCTTGCGAGGAACACCGAAAGGTTCGCCGCGTCGGCCGGCAGCCCCGCGCGCCCCAGAAAAGTATTCGGCGCTGAGCCGTTTTTGAGTATCGAGCCGGGCGAAACGCAGTTAACGCGCACGCCCAAGCGCCCGACCTCGACCGCCAACGCCTTTGTAAACGCAATGACACCGCCCTTCGCGGCGGAGTAATCCGCCATTGCGGCTAAACCGTTCACGCCCGCGACAGAGCCGATGTTCACGATGCTTCCGCGCTTCGCGGCTATCATGTGTTTAAGAACCGCGTGCGTCACAATCATAGTGCCCATAAGGTTGACTTCAATCGTATTCCGCCACGCGTCCTCGCGGGTGTCTATGAAACGCGCGCGCGGGTATTTGACGGGGTCTATCCAGTCGGAAGGCCCGCCGGCGTTATTTATGAGCACGTCGATATTCCCGAATCTCGCGGCGACGTCATCCATTATTGAACAAATGCGCTCGGAATCCCTTATGTCGGCCGCGAATGGCTCTACCAAAAAGCCCTGCCCGGAGAGCGAATCCGCTACGTTTTGGACTGCCGCGCCGTTTATGTCAAGAGCAATAACGCGCGCGCCGTTTTTGGCAAGCAGCTCTACGCAGGCGCGGCCTATGCCGCCGCCGGCTCCCGTCACCGCGCAAACTTTACCGTCAAACGTCATAATACTCAACCTTCCGCCAGATTTTTGTCAGCTAAAATATACAATGTTAAAGCTTATGTTGTAAATATGAGAATTGCTATTTTATACATTTTTGCTACAGATTCTTTTCTTTCAATCTCAGGTATTCCGTCGGCGTGTAACCCGTGGCGCTCTTAAACGCGCGGCAAAAATGATATATACTGTTGAAGCCCACGACCTTCGACACGCCGGTAACTGACATATACTGACCCAGCAGCAGCTCCTGCGCCTTCTCGATGCGCCTGAGTTTTACGTATCTCATAGGCGACACGCCGTATTTGTTCGTGAACAGCCGCCTGAAATATACGGTCGACACGCCCGACTGCGCGGCGGCGGCGTCGTTCGTAAGCTCCGGGTCGGCCCAATTTGATTCCAGATAATCTATGGAAGGCCGTATCTGCTCAAACTGCGAGTCCGGCGCGTAGGGCGCGTTTTCTATATCCGTTATCTTCGCGAATATGTCGTACAGTCCCGCCATGCAGCGCGGCCAGTAACCGGTTTTGCGGAAAGTCCACAGAACCTCAAGGCGCGCGACGCTTTTAATGAAGCTCAGGTTGCCCGCGATGCTTACGGAAATAATGTCGTCAAAATCGGGAATATCGTCTATCACGATATTGACGACATAATTGACGCTCTCCTCGGTGCACGCGAAGTGATATGTAATTCCACGAGGCATTACCAGCAGATGGTTGGGATCGGATAAAAAGCGTTTGCCTTTATGCTCGTATACGACGCTCCCACGCTCAACCAAGATGATTCCCGCGCCCGTCCTTTCGTTCATATAGCGCGTCTCGCCCAAAGCCAGCCTGATTTTGAGGAAGC
Organism: uncultured Oscillospiraceae bacterium; assembly: GCA_964453505.1. Classification (GTDB taxonomy): domain Bacteria; phylum Bacillota; class Clostridia; order Christensenellales; family Aristaeellaceae; genus CAYVPJ01. The sequence continues at coordinate 15,018 of CAYVPJ010000009.1, read as the reverse complement.
CGTCAATATCTCTAATCGTTATGCGCATCATGTCTATCGCCGTCATTCAATCGCCGCCTTTCGCCCTGAGTATATCACAGATTTATAGAGCATAAATGTTAAATGAAAGCAGAAAAAACATTTACCGCGCGGTGTGTATGGTGTATAATTATTGTATGTTGGAGTCTGAAAGGATGATTGACGCAATGAGGCCGCTGTTTACAACACCATCGGTTAAGCGCCCGAAACTCGTAAGCATGATAACGGAATACACGCCGGAGGAATGCGTCGACTCGATGCGCAACTCCATTTATGACGGAGCGGACGCGTTCGCCGTGCATTTGGATATACTCAGGCGCGAGTATCACGACCCTGAGCACTTGGAAAGAATATACAACACCGCCTGCGATTTGCCGATCATGTCGATAGACTACCGCCGAAACGACAGGCCGGAAGTCACGGACGACGTGATTGCCGAAGAACAGCTGACGGCGATAAAAGCGGGCGCTTCGATGTGCGACATAATGGGCGATTTGTTCGGCGAAGAAAAATTACAGCTGTCAAAAGACCCCGCCGTCATCAAAAAACAGCGCGATTTGGTGGACAAGATACACTCGCTGGGCGGCGAAGTGCTCATGTCCTCTCACACGTGGGTGCCCATGACCGCCGAGGAAACGCTCGCCCACGCGAAGGCGCTCGCGTCGCGTGGCGCTGATATGGTGAAAATTGCCATGTGCGCGCATTCGCCGGAGGACATGCTCGAAGTCATAAGGACGACGCACATAGTGTCAAACGAGCTGGAAGTGCCCTTCCTGCACGTATGCATGGGGCAATACGGCAAGGTTCATCGCGTGATCGCGCCCACGCTAGGTTCGGCACTGGTGCTATGCGTGCAGCGATACAGCGGAGCATCGCATAAAGACCAGCCGCTCCTGCGCGCAGTGCGCGAGATATACAATAACCTCGACTGGCATATAAACAGAAACGATATGGCGGGCGCGATACAGCAAAAGCACGCGTGAATGATTCAAAATCGGGGCGCTTAATCAAGCGCCTCGATTTTTTTGTAGAACTCCTCGATTCTTTCCTTGTGTTTGCCTTTGAAGAAATAGTCGAACATTTCGCGCAGCTCCCATTCGGGCGAGACGTCCATGCGCATGTCGAAAGCCGACGCTTTTACGATGCCGTCAAAAACCTGATTGAATACGGCTACGCAGCGCAGGTCGGACAGCGCCTTGCCTATAGGGCAGCGGGCGCTCAGGCCGTATGGGTTTTTGCCGATCACTCGAAATCCAGTCGAGAGCCTTATGTCGTCGCTTGCGAAGCCGATAAGCGCTATGTATTCGCCGGTCTCCGCCGTGAAGGCGTTCAGTTTATCGTCGAAACTCGAAACGTCGCATTTATGAAGCTCAAACTCAAGCGTAGTCTCCTCGCGCGGCGAAAGGCTCACTTTTTTGAACGCTTTGAGTTCCTTAACAGGCTTCGGCAGAGTGGAATTTGGGTGCGAAACGTAGAGCTGCACGACTTCCCTGCCCGCGCGGTCGCCTACGTTTTTCAACCTGACAGTGAACCTGACGGGCGAATCCGCGTCGGCGTCGAGCGCGCCGTTTTCGCAGATAAAGTCACTCAATTCGAATTTGGTATAGCTGAGCCCGTGCCCGAAAGCGAAAGCGGGCTTTATGTCGCGGGCTTCATACCAGCGATAGCCCACGTATATGCCCTCGCCGTACCATACCCTGCCGCCGTAGCCCGGAAAGTTCAGATATGAAGGGCAGTCCTTATATCTGACCGGGAATGTGAGCGGCAATTTCCCCGATGGGTTCACGTCTCCGAACAGTATGTCGCACGCGGCGCGGCCGCCTTCGCTGCCGGGCAGAAACGCGCAGAGTATGGCGTCGCAGTCGTCGATAAAGTCGCGCATATCGACGGGACCTGAAACGTTGAGTATCAAAGCCACGGGTATCGCCAGTTTTTTGGCTTCGGAGATTGCGGACATTAGAATTTGCCTGTCCGCCGAATCGATTCCCAAGTCCTTTCGGTCTTTCCCCTCCTGCCCGCCCGCGCGCACGGTGACTACGACGGCGTTGGAGTCGCGATCTACGCGAGAGTAAACCGCGTTTTCAGTGCCGAGCTTCTCCTGAGCGCGCACGAAAAGCGACGATGTTTTTTTCGTGATGACCTGCGCGCTGCCCGCGCCGCATTCCAAAAAGCGCAGGCTGCCTTCGCCCATGAACGAGACCTTGCCTTCCTTTGAAAGCGGTAAGGAACCGTTATTCTTCAAAAGCACCATGCCCTCGGCGGCGGCGGAATAAGCTGCCTCGCGCGAAAAGTCTTCGTCTATGCCATTAAATTTGTGCCCTGTCGTCGCGGGCAGTTTCAGCAGGCATTTTAACTGGCGCTCTATCGCGCGGTCCAACACGCGCTCGTCCAAGCGCCCGTCGGAAACCGCGTCGATAACCGCGTCTACGCTGGCGTTGCGCGGCATCTCAAGGTCGTTGCCCGCGAGCAGAGCTTCTATTTGGTCGTAAACCGCGCCCCAGTCGCTCACGACCATGCCGTCGAAGCCCCATTCGTCCCTGAGTATGTCGGTGAGCAGCGCTTTATTCATGGCGCAAGCCGTGCCGTTTATTTTGTTGTATGCGCTCATTATCGTTTTAGCCCCGCCCTCACAAACGCACGCGCGGAAGCCCGGCAGGTATATTTCGCGCAGCGCGCGAGTCGGAATCACCTCGTCCCCGTTCATGCGCGCGCTCTCCTGATTATTCGCCGCGAAGTGCTTAGGCTCAGCGGCGACGCCCGCAGACTGCACGCCCTTTACAAACTCAGGCGCGAGTTTTTCAACGAGACGCGGGTCTTCAGAATATCCCTCGAACAACCGTCCGTTTAACGGGTCGCGGTGTATGTTTATGTTCGGTCCCAGCATTATATCGATTTTATACGCGTCAAACTCGCGCCCCGCGGCCTCGCCGACCGCTCGCGCCGCCTCAGGCGACCATGTCGCGCCCAACAGCATTCCCACGGGAAACGCGGTCGGCTCGACTCTGCCGTCGGGAAAGCACTCGTCTATATTGCGCGATATAATATCCCATGCGCGCTTTTCCGCGCCTGTCAGCTTATCGCCGTCGATTACGCCGCCGTCTTTTAGAGTTTGAACGAGCTTCGATGTCGCGGCGTATACGTCTGAATCCCCCGGCGAGCGCCCGCTGAGCACATATTCATGAAAAAGCTGATTGAAGTTGATGCCGGGAGAACCGTCTATGAGCTTAACGAAAGGTATTCCCAAGCGCTCGAGCCCCATCGCGCCGAAGCGGGAGCAGCCAGTCGTAAACCGCGCCTTCTCAATGAGCGTCATTTCGGCGATAAGGTGCGGAATGGAACGTTCGTCGGAAAACATCGCGCAAGCCATATTTTATCCTCCAATATATCGTCATATGAGCAAGTATAACATTTTGACGCTGTTAAACATAGCAATAAACAGATATAATGTGGTCAAATTGTATCTTTCAGAGAGAAGTTATGGCATGTTTTATTTCGAAGCGCAAAACTCGCTGAACACGCGGCACTACAAGAGCTTCACATATAAAGACCTTTCGTTCGTGCCGCACATGCACAGGGATTTCGAAGCGATATACGTCGCATACGGCGAAGTCTGCGTCGCGGCGGCAGGCGAAAGCGCCGCCGTTCGCGAGGGCGAGATGGCGCTCATACTGCCGGGACAAATACATTCATATTCCACTCCAGACAGTTCGAACGTGAACGTTTTCCTGTTTTCGGGTGATCTGGTCTCAGAACTGGCGCGGCAGGTAAATGGTATGAGCTGCCACATACAGGCCTTCGCGCCCGACGAATTGACAAAGCGCATAATACTAAGCGCGGCATCGCGCGGCGCGCAGTTCGGCGCGCTGGCTGTGAGAAGCGCGCTGTACGCCATAGGCGACTGCTTCACGCGCAATGTGACGCTGTTTCCGGCGTCTGACAGCCTGAACAACATAACCTGTCGTATGTTCGAATACATAGAGACGCATTACATGGAAAACCTGACCCTCGACGGCCTTTCAAGGGCGCTCTCATATGAATCACACTACCTTTCGCGCTGTTTTTCGCGAAACGCGGGCATGAATTTTCGCGCATATGTAAACGCGCTCAGGTTGCAAAAAGCCTGCCGCAAAATAGCCGACACGGAGGACAGCATAACGGAGATCGCTTTCGGCTCAGGTTTTCAGAGCATACGCAGCTTCAACAGAGCGTTTCAAGCCGCGTTTGGAACAAGCCCGACATCATACAGGGCGCAGGCGTTCAAGCGGCGATGAGCAGAAAGCGTATAGAGTCGCGCATCGGAAACAATTAACACGTCAACGCTATTGACAACCAATTTGATAAGATATATACTGTCTTAGTCGAAATTTCGCACCTTTAGCTCAGTTGGTAGAGCACCTGACTCTTAATCAGGGTGTCTAGGGTTCGAGCCCCTAAAGGTGTATTTTCAAAGTCCGTTATGGTGTTATAACCACAACGGACTTTTCTTTTCATATAACGGTGGCGATTGCGCTGGTCAGAGCTCCTTCGCCGTCTTGGGCGCGGGGGCGTATGTGCTTAGGCGCGTCGATTTACCGCCGCAAAGGCAAAACTGACCCGTTCCAGTAACGCCCTCATGAACGCCATCAAGCGCGGGGTTTGCGTATTTCAGGAAGAATCCGTCAAGCTCTGCGCGCATCTGAACAATTCGCGCTTCGTGCTCAGCGTTCGAATAGAGATTATGCTCCTCGCCGGGGTCGTTTGTTAAATCGTACAGCGCGTGAGGTCCGTAGGGGTATGTGTGTATGTATTTCCATTCCTTCGTGCGCAGCATTCTGACAGGGCCGTATTCGTCGAAGACGGCGACGGCCGAACGCGTTTCCGCGCCCGCGAGCGCGGGCAGGAAGCTTACGCCTGACAGGTCGCGAGGCGCTTCTCCGCCGACGAAGTCCGCGAGAGTCGGGAATATATCACACGCGCATGCCAAAGCCGAAACGACACAGCCGCGGCGCTGTATCAAATCGGGGCAGCGCATTATGAACGGCACTTTCACGGCGGTGTCGAACATGTTGAACGGGAAAGTGCCGTTCCCCTTGCCCCAGATGCCGTGATGGCCCATGCTCATGCCGTTATCGGACGTGAATATAACAAGCGTGTCGTCGAGTATGCGCTTTTCCTCGAGCGCCGCAAGTATTCTGCCGACGCCCTCGTCCATGGCCGATATGGCGGCGAAGTAGCCGATAAGGTTTTCGCGGCGCGCCGATGTGTTATACACGGGCGCGGTGGTCATGTCGGGGTGGTCTGGCAAGTCGGGAATCGTGTCGAACGCGCAATGCTCGTAATAATCAATCCAGCGCTTGGGGTGATGCTCTGCCGACCACGGCGAATGCGGCGCAGTATAGTGCACGCTCAAATAAAACGGTTTTGCGCCGTTTGAAAGCTCCGATATGTTTTTGCAAGCGTTCTCAGTGATCAAGTCGGTAACGTACTCGCCGTGGCGAACCTTTATGTCGCCGTCTTCGACAATATACGGGTGGTAGTAATAACAGCCGCCCTTGCCTATCGTATACCAGCGCTCGAAAGAGTGCTGCGGGCGAACGCTGTCGCCCATATGCCACTTGCCGCTCAGCGCGCATACGTATCCGTTTTCGGCGAGCATGTCGGTATACGCTTTCATGCCGTCGAGGTACGCTATCGGCTCTGTTTCGTCGGCATAGCCGCCGTAAGGATTCTCTTTGCCCTGCGCGCGAAAGCGTTCGGAATCGACGTTACCGCCGCACAGCCAATCGTGAATACCGTGAGCGGAGGGTATGCGACCTGTCAAAAGCGACGCGCGCGCGGGTGAACACACAGGCGACGCGCAGAAAAAGTTTTCGAACCGCGCGCCCTCGGCGGCGAGTCGGTCGAGGTTGGGTGTGTATATCTCCGTATTGCCCGCGCAGCGCAGCGCCCACGCGCCCATGTCGTCAGCCATTATGAACACAATGTTTTTCTTGGGCATACAGGCCTCCTATATCGTTATGAAATTTCGGGCAATGTTTACGGCGCAGATCAGCACGATAGCGGCAAGCGCCGCGCTGAACAGCGCGCGCACGGATTTATCCGACACGCGCCTTGCGATTCGTCGACCTATTATGCCGCCGAGCACTCCCGAAGCGCAAGCAGTCGCTATGAGCGCAGCGTAGGGCAATTCAACGCCCGACAGCACCGCCGTAAGCAAGCCCGCCGTCTGCGAGCACGCAATGATTATAAGCGAGTACAGCGCGCTCTCCTTGTGGCGAAGCCGATATATCGCCGTAAGCGCCAGCATGTTGAGCGGTCCTCCGCCTATGCCCAGAAACGCGGCGGGCGCGCCCAGCATGAAGCCTATGAACAAGCCGCATAAGACGCTTCTGCGCGCGGGCGCGTCGCCCGTGCGTATCTTGGGCGTAAGCGCGAACACGATCAACATCAAAACCGAGAGCAACGAGTTCTGCAACAGCTTCACGGTCGAATCAGCGTTCACAAACGCGCTCAGTTCGCTGAAGCACGCCTTGCCTATTATTCCTCCGAGCGTGCCGCCTACGGCGAGCGGCGCGTACACGCGCCGCTCGAGCGCCTGCCTGTCGCCGCGAACGCAGTTTTGCGCCACGCTGAATAGCGCCATGCACAAAACAGCGCAGGACGACAAAAAGCTGATTCTCGGCATATCGAGCGGCAGGCATAGATCGAGTATCGGCTTTATAAGCACGCCGCCGCCTATTCCGCTTATAGCTCCGAGCAGCGTGCTTACAAAGCAGGCCGCGAAGCAAATGTAAAGCATATAAATCCTTTCAAGCGCCGCATTATGAAGAATGAATCGCAATTATAAACGCGCTCGGCCCCGAACGCGCGCGCCGGTCAGAACAACAATCAAAGCTGTCGGCGCGCACAACGAAAAGCACGAAAGCCTGTGTTTATGAGTGCGCGCCCCCCATTTCCCGATGTTTAACTCGACATCGACGACACGGCGCGTCCGAGCGCGTCATACAGCGTTATCTCATCGGGTTTCGATTTGTGTATAACGCTCTTCTCGTCCCATAAAATGTCGTAAGCCCCGTCCGGGGTTTTCTGAGAGCCTATCGTGATTTCGCTTCCTGCCTTCACAACAGTGCCGCTTTCAAAGGCAAGAAATTCGTTGCCCCTGTCCGAATGCAGATACCAGCCCGACAGGTCGCAATCCGACAGCCCCGAGTTTTGGATAACGACGGCGTCGTTATCCGCACGCACAGAAGTTATCCTTATATCCGCATTGAGTTCGTAAACGCCCTCGCGCTTCACGTACTCAACGCGCACGCCTTCCCCGTCCAACACGGCGCGAATACCCATATCGCTGAAATCGGTTCTGTAAACGTCCATACCCGCCGCCGCAAGCCGCGCCAAAAGCGTCGAATCGGGCGTACCCTGCTTCTCATACGGGTCTGTTGAAATGAGCGCCACGCTCGCCCCGCTCGCGAGGACGAGCCGGTTGCTGGTAGCGTCGGAATCTCCGTGGTTCGGTATCTTTATAATGTCGCATTTGAGGTCGGGACTTTTCGAGAACAGCGAAACCTCCTGGTCGAACTCCATATCGCCCGTCAAAAGCACTTTACCGCTCTCTGTAGAGAGCATCATTACGAGCGAGTTGTTGTCCTCCTTATCCTCATACAGTTTTATGGGCGCGAGCACAGAAAACACGCCGTCAACCGTATCCCCCGCATACAGCCACTTAACTGTCTGACCGCGCTCCGAGGCCGCCTTAACGGCCGGGTGTTTGCTCTCTTTATATTCGATACAGTAGCCCGAAGCGTACCATGCATCGACAACAATATCTGTCTTCGCAAGCGGAATAAGCCCGCCGATATGATCAGCGTCGCAATGCGTCACGAACACGCCGTCGAGCTTTTTAATGCCGTAATAAGACAGAGCTGCGTACACCCTGCCCCATGCGGTATCCTTGGCCGTATCGATAAGGTATGCCGAATCATCGACGAGCGCGATAATGCAATCGCCCTTTCCGACGTTCACCATAAACAGTTCGCATTCCTTAGCGGCCGATTCGCCGCCCGCCGCGCAGCCGCATAAAACGGCGCACATAACGACTATTGCCAAGTATTTCATATACCGCCTCTGTTCCGACAAATAATTACTCGTTCACAATATACATGTCCGCGTTCGGGTCCCCTTCGGGCAATTTCAAAAGCGCCATAACGATCGCGTCCTCGCCCGTATCGACATAATAACCCGCTCTCCTGCCAACGCGTAAAAATCCGAGCCTTTTATACAACCTCAGCGCCTCGTCGTTTCCCGCGCGGCACTCAAGCTCCATAAACATGCAGCCGGAGTTCGCGGCGAGCGATATAAGCTCCCGCATTAAAAGTCCGCCCGCGCCCATACGCCGCTCTTCCGCAGCGACGGCGAGCGTCATAACGTGCGCTTCCTCCATTTTAAGCCATATGCCCGCATAGCCGACCACGCGCCCGTCCCTCGATGCGCACAGATACCTTGAAAACGGGTTTTCGAATATATCGCGCTCAAGCTGTTCGCCGCTCCAGGGCGTTATAAAGCTCTCGCGCTCAATACCGCAAATCGCGGGTACATCGGAACGCTCGACCGCGCGAACAGTAAAATGCGCGTCGCTCACGCCCGCGCCCTCGTAAGCCTGTCCTCGCGCTCGCGCACGGCTTGCGGAGCGCGCAGGTATATCGGAGCAAGCTCCGCCGCGCTCATACGCCGGCAAGCGTCCGACATAGCGATTTCGCAGGCGGCTGACGCGCGTAAAACCCTCGAGCATGGACCGGCGACGACTGCCCTCTCGCCAAGCCGCTCAACCAAATATTTCTGATATACCGAAACACCGTCGCCCGTGAAATAGAGTTTTTCGTCCGACGGCAGCATATCGACAAATTCGGAAATCGGCAAAGCCGCGTCGTCCAATATGCGCTCTCCGTTTTTGAACGCGGCGCAATACACCTGCTCGCGGCGCGCGTCCAGTATAGGACACACAACGCACCCGGTCGTCGGCGACATTCTAGCGAGCGCTTCAAGCGCGTTTACGCTCGCGCACGGCTTACCCGTCGCATGAGCGAGCGCCTTAACGCAGCATACGCCTATGCGCACGCCCGTGAAAGAGCCCGGTCCCGCCACCGCACAAAACAGGTCAATGTCGCGCATTTGAATGTCGGCGCGCTTTATGAGCTCGTCCAGCGCGGGCATAAGTGTTTCGGAATGCGTGCGGCGAGCGTTCATGAACACCTCCTGAAACAGCGTTCCGTCTGTAAAGAGCGCGGCGGAGCAAGCCGGCCCGGACGTATCGACCGCCAGTATGTTCATATTGCCTCCCAGCGCGCAAGCGCCTTTATTATGTCGCCTTCCCTGCCGTTCATGCCGAACAGTCCCACGTCGATTCGGCGTTCGCTTTCGCCGTCCGAATGCTCTATATCGATTTCGACGCGGCGCTCGGGCGAAAGTTCCGCCTGCTGCGGCCACTCGACGAGCGCCACGCCGTCGCTGCCCAGATTGTCGTAAAGCCCCGTCGCGAACAGTTCGTCCGCCGACGACAGCCTGTACAGGTCGAAATGGTACACGTTCACGCCGTCGCCGGCATACGGCTGCATAATGGTGAATGTGGGGCTCGCCATATGCTCGCTAACGCCCAACGCGCGCGCCGCGCCCCTCGCGAGCACACTCTTGCCCGCACCCAGCCGACCGTATAAAAGCACGGTATCACCCGCGCGCAGATGTTCGCCCAGAGCCATGCCGAACGCGAACGTGTCGTCGGCGCTGCTTGTGATATACGATTTCATTTCAGTTCGACCGCGCCCTCCGGCCTTATATACAGCCGTTTCACAACGCCCGACCCGAACACGGCGTTCATTTCGCGCTCATAATCCGCAAAAACGTCGAGCCTGACGAACGCGAGTATAGTGCCCGCGAAGCCGCCGCCGTGTATGCGCCACGCGCCCTTGCCCTTTAGCAGTCGGCGCGACATTTCGAGCGCCAGCGGCATCTCCTGATTGTCGCGCGCGGGCACGTACAGGTTTTGAAGGAGCTTCCAGCTGCTCTCGCCCGACTCGGTCACGCCGTCCAAAAACGCCTGAATATCGTCTGAACGCAGCGCCGCAGCAATGTCTCTGACGCGCCTGTTTTCGTCCACGAAGTGTATGGCGCGCAGTATGGCGCGGTCTGAAACCCTGCCCTTCAGGCGCGGTATGGAGCTAACGACAATGTCCTCGCATTCCCTAAGATACTCGCAGCCCAGCGCGTTGGCGACGGACTTCATTTCTCCGGGTATCGCGGCGTACTGGTCGGTCAAATCGCCGTGCTCGCCGCCCACCGCTACGATACACGGCGCGTAGCCTTTTTTGAGGAAATCGTATTCAATCGCCTCGACGGCAGCCGCACCGCCCTTGAAATCAATGAACGTCAGTCCGCCCACGGCGCTCGCCATTTGATCCATTAGCCCGCAGGGCTTCATAAAGTATTCGTTTTCCGCCATCTGGCTTATGCGCGCGTTCCTGTCAGCGCCTATCGCGCTATTGTTGAAAAGCGCGTCGTTTATGAGCGTCAAAAGCACCTCGAACGCCGCCGACGACGAAAGCCCCGACCCGCGCAAAACCGTGCTCGCGACCTCCGCCTTGAACCCTCTCGCGATGAAGCCCTCGCGCCTTATACACGCGGCGACGCCGCGTATGAGAGCGGAAGTCGTTTCCCGTTCCGACTCATTGGGGTTTGAATCGGATATATCGACTACGAAAGGCGTTGAATACCCTTCCGAATACAGCGTGACCGTGTCGTCGCCCGATGGAACGGCGTATGCAACGCAGTCCATATCGACAGACGCGGCGAGCACGCAGCCACGGTTATGGTCGGTGTGGTTGCCCGCGATCTCGGTGCGCCCCGGCGCGGACAATAGCGAAGCGTTCCCAGAATCTCCAAAATGCGTCTCAAAATTGCGTCTCAAAGCGTCGAAACGCGCAAGCTGTTTTTCAGCCGCTTCAGCCGAACCATATAAACGCGCAAGCCTATTAATGTCCAAATATATCAGTCCTTCCAAACGGTCGCAGACCGCCGTATTGTGTTTGTAAAAACAATCGGTGCGTTTGAAAACGGGCGCGCATTTCGGCGCGCCCGTTCGATTGATCAGTCCTACGGTCAACCGAGCAACATGCTCAGCATCGCATAGATCTCGTCAACGGAAAGCGGAGTTCCGCTCACGTGTTTCTCGGGCGCGGCATATTCTGCCGATACGTCTATATCAGCGCCTAAAACAGTGAATACTTCACCGTACATGGGAACATTGACGTCCGCTTTGAAAGAGTAATGGTTATTGTCTGTCGTTGTTATTGCGAACGGTATCTCAAAAGCCTGCAACTGCTCATCGTCAGCGTATTGTTCAAAGAACAGCGTGCCGCTCGATCCGGTTGCCGTATCCAACATGTCACGCACTCCGGCGACGATTTTAGTGACGCTCTCGTTTTGAGTCATGTTTATCTCGATGCTCTTTTCGTCCGGCAAATCGACGAGATTGGCAGTTATGGACATAGTCGACACGCCGCCTTGTGTCATATCGAGATACCACGTCTTGCCGTCGAAATAGGACTCAAGCGAAGCAAGCTCATTCAACGGGTTGCGGGGAACGTCGAACGCATTAAAGCTCAGGTTATACGTTGGAATCGCGTTATTCAGGTTCAGGTAGAACGCATACTTGCCCGCGGTGAGCGCCGCGTCAGACACGCCCTGCATCTTCGCTGAAAGTTCGCCGTAAAGATCGAACACGCCGTTCATGTAGGAATATGTGCCGAACAGCTTTGCCTCAGTACCGTTCGCCCTGATCGTTACTTCGTATGTTCTGCTGTCGAGTCTGCCCGTTACGAACACTACGTCGCCCGCGTACACCGACAAATCGAACGTGAGCTCCGTGTTCCGCATGTCGCATTGAACCGAGCCGCTCACATACACGCCGCCTTCCAAGAACACCGAAATATCCGCGTATAAGTTATCGTCGTCGAACACAGCCGACACGTCGATAGTATTGACGTAATCGCCATTGATTATGCCCTTGTAAAGCAGGCGATTGCCGGCGATATTCAGCTTATGGCAGAATTCCAAATCGCCGTAGCTGCTCGACTGCACAAACTCAAAGTCGAAAGCTTCGTCTCTGTAGCTCGCGCCGATTTCAAACGCTCTGCCGTAGTTATCGTTCATGAAATCCAGAGCAAACTCGCATTTGTTCAGATCGAAGAACAAGTCTCCGTAGGCGCTGGCATAATCGCTGTTGTAATAGCCGTAAGAGTCGTAATCGTAACCCTTATAAAGATAGAGATTGCCTTTGCCCACGCCGTTTACTGCATTAAACTCGGCCTGCCATGCGTCGTCGTCGCCGTCGCGATATACAGCGCTGACCGTCGTCGTTTCGAAGTCCGTTTTGAACGACGCTTTCAGGTACTCGTCGTCGCTCGCGCTCGCGTCAAACGAAACGCTGGTTGAAGACGCGTCGGATGCGAATGTCAGGTTCATCACAACGTCGTCTGCCAGCACGTCCGCCGTCAGCTTCGAGTTCTGAGCGTTAAACTGCCCCGAAACGTTGAACGAAATGTCGCTGCTCGAGAAATTGACCTTCAGAGTAACGCTGCCGTCGGCGAGTATGTTGATCTGAACGTCTCCAAACATGCGCATCGAGGGTATCTTTTTTACCTGCTCCGCAAAGTCCAGGAGCATCGAAGGCAACATGACCTCGAATTGCGAAGCGTCGATGTCGAACGCTTCCCACAGCTTCAGCTCTTTTATGAGCGAAAGCGAAACAGGGTCGTTCGCGATGCCTGTGAGATACGCGCTCACAAGGTCGCACATCTGGCTGAGCGTCGCGGAAAACATGATGCTTCCGTCGGACGAATATGTGAGCAGACCATTCTGCATGGACAGCATCATCAGGCGGCTGACCTCGCTAGACAGTATGGTCGTTATGTACTGAGCGTCAGCTTCGAGCTGTGTGTTCATGTATGTATATACTTTGCCAAAGTCGAACGACTGCTCTCCGTTAATATCGCTCATCAGCTTTTCGATCGCCAGAGCCATGTCGGCGGCCTTGATTTCCATAGCGCCGTCGCCTGTGTCAATTACGATGGTATCCATGCCTAATTGAATAAGCAGGTTCGTTATAGCGCCCTGAAAATCGCTGCCCTCATACTTTATGACGCTGCAGCCGTCCTCGTCCGACGTGAGCGTAAGCGCCGCGTCGAACTGTTGCTCGAGATAGTTGAGCTTAGCGCGCACCGTGACGGCTTCAACGGCGTTCAACGCGTCCTCCGCCAGTCCGCCCGTCATGAACAACGTGATTAACGCCAGAGCCAGAAACGCCGCCCGTTTCAGAAATTTCTTCAAGTTCAAACCCCCTTCATATTAACGGCGCGATGCGCCGATGCGATACGGTTTTACTGGGAACGCCCGCGCTTTCTGAGTATAAGCGTATAAATAGCGTATCCGGCGACGCTTGCGAGCACAGTTGCCGCGAATACGATCACGGCTAAGCGCAAATCCTTTTCGCCGAGCGCCTTCCCGCCCACGGCCGACGTTACGACCGACGGAAAACGCGCGACGGACGATATTATGAGCCACGTAGAAATGCGCATGGGCGTAAGCCCCACGAAGTAACACAGCAGATCCTTAGGCGTGCCGGGCGCCAAAAATACGAAAAACACAAACTTTTCAAGCCGTTTTTCGTTTTTGAGGAATTTGAGCGAGTTTATCTTTTCGCGCGAAAAGAATACCTCGACCAACTTCACGCCCCACTTCTTGACCGCGGCGAACACGCACACGCTGCCCAGAAACTCGCCCAACAGACACAGAAACGTGCCGTAATACGCGCCGAAGGCGTAGCCCGCCACGATTTCCAACGGTTCGCCCGGTATGAACGCGACGATCGTCTGCACGATCATGATAAGGACGAACGCCAGTTGACCCAATATGCCCAGCCCGTCTACCCAAGCTTTGAAATCGTCAGCCCAAAGCTGCATGTCCTCGGATTTCTCGGCTATGCGCAGCATCGGTATTCCCACGAACACGAACGACAGTACCATCACCAGCGCGAAAACCGCGATCACGCAGACGGACAGCCGCTTTTTGTTTTTATCGGTCATTGTATAGTCCCGCTTGCTATTTTACCATCTCAATTATAAATCGCGTTCAGTATGCGTGTCAATACGGAACAGGAAAAATATGGCGACTTTACACCGTGTGAAAAGCGCTAATAAAGCTTACAAATCGCCCAGTGTCCATTTCGCAGCGCGCAGTATAAGCGCGCACACGGCGGGTGTGAACGCGTCTCTTGTATGACCAAGCGCGATAGACGCCGTCAAGCCTCGCCCGTATGGCTTCGTCCACATAGCGGGATAGGCGACCGAATCGTATGAATATGTAAGCAACACGTCGATTTCTTCAGGCGAATGGAAGTCGTACCTGTACGGCTCTTCCATGACCGCGAACGAACCGATGCCGTCGGTCACGGCGCAGTTTTTGACGACCGAATATTCAAGCAGACGCATGGGCGGATGACCCGTGAAGCTCGCGCCTATCATGCGCGCGCACTCAGGGGTTTTCGTCATTATGCTCCCGCCGTGCAGGCAAAGGAGCGCTCCGCCGCCGAACACATATCTTTCAAGCGCTCGCGCCTGCGCTTCCGTCGCGAACTCGCCCCATAGATCGGCATATGACAGCACGCCGTCGTATAGCGACATGTCAAGCAACGGCGAATAGTCGTCGGGCGAGGGACACAACTCAATTTCACCCGCGAATGTTGCTTTAAGCGCCGGATATGCTTCCGAAAGTTTGTGATACATAGCTCGGTCTTCGTCGCCCAGCAGCAGTAGTTTCTTCATATAACGCCTCATATATTCCGACAGTATATTGCCCGTTCAGCGCAAACGACGCGTATCCGAACGAACCGTCTATCGCAGTATACAGCATTCGTCAATCGTTTTCAACAGAAAGCAAAAAAAAGAACCGCATACAAAAGTATGCGGTTCTGTA
>CAYVPJ010000008.1:19489-91023 GCA_964453505.1 uncultured Oscillospiraceae bacterium | reverse complement strand
GTCCCCATGCGCTTTCCTTGCCTTGTACATTTGGTAGATGAACTCTGCCATATAAATACTGCCTCTCCATTCATTTACTATAAAATTACATACTTTATTTTTAGTTTCTGTCAGCACAGCGCCAGACAAACCGGAAGTTATCGGGATTTGTTCATAACACAGTTGCTATTTCTTGATTCCAATCTTGCGGCAAATATATAGAAGATGGTTTGTGCTGCCTAGAAGCTCCCGTTTCTCGGCAATGGCCAGATACCACGCGGCAAATGCATCAAAATCTTCATCCAGAATAGCAAAGTCAGGGCACTTTTCAATGGGTTCCAGCATGCCGTCTGTGCCGGCTGTTGTGATCCACTCAACTGGTTTACCTTCAAACAGGCTCTCAAACTCGGTCACGTCATACCCGGTAAACAGTTGCTCCTTGAAGTGCTTTACCTTATAATCATCGGTAAAATTTGCCTCCTGTCCAAGCGCCCAGTTTCCAGAGAAGTAGTTTGCATATATGATTGCATATGCAGAAATAAACGCAAACAGCATGACGCCGCCCGCCCTTGTGACGCGGATAGCTTCATTGATGGCTTGATCCACTTCGCATTGCTCATACAGGTGATACATGGGGCCGAGAACGAGAGTAACATCGAAAGAATCATCGGAAAAACGGCCCAGATTCGTCGCGTCGCCCTGATATGCCTGAATATGCTCCAATCCCTTGCTGTTTTCTCTTAATGCTTCGAGGTTGCTTTCTACCAGTTCCAGAGAAGTCACATTCATGCCTTCCTTGGCCAACGCAATGGAATATCTTCCCGTTCCCGCTCCAATCTCCAGCACCTTTGCATGCTTGCTTGTATAACGGTGAATATAGGACATGGTGGTGAGATATTCCAACTGGCCGTGTCTGGATTTCTGAAGACGTATATTCTCATCTATCTGATCGTAAAATCCGCTTAGTATTTCTTTTCTGGTAGTCATCGTGGCTCTCCTTCTCAAATCCCGATTTAACGTCGAGTGTCAATAATGTTGCGTAACAGTAGTATACCACAATTATCTGTTGCTGAAAAGGCTTACTGCGTCCTAAAGAACGGCTCGCGCATGAACAGAAAGTAAAGCGGAGGCTATCACACGATATCGCGCATTCTCATACGCTCTGTCCGCTGGTTCAAGATTATACCCGCGCCGGAAGAGAAGCAGTCCAATGGCCTCGCGAGTCTGTTCGATCAGCTCAACCAACAGCTGCTTGAAAAACTGGAACTGACTGCGAGCATCGCGGTTAGTTCAATAGGACACGCGGCGGGCGACATACCGTATCTATATGCCGAAGCGCTCAACACGCTGTCATTCCGCTTTCTCGTGGGACAGAACCACCTGCTGACGCCGGAAGGAACAGAAGAATACGGTAAAGAGAAATTCGATTACCCTCACGATATAGAGGAGAAACTGCTGTCTTGCATGTTCACCGGAAAATCACAGGACGCGGAGGCGTATTACGACCAGTTCGTCGAAAAGATTCGTTACTGTCAGGTGGACGACATACGTATAGCATTTATACTGCTTGCCAACGCAGTAAAGCGCGCGTCCGGCAATACAATTACGGAGATATCCAGCGTATTGACGGAGTTCGACCAGTTCCATCATAAACTTCAGACACTGGAAACGCTTGACGAGGTGAATCAGATTTTCTTACACTTGATTTGGGAAACCACCGAGAAGACGCTGGGTTATGCCCAGAAAAAGTATGAGAAACTCATTCAACAGATGAAAGACTATGTGGCTGAAAACTATTCTTGCATATCGCTGTCAATGAACGAAGTGGCCGATCATGTGGATATGTCGGCGGCCTATCTCGGCAGGCTGTTCAAGCAGATTTCCGGGGTTTCATTCACGGAGTACCTGACGAAATACAGGCTGGACGCCGCCTGCGAATTATTGCTGACCACCAATAAAACGATCAATGAGATTACCGACGCGGTTGGTTTTACAAACAGTTCATACTTCTATATCGTGTTTAAGAAGAACATCGGCTGCACGCCCAACCAATATCGTAAGCAGAACGATTGACGCGTAAATATCGCGCCCCAAAACAACTATAAGCGCATATGACGAAGTCAATCGCATAAAGTAAGCAGATTCTTACGAACCTGCTTGCCTATTCGCGAGTGTGCACAAACTGCGGGGCGATTAACGGCTCATGAACCTGTCAACGGCGCGACGCGCTTGCTCGACTGTGTCGACGTATGCGAACCGCGCCACGTGCAAGCCTTTGCGGTCGGCTATCGCCCCGACGTCAGCCTCGCCGTCGGCGGGCATTTGGGCGCATACTCCTCTGAAACACTCGAGAGACTCCATTGTTTGCGCCGTGTCCCTATGCAGATTGATCAGTTTCAGATTGGGTATCTTTTTCAGGTTCTCCCACTGATGTCTCGAGTTTGCGCAGCAATGAATGCCTGACGCGCCGAAGCGATTCGACAGCTCGATAAGGCTCGGTTCGAAAAACTCGTGAAACAGATTGTCGCCGACTGAACCGATTTCGTCCTCCGAAAGCGTTATGCCGTGCGGCATGTAATACGCCGGGTAATGGGCGATAGTTTCATCGCCAAATGTTCTTTTCCAGAGCGACAGAAAATCAATAAGCAGCCCCTTAACCTTCTCGATGAAAACGTGTACTATTTCCGGCTCCTCTATCATTGTGGCGAAAAAGTCGCTTTTCTCCCAAACCATAGCGGCTATGCCGGCGGGAGACTGTATATCCGGCAGGCATACGAGTGGATTCCCGCCGATACTGTCTCGCGCTTTTTGAGCTATCTCCAGTATTCTCATCAGTTTTGTGTCCTGAAGGTGCGGCGCGCGCAAACCGTCGGCTTGCCTCGCGCTAAAGACCAGAGGCTCCGCAAAAGGACTTTGCGCTGAACCCATGCGGCGCGTCCGACAGCCAAATGCCTCCGCGAAAATCTCCGTTCCGCCCAAGGCTTTTACGTGAGGAATCGAATGATCGGGTATCAGTTCCGCGGTTTCCGTCTGTCGCGCGAAATTTTCGAGCGTCCAATCCGTACATTGGGCGACGGTCGCCTCGCGGTAATCAACTTGATGCTTAAGACTTCTTTGGGCGCAGTAGATCAGAACCATGCGATCCACGTCGCTGTCTAAGTCCAAAAATTCCGACCATAGCTGCTTTCGTTTTTGTACGTCCATGCAAGGTTGTCCTTTCTTAATCCGTTAATCGGCGGGTTTTTATTACATCGGCTAGCCGGCGACCGCTTTCCTTGATTGCGCGTTTTTTATGTCGTAATCGACAGACACCGACCCCATGCGAACGCCGTATGTCCGACTCCATTCGAAGCTGTCAGGAAAGCTCAGGACATAATATCGCTTCGGGCGCTAGGTCTGTTCTCCGGGTCGGGCACTCCCCCGAACGCCGACATCACCGCACTGAAGCGTCCGTTTGCCAGAAATCTGCCCCCCGAGCGGTCACCGTTCGGATTGTCGCTAATGATATCTCCTCTTCCAATCCATTACGCGTTTGCCATATCAGCGCACCACCCAATTGATATGAAGCTGTCCTATTCTATCTTAACACAACGCAGAGGACAGAGATAGTATAAATTGCGGCGGACTTGATAATTTACGATAATTATGGAAAGCGATTATCGTTTCGTGACGGGTTGTTAAGAACATACCGCCGTACTATACGTCGCCGATACCGCTCATATTCCCGAATGTTATATGAATCGTATGAGGAATGTAAATAGACGGCAGTTGTGTGTTATCACTCGCTTGACATTGAGAATATTTTATGATACTATAAAGCATAAGCGAACGCAACCTATTGTACGTTGATAGAGATTCATATGATTCTTTATGGTTTCAGCAATATCAACGGGAGTTTTTGAACAGCGGTACGCGATATCGGTAATTGTTTCGCACGATATGCAATGCCAAGTCCGGAACGGCTTGAGATCGGAGTATAGCAGTTATTGTCTTTCTCGGTTTTCAGAAAGCTGTTACTGCATGAAGATTGATATGAAAATATGGATAATCTATACTCATTACGCACCCGTCGTAGGCGGTATCGAGCGAGTCATGTTCGAACTCTCCAAGGTTTTTACGCAAATGGGCAATCCGACGTCAATAATCACGCTTGACGAACCAAAAGATACAGGACGACGCGAATACGCCGAAATATACCATGTACCGTTAAAATCAAGAACCGGCACTCGCGTTTACGCGATATATCGCGCAAAAGTTAAACAGCGGATAAAGGAATTTATCAGAACGCTTTCCGAAAATGACTTTCCTGATATTGTCGTCGCAAAAAGCGCTATGCTCGCTAACATACTGCGTGAATGCGGCATCAAATCGCCCATAGTATATGTCCCAGGCATGGACATGAAGTTCTACTTTCGATATGTTCCGCAGGCAAATGACAAGCGAATAAAGCGGCTGCTGCGCGTTATCGGCAGCAAAGCCGAGGAGTTCGAAGACGCTAAAGCGATAAAGTATTGCTTAAGAACCATCGTATTGTGCGAAGCAATGCGCAATCAAGTTGTCAGGCATTGCCCAAATGCCACAGACAAGGTTATTGTGAGTAAACCCGGCTGTTCGCTGCCATTTATCGATAGACCCAAAGACACCAAGCGCTGTAAACGGTTGGTCTTCGTAGGTCGAATCGTCCCTCAGAAAAACACAGAAATGCTTATTCAAGCGCTATCGTTATTAAAAGACGAGCAAGTCTGCCTTACCATAACGGGAGACGGGCCTTCAAGGGCGGGCGCGGAAAAACTAATCAGCCAGAATAATATGCAGAGCCGCGTCCGCATAACAGGCTTTACACAGCATGTTGAAGACTATATCGACGAAGCGGATTATCTCGTTCTTCCTTCCGTGTATGAGCCGTTCGGTCTTGTCGTCGTCGAGGCGTTTACCCGCGCGACTCCGGTCATCGGCTTTTCCACAATAGAAGGTCAAACTCTGACAAATAACGATGAGTTAATCGAAGATGGTCGCACCGGCTTTTTATGCAAGCAATTCAGCGCTCAGGCCTTGGCGGACACTCTGACGCGCGCGCTTGCGATAACGGATGAGCAATATCGGCAAATGTGCGAAATATGCCTTCAAACCGCGCTAACAGACTATAATTGGTCGTCATTCGCCCGAAGCGTGCTTGGATTGCATGATTGAGCCGTATTAGTTTGCACGCAAGCGCATTATCGGTATTTGCTGAAAACTACGCCGAGAGTTCTTTGTAATATCCGCGTATCAATGGCTTTATACAGCGTTACGCTCAGCATCATGCAAAGCGCGCGCGCTTTCTTATTAAGCCCGATAGCGCGATTGCTCATGACCGCTCGTTTGTTATCTATCAAAAATCGCCTTATGTATTTCAGATGTGGCTTCCATTGCTTCTTCTCGTAGCGCGTAATCTGCCGCGCCGAGAGTAAACCGCTTAAAATCGCCTTCGTAAGCGCCTCGTCGGCAAGCGCTTCATATCTGCGCGAGCGCTTGACAAACTCATACCTCAGGCGATAAGCGTCAAAGTAATTCAGCTGACTGATCGGATCGATCCTGTGCAACGTGCTGTCTTTCCTATCCAAATAATCGTACAGCGCGCAATCGACGAATGCTACGCCCTTGGCTTTGGAAAAAACCTCGTGCATAATCGCAATGTCTTCAAATATCACGCCGACAGGGAAGCGTATTTCTGACAGCAATGACGCGCGAAAGAGCTTGTTGCAGGCATGGCTTGTCACTTTATCATCGAGTATAAGCTCTCTCATAGCCGTGAAATTATCCATAAACTCCGCTTTACAGTGACATGTCGGAACTTGCGGCGGTGTTTCGCCTTCTATTACACGTCGGTACTTGCATATCGATATATCGGAATCATGCTGAAGCATCGCATCGATCAGCGTTTCGTACATATGCGGATTGATTCTGTCATCGCCATCGACAAAGCCGATCATATCGCCTGACGCTATTTCCAGTGCCTTATTTCTGGCGTCCGAGAGACCGCCGTTCTGCTTATGAATCACGATAACGCGCTCATCCTCCGCGGCAAGCTCGTCGCATAATTTGCCGCATTCGTCGGGAGAGCCGTCGTCAACTAAAATTACTTCCAAATTCCGATATGACTGATTTAGTATGCTGCCGACGCATCCGCGCAAATACCGTTCCACATTGTATACAGGCACTATAACGGAAACCTTATATGCTTGCCGCTCGATGCTCTCCATATATTCATACGCTCCTGTATCTTTCGCCTTTATTGATGCTGTAGCGCAACAGCGCGTCAACCGCGCGGAAGACAGGTATGCTTATAATCAAGCAACACGCGCGGATTTTCTTTCTTCGGTTCAGCGCGGCGCAGCGCAATATATTCGTCTTGTTTTGTTTGAACGCGTCCTTAACGCGTCGGAGAGCTGCAATATCCTTAAACATGCCGCGCCGCGCTAATACCCTGGCGGATGCGAGTCCTCGCTCGACAGCCTTCGCAAGCGCCTCGTCAATAAGCTCCGCGACTGCCCGTATATGCGCCAAATATCGGTATCGCGCCATCAGCGCATCAAAGTAATTGATTAAAGCCTGCGGATCTGTTCTATGCCATGTGCTGTCGCCGCGCTCAAGATAGTTATACAATGCTTTCTTTACGTATACTACTGTGTTCGCGCTGTGAAACACCTCGTGCATGACCGCGATATCCTCATATACCTTACCCGCCGGAAAGCGAATATTCATAAATAAGTATGCCTTGAACAGCTTGTTGCACAGATGACTTGTGACGTTTTCATCGCGCACAAGCTCGCGCATCGCCGTATAGTTATCCATTATTCGGGTTTCATAACGCTCGCTCGGAGACGGCTCGACGGCAGCGATTTTCGCACTCTCGCGCATATCGCATATCGCTATATCGGCGTTGCATCGCGTGATTTCACGTTCCAAAACCTCAAACATATCGCTGTCAATAATATCATCACTGTCAACGAACCCAAAAAGCTCGCCCGTTGCGCGATCCAGCGCCATATTTCTTGCCGCTGCCTGACCTCCGTTTTGTCTGTGTATTACGACAATCCGCGCGTCTCTTCTCGCCCATTCGTCGCATATCGCGCCACTGTTATCCTGCGATCCGTCGTCCACGAGCAGAATTTCAAGGTTGCGATAGCGTTGCCCAGCGATTGAGGCGATGCATTTATCGAGATAGTCTGCCGTGTTATACACAGGTACAATGACGCTTATCTTACGCTCTTCCATTTCCGCCTCTGCCTAATAGAATGTTCTTAAGTGCATTTCGCACGCTGCTTCGCCTGGCCAGCAAATCTGACTGTGATGGACGCAACGCGCGCTCCAACAGTGCGCCGACATATGCCCTGCCTACAGCCCGAACGCGCGCGTCGGGTTCGGCGCGGCCGTATGCGAAAAACCTATTGCCTTTGCGCGCGGCGCTACGGCGCGCACGCTCTCGGACAGCAAATCGTCGTCCGGCTGTAGCATGGGCGCAAACCGGCTCGGAAACACGAACGCGCACGTTATGAGGGCGTTATCAACCGATTTTATCGCCGCTTTGAACCGCCGCAGATACGCAGCGACCGCGTACTCCCTAAGCCTTATGCGTTCTGCCGTATATGCCGCCTCACCTCGCGAATTTCCCACGCGTCTGCCGCCAACCGCCCGACAGCGATAACGCCGGAGCGTACATACAGCATTTCACGATCTCCACCTCCGCAATTGTTTTTGATGAATGTACGTTAATGAGCCGTTACGCATCAAGTGTTTTCGCTCATATCGCAAAAACCCGATCCGGGCAATGTCCATAGACCTCATAAAAAGATTCGACGCTTTGCGTCAATGTCATGCTTTTATTGAATGCGTTACATCGCAGCGCTTCGATTCACAAGTATCCGTCTGTGACGCTCGTCTCTGCCTTAGAGCCAAATTAAGCATCTGCGATCATTCCATGCTCACAGGTTATAGCAGACGCCCGCGTTTACAGCAACAGTATAACACAGTATGTGGTATGCAGACAATCGGCGAAATCAGATATTTTCGTTGACATACCGATAATTTGTGATATAATAAGAATATGCTTTCCTTGCAGAGTGAAAACGTATCTATGCGATATAAGCGGCGCGTCGATTCTATTGTCGGTAAATAAGTCATCTGTGTGTCACAGGCGGGAATCGGCATTATGTGTTAAAGGATATGTAATCGTGCGCGATACTGGAATACTGATTTCATTTGTTATCCCGGTTTATAACAGCAGCTCGTTTCTGAGCATGTGCCTTGAAAGTCTCGCGGCGCAACAGGGACATGACTTGGAATACATATTTGTGGATGACGGCTCCGTTGATCCATCAGCCGCGATGCTTGATGAATTTGCGGCTTTGGAGAAGCGCGCTATTGTTATTCACCAAGAAAACAAAGGCGTGGCGGCGGCGCGAAACACAGCTTTGGCTACTGCGCGTGGGCAATGGGTATGCTTTGTTGACAGCGACGATATGCTCAGGCGCGATATGGCAAAAACTATTCGTCCGTATCTGTCTCATAATTATGACGCCGTCTTTTTCTCATGGAGAGATTTTTCCAATGGGGACGGGAGCGACATAATTGACGATATACCTCACAGCGTTCATAACTGTTCGGAAGACGATATAAAAATACTCACACGAAATATACTGTGTCCTTCTCATGCGCTTGAATATTCCGATATGCATTTTCGCGGCAGCACTGCGTGCTGGGGACTGTTGGCGAATTTAGGAGTTATACGCGATGCCAATATTCGGTTTCCGGAGGGCGTGACGCTCAGCGAGGATACTGCCTTTATGCTAAAATTCATGAGCCGCTGCACCAATATACTGTGCCTCGGCGACGTATTGTATTATCACAGGCGTATGATTCCCACGTCATTGACGAATATGTATAACATCAACACGGATATTTGCGTGAAGCGTTCGCTTAAGTCGATACGTGAAGCAATAAACGATTGTTACAGCGACGATATTGATATACGGCAAATGTATTATGGCAGGGTATTGCTTGACTCACGCAATTACTTCAATAAATACCTGATAAACAAGCAATGCGCTTTACCCAAAGAAAAGCGGATCGAGTTATATGACATATTCAGGCATGACAAGGATATTGCCGAAGGAATCGATTTATGCCGTGTTGAAGGCAATAATTCATACATAAGAAAATTGCGTGAAGCATACGGCATAGAAGACGCGGCTGTTTCCTTCAACTGCGTTGTAAGGTTACTCAAACCCAGAAACTCAAGCATTAAGCGCTTGGCAAGGAAATTCGGGCTTGTGCCCGTGATAAAGAGCGAGATATGGCGGGTACGCCGAGCCGTGACAAAAATTCTGCACAAAAGCGGTGGCAATGGCGGCTCTGCGGAATAACTTGAGTCAGATGTCGGTCATACAGATATTGAGCGCTGACAACACGGCGTCTCGGCGCATTGCGGGATTACTATGCGTCAGGCGCGCGTATAACGCATATTTATCAGGAAACTGTCTTCGTTTATACAGAACGCCGGCTGATACTTGCTGCGGAGGCGGATTACATGCCCGAAAATTTTAATGAACTAATAAGCGTAATAGTGCCCGTATATAATGTTGAACCATATATCAGGAAATGTATCGACAGTATACTTGCGCAGACATACAACAATCTTGAGATACTGCTGGTTGACGACGGATCAACCGACCGTTCATGCGAGATCTGCGACGAGTACGCGGCATCTGATAGCAGAATACGCGTCACACATCAGGCAAACGGAGGGTTGTCGGCAGCGCGCAACGCAGGTCTTAAAATGGCGAGAGGAAACCTTATCGGCTTTGTAGACAGCGATGACTACATAGATAAGACAATGTATGAGAAACTATATCGCATCATGAAAGAACATGAAGCCGATATATCGATATGCGCGATAGAAGCGGTAGATGAGCAAGGTAATATTCTTGGGTTGTGGGACTCGTTCAGTTTTAAGGAAGATGCTGTTCTCACAGGCAAACAGGCGCTGCAAATGCTCGATACCGAGCGCGGCGACTATAATTGGCACTTCGTTACAGCATGTAACAAACTACTCGTCAAGCGTCTGTTTGACGGGAACGAATTTGAGGTCGGTCGAATACACGAAGACGAGATAATCGTCGCGCGGTTATTCTTCAACTGCGCGAAAATCGCCGTGACAAGCGATAAACTGTATTTCGGTCTGATACGCTCAAGCAGTATCTCAAATTCATCGCCCGCCGTAAAAAGGCTTGATACCGTATACGCGTACTATATTCGGTATAATTTCCTTATGAGCATAAATGAACGAACATTGGCGCTTTCGTCGCTCAGAAACGCCGCTATAAAACTGACGGCGATTCTAAAAGAATCGGATTCGCTGCCGTTTCGATGTGAAGCGCATTCATTGACTGCGAAAGTAGCGTTTGGTATGTTGTCGCACGGAAATATCAAAGTGCGTCGGCTTTTGAAATATTACCTGCGCTTCCTGCTCCGTAAAGTCAGCGGATCGTCGCGTATAAAGTAACGCGGCGCATATATTGACACGGCGTGCGGATTGCACTATATTTATGTCATGAATCCATCAGGAGTGAGTGTTATGAACGGCGCTGTTGAAAAAAAGCTCAACAGAATAGAATACTTTGATTTCCTGCGGGCAATCGCAATTATAGCCGTAGTTATTCTGCACGTTGCGTGTGCGAATTTACACGCCGTGGAAGTGGGTTCATTCACATGGAATGTATTCAGCATAATAAACAGCGCCGTCAGATGGTCGGTTCCGATATTCGTGATGGTGAGCGGCGCGCTGTTTCTTGACCCGGGTAAAGCGATAAGCGTTAAAACGCTGTATGCAAAATACATTTTCAGGTTGGTAATATCATACATAGTGTGGTCTGCTTTCTATGCCGTTATGGATTGCGTGCTATACGGCGTTTCATATAAGCAAATCATAGCGGCATTCATTAAAGGTCATTACCATTTATGGTTCCTTATAATGATGATCGGACTGTATATGGCGGTTCCGATATTGAGAAAAATAACCGCCGCGAAGCCGGATACGCGATACTTCCTGATTTTGTCATTCATATTTGCGTTCGTCGTGCCGACCGCTGTGCTTGTGCTAAAGGAAGTAAGCCTGTTATACGGAACGGGCGGCATAAGGTACGAAATATGCAAATCGGTATTCGATAACTTGAATTTCGCGTTTCCGGCGGAATATGTGTTTTACTTTATACTGGGGTATTACCTTAATACTGTAAATATAGGCGTGAAGACGGAACTTGCCGCGTATATATCGGGCATTGCCGGTTTTGCGGCGACATTTCTATTAACATACATATTCAGCGGTCGGGCAAACGCATTTCAGGGGGATTTTCTTGAGAACGGTACACTTAATGTGCTGCTTGGGAGCGTTGCCGTATTTGTGTTTGCAAAACGCAGAGCGGCAAGCATAATGCGGCATCAAAAACCGCGAAAAATCATCGTCATGATCTCTAAATACAGCTTTGGAGTTTATCTTGTTCATGCCGTTTTTATTGAGGCGTGTGAAGCGATCAATCTGACGACGCTTAGCTTTAATCCAATACTGTCAGTATTCGTTATATCAGTCATAACAATGACGCTCTCGTTGGCTGTGTCCTTTGCATTAAAGAAGATACCGTGGGCGAATAAGTTTCTGTCATAGCGCTAGTTGACAGTATGCGGCCGTAAAGAGCCCGATATAGAAGGAGGTTATTGTCATGCCTGAGCTGAGCGTTATTTTACCCGTATATAACTGCGCTCCGTACATCGGCGAGGCGATTGACAGTATACTTGCTCAGACATATTCGGATTATGAAATAATCATAATTGACGACGGCTCTTGTGACGGCAGCGCTGATATCATTTCACGATATAAAGATTCGCGCATACGCTTTTTCCAAAACGAACGCAACATGGGAATATCGGCTACTCTGAATAGAGGATTGGATCTTGCCCTCGGGAAATACATAGCGCGTATGGACGGCGACGATATTTCGCTTCCCGATCGCTTCGCTATACAGACGGAATATATGAACACGCATCCCGAGATAGCGATATGCGGCACAGATGTCATGGCATTTGGCGATGAAAATCAAATATGGCGCTATCCTCACACGCCTGAGGCGGCAAAAGCAACATTGCTGAAAGGTTCGGTGATAGTGCACCCCACGGCAATGATGCGAAAAGAGTTGTTCGGCAGTAATCTGCTCAAATACGATTCGTCATATGACGGATTGGAAGACTATGAGCTGTTGTATAGAACGGCGCGTAGCCACAGAATAGTTTCTCTCCCCCAAATAACGCTTAAATACAGAATACATAAATCCCAGGTTTCGCGTTATCAGCATACCGACCCTGAGTTTATACGCAAATATACCGCTTTCAAGGCGCGACAGATGGCGGACATCGGATTGCCGACGAGCGGAGAAGAATTTAACGCGTACATACATCGCTGCCTTAATCAAAACTGCGACATTACCGCGCTGACGCGCTACTGCGAGCTTATTTGGAAATCCAAAGCGGCACGCGATACATACGACCGCGCTGCGCTGCGCGGGGTAATTGACGAAATGGAAAGACAGCGAATAAACAAGCTGCCTTTCGCCAAATCGGTGCGCGTCATGCGCAAAGGCGGCGGCAGATGGGTAAGGTATCTTTTGTGGCGCGGCATCGGAGCTGTAAAACATAATGCGCGAAAGATGAGGATAAGTAAATCGAATGGATGAAAAAACGACGGTCATCAAACCGCGTTCGGGATGGTTTGATATAAACATACGCGAGCTTTGGGATTATAGGGATCTCATAATCCTGTTTGTTCGCCGTACTTTCGTCGCGCAGTATAAGCAGACGATACTCGGTCCTGCGTGGGCAATCATTCAACCGTTTTTCGTAACTGTGGCGCTCACAGTCATATTCGGCAATATAGCTGGACTAGCGCCAAGCGGCGTTCCGGCATTTATGTTCTATCTGAGCGGCTCGGTGGTTTGGGGCTATTTCTCCGGCTGCCTGAACGCGACATCAACTGTCTTTACGTCGAACGCGGGTATATTTGGCAAGGTGTATTTTCCGCGTATGGTCATGCCTGTGGCGACTGTTATTTCAAAGCTTATTTCTTTCGCCGTGCAGTTTATGTTCTTTATCGCGTTTTTCATTTATTTTATGCTTGCTCAAGGCTCGTTAAGGCCTAACGCGCTGATAATGCTGACGCCGCTGCTTATACTTCAGATGGCTTGCTTGGGGCTTGGGTTCGGCATAATTGTATCGGCGCTTACGACAAAATACAAGGACTTGGTTATGCTCGTCTCTTTCGGCACGCAGATTTGGATGTATCTTACGCCTGTCGCTTATGACATGAAAATCGTGCCTGAAAAGTATTTATCGCTTTATATGCTCAATCCGATGACGCCCATCGTCAACACATTTCGCTATGCATATCTTGGCATAGGCACGTTTGACGCAAAATACTACGCGATAAGCTGGGCGGTAATACTTACGGTGCTCGTTATAGGCATTGTGCTATTCAGCCGGGTTGAAAAGACATTTATGGATACAGTGTGAGGAAGCCGCAAATGAACGATGAGGTAATCAGAATCGAACACTTGTATAAACTTTATCGGCTTGGCGCGATAGGCGGCGCGACGCTAAGGAGCGATTTACAGAGCCTAACGGCGCGCATATTCGGCAGGGATGATCCGAACCTAAAGATCGGCTCTGAATCATATACGGGAAATGCGCAGTTTTATGCGCTCAGCGATGTAAATCTCAGCGTGAACAGAGGCGAACGCGTAGGCGTTATAGGTTATAACGGCGCGGGCAAATCGACGCTGCTAAAACTATTGTCGCGTGTTACAGCTCCTTCAAGCGGTAAAATCACGTACAAAGGTCGCGTCGCAAGTATGCTTGAGGTTGGTACAGGCTTTCATCAAGAGCTCACGGGACGAGAAAACATATACCTAAACGGGGCGATACTCGGCATGAAGAAAGCCGAAATCGCCGCGAAATTCGATGAGATTGTCGCGTTCTCCGAACTGGAACAATTTATCGATACCCCCGTCAAGCGTTACTCCAGCGGCATGTATGTGCGCTTGGCGTTTGCCGTGATCGCGAATTTGGTAGCCGAAATCATGATTATGGACGAAGTGCTGGCGGTTGGCGACGTTAAATTCCAGCAAAAATGTTTAAGCAAAATGGAAGAAGTATCAAAGACGGAGAACAGAACGATACTTTACGTGAGCCATAACATGAGCACGATCCACCAATTCTGCAACAGATGCGTTATGCTGGATAAGGGCAAGGTAGCTTATGACGGAGACGTGCAAACGGCGATAAGGCGTTACACCAACGCGGATTCTGAATTTCATTCAGGTATGAGTCTTGAAAACATCGAACGCGACTCATATCTTCCGATTCCTACGCCCTGCGTAATGCTGTTTACAGAGATAATAAGCCATAAAGACGGAATCGTTCGCCATGGCGAAAAACTGCGCATCAAGCTGATATGGAGAAACCGCGTGGACGCGCAAGTATGCCTGCGCGTTGAATACATAGCCGCCGGGCGATGCGTCGCGGCATCGATAACAAAACAGCCAATAGAGTGCAAGGCGGGTCAGATAAAGGAAAAATTACTCGAGCTGGATCTTTCGGGGCTTGTCGCCGGGACATATGACACGATATTTACGCTTTATGAACCGCGTTACGGCGTAAGTTGCGATCTCGATTGCGTGCGCGCGATAAATTTCGAGTTGATTGCGGACAGCAGCGCTGCGTTGCAGTGGAATACTAACCAATGGAGCTATGTAAAGTTAGCTGACATCGAGGTAGAATAAGCGTGAAATTCACCTAAACACATTATAATCGCTCATGCATACTGCGTAAGAAATCAGATAAAACGGACTGCAATATCGTCTGTGAAAACAAAGGAACTCAACCTTACAAGCGCGCTGGTCACAGCTACGATTTGAGCCGAGAGGTTCGCAGTCCCCCATCGGCTGCTCCCCAAATAGTTCGAACGGATAGTCACCGTAATGTGGTTTTGGTCACTTGCGGTCGTGGCGATAGTTTGACAGACTGGGGATCGAATCAGGAGGGTGACGGCGATCGAAGCCATGATATTCAATCGTGACATCGAAAATGCATAACGCGCCGCTCAGACGGCAGCCACGCCGCCGGGTCGCGAAATAATCGATTGGAGTGTGTTATATGAACGAGGTTCGAGTTCTCGGGGACTGTCTTGTCCTTCGTTTTTCAGAAAGGGAAATCATCTGGAATCTGCCCTGCTTTCCGCTTCGCAATAACCCTACGCAAGTCTGGACATACGAAGGCGACGAGTGGCACGGGGACGATGTGGGCGCGCTGCTGTTTGCCTGCGGCGACGCGTGGCTAAAAATCGACGTGCGTCTATATCCGAACACATCGATGGCACGCATTCGTTATTCGCTCTCGGGCGATCGTTTCGCGGGCGTTGACGGCGAGAAGCGCATTTTCTACGGTGCTGTGCAGACAAAGGCGGACACGTTTACCGAGATACAGCTTGGGCAGTTTGAGCGCGTCACACATTGTTTCGTGCCCTGTGTGAACGAATGGCACGCGAGCGAGTGCCGAAACGTCGTAGCGGGACCAATCGCCATAGCGCGCGGCGAGAGCGCGGCGCATATCCTCGCCTATGAGCACGGCGCTCAACAGCCCGATCATTACCTCGAGATATCGCTCGAAAGCGACCGCATGGCGTTGTACTCTACCAAGGGCAACTACTTCGACGGTCAGGACGCGAGTGCGTACCTTGCTCCGTGGATTGGATTGGGCGTACACAAGGATGCGGACGAAACTATCCGCCGTTATCGCGCGTTCATGCTCCATGATATCAGTCCGCGCTCGGAATCGCGAAAGCCCTATATTTTCTATAATACTTGGCATTTTCAGGAGGGGCGCAAATATAACCTCGGGCACAGCGTACTGCACGACATGAACGAGGAGTATTTGCTCGCCGACATCGATCGCGCGCACGAGTTGGGCGTAGAGGTGTATGTCATTGACACCGGCTGGTACCAGAAAACGGGAGCGTGGGAAGTGAACGCGCGGTTTTTTCCGTCCGGTATGCGGCGCGTGCGCGAAAGGCTCGAGGCATACGGTATGAAGCTGGGTCTGTGGTTCAACCCGATCGTGGCGGCGCAGACGTCCGAAATATTCGTGAACAACCCCGATTTTGTCATTGCAAAGGGCGGCGTAAAATCCTTTGCCGGGAGCATCTGGGAAACCGAGGAAAGCTGGTGTATGTGCCTGGACACCGGCTATGCGGAGTGGTTCGCAAACAGGCTCATAAGCTTGCACAACGAGCTGGGCGTGAGTTATTTCAAGTGGGACGCCATTGGTCAATACGGCTGCGATTCGCCGGAACACCAGCACGGCGGCGTGCAAAACAGCGTTGAGGAACGCGCGCGTTCCTACGCGTACCGCATGGGGCTACAGATGATACGCGTGGTGGAGATGGTGACGGCGAAATGTCCCGACATCATCGTAGACTTTGACGTTACCGAGGGCGGGCGCTTCATGGGGCTAGGCTTCTTGAGCGTAGGCAAATACTTCTTGGTGAACAACGGTCCGTATTACGATAACTTCGACATTCCCCAGTTTGTCGTCCGCACGCCCGACACCATCAATGTGTTTTTCTATCCCGGCCCGGCGCGCGCGCAGGTTTGCCGTTCCAACATACGATACGATGCCTTTATCCCCTCCATTCTGTTTTTGACGCACTACATACCGCACGGCGACGCGCTGTCGGACGCGAATAATCAAGCGGCGATGGCGCTGGGCGGCAACGGCATTTGGGGCTATCTGGATGAAATGACCGACGAGGGCGTTTCGCGCTGGCGGGAATACATACAGAAATATAAGCGCGTGCGCTTAAACATCACAAACGCGCAGGCGCGCTTGACGGGGATATGGGGCGGCAGCCCGGAAATCATCGAAAAGCTGGATGAAAACGGCTTTGGGTGTGTGGTGTTCTTCACGCACGCGGGCGGCGAGTACACATATGTCACAAATCCGCTGCCAGAGCAAGCACGTATCATCGATGGCTGCGACGCGTATACGACAAGAGGCGACAGGAGCATAGAACTGCGCGTGACGCTCAAACCCGACGAGGCCTGTACTGTATTTTTCCTTCCATACGGAGAAGCAACCTGAATCGCAAGGGCGACTAAGGGACTGCCGCGAATGAACGCAGCGGTCCCTTTCGATGACCTTTCATAATGCGCTCGCTGAACAGACGGATCGGCTCGCATTATTACTTATTGCATAATTGCCGTACTTCCTATTATTCTTTTGCCCATTGAACTGTTGTTAATATTCATCAACTATAAAAGAATAGGTGATTTATGGGCAAATACATCCGTCGTTGTCAATATATATCTTTATCATATTGTCACTTACGCCACTCGGTTGGGTGGCGTAGAAAGACAAACAACAAACAAGCGAATTACTTCAAGCACGCTTTAGCTAAAGTTTCAATCAACTGTGCGGGCAAGGCTTTGTTGTAGCAGAAATAAACAGCATTTTTCTTCGTCTGAAATTCACTTAACTCAGAAATGAACCTCTCGATAATCTCAACACCCACATAGAGGCTGACATGATCTTTGCAAGCAGCAAAAGAAATGGCGTTGCCTCCTTTTTCATAAGTTGGCATACTCCATAAGATGTATTCTCTTACACATGGCGTACAGTTTCGTATTATATCAGCCAACTCCGATAAATAGGAACGGGTTTCAGTCGGTTGTGCTTCGATATAATTTAATACTGTTTCCGGCGCTTTTCCGCAATAATGCCCTTGATTTGTTCGTTTAAATTCTCTGCCGCATTTCGGACATGCCCACATACGTCTTTCCACCTCAAATTCATTTAACTCGCCAATCGTCTCCCGCGCTGACCGGAAATTTTCATAGCTGCGTAGCGGAAAAGCAAAGTAAGATGATTATCGGGTTAGACTGACAAAAACATAATCATCTTCTTCGCTTGTGCGAAACGTTATGTCATGATTACGAAGGAACGGAATGAGCTGTTTCCTTATTACTCGTTTATCAGCTTTTCCGCCGCTGATTATGTGAATCGCGCCGCCAGCCCGCACAACTCTTATACATTCATTGATTGCGCCTTCCATAACTTCATCGAGGTGACCTATCGCGTTATAAAGAACCACTGTGTCAAAACGCCCATCACTGTACTTAAGGCGCGTCGCGTCCATTCGCTCAAACGTGATATTGGGATACTCATGGATATGAGGAGACAGAAGATTGTCTTTTATATCAAAAACAATAAACCGCTTTTGCTGTCTTTGCCGCATGTATTGAAAACTCAGCACAACCGCAAGCAACCTCTAATACAATCTTTCCGCTAATATCTTTCAATATCATACTTAACGGCTTATCTATGTCTGTCATTGGTTCTCCCCCACACTAATTCAGATTATGGTAAACAGCAGTTTTTTTACAACAGTATACCACATATGTGTAAATGGGGAAAGGATTATATCGAATAACGCTCTGAACTGTTATCAAAAAACCAGAAAGCAAGGGCAACAAGACGGCAGTCATTCAGTAGGCGCGTCATATGAAGCTCTCACTTACAGTTCAGAATTTCGGTGACGGCGAAAGAGGTCGGCGTAACTCGTCCGCTTTCACAGTGTCGATGATGTGACCGTAGAGCGCAAAAGCATCGGACGATACCGAGGTTATGCCGTTTCCGTTTTTCATGCGGGCATACGCTCCCATATGTATTATGCGCTATGTCTCAACGAAGCATAGGCTCGATATACTGCCGAATGAACTGAACCCTGTCGAATATGTTCGGCTTAAAAGTGCCCGTGACTGCAACAACGGAATTATTCTCGGGATTGATGTAGATTGCATTTCCGCTGTTACCGAGAGCGGCATAGGCGCTCCGATCGGCATCAGGCGTCCACCACAGATACCCGTATCTCATTCTGGCAAAGCTCTCGTCGCACTGCAAGCGCGGCGCGATGCTTTCCTTTATCCATTCGGCGGAGACCACGCGTTTCCCGTCGCAGGTTCCTTCGTCCAGGCAAAGCTGACCGATTTTCGCCATGTCACGCGCGGAGATGCAAAGACCGTATCCCGCCGCGCCTATGCCCTGCGGATCAACGAACCATATCCGCTTTTTCGGCTTCTTGGAGAGTATAAATTCTTTGTGTTCCTCCGCCGTCTGTGCCTCAAATCCGTCAAATGCCTCAATTCCGAGCGGAGCAAAGAGGTATCTGTTTGCGAAGTCCACCGTTTTTAAGCCGCTTTTCTTTGATATTATCCCCGTCAGAATGTGGATACCCAGCGTGGAATATCGGAACGCATTTGTAATACCGACTCTGCCGCCAAGCAGGTCCAGCGCCGCAACCGTCCAGTCTGGGCTGGTGCATACCTTCGTCCACGGCTCGCTGCGGAATTTGTATGGTGCGGTCATGGTCAGAAGATGCTTAATCGTCACACTCTGTATCGTCTTTTCGCCGCGCTTGATTTTGTAATCCGGGAAGAAATCCAATACCGGCTGTTCGACGCTTTTAATCAGGCCCTGATCCAGCGCAATCCCGACGAGAAGAGAGACTACGCTTTTTGTCACAGACATCACATGAAGCGTGTCGTCGGGCTTATAACTGTGCCAATAATCCTCGTAAACTATGTGCCCGTTTTTCTGCGCGACGATCTGGCAGATATTACCGCAGTTCGTTTCCACATATGTATGTAAGTCAGTCATGGTATACAGCAAATATAGACTCCTTTACAAATCCCGATTGCCTGCACGTTCCATTCTCCGATTAAACCAACCGTTGTCAGTTGAGCGGCTTCAGCCCGTCATACAACTCATTGAAGGATTTCATCGTTCGGCATCTCCCATACGATAAAGCCTTGTTCTCTCCAAACGCGTAAAGATAGCATTTTGTCAATTCCTCGACTGTTTGCTCCAGCATTGTCATAAACTGTGTGTATATCGTGTTGTACGCTGAAGAATCGCGCTCGTAATGTCCGTCAATCAAGCCATCGGTGAGTTGATCCAATGGATAGAGTTTCAAATGGAGGAGTTCGTGACAAATGACTTCCTCCATATTTTCCTGTTTTGGATTCAAAGCGTTGAGAAATACGATAGCCTTTCTATCATCCGTGTCTATCTTTATATCGCCCGTTTTCGTAAAAGCCGGATCATGAACCAACTCAAGCAGCACATCCCAGCCTTTTTCAAGGCGTAGTATTCTGACCCACTTATCGAAAACGGCAACTATCTCCTGCTGCGAAAGCATGACGACACCTCAGTAAACTATAAATTACAGTCAAACGTCAAATAAATAAGTCACCGACAGTATACCACAATTTGCTGCTGACGAAAAGCCTTACAGCGTCTTAAAGTTTGGCGTAATGAAGAACCCCGAAACCCCGCCTGTCCATGATATGATGCTGTTGCCCGGAAGGAGCGTCGGGCGAGATCATCGATAACATATAATATGATTCCAATCGCAATAACCGGCGGCACTACACGCAACAATTCTCAGCCCATCGTCGTAGAACGTAAAAGAGCCGAAAAACCATTGGAAAGGTTCAGAGGTATTCCGCCGTGCCTATTGCGTATACGACTTTGGAGGAATAGGCGTTATCTGTCAATAAAGCTGGTGGCAGAAGGGCTCAAGAAATATAGAGGATGGGCATTTTCAGCCTGCTTTCGATTTCTCTTTTCAAAAAATCTTCCGCTTCGCTGCGGTATTCCTCGCGGTAACGGTATTTGCCGCGCCCGCGCCCGATCATCATATTGGGGTCAAAGATAGAAAGCGCATTCGGAAACGCCTCCGGATTGATCGCGTTCTGTGTAAAACCATACGTCATCAGTATGATTTCCAGAAAACCGAGCGTCTTCACCCTTTCTGATAATTCACTTGCCAGCGTGTTTATCAATTCGCTGTACATGCGTTTCCAGTCTTCTACAAGTATTACAGGGGCAATGAGCAGTCCTACGGGATAACCCGCCTCCGCCATTTCGTTTATTGCGCGAATGCGGGCTTTGAGCGGAGAAGTACCCAGTTCCACCCTTCGGATAATTTCATCAGGGTTTACGCTCATGCGGACAATCGTCTTTCCTTGGTGGTTCAGCTGCAACAGTGTCTCCACTTGATCAAACTTGGTCGGAAAAGTTAAGTGCCCTCTGCCCAGCTTTCCGAAGCGCTCAATCGTCCACGCAAGATTGCCCGTGATCTGGTTTTCCAGCACCAGATCGCTGTTGCTGCCGATTTCAAAGGTTTGCATATTTTCGGCTTCCCGATCCGTTTTGAGTAGTTTTTCAAACATTTGCTCGCGATTGACGAACAGACGCAGATATGCGCATTTGTTGTAATTACACACCAGATAACAATATAAGCACATCGCGCGGCAGCCGGATGACGTATATGGCACCAGCCAGTCGGAAACCTTGTGGTTTTCGGTGTACGCGTGGGTTTTACGTATTCCCAAAACCAGATGACGCTTAAGCTTTGGGAAATCTCGATTCTCAGCCCCGCTCAACTCAGGAATGTGGTTGTGCGATTCAATCGGTATCCACGGAACCGAAGTGAATTTTTCTTTTATTTCTATACCCAGTGGATATAGCAAAGCCTGCGGTTCATAATATACTGCGTCAAAAGTCAAATACATATGCTTTTCTCCCCCTCGACGGTTATTCTGCCGGAAATCAAAAAGATTATTTGGGTTGGTAAGAAGCGGAAGGATAATACCCGAATTGTCTTTTGAAACACTGTCAGATAAGAAGCCGAAGCGGTTGGCAGTGATCGCGGCGTTGTTTAGGCAACAGCAAGAGATTGACAGCCATTACGATCATCGGTGGGATATTAACATATTTGCAGACCAAAATAGCGATGGTTCATATATAGCAAAAGGCGAACGCTCTTGTCCCCCTGCACATATACCTGATGTCGGACGCCCAGGGTCGCTATCGTTAGGCAGTGGAGACGTAAAATAAACCATTGACAAAATTAGGAACGCAATATAAGCTAATAATGCTTTTGCCCGCCCGCAGTATTAGGCGACGCAGAGGATAAATCTGAGTGGCGCGCGAGGTTTGGCAGGAGCGATACGGGTTGCGTCGTTCGCAAGTCAGCATACTGTATTACCGAGTAACAGGCAACTTTATGTTGCGGTCTTTCAGAAGGAGCAGCAGTATGACGAATTTCAATAAACCGATTCATATGCAGCTTCCTGTATGGCATTTGGCTTGGGAAACCAAACGGCAAAGATGCATTGTCGAATAAACAGCGTACATAATCAGAGCAGAAGGGGTCTCAGAATGCAATACACGTTTCTAAAGGGGAATCCCATTGGAGAAATCAGTCCTATGATATACGGGCACTTTATAGAACACTTCCATCGACAGATTTACGGAGGGGTTTACGATCCAGGCAATCCGCTCAGCGACAAAAACGGTTTTCGCAGTGATGTATTGGAAGCCATGCGACGGATACGGGTGCCTATTCTGCGCTGGCCGGGCGGCTGTTTTGTGTCTTCGTATCATTGGAAGGACGCGGTCGGTCCGGAGCGTAAGCCGCTGTTTGATAAGGCGTGGCGGGTTGAGGACCCCAATACATTCGGAACGGACGAATATGTTGCAATGTGCCGCGAGATCGGCTGCGAGCCGTATATTTGCACCAACGCGGGCACGGGCACCGCGGAAGAAATGAGCGATTGGGTGGAGTATTGCAACCTCGAGACAGAAGGGCAATATGCCAAAGCCCGTATTCGCAACGGTCACACACAGCCTCACGGGGTAAGATATTGGAGTATCGGCAATGAAAACTACGGTTTCTGGGAAATCGGTGCAAAGAAACCCGATGAGTGGGGCGCGCTGGTAACGGAAGCCGCCAAGATGATAAAGCATGTCGACCCGCGCACGGAGCTTTCCGCGGCGGCATTGGCGGACATCAACTGGAACATCAGCCTGCTCAAAGACAGCGGCAAGTTCCTTGATTGGGTTTCGATTCACGGCTATTGGGATCCCATTCACGAGACCAACGATTTTGCGCCATATAGCACCTGCATGGCCTATACAAACGAACTGGAAACCTCCGTGCGAAAGGTGCGGGGGCTGCTAACCGCTATGGAGATGCCGCACATACGGATCGCTTTTGACGAATGGAATCTGCGGCAATGGTATCATCCCAACGTTCACTCCGTCGTGCAGGGCGCGACCAAGGAAGAGTACCTCTATCCCCGAGACAAAAACGATATCAATGCCCAGTACACCATGGCGGATGCGGTGTTTTCAGCTTGCTTTCTCAATATGTGCGGAAGGAACTGCGACATCGTGGGAATGGCGAACTTCGCGCCCATAGTGAACACGCGCGGGTGTATATATACCCACAAGGACGGCATCGTTTTACGCAGCACTTATTACGTGTTCCTGCTGTATGTGAGCTATCTGGGTGATACGGCGCTCACAGGCTGGGCGGATAACGAAGCCTTCATGCCGGTAACGGCGCTGGATGGTTTGGAACGGGTTACGCCTATGTTGGACATATTGCCAACCTATGACAGCCGCACCGGCGGCTATGCCGTTGCGGTAGTCAATAAGTCCGCAGACGAAAATGCTTCGCTCGTGGTGTCTCAACTAGATGCGCAAGCGGCGGAGTACCGCATCGTCACCGTAAACGGCGGAAGCACGGAAGCCTATAACGACATAGACCGCGAGGAAGTATCATTGACCGAAGGCGTTTGGCAGCCCGTGACAACCCACACGTATACATTCGCCCCACATTCCATCAACATACTCCAACTCCGCTGAAATGCGCAAATTCATTCTCATCCCGGTGGAAGTCAGTTCAGCTGAACCCGAGCAAATCGGTTGCATGTTCCGCTTGTTTCCCGTTCAGTATTCCGGCGAGTATCCGTCAAGGGTGGCGAAGCCCTTGACGGGTGTTTGCCAAAATGCTCGGCGAAGTTACCGTGGAAAACATCGATGAAGTATGCGTAGATGAGCGTGTACAGCAGCTGCTTGCTCTGATTGGCGAAAATGATCCTCGAATTGCACTGGGAAAGTCAGCAAAAGACATCGTTCGCCCCGAGACATCACTAGCGCAAAGTAGTTTGTTCACAGGCGCGATGCATGAGCCGCAAATGTTCTCTGAGCTCAAAAAGAAATCGCCTCTGCTGACCGCATCGATATGCTTATAACCCTAGCTGGATGGCGATCCTGTCTTCTGGTGCAAGATGCTTTCTTATAGTCGTCAATCTCATTCAAAAGTATAGACATAAAAGGCTTGCCAGATTAACGCAACGCCTGTCCACCTATGGGGGACAGGACAGATAGCACGTTGGCGTGTAGGTAATTGACGAATAAGCGAAACCAGTCGAAGTACCAGACTTAATGAAACCTATGTTTCACTTGAGGATGATTAGTTTGGAAAGTGACGTTTTAATACTGATTTCTGTTTTACGAGATAACGTTATTTACATATGTTCAAGTATACGATATAATTAATATTATTCTAGGCTACATGATAATAAGGAGAGCAAACTTGAAAGCGCTTGTGATGACCGAATACGGTAAATTCATCTGGAAAGACGTTGAGAAACCCGCGCTTTCGCCGCGCGACGCGCTCATAAGGATTCGCGCCTGCGCCGTGTGCGGAAGCGACGTACACGGCATTGACGGCTCGACAGGCAGGAGGAAACCTCCCGTTATAATGGGGCACGAGGCGGCCGGAGTGATCGAGGCGTTGGGTGACGAAGCGACGGGCTGGGCGGTGGGCGACAGGGTCACGTTCGATTCGACGGTGTACTGCGGCGAGTGCGAGGAATGCAAAAACGGGCGTGTAAACCTATGCGGAAACCGCCGCGTGCTCGGCGTTTCGTGCGACGAGTACAAAATGGACGGCGCGTTCGCCGAGTATGTATGCGTGCCATCGCACGTTCTCTACAGGCTTCCCGACAGCGTGAGCTTCACGCAGGCGGCGATGATAGAGCCGCTTTCTATAGCGTATCACGCGGTAAAGCGAACGGCAGTCTCTGCAAACGGCGTGAGCGCCGTGGTAGGCGCGGGCACTATAGGCATGTTGATAGTGAGTGTCTTAAGAGCGCTCGGCGCGAAGACGATCATTGCCGTGGACATATCGAAAGACAAACTGGATTTCGCGCTCAAAAACGGCGCGGATTACGCGCTTAACAGTCTGGACGCCGACATACGCGAGCAGATGCTCAGGCTTTCGCGCGACGGCGAGGGATTGGACGTATGCTACGACGCGACAGGCATCGAAAAAACGCTCGATCTGTGCATCGGCGCGACGCGCAAGGGCGGCGCGGTAGTGATGGTCGGCAATCTCGCGGCGAGCGTCCGAATGCCGCTGCAATGGGTCGTCACAAGAGAGATTTCGCTTTTCGGAAGCTGCGCGTCGGCGGGCGAATACCCTGAATGCATACGGCTTATAGCGGATAAGGCTATAAACACTGACAAAATGATTTCAAAGGTCGTCCCCATGAGCGAGGGCGGCGAGTGGATAAGTCGCGTTTACGCGGGCGAGCGCGGCCTTACTAAGATAGTGCTGACACCGTAGGGGGCGCGTTCATATGGAAAAGATAAAGGCCGCTATAGTCGGCTGCGGCAAGGTCGGTCACTTTCACGCGAAGGCTCTTACAAGGCTCGAATCCGCCGAGCTTGTTTCGGTGTACAACCGCTCCGAGCGCAGAGGCCGCGAGTTCGCGCATGAGTACGGCGTCGCATACTACAATTCAATCGGCAAAATGATCGACGAGACGGGCGCGAAGGTCGTCTGCATATGCACGCCGCACCCGAATCACGCCGAATGCGCCGTCGAAGCCATACGGCACGGCGCTAACGTGCTGATAGAGAAACCCATGGCGGCGACATTGGAGGATTGCGACCTTATATTGAGCGCCGCCCGTGACGCTGGCGTGAAGGTGGGCGTTATGTGCCAGCGCAGGTTCTATCGCCCGTGTATGCGCATAAAGGAAGCGATAGACGTTGGCAAACTGGGCGTTCCGATACTCGGCACTGTGCAAATGTTCGGGTGGCGCGATATGTCGTACTACGCTTCCGACCCGTGGCGCGGCACGTGGGACGGCGAGGGCGGCGGCGTGCTTGTAAACCAAGCGCCGCATCAGCTCGATTTATTGTTGTGGTACATGGGCGAAGTGGATTGGGTTTACGGCGTGTGGGACACATTGAACCACAAAGGGCTGGAGGTCGACGACACCGCCGCCGCCGTTATACGCTTCAAAAACGGAGCAATAGGCAACATCGTCGTAAG
This sequence comes from uncultured Oscillospiraceae bacterium, assembly GCA_964453505.1. Lineage (GTDB taxonomy): Bacteria > Bacillota > Clostridia > Christensenellales > Aristaeellaceae > CAYVPJ01. The sequence goes on along the minus strand of CAYVPJ010000008.1, from coordinate 64,709 downwards.
CAATTCGCAAAACCCCGCGCTGTACGGAAAAGTGCGCGTACACGGCTCGAACGGCGCGTCTGTCGGCGTGCAGACCGATGGCGGCGCTATGTTCATAGCGGGAGTTTCGCCCATAACCGAACCGCCCGTCAACGATTTGTGGACGGTCGCGGGCGAAGCCGACGAACTCGAACGCTGGGTGCGCGAGGACTCCGATTTCTTCAATTCGGTCGACATGTATTACTACCACGAGCGCCAGATAGACGACTTTCTGACGGCGGTTCGCGACGACAGAAAGCCGCTGGTTGACGGATACGACGGCAGGCGCACCGTTGAGCTGTTCACGGCTATATACCGCTCAACGCGCGACCGTAAGCCGATCGAGTTCCCCCTGAAACCGGAGCGCCTGCCCAATCTCGATGGCAGAATCCGCACGCGCAATTCAACGAAATAAATTTCTTAACACCATTCCGTCGGCATTCGGGAGCGTAAGCCCAAGCGCCGCCGCGAACGTGGGCGCTTCGTCAGTGAGTGAAGCTCTGTCGATCACTGTGTTTTCCTTTATGTCCGGCCCGAAAGCTATTAACGTGGGCTGCGGGCCTTTATCGGGGTGATAACCGTGAGTGGCTTTCCCAAAACGGTAATCGTCATTCTGGTGATCCATAACAACGGGCGAATTCCAGTCATTTGAAAACGCCGTATAACCGTCTGTCTCAATGACGAATGAGAAATACCCGCTCAATCGCTCCTCTCTTTCGGCTTCGTCGCGGCTGTACACTCGGCTTATGCCGTACACACCCATATTCATCAATGTTCTTAGAAGTTCACCGACATTGTACAGCGCGTTTTTATCGCGCGGATCTTTCAGATAGACCATCGCTGACATGCCCACTGATTTACAAAAAGCAGTGTAATCCGTTATTTCGCCGTTTTCGTCGACACTTATAAAGCCGTATTCCCGCAATAGCGCGTTTATCTTAATAATTCGAGACGTATTCAACTGCCCATGATCGCTCACGATGAAGAAATTCGTGTCGTCGATGATGCCCGCGTCTTCGGTGGCTTGCATAATGAAGCACAGTCTGTCGTCAAGTTCGTGCAAACCGTGTTCGCACAACGGAGAAAACACGCCCATCTGATGCCTGTAGCCGTCCATCGCCGCAGGGTGAAGCATAAGCAGATTGGGCTTGTACTCGCGAATAATATCACATGCACAGTTCGTGAGGAAGCTATCCCAGTACGGCTGAATGCGAAAACGCAAGCGCGGAAGGTTGGGCTTAACTATGGTTTTCATAATCTCGGGGCTGGATCCATATTTCTCAAAGCAATCACCGCGCACGGGGTATGCCTGTTCAGGCCAACATTCGGGAACATTGTAGTCAATGCTTGGGTGGTTGCCTGTGACAGGCCAGAATACGGCGCCACTGGACATAGAGTTACGCTTAACCAAATCGAACAGATCAGACCCCATAACCGCCTTATGGTCGAATTGCCACGGCATTTTATGACTGCCGACATGAAGTTCCTCGTTATCCACTATTCCGTGCCTGTCGGGGAATACGCCCGTACATAACGTCGTATGCGCCGGATATGTGAGAGTCGGATAAATCGAGCGCACTCGCTCTACGCGGGCGCATCTGCGCCACACCGAAGCGTATGTCGGCAGAGCGCTCAGCGCCTGCAAATCGTCAAAAACCAGCGCGTCTTCGGAAATTACTATAACGTGCCCGCTCATGCTTCCACTTCGTTTCCGTTGCTGATGAGTATTTCGCGGCTCACCAAATATGCCTCGCGTTCGCGGTGCGCTCGCAGCGCTTCAGAGCCATTTAGTACAGGATGCGCCTCAAGAGTAAAGTCGCCGTTATAACCGGCCGCGCTTAATCCCGCCATAAACGCGTCCCAATTCACGTTACCATGCATCGGCAGTCTGTGCTGATCATATTTGCCATCATTATCATGTATATGTACGCACTTCAAAAGCGACCCGTAACGCTTGCATGTATCGGTCAGATTTTCGCCCATGATGTGAGCGTGACCAACGTCAAGGCATACGCATACGTTATCGCGGTTCACTTCTTCTATTAACGCCAGCATATCGTCGGGTCTATCGCACATACGCCATATTTCGCTTGTCGAAAACATGTTTTCAACCGCGACGTTAATGCCGTATTCACTTGCAAGGTCGGCTAAGCCGCATATGCGCTTTGCGTTATAGGCTATACATGTTTTCAGGTCGTCGCGGCTTTTAACAACGGGCGGCACCATAGGATGCGTGACAAGATATCTGATTCCGAGCACGCTGCAAACGCAGAATACTCTCGGCTCTATTCCGAGTAAAAATTCTGATTGTCGGCTTCCGTCAAACGGATTGAAAATCAGTCCGTGCGCCTGATGAAAGCGCACGCCGCTGCGTTCGGCGGCTTCACGCAGAGCGACCGCGAAATCTCGCCAACCATCTCTGACGAGCGGAGTTTCGCCCGGTTCTGTGAATATTCGCGCAAAATCGCATGACGACCAGTCAAGCAATGTAAATCCGCTCCCGCGAAGCCGGCGAAACGTTCGCTCTATCCAACCTGTATCGGAGAAGTAGGGACCGCGAATATATGGTATACCAAAATTGGTCGGCGTTGCAATGATCATAATGTTTGCATATCCCTCCGTTGCCTATTCGTAGACCCGCGCCGTAGTGAGTGGGGAAGGGCTTTGCCCTTCCCCGAAAACGTTAATCAATTGAGGTTTTCTAGATACTGCGCGTAAGCGTCACTGTAGTATTCCTCGTACTCTTCAAATCCGAGCTTGTCAAGCTCCGCGAAATACGCGTCAAGCTGGTCAAACGAGTTAACACCGGTAATGAATTTGGCGGATTCCGTAGTTACGTAATCGCTCAGCACAAGCTGTATTTCATTTATGTGTATTATGGTTTGCTCGTCGAAATACACGGTTGGGTACGTCGGTACGAAATATGGAAGTACGCACTCGCTCTTGCTTGCGCGGTAGTTATCGACGGGATCGTTCAGATCGAAATTATACTCGGTCAGCGCGCCTCCGGAACCCAGTATGAGCATATCTTCAGATGAAGGCTTGATACAGGGGCGCTTGCCGTTGAATGGTGTGACCTTCGCCAACAGATACGCTTTTCCGCTTTGATATGTTCCGTTTGCGTGTTCTTCGTATATTATCTCGCCGTTCTCGTTTGTGTACCAGCCGCCGACCAAACCCATGGCGTCGTCGCTTCCGGTTATCGGTCCGTTCCACAGATATGCGCCGTAAGCTACATCGTAGAAAGTGTCAAAGAAACGAATCGCCAACTCAGGGTGTTCACAGTTGACAGAGAGAACCGCCGCGCCCGGTGTGAAGGTACTTGAGCTCTGCCATACTTTATTTGTATTCCATTCGCTTGTGAGCGGCACGACGCTCGACCATTCGCGCCAATCTGCCGCGTAACCATAGTTCACATCGGCGATTATGCCCACATGCCCCTCTGACACCTGCCCGCGCGCTTGAGTTTGGTCGATTGTATAGTAGTCCTGCGAAATCAACCCTTCGACAAACAATTTGTTCATAAAGCGAAGGTATTCGCCGTATAGCTCATGTCCGGCGAGAACCTTCACTTCACCGTTCAAAAAGCCCGGATCAAGCACGTTATTCGTTGTGAAGCCAAGCGCTGTCCATATATACTGGTCAGGCGACGCGTAATTTTTACCTCCGCCCAACGGTATCGAATCGGGATACTGTGCCTTAAACGCCTTCAGTGTTTCGTACAGTTCGTCAAGCGTTGTGGGCTTTTCCAGCCCGCATTGTTCGAGCCATGTGTCGTTAATCAACACTGTGGGCGAACCGGCGAGTTGGTTTGAGACCGCGCTTAGAGTCGGCAGCGAGTAAATCGACCCATCCTGACATGTGCTGCTTCCTTTATACTCCGGGTGAGCCTCGAACAGTGCCGTCAGATTCGGAGCGTATTCCTCGATAAGCTCATTAAGCCTGAGCAACTGGTGTTCTATCTGTCCGTACTGTACTATTTGAGAGGTGCTCAGACCCGCGCCTACAAGGACATCCGGCATCGTGTTGCCCACGAACATTAAGTTGATCTTCTCACCGAGCACACTTGGGTCTATTGTAGTTATCTCGAATTGCACGTTCTGTTTCTCGTCCGCCCATTTCCAGAACCACAGGTCTTCCATGTCGGCTACGCCGTCCGTTGTCACAGTCGCTATGCTGAGCTTTACCTTCTGCCCATCCTTAACGATAGGATAGCGCTCGTCTTCGTTCAGATAGTCGGGAGATGCGTATGCCGCGCATAACGCCAAGAGCATCGCCGCAGCCAGTGCGAATGAGAATATCTTCTTCATAGGTATCTGCTCCTTCTCTTTTATTCTGGTCGTCGAAACGAGGTTAACCTTTAATTGAACCTATCATCACTCCTTTCACAAAATATCTCTGTAGAAATGGATAAGCGCACATGACGGGTGCTGAAGCCACGAATATCAGCGCGTATTTCATCGTCTGAGCGAGATACGCTTTTCGCGCCATGTACGCAATATCGTCAGCGGAGGTTGTGTTCTCTATATCAAACGCGTCTTGATTCAATATCAGCATGTTCCTGAGCACTAGCTGCAGCGGTTGCAGCTTTCGCGACGACGCGTATATCAAAGCATTAAAATAACTGTTCCAGTGGCTTACCCCGTAATACAAGCCTATAACCGCGATTATCGGTGTAGACAGCGGCAGCGCAATTTTGCAAAACGCGCTCCACTCGCCGCAGCCGTCGATAGTCGCCGCCTCGTAAAGTTCGTTAGGTATCGAGCTTGCGTAGTAGCTTCTCGCCACTATCATATTGTACACATTCATTCCGCCGAGTATTATGAGTACCCACGGCGTTTCCATCAATCCAAGCTGCTTGACGAGCATATATGTGGGTATCAGTCCGCCGCTTATATACATGACCGTCAGGAAATACCAACTGATTATCGTTCTGCCGGGTAAATACCGTTTACTCATTACATATGAGCAGGGTATAGTTATAACTAAATTCAAAAACGTGCCGCAAACGGTGTAGAAAATTGTGTTTCTATAGCCAATCCATATTTGGGATTCGCCGATAACTCCTTGATACGCCTCAAACGTCAGACCGGACGGCAGTATAAACACGCTGCCGTTGACGACTTTATACGGGTCGGATACGGAAGCAATTATTGTGAAATATAGTGGATAAGCCGTCAACGCCACAATAATGACTACCAATGTCGTGTTTAACACGGAGAAAGCTCTGTCGCTGCGACTCTCGCGTATACCCCTGTTATGCAAGAACAGCCCCCCTTAAAACAAACTGGTTTCGCTGACCTTTGAAGCTATAGCGTTCACGATCAACAACGCGATTAGGTTAGCTACATTATTGAATAACCCAATTGCCGTGGAGTAACTGAAATCCGCCCCTTGTAACCCAACTCGATAAGAGTAATATGAAATAATGTTCGCGCTTTCAATATTCAAGTCATTTACCAACAGCAACACTTTCTCATGACCGACCGACAGTATTCTGCCGGTACGGAGTATCAACATAATAATGACAGTGGGCAATATGTGCGGTATATTGATGCTGAGAATTATTCGCAGTCTGCTTGCGCCGTCGACTTTCGCCGATTCAATGCTTTCCTGTGAGACGCCTGTCAGCGCGACTAGAAAAATGATCGTATTCCAACCGCAAGACTTCCACACGTCCGACAGCACATAGATGGTTTTAAAGTATTCGGGCTTTGTCATGAACGGTATGCGATCATAGCCCAGCGCCGCAAGCGCGTGATTTATAATGCCATTGCTTTGATTCAAGAATATTAGCACTAAACCGCATTCAACGACGGTTGATACAAAGTATGGCATATATGTTATTAACTGCGCCGTCTTTTTCAGCTTAGCGTTGCTTATTTCATTTATCATAAGCGCGAGTATGACAGGCATCGGAAAACCGACGGCTATGTTGTACAGGCTCAGTTCGACGGTATTTCCGAATATGAGCCAGAAGTCTTTATATGTAAGGAAGTGGGCAAATTGGCTGACGCCCGTCCACGCGCTGCCCCATATGCCTAAGTCCGTGCGAAATTCCTTAAACGCGATTTGTATGCCGTATAGAGGACCGTAATTAAACAGCCCGATGTATGCAACGGCGGGAAGCAACATCAAATATAGTTGCCAATAATACAGCGCGCCGTGACCCGATGCGCGCTTTTTTGCGATACGCTCCGTCACTTGTTCACCCCCGCACAACCATCTTCTTTTGACAACATTAGCATATGCCCGAATGAATGTAAATCCCGTTTTCACGTAAGCCGAATATCGGTAGCATTTTTGAATACCGCTTTTATGCGACTGATTTCCGTTATATACTTTTTGATGTCATTGTGATATAGTATAAAGGAAAAATGCACTTTTGGAGGGCTATACATTGCGACCGCTCATAAGACGGAAGAGAAGCCTTCTTTATCAATATTTACTTTCATATACATGCATTGTACTCATAGTGTTCGCGCTTATGAGCGTGGGATTGATGAGCGCCGCCGCCGTTATAAACAACAATCAAACCAATGCGGTGCTCGAAAATATGCTCGATCGAGTTACACATGATATTGATGCGCAGATTTCTACGATGGAGTCAGCAGCGCTCGATATTGCCGTGTCCAGCATCTATCACCCGTCAAGCCTGAACAGAAACGCGTATTATGAATCCATAATGGTCGAGAGCTTAGCTGATTTCGCCGCTCGCTGCCCATTGACGGATGAGTATTTTCTGCTATATACGCGCAGACCTGGCGTTTTCTTTCCGAGTGCAAAGAATACGGAACAGTTGTATTTTGCACAAAGACTGGGATTGCCAAATGGCGCAGAAATTGCCGACGCTCTCAGATCCATAACGGCTTTCACTGTGTCGCGTTATCAGGACGCGCAACTGACTCTGTTTTCATTGCCAATACGCCCGATGGGTACTTCCAACGAAGACGAACGCCTCGTGCTTACGTTCGTGATTCGCGACCTGGCATGGTCAAGCCGTATGGAACTGTTGGGCATGACAAACTCTGGAACACTTTCGCTGTATTATTGTGGTGAACTTATATTCGGAGAAGAACAAAACGATAAGGAATTGCTCTGTGCAGGAAATCAAACAGACGGTTTCTTTGTTACTCTTATACCGTTCGGCTCAGGATATAATAGTTTTTTATTGACGCTGTTCAAATATGTTTCACCAATACTCATATCTATACTAGTCGTTACTCTTGGCGTGGGTTGGCTGTCCGCGTACAGGCAGTACAGGCCTATCAGTAAAACTTTAAGACGATACGCAGTTTCTAGGGGCGCGAAAAACGAACTCATTAATTTATGCCAGAGCTTCGATTACTATATACAGCTTAACGAAAACAATATGCTTAAGCTGAACGATCAACTGGCTTTGCTAAGGAAGCAGACGATACTCTCGCTTGTTTGCGGAGAATACAGCGGCGCGATTAACGATATTGTCGCAGTAACAAAAATCGATTTAGGCGCTCAGAGCCTTTGCGCGTTTGCAATAAAATCAGAAGACAATATTCTAGCAGCACGGAGCGTACCTGATGACGCGTCCGACTTTGCCGGCTGCCCTGTGTATTCCGGATTACCATATTGCGACGGTTGTATTCCGCTCATTGTTTGCGCGACGAGTGAACAAGCGCGTATAGATGCCGCGAACTCGCTGATTGAGCACTGCCGTGCGACAGATCCTAATGTGCGCATCGGCGTGGGGCGCAGTGTAGATCATCTCTCCAGGTTACCGCTTTCTTTTCAGGAAGCGATCTCCGCGATAAGCGATGCGCAGAATCCGGGTATTATATACTTCGAAAACTTGATTGATCAAAAATCTCCGTTCCTTAGCAACAATCAACATATCGAGAAAATCATTTCAGCATTATACAGTATGGATACGGTATCAGCAATGCAGCACATGGAACAGTTCTTCCAAGATGTCAAGGATTCGGGCGGATCAATATTATTGAAACGACATTTGTGTGTTTGCTTACTCAATGAAATAATGCTCGTTATTCATGAGATGCGAATTCCAATTAGCACTGAACACCTGCACTCCTTTTTATATGTAAATCTTGACGAGTATGAAAAACAATCTTCGGATCTTCTACAAGCGCTTTGCGATGAGATATTGAATCAGCGCATGAAACTGCAAACTGATAATACGCCTGAAATCGTTATGTATGTCGATTCGAATTGTCTGCAATACGACATTAACCTTGACGGTGTGGCGGAACGTTTTTCAATATCTCCAACGCGTCTGAGTAAAAATTTTAAACAACAAACAGGCTTATCGTTCAAGGAATATATTGTCGCGCAACGCATATTGGCAGCAAAGAGTATGTTAATAAATCATTCATATTCGATTTCTGACATTTGTCAACGAGTTGGCTATAGTAATACATCGCATTTCATAAAAACATTCAAGAGCATTGTCGGAGTAACGCCGTCGCTATACAGACGAATGCATCAATAGGTATCGAACTCTCAATTTTTTCTTATGTAGTAATATGTTCATATGCTTATGCTTGTTACCTTATCTCTAGTTCAATAATCTAGATTCTATATACGCAACAGGTACCGTCAACCTTTATGCGCAAATTCATTCTCATCCCGGTAGAAATCGGTTTGGTTAAGGCCGAACAGGCCGGTGGCATGTTCGGCTTGTATACCGTTCAGCATTCCGGCTGGCATCCGTCAAGGGTAGCGAAGCCACTTGTATTATAAAGTATTAGTTAATCCGGTCCTTCAACAAGGATTATACTACAAATGGTTATGATGCTGTGGATTGTTTTATTATGCCTACCACTTCAATGGTTGCAATTCAAAAATCATGAATTCAAGCCAAATACAATATATAGAGCACACGCAATCCGCAATTTAGGATTCAAATTCTGGTAAAGTTTTACGAGTTTATAAACTCAGGGGCGAACCGATTTAACAGCATATCGTTAGGCGAATGGCAAGGGCTTCGCAAGTGGCTTTGCCCTTCTTGTCGGATACCCCGAACGTTACACAAGCCGAACATACTCAAGGCCTGTTCAGCCAAAACTGAACAAATTTTTACCATGATGAGTATGAATTTGCGTATTAAGGTTGATAGTACCTTTATACCGGATTCGGCCTCGATGTTTTGAAATGCAATACTATTCCGATGCGAACACACGCAGACGAATAGCGCGCGAGCATCAGTCGCGCAGTACGGCGACAGATGCTCGATTTAGCTTCGTCATATATTGTATAAACTGTTGTTAGCCCTTAACCGAACCAAGTACCACGCCGGTTATAAAGTATTTTTGTGCGAACGGGTATACCGCCAGCAGGGGGAGCATTGTTACGAATATCTGCGCCGAACGCAACGTGCGCCCGCCCGACTGGCTTTGCACAATGGCTTCGTCCAGACCTACCGGCGCTTTATTTGTCAGCACGACTTGCAGATAAGTTTGCAGAGGATAGCTATCGATGCGCATATTGTATATCAGGCCGTCAAACCAACTGTTCCAATGACCTACAAACGAAAAGAGCGCTATGGTGGCTATGGACGGCAGCGATATGGGCAGTATGATTCGAGTCAGTGAATGAAAATAGCTTGAACCATCACAGAAAGCGGCTTCCTCTATTTCCTTTGGAATGCCGCGCATGAAGTTCATCATGAGTATCACGTTAAAAGTGCTCACCGCTCCGGGAAGCACGAGCGCCCAAATCGTGTCAAAAAGCCCCATCGAATTCATAAGCAGATACGATGGCACCAGACCGCCGCTAAATACCATAGTGATCATAATGAGTGTAAGATAAACGGGCCTGCCGTAGAATTCATCACGGGTTTTGCTCATAGGGTAGGCTAACATGATGGTAGTCACAATATTGATGGCAGTGCCGAGAATAGCGCGCTGCGCGCTGATACCAAAGGAGCGGCCGAATGTTCTGCCTTCCAACAGCATTTTATAAGAATCAAGCGTGAATCCCTTGGGCCACAGTGCTACCGCATTGGCCTGCGCATATCCTTTGCTGCTGAGCGAGACCGCCAACAGGTGTACTACCGGCAAGATGCACGCCGCGGCAATAAGCGTTAACGCGATATAGTTGAATATCGCATAGACGCGCATCCCCTTTGTCATGGTTCGCATTCGCGTTTTCACTCCCACTAGAAAATTTTGTAGTCCGAAAACCTGTGAGCCAAACCCCATCCTGAAAATATGAACAGCATCGAAACGACGGAGCGGAACAAGCCAACCGCGGTAGCTACGCCGTAGTTATGCTGAGTAAATGTTATTTCATATACCAATGTGTCTATAATCTCGGCGCGTCCGCGTACCAACGGGTTTATGAGCACGAATATCTGGTCAAAGCCCGCGTTGAGCACGTTGCCAAGGTTCAAAACGCCAAGCAGTATGGCGATAGGCGCTATGCCCGGAAGCGTTATGTGCCATGTCTGTTTCCAGCGGTTTGCGCCGTCTATCTGGGCGGACTCATACAGGCAGGGATCGATGGCGGTCAGTGTGGCAAGGTAGACAATTGTATTAAAACCGAAGCTCTTCCATACGTCCGTCGTAATCAGCATTGACTGGAATGAACCGTCTTCTCCCAACCAGTATACGGCGTCGCCGCCCAAAGCGTTCAGAATTGAGTTTACGCCGCCGTTCAACGAAAACAAATCCAAAAAAATGCCGCCCAATACTGCCCATGACAGGAAATATGGCAGATAAATAATAGTCTGGACAGCCTTCTTGAACTTTGGTTTCATCACCTCGTTGAGCATCAGCGCGACGATGATCGGAATCGGATAACCAACGATAATTTTCAACATAGCTATACGGAACGTGTTGAAAAATGCCTGCCAAAAACCGGATAGCTTGAACAGATACTCGAAGTTATTGAATCCCACAAACGGCGACCCGATTATGCCCTTTGTGGAAATAAAGTCTTTGAAAGCTAATGTCACCCCGTACATAGGCACATAGGCAAACAACACGATCAACGACATTGGTATCAACGCCAATAAATGCAGCTGCCAACAGTTCGACAGCCGCGCAAGAGGTCCCTTGCGCCTGTATGCCAAAGGCGCGCTATCTTCAACGGTCTTGTGATGCAGCATCATTTCAGACCCCTTTGCAAGAGGAGGGGCATGCGACGCATGCCCCCGCCTGTGATTATTCTGAGATTTCGGTGATTTCCCGTATAATCGCCTCGCCGCCTAAGCCGTTGTATTCATTGACAAACGCGTCGAAGTTGTCCAGTGAATCCGTACCGGAAATGAAATTGATAAACGCGTTATTCATAGTGGTAAGCAATGTTTGACCGTTGCTTTTTTGCGTGGCGGTCGGCGCGCCAACATACGCGTTGTTGGTGTATTGCGGGTATTTCATTGCGGCGGGAACACCATTTTCGATGTAGATATTGTAGAACTGCCAACTGACAAAAGGATCTTTGCTGTACACCTGATCGTATACCTGTTTTTCGCTTGGCAACAGATCTTCAACGGTAAGTTTGCCGTTCGCGACATCTACGAACTTGACCGAGAGATCGGCGTTCTTAATTGGGTTGTCAAGGAAGAAAGGCAGCCACGAGTAAATCATACGACCTGAATACTGGTCGTCAAGCTCCCTATATTTCGTGCTGAAGGGGCTGTAAAAACCTTCCTTTGCCTCAGGACCTTTCAGCGTACCTTCCGCGTTGTTTCCCTCAGCCATCAGATTGAGCATGAAGAACAGCGCTTCGGGATGATCGTAATTCTTACTCACCACAAAGTAATCCGCCGCCTGACGGGTAACTTGGGGCTTTATAAGATCGCCATCTTTGCTGGGAATAGGCACGCAGACCCAATCCGCATTTGACAAACCGGGATTATCTTCTTTTTGGGTTAGCGCGATCCACATCAGACCGCCCACCTGACCGGCCAAGGGCGCCCAAAATTCGTCAAAGAACACGCCGACTTTTCCGGCTGCGGAATCGGCTACGATCTGCTCGGTGGGCTGTGTCGCCCAGTCGAAGCGCAGTATTCCGTCGTCCTGATACTGACGCAGCGTTGCAAGACCGGCTTTTACTTCCTCCGTAAGGGCGGCATTATAGTAGCTGCCTTGTTCGTCTTTCAGATAGATTCCCGGATAGGCGTTGTGCGCCGCCATTATGCCATTGAACGGATTGCCCAAGTCTTTGTACATGGCGAAGGCGTAAACGTCTTCAACGCCGGTTTCTTCCGAAATCTTGTCATAATTATCGCGGAAGGTGTAGATCATATCCTCGAAATCATCGTATGTTTCGGGGTATGCGCCGCCCGCCGCGTTTTCCCAGCCGACGATCTCAAGCCAGTCTGTGCGAATCCACATAAGCGGCACTTGATTAAACTGGTCGGTTATGCTGGGAATCGCATAGAGCTTGCCGTCTACGGTGCATGCGTCAAGAAACGCGGAGTCGTTGACTTCCAGCATTCTCTTAAGAGTGGGCGTGGCGTACTGCTCGTAATACTCGGTAAGGTCTGCGAGTTGCTCGGCGCGAATAGCGTCGTACAACGTTGATATGTTCAGACCCGTCATGTCGGGCAGTCTATCCGCCATTTGCAGGCGGGCGCCCTGCTCGTAGTAGGCATCCGTCTTGGGCGTTGTGAACGCGGGAACCAGCTTGATGTTGCAAAACTCCAGTATAAGGTCATAAACCGCGTTGTTTTCGGGGCTCATGCCTTCAGGGAAGTTTTTCTCATCGCTAATCCATTGTCCAACATTCATGACGACCGTTTCGTCATAACGCGGGAACAGGTTGTCTTCCGCCGCCATCGCACCCAGCGACGCAAAGCAGAACACCAAGGCCAGTAACACAGACAGAACCTTCTTCATGCCGATACCTCCAAATATGATTTTCATAGCAAGCAGTGTTTTGCTCGCTTGTTGGTTGTATTCTAGTGCCTGAAAGGGTATATCGTCAATGCTAATCGGGTGAAAGATGTATAAAATACATACAGCTTATGCCGGTTTGTTATACAATTCAGTAAAAACCGATAAAAACGGCATTGACATACATCGCTTACTGCTGTTAAATTAGGCGTAATCACTGAGAGGGAGTGACGAGTTGCAGGTCGACGGAAAAATTGCGCAGGTTGCGGACGTTGTGCGCAAACGAATCCGCAACGATATACACACCTCCGGTCAAAAGCTGCCGTCCGAGGCTAAACTGGCTGCGGAATTGGGCGTATGTCGCGCAACAGTCCGCAGCGCATACGACATATTGGAAAAACAGGGAATCGTCTTTCGCAAAAAGGGAAGCGGCACATATGTATCAAACGCGGTCAATAAAGCTCTATACAACGGAACAAACGAAGATCATAAACATATCGGCATTGTGCTTCCCGGTCTCAGCCCATTCTTTAAGCAGGTATGCGAGGGCGTTATAGCGGGCGTGGATGCGCGCGGTTACGCTCACACTTTACTCACTAACGAATCAAAAGAGACGGAACGGGACGCGTTCCGCACGCTAATAAGTCAGGGTTGCCGTGGCGTAATACTGTCTCCCAACAGAATGTACGGCGATCTGTTCTATGAAAACTATCAAATATTGGAACGCAGCAATGTCCCATACGTGCTTATCGGAAAGCCTCCGGCAAACGTCTTCTGCAATGCCATATACTACAACGATGTGTATGGCTCATATGAGGCGACTAAGCATTTGTATTACCAGGGATGCGGATATGTTGCTCACATCACAAGCAGTAAATGCGAATACGAATCCGTAAACGAGCGTCGGGAAGGTTTTTTGAACGCCGCAAGACGTTTCTATCCGCAGCTTCCCTGCGAGCAGATGGTCATTGACATAGCTTCCGGTCATTTTCAAGATCGCTTTATGGCGCTTTTACGGGAGCTGAACGGTAAGCTGGGGCTGCTGCTCTATGACGATCTAATGTATCCGGACGTTCTGCGGATGGTTACGGAGGCAGGGAAGCACATTCCAAAGCAGGTGGCAATAGTCGGATATAACGACCTGCCGCTCTGTGAAACCATGGAACCGGCGCTGACCAGCGTGGCGCACGACAGATTTCGCATTGGCAAAGAATCGCTTGAACTATTGGATCTCAGTCTGGCAAAACGGGGCGGCGACAGCGTTAAGCATATGATCCTCAAGACGAAGCTGGCAATACGTGACAGCACTGTATGCTGCTGACCCCGATATAGCATTTAGAGGTGGCAAGGCATTATGACTATTCAAGGAACGCTCGGGGATGCGGGTATACTGTTTGACCTTGGGACAAAATTAACCGGTACATTTCAATTTAGTTTAGCCGATGCTTCGCTTATTGGTTCACCGAAAGATTCTGCGTGGACACCGCGCTGTGTTTACGGTCCATATGCTGATTTTTTGCGGCTTCCCCTTGCGCTTAACTGCACGAGCGAAGCAAATATGCTCATATGGACTCACGAAAATGTTGTTACCTGCCGCTATGTTTTTCTATACTGCCCTACGTACTTGGCTCGTTATATCGAGACGCGCTTTATCGAAGAAATGCGCGATGTTCGTCAGGTGGGTCGCTTAACGAGCGATCAGCCACTATATCAGCAGATATTCGACGTATCGGCTCATACGCTGCACTTGTGTATGATGCAGCACTTTCACGGTAATTCCACACTGCCGCTGCAATTTCCCGCCAATCAGGAATTCGCCCGACAGTGGCGCGGGGAGCGCACGAGTTATGTGCTCATGGATGGCGCGCGCCGTGACAGAGAGGTGTGGATGGGCGATCTACTGCCCGAGGTTCGTTCCGCGGTCGCAATATTTGACGATCGCGAAATCGTGCGCAGTTCGCTTGAGGCGCTCCTTGCCAGGCAGGAAGCTAACGGGCACGTGCCCGCCAGCAGTATATCAAATCAGACATTTTACGAGTACGACGCGTGGTTCGCTATTGTACTATATGAATATGACCAACTGACCGACGACGGCGAGACTGTCAAAGTGCTGATTGAGCGCGCGGTTTCAGCTATGCGCTTTCTGGTATCAAGACTGGACGGACAGGGTCTGGAGGAATTTCCTAAAATGCACTCTTGGGCATGGACGATGTCGCGTTCAGGATATGTAACCAGTTCCCATTGCGTGCTCATGCGGGCATTCGAGTGCATAGCCATTTTAATACGGCGTTATGGCTATTCTGACGCGCAGAGTTTCGAGACGCTGGCAGAAGGCTTGCGGGAGCGCATTAATCATCTGGCATACGACTATGGGGCGCATTGCTATCGCGATATGCTGGAGCCGGATTTAGCTCGCTACTCGTTGGATGCCAATTGCTTCGCGCTGATATTCGACATCGCTCCGCGTGAGGAGATTCCCGCAATTTTGGATGCGATGAAGGCGCGTTTCTGGACGCCATACGGTTCGCTGCTGATGTCGCCAAAAGAGAAACCGGACGGGCAGAACTGGGTACACAACGACCATGTGTGGCCGTTTGTTGTCGCGTTTGAGGTGGAAGCGCGTTTCCGTCACGGCGATGCCGAATCGGCTTACGAGCTGATGCAACGCACGTGGGGAGGCATGCTGGCACACGGCGCACAGACGTTTTGGGAGATAATAGACGGTTCGGACGGGAGCTTCATGAAACGGCGTATTGTGGAAGCGAACGACGACAGAGACACTTGGAACAGCGCCAGCCACGGCTGGTCGGCAGGTCTCCCACAGATTATAACGCGTTACATACTGGGCGTTTCCGCCGCTGAACCGGGTTATAGGCGGTTTGCGTTCAATCCCTGTCTGATACACGCTAACGTATGCGAGGCAGATATTCCCACCGCCTGCGGCGTGTTGAGCGTGTGGGTTGAGCGCGACGGAGATAACATTGTTGCCCGATTCACGCTGCCCGAGGGCTGCGAGGGGCGCACGGATTTGCCGCTGTATAAAAACGGGAAGCCCGTATTGGACGGGCGTATAAATCAAAGCGGAGAGTATATGATTCGCATGGGAGGAGAAGCTCATGCGAGAGTATAGGCGCATGGCTATAGGCGTGCAAAACTCGGTGATGGGTTTTGCCGACCCGTTTCACCCGCATACCAGCACGCAGTTTTTGCGAACCGGAGAACAGCGCCAATTTTTGCCGCAAGACCCCGCTCCGTCTCAAGCCGATTATATCGCGTTGCTCAAAGATATGCTGGGTGTGGATTTCATTATGCACCACGCTATTCCCTGCGACAGCGAGCTGTATAAGTTCATAGATACAATGGAGAATGCCGGGCTTCGATATATTCTGGGCAATGAGTTCTACTCTATCAACGGTGTGTACGCTTCGGGCACAGCGCGTGGCGATCTGCCCGTGAACGTGGTGCGGCGCGCGCAAGACGGCGACGAGTTTCAGGGTCTTTTATATGACGAGACCGAACACCGCCAGCTTCACAGTAAACAATACAGCGCGCTTGCCGAGGGTTATGAATGGACCGATCCAAACGGCAAAACAGCACTGCGGATTGAGACGGATATATGCGCCGAGGTGCGCGATATGCGCAAAAAATACGGCGACTGTCCCGTATACTGCGAGCATGTGTTTCCGCTATTGTATCATGTTTTCGCAAGGGCGGGAATGCGGCCTTGCCCCAAGTTGCTCAAAGAGGAATACCAGCCTTTGCAATTGGCTGTGGCATTGGGCGCTGCAAGGCAGTACGGACGACGCGTTGGCATATGCGTGGATTTGTGGGGTTTCGACGTAGGCGCATGGTTTACGCGGCTATGGGGATTTCCGGCACATTCGCCGTCTGAGTTTGAAAGCGCGCTGTGGCTCGCCTATCATATTGCTCCCGACATGATGTTTGTGGAAAACATCGACGCGTTGGCGCGCAACACCGCGCACGGCTTTGAACTGACTGAGTTTGGTGAGCGCTTCAGAAACTTTATTCGGAAAAGTCGTGAACTGCCGCCGCTTTCGCACGATCATAGCGACATACGGTGCACGATCGCGGTTATTCGTTCGGACGACGCGTATATTTCTGCCGACGGTAATTTCGACGGCGGCGGCCGATACGGTTCCCGCTCATTGCAGCCCGATGAGCGCGGCAACTCGTTTTTTCAAGTGATGAACGCGCTTATGCACGAAAGCGCGTCTGACAGAGCCATAACATACTTTAAGTCGGGCTGGGAGAAATGGCCTGCCGCCGCGTACCCTCGCACTGATGAAACGCTCGCTCGGCTGCCGCTGCTACATGGCGTGGAAGTTGAGTGTGAGGAAACCTGCCACCCGATCTTCCACCCAATGAACAGCGTGCTGGTGTTCGACCAATATGTCCGCCCCGAGCATTTGGAAGGCGCGGGACTGGTGATAGTATGCGGCAGCGAACTGGCGGAGAGCACCGTACAAACCGTTGCGCGCGCGACAGAGCGCGGCGCACGCGCGGTAATACCCCGGTATTTTGAGGAGGCGTTTTCATCTGTCCTGCGCGATGACGGAGCGTGGACGGTGGTTGAAAATTTCAAAAGTTCGGCGTTTCGGGAAGCTATAGCTCCGTGGCTTGGCAAAAAGGACGAATGGCGTATGCGTTTTGGCGACAAGACGCTGATTATTCGCAATCCTTCGGGCGACGGCCGTACATTGACTTTTACATGGTAAACAATATCGCTAAGCGCGGGAGGGTTTATAATGATCCACTTTTCCGACAGACAGTGGGATAACGTACAAAGCAATTACGACAGATGGTGGCGGGGAGAACTTGGACGGCCTATACTCCCGATGGTTCTCTGGGGCGTCGATCCGGGCAGAGCAATGCCGAAAAACCCGCTGCTGGCCTTTTCTAATTGCACCGATCTCTCAATAACGCCCGAGCAGATTGTGGATCGGTATGACTACGAACTTTCATGTTATGAATATCACGGTGACAGCTTCCCCATAATGCAGATGATGCAGTTTGGACCGGGCGTGGCGGCAGCGTTCTTAGGCGCGAAGATGGAAGCGGCGAACAATACTGTTTGGTTTCACATGGAAAAACCTACGGAGATCGAATCGCTTAGGCTCTCCTACGATCCGGACAACCAATGGCTGCGCCGCGTGAAGGATATTTATCGCGCGGGTATGCGCAAATGGGGCGGCTCGGTCGTTATGGCGATGACAGATTTGGGCGGTACGCTGGACGTGCTGGCAAGCCTTTTAACATCTGAAGGGCTGCTGTACGCGCTGTATGATTCGCCCGAGGAGGTGCTTCGTCTCGTAAACGAATTGTCAGCGCTTTGGATGCGGTTCTATGATGAGATAACGGACATCATTAAGGATCAGAGAGGCTTTACCGATTGGTCGGGCATTTACTCGCCGAAGCCTTCCTATATGCTGCAATGTGATTTCTGCTATATGATCAGCACCGATATGTTCAAAACTTTCGTAGCGCCGGAACTGTCTAAAACCGCGTCGAAGCTGCACCGTCCATTCTACCATTTAGACGGAATCGGTCAGCTACGCCATTTAGATACGCTGCTGGCGACGGACGAAATAAACGGTATACAGTGGGTGCCCGGAGAAGGCGATCCTCGAAAGCAAGACTGGAGCGAAGTTTATCGGCGCATATCGAAAGCCGGCAAAAAAATACAGGCTTACTATGATTTTGACAGCTATTTAGACGAAATTCTGGCTGTTATAGAGCGGCCTGATGATTTGGTGAAGATGCAGTTTGGGTATCCAATCGCTGAAAAGGACGCTGCGCTATGCCGTTTGGCGAAATACGGTGCGGTATGACGCGCGTTAAAACGCGCACGCTGGTGGGATTGCAAAATCCGGTAATGGGATTTATCGATCCTTTTCAGCCGGAACGCTATTTAGAGTTCTTTCGGGGCGGAGAGAATTATGTGCAGGATCCTATGCCCACCGAGCGGGAATATGTCGAGATGTGTCAACTGTTCGGATTGGACTTTGTAATGCACCACGCCGTACCGATGTCAAGCGATGTCGGCAAGCTGGTCGAACGCCTTGACAGGCATGGGCTTCAATACATACTTGGCAATGAATTCTACAATTTCAACGGCGTGTTTGAGGACGGCTGCTCGCGTGGAGACATTGATTTGGAGCTTCTGCGCGGCGCGAGAGGTCTGATAGGTCTGCTATATGACGAGACCGAACATTTGCAGATACACTCGCGGTATTATCACGCGGATAACCCGTATTTTCATTGGGCAGACCCAAACGGCGGCGATATGGACGACGCGGAGGACGCAATTTTTCGCGCTGTGAGCGCACGCGTGAAGGCTTGCGACAAAATTCCCGTCTATACGGAGCATGTGTTTCCTATTATGAACCACATAATGGCTCGCGCGGGTTGTTCGCCTTGTCCAAAGATAATGAAAGAGGAGTTTAACAGCCTTACAATGGCGGTCGCAATGGGTGCGGCTAAGCAATACGGACGCTCATTTGGCATTTGTTGCGATCTGTGGGGCCCGGATTTGGGACAGTGGTTCACGCGCTTTTGGGGGATGCCCGGGCATTCCCCTCAGGAGTTTGAGAGTTCGCTCAAGGCGGCATGGTTATTATGCCCGAGCATGATGTTCGTTGAAAATGTGGACGCATTGGTTCGCAGCGGTAATAACGGTCTTTCTCTTACAGAATTTGGCGAAGTGTTTCGGGATTTTGCCGCGTGGAGGGAAACGCAGTATAGACCCTACGCGTTTGAAGGGCTGCGCTGTAAGACCGCCGTGATCCGTTCGGACGACTGTATAATGAGTGAACTGGGAACATTCACGCGCAAAGGTTGTTTTGGCGCGGACGGTTTTTTGCCGGACAGTAGGAATCTCTCCTTTATTCGCGTCATGCACGCGTTAATGCATAAAACTGCAGCCGCTCACAGCCTTACAATGCATAATTGCGCCGATTACAGGCTCTCGGCTTTCCGGAGGTATCCATGGACAAAGGAAGAGCTTAAAGAGCTGCCTCTTAATAACGGAATCCCCGACGCCCCGCCCTCGGAACACCGCTGCGTATATCCGTTGGACGAAGTGTTGGTGTTTGACGAAAAAGTTTCAGCGGATACTGTGGGCAATCCGGAGCTTGTGATTCTGTGCAGTTCACGGGCTGACAGAGCGACGGCTCAAACCATTGAGACGCTTATGGAAAGAGGCGCGAGAGCAATTGCCGCAGACTGGTTTCGGGGGCTGTTTTCAGATGACAGCGACGTGCTGTTCGTGGAAGACTTTCAATCCAAACGCTTTTCGGCGCTCATTGAACGGTATCTGGGCGATCCCACGGAGTGGAACGTGGGTTTTGGTGAATATACGCTGTCAATGCGCGAGGACAATGGCTTTCGTTACGAAATTCGTAAACGCGCCGACTGATAACGCCTCACAAACGGAAGTTATGAAAGGAAATTTCGCATATGAATTTTCAGTTGGGCGCGGAGATACCTTCGCAGCTTGAGTATTCGCCGGCATTTGCCGCTGCAATCCGTCGAATGGGCATCGGGTTTCTGACGTATTACACGCGCACAGTCAAAAGCAATGAAGACAGCGACGCGCCGGAGAGCAAAGTCAATAATACTATGCGCGGACTGGCGCGCGAATGCGGCTGCGATTACGCGCTGAGCTGCCACACAATTTCGCCAAGTCTTGAGGTTATAGGTGATAACACTGCGGACGACAGCTTTATTGGCGTGATATTTGACGAGATCGAACATTGCCGCTGTTTATGGCTGCAAAGCGATGAACCGTTGGTAGCGGACAATACGCGCGTCGGCACATTAGAACAGGCTTATGAAGCCGTGCTTGAAGGTTATCGCGCTCTGCGCGCTAAACTCATGCCAAGCGGGGAGCGAGCGCTCATCGCCACACACATTTGGCCTGTGATGCTTCATGTCGCCGCGCGCGCGGGATTTACGGTATGCCCCAAAATCTGCAAGGAACTGTATTCGCCTGTTTCTTTTGCCATCGGTTTGGGCGCCGCTTTACAGTATGGCCGTTCTCTGTGGGCGGATATTGATCTGTGGTATTATTCGCTAATACCCGGTCACCCGCCGGAGGAGCTGCGCGATAACCTTGTATTTGCCTACCGCATGGGCGCGGATCGCGCATATGTTGAAGGCGCGGGACTAAATCTTGCGCCTGCGGGGCATCAGGGCAGCGTTTTCACTCTCTTTCATGAAATCAACGAGCGGCAATTCCAACTTACGCCCCATGGCGAGGTGCTTCGCTGGTTTACGAAATGCTATATTCCCGAACACCCCAGAAATTACACATTTCGGGATATTGCTCCAGAGATAGGCATTGTACGCTTCGAGGATAGTTGCCATGGTCAAAGATATGCGGATTCCACGTTCCCGGATCATCTATACGGCATTCCAGGTCTGCCGAGCACACCTGAGACAGAAGAATGGCTCGCGATATGGCATATGCTGACAGCCGGCACGGTCGATCCTCATGGTCTGACATTTTTCAGAGCCGACGCAGGATATGATGGCCACGCAGAAGCGGGAGACATTGACGATTTTTACCGCAATTACAGCGCGGATTCCCTTTTCTCTGGAAAACATCGCTTTTTCTGCCCAGTTCATGGCGTGGCGGTATACGATCACCTGGTGCGGTTCGAGCATATTCAAAGCTGCCGCCTGCTCTTTCTGGCGGGAACTGCGGAGTCGGTTCAAGCGTATGACAGCGTTCGGGCTGCGACTGAATCAGGCGCTGTCTGCGTGATGACTCGGTCAATGGCTGAAAAGTGCGGGCTTGCGTTTGACGCAGACACGCCCATGACAACCTTACGCATTGGCAAAGGCGCTTTCTATATTGCGGAGAACCTGTGCAGTCATGCAGTCCTGCGCGTTATACGTTCGTATTTGGGGTCAAGCGATTGTATTACCTACCGCCTGCGAGACGGTCGTCAGATTGTGATGAAGCGCGGAGCGGACGGCTGCTTGGCTGACTGATGCCTATATAAGATAATCGAAACCAAATCGATTTGTACACATGCGCGTATAACATAGTAAATATGTAAACAAATTCGCGCTGGATATTCACATCAAGCGCCGCTGTCGTTCAAGGCGGAACGTATTTGCATTAACGCAAACAAACCGTCGGCGATTTATATTGTCGAGCCCCTCCCCATCAGAGGGGTGTTTTTCATATATAGGCTGCTGCAAGAAAACTCACAAAAGTAAAGAATATGAAATTGCCGTATAATAATGCGCTCGATATAATTAGTTTATGCAGCGATTACGTGATGTAATCGAATCATAAAGGAGGAACAAAGCATGATGAAGACCCACACACTCAAATGGATGGTTCGCGTGCTCGCGACCGTCATGGCGCTGTGTATGCTGTCCGCGGCTGCCGCCGAGGATTTCGCAGACGAGCGTTATGAAGACACAGTTACGGTGACTCAGGGCATGGTGCTGCTTTCGGGCTATGTATACCCCGAAGGCGATACCATCGACGACAACGCGTGGACTCGCCTGTGGAAGGAACGCTACAATCTCAACGTCGTAAACGCCTGGGACTCGATGTCAGGCGATTACGCGGGCAAAATCGATCTCGACATAATATCAGGCAAACTGCCCGACATATTCCAGGTGACGGCGTCGCAGCTCGAACAGTTGGTCAAGTACGATATGATCGCCGACCTCACTGACGCCTTCGAGCAGTACGCGTCCGACCGCACGAAGCAGTGCGCGTACGGCGACATGGTAAGCTTCGATTCGGGCAAGATCAACGGCAAGCTTTACGGCATCTCGAGCCAGCATTATGGCTATATCTCGAGCATCGTTCAGATTTACGTGAGGCAGGATTGGCTCGATAACCTGGGCTTAAAAGCGCCGACGACATACGACGAGCTGTATGACGTATGCTATGCCTTCACGCACGACGACCCGGATAAAAACGGTATCGATGATACATACGGATTCGCTTTATATAAGAAGTTCGATTACCTCAATCAGTTCTTCAACGGTTTCCATGCATATCCCAATATCTGGATAACCAAGGACGACGGAAGGATCGAATTCGGCGGCGTTCAGTCCGAGATCAAAGAATGCCTCGCCTTCCTTCAGAAAATGTACAAAGACGGTTTGATCAACGAGGAATTTGCTGTCGCCGACAAGAGCAAGATGAAGGAACTGCTCGAAAGCGGTAAATACGGAGCAGGTCTGTATACTGGCTCGTTCGGCTACTCGATAGGCATGAACGCATACGCAAACGATTCGAACGCGTTGTTTACGATATGCGAGATACCCGGAATCGACGAGGAAAAGGTGATTTACGGTTTCTCAATGAACGGCGGCACTTATACCGTGGTCAACAAGAACTGCGAACACCCCGATGCAGCCATTAAGATGCTAAACTCGTATACGTGGGCAGTCAACGATCTGACGGATTTTGATTACCGCGCGACTTTATGCTTCACCTACGGTACGCCGGGCCCCACCGTGCTGAATAACCCGCTGGCCGACTACAACCAGGCCGTGCTAATCGCCGCCGCGCAGGATACCCGCGATACCACGGGCATGGATCCCGATGTGCTCGCCAAGTACGAGGGTATGCTTATGTGGCTCGACGAGGGCAAGTACGAGGGTCTGCCCTATTGGTATCAGTGCTCGCAGCAAGGTGCGCTCAAGCTCACGCAGCACATCATAGACAACGGCGAGTACATTATAGACCGTTACCACAACGTGCCAACGCCTACGATGAGCAAACAGTGGTCGTCGCTCGAAGCGATGCGCGTTGAGACCTACACGAAGATAATAATGGGCGAAGCGCTTTCGACTTTCGATGATTTCGTAGAACGCTGGAAGAGCCTCGGCGGAGATACGATTACCGAAGAAATGAACGAACTCTACGGCGGCTGATATAGACATTCGCTGACGCTGTGCCGGAACGGGGCTCCCGCTCCGGCGCAATCAATATACTAAATACCGAACGAACGACGCGCAGGAAAGGAAATGACCTATGACCGTGCTTTATACGCGCTCATTGAATGTAAAACTGAGCCGTCTGCGCCGCCAATATCCGTATTATCTAATGCTGATCCCCGGCGTAATGTCCATACTTTTGTTTCATTATATGCCGTTATTGGGCGTCGTGATAGCCTTTGAGGATTTTAACCCCCGCGATGTGTTTTTTTCTGAGTGGATAGGATTCGGCAATTTCCGCTATGTCTTCGAGCTTCCCGGGTTCACGCGCACTATTTGGAACACGCTGTACATGGCTGTTTTGAAGATCGTCGGCAACATCATAGTTCCGGTGACCGTAGCGCTGGAGCTTAATGAGCTCAAAAGCAAGCGTTTTATGAAAACGATACAAACAATAACCTATCTCCCGCACTTTCTATCGTGGATAATACTTTCGGGCGTGCTAATAGACATTTGTTCGGGCGAGGGCATAATCAACACCGTTATTACGGCGCTCGGCGGGAAAAGTCTGTATTTTATGGGCGATAAAAACTGGTTTCCGATAACGATGGTAATAAGCGATATCTGGAAGGAATTTGGCTACGGCACTATCGTGTATCTCGCGGCGCTTACGGGAATCGACCCCGCGCTGTACGAAGCCGCATCGGTAGATGGCGCGAAGCGCTGGAAGCAAATGCTGTATGTCACGCTTCCCGGTATCGCATCGACGATAGTGTTAATGGCCACGCTCAAGCTCGGCAACATTCTTGACGCGGGATTCGAGCAGGTGTTCAACCTGTACAGCCCGATAGTATATGAAACGGGCGATATTATAGATACGTTCGTGTACCGCCTGGGAATCGAGCAAACGCAGTATTCAGCGGGCACAGCCGTCGGGCTGTTCAAATCCGCCATAGCGCTCGTGCTCGTGATAACTGCAAACAAAATGGCGTATAAGTTCGCAAATTACAAGATTTTCTGAGGAGAACGCCTATGAAATTATCGCTGTCTCAAAAAGTGTTTGGCGCCGCGAATTACACGGTGCTCACATTATTGGGTCTATTGTGTCTGATACCGTTTATAAACCTGTTCGCGATATCGCTTAGCAAGCCGACGTATGTCGAAGCAGGGCTCGTATCGTTATATCCGAAGGGATTCTCTCTGTCATCGTATAAATTCGTATTATCCAATGACAGTTTCTGGACTACTTTCCTGAACTCGTGCGAGCGCTTGCTTATCGGCGTACCGCTTAACATAATCGTGATGATACTCACCGCGTATCCGCTCTCGAAGTCGAGGGAAGAGTTCGCGATGCGCACGCCGTTTACATGGTTTTTCGTATTCACGATGATGTTCAGCGGAGGCCTCGTGCCGACATATCTCATAGTTATGAAAACCGGGCTCATTGACAGCGTTTGGTCGCTCGTGCTTCCGGGGCTGTTGCACGTTGGCAACACAGTGCTTTTGATGAACTTTTTCAGAAGCCTGCCCAAAGAAATGGAGGAAGCGGCGCACATCGACGGCGCGGGCATACTTCGGACGCTTTTTTATGTCGTGCTGCCCGTAGCAAAGCCGGGTATCGCGACTGTAATGTTATTCAGAATAGTGAGCCATTGGAACGCGTGGTTCGACGGAATGATATATATGAAGAGCACGGCGAATTACCCGCTGCAAACATATCTGCGCACGCTGGTCGTCGACTTTGAGGCGCTTATATCCGAATCGGTACGAGGTCACGGGGAGCTGCTTTCAATGATAAATGCGCGCACGGGTCGCGCTGCCCAGTTGTTTATTGCGACTATACCGATTATAATGGTGTATCCCTTCCTTTCGCGCTATTTCACGAGCGGGCTTGTAATGGGCAGCGTAAAGGGATAATCGCAATAAGGCGGTCGACAGCATGATAAGGCGCAGGCTTACGACATTCGCGTTGATGAACATAATAACGATACTTATATTTATATTGTTCTGCGCGGCGGGACTGTACGCGGCGGGCACAGGCGCCGAACGCAGCCGGGCGGAGCTCGAAACGAATGTCGAATTCAAAATGGCGTATTACATTGACAGCCTGAACGCCGAGATCGAGCGTATGGACAGAGCGGTGCGCACACTGTACGTAAACCGCGACGTAAACTGGGTAACATCCAATAGCGGCATTTATATGGATTACGAGCTCGCATCCGCGCTTAACCGCATCGAGGAGCAGATGAATTCGCTTAACAGCATAAGCGATATCGTAAAATCAGTAAAAATAATGCTGCCCGCCGTTGAGCTTGTGTTTCAGGACAGCGTAGCGGGCGTCGGCAATTTTTATAAGCAAAGCGCCTCCGACATGCAGCATTATGCTGACTGCAAGACTTTTGGAATGCCGTATGAGGAAGACGGCCGCCTGATGCTCGGTTACGCCTTCACTGCGTCTGACAAGCAGCTAATGTTCATGGTCACGGTGGAACTTGACGCAAAACAGCTCGATTACGATCTCAGGCACGTGCTGATAGGCTACGACGCATATTACTCGCTGTCATTCGGCGGCGAATACATGCTGACGGATCTGCCAAAAAGCCTGCCGAACGGTTTTGACAGCTTTATGGTCAAGACATCGTTCGATGAAAAGCTAAACGCGGAATACACCGTGTATGTTCCCAACGAAGCCGTGCGTACGGCGTACAAAACATTCATCGGTTTTGCATGCGCGCTCGCCGCGCTTTTGATAACCTGCTCGATAGGCGTTTACCTAATAACAAAGCGATTGATTCACCGCCCGATGCATACGCTCAAGCAAGGATTTGCGCGCATGGAAAAAGGCGATTTCAACGTGCGCCTAGAGGAGCGCGGCAGCCGCGATTTCGCGGATATATACTTGGCCTTTAATCAGATGAACGAAAAACTGTACGACCTTATAGACCTCACATATACTCAGCAGCTGCTAATACAGAAGGCGGAATTCAAGCAGCTTCAGGCGCAGATCAATCCGCATTTTCTGTACAACACGCTATTTTTACTAAACTCGCTCATTAAGTCTGACGACCGCGAGCAGGCGCTTTCGCTAACAAGAGAGCTTGGCGAGTACTACAGATACATAACGCGCAATGCTTCAGCGCAGGTTACTATGCTCGAGGAGAACAGACACGCTCGAATTTACGCCGATATTCAAGCGGCTCGATTCGAGGGGCGCATCAATGTCGAATACGGCGAGATGCCTGACGAAATGGCGCTTATGACCGTACCGCGCCTTATATTGCAGCCATTGATCGAGAACGCGTTTACGTACGGTCTCAAAGATAAGGAATCGGACGGCTTGCTTAAGGTCTCGTTTATGTGCGCGCCGAATTACGTGAGCGTGTTCATTGAAGACAACGGCGACGGACTTACGAATGAAACCATACAAAAAATACAAAGCGATCTTCTGCCTCATGACGACGCAGGCAAGGAAGTCACGGGGAGCATGAACATACACCGCCGCATAGCCATGATGTACGCGAGCGGAAGCGGTTTATATTACTCTCGCTCCCCTCTCGGCGGCATTTCGGCGGAAATTCGTTTATACACGGAGCGGCGATGATATGTATAGGCTATTGATAGTTGACGACGAACACCATGTGGCCGACGCGCTCGAAACGCTGTTTATGACGCAGGCTGAGCTTGAGCTCGAGGTGTATAAAGCGTATCTCGCCAAAGACGCTCTGTCGATATTGAATCGCCTGAGAATAGACGTATTGCTTTCAGATATCAGAATGCCCGGGATCGACGGCTTTGAGCTGGTTGAGAATATTCGCAGGAACTGGCCTGAGATTCGAGTAATATTTCTGACAGCTTACAGCGAGTTTGACATTCTGTACCGCGTAAAAAAGTACGAAGACGTATCATTTCTGCTCAAAACCGAAGCGGACGAGCGCATAGTCGAGGCGGTAGGCAAGGCTATATCCGATATTGAGGAGCGCCGCAGGATCAAGCTGCTTGAAATGGATCGGGAAGAGCTGCACAGTATGATTGAACAGCGCGCCGCGAGCGATCTCGTGCGCAAGGCGCTCGATGATATGAGCCTGATGACGCAAGACCGCGCTCCGGCGAGCGCACGCCCGCCACGGGTGATCCCCGAAAAACGCACAATTCTCATATCCCTCGAGCCGTGCGTTTCGGGCAATGTTTCGATATCCGATCAGGGAAAACGGCTGTGCCATATATCGGCGATATTCGGATCGCTGCTCGGGGACAAGGCGCTTTTTGAGCCTGTGCTATTAAGCGGCGATCAATGTCTTGTGTTGATTCAGGGCAAGAGCTCGGCAGACGACGACAAACTTTTATTGTTCATACGCGAGATGTTCGACATAATCACTGAATCGGTGCTCGATTCCGTACCGTGCGTGAAGGCGCTGTCGCTTTATAACGCGCCGCTTGAATGGCAGTCCATCAAAGAAAAAGCCGAACTGATGAACGCGTTTTTGAAGGATGAAAGTCGCGCGCAGGGCGGCGGCCGCGTGTTCACGGCGGCGGACGAGCAATGCGTGCTCAAGGATAACGACCTGCGAAAATGGCAGACGCGCTTTACGCATCAAGCGCAGTGCGTCATACAGGCTATAGAGGAAGGCAACTATTCTGCAGCGCTCGAGGCGCTCGCGCCGATTCGACAGGCTGCCGAAAAGGTGCGGGTAAAGCACCATTATCCGCTTATCATACTGTATCAGAAAATCGCGAACGCGCTGCTCGACCGAATCTTCTTCGGAAACCTTATGGAGAAGCTGCCGTTCGCAGGCGGAATTTCACGTCTGTTGTCGGTCGAAGATTTTCAGACATGGCAGGAAGCGTTCGAATATATCGGAGATACGATAGCAAACGTCGCCGAGATATCTGAGGACATGCGCGCAGACGGCATGTGCAGTTTTCTTTCATACATTCAAAAATACGTGCAGGAGCACATAAGCGAGGAACTATCTCTAACCGTGCTGTCCGAGAAAATGAATTATAACCCGTCGTACATATCGCGTATGTTTCGTCAGCAAAGCGGACGTACGCTTATGGAATACATTAACGCCGTGCGAATGGAACATGCGGCCGAAGAGCTTCAAAACACGGTAAGGCATGTGAAAGACATAGCTTCCGACATCGGAATGACGTCTACTCAGTACTTTTCAACCGTATTCCGCAAGACCTTCGGCAAATCCCCTCAGGATTACAGGAGACAATACGTAAACGAAACACGAGGTAACGAACATGACATTTCTGACTGAAAACGCATACCCAATGTGCCTTCGCTCGCCTGATAACTGCCGCGTGCTTGTGCAAAACGACTTTCTGCCTATGGAAGCGGACGAAAGCGGGTACACCCGGAATGATATTCGGCTCGAAACGAGCTTGATGTCGGGTTGCCTTGACGTTACTATGTCTGCACGTCAAACGCCCGTATCGATGCTCGCGCTTCGGTGGAACGGAAGCTGGAGCAAAGACCTGTTGTTTCTTGGCGACGAGTTCGAACGCGGTTATGGCACGTTCGAGTGGCGCAAACTGCACCCGACGCGCATGATGGCGTGGTACTTTGCAGCGACCGACCT
Organism: uncultured Oscillospiraceae bacterium; assembly: GCA_964453505.1. GTDB lineage: Bacteria > Bacillota > Clostridia > Christensenellales > Aristaeellaceae > CAYVPJ01. Next base: position 35,335 of record CAYVPJ010000008.1, on the reverse strand, counting down.
TGAAAACACGCTTATGCTAGGCGTGATGACACAACCCGACGCGTTTTGCTTCTGGCAGGCGGACGCTGGCGGCGTAACGCTGTGGCTCGACGTTCGAAACGGCGGCGCGGGTGTTATTCTGAATGGCAAAACCATCTGCCCCGCGCGGATACGTCAGACTTCATACCCAAACACAAAACCTTATGACGCGCTGTGCGCATACTGTAAAACCTTATGCGAAAACCCGTTGACACCGCCGCATCCCGCGTTCGGGAGCAACAACTGGTATTACGCCTACGGCAGAGCGCGCGAGGAGGATATTATAGAACAAGCGCGCGAAACGCTTATGTGGAGCGAAGGCTTGCCCGAAAAACCGTATGTGGTTATCGACGATTGCTGGCAGCAATATGCCGACTTGAAGGGCGCGGCAGGCCGCCCGTATGAATGCGGAAATCCGCGCTTTCCCGACATGTCGGGGCTCGCACGCAGATTAACAGATATGGGTTGCCGACCCGGCATATGGGTGCGCGCGCAGGAAAATCTGGACAGAACATGGAAAGGGCCGCACATCGCAGGACGTTCTGGCGAGCGGGTGCTGGACTGTTCCGCGCTGGAAAATCTGGACTTGATAGGCCATGACATCGAGCGTGTAACGTCATGGGGGTACGAGCTTGTAAAGTATGATTTCGTAGTGCGCGATCTGCTCGGGTTGTATGTGCGCAGCGGTGCGGAGCTGCTAAAAACGGAAGGCTTGCCGCTCGCCGAGCGCGATCAAACGAACGCCATGTGCATTAAGGCTCTATGCAAAGTGATTTTCGAACGCTCGCACGGCGCGGCGCTCATCGGCTGTAACGTACCCGGACACCTCGCCGCGGGTTACATTCACATACACCGCGGCGGCGACGATACCAACGCTTACCGTTGGGATCGCACATTGATAATGGGCGTCAATACTCTGGCATTCCGCCTGTGTCAGCACGGGAGCTTTTTCGCGATGGACGCCGACTGCGTCGGAATAGTCAAGGACGGCATTCCATGGGAACAGAACCGCAAATTTTTAGACTTGCTCGCGCAAAGCGGCACGCCGTTATTCATATCCGCAACGCCGCGCAATACCGCTTCGAAAATTCATTCGGATATTAGCGCTGCTTTCAAAACATGGTTCGAGTGCCGTCACGACATGCGCCCGCTCGATTGGACGCGGACGCCATTGCCCGAAATCTATCTTGCGAACGGGAAAACACATACATACGATTGGATACCGACGACAGGTCTTGAAAAGCCATGGCGTCTGTAAACTTCAGCCCCGAACCCGCTGCGGTTCGGGTCTGAATACTATTTAGACAAAACGTTTTGACCATGCCCTCAGCGCTCGCGAGCAATCGCGCACGCAAGCGCATTATGCTGCACTTCAAAACAAAACCAATGTGTTGGAATGCGGGCGAACGGTGACGTAATCGACTTCACCGTCTGCCTGCAGCATTCATCGCCAAAGGATACGGTAAGCCGCCGGGCTTTCAGCTTACTCGTCACAATCACTCTGCAACAGCGAAAGTCATAAAAGGAAAAAAATAAGTCATGAATTTACATTACAAGATCGGCTTGAAAGATGTATGCTTATAACAGTCAAAGAGAAGCAAAAGGTAAACGGGATGCGCGATAACAGCGAAAGCATCTATGACTGTGGACGCGCCGATTTACCCAAGCCCGAATAGGAGCGCTTCACACAGCATGGTGACACCCTGTATGCGCATGTGCTTGAAGAAGCCGTTTCTGCGATCCGCTAAAAAGATATGGGCGAAAAGTTCAGGCAAATGCGCATATTGTCCGACGGAAGCGAGATAAAGCAGACGCGTCTCTGGACGCTTGACGGCTATGAGCAGTACGTATTTTTCCAAGACCGGGTGCGTGGAGAGTTATCCGCTACCGGACGACAAATAAACGGTGGTCGCTGTGGATCTTATGACCACCGGAGAGGAGACTGTATGCAGCAATTGACACGGCGTCGGCGGAAGCATCAAGACAACGTTGCGGCTTTCTATTTCCTTCTGCCTTGCATGCTGGGCTTCACCCTCTTCATGGTGATTCCTGTATTGGCATCCCTTGGGATCAGCTTTACCGAGTGGAATTTCCTTGGCGGGTTAAAGAGCATGGAATGGGCGGGCTTAAGCAACTTCGTCAAACTGGTTTCGGGCAAAGACACATGGTTTCTGGTTTCCTTCTGGAACACGCTGATCTTTGCCGCGGTTACCGTGCCGATTGGTTTAGCCCTTGGCTTGCTGCTTGCCTCCGTACTAAATCACAGCGTGTATGGGTCGTCGGTATTTCGCTTCATCGTATTCATCCCGTATATTTCCTCCATTGTAGCTTCCCTGATCGTCTGGCAGGTGGTATTCCAGCCATCCTACGGTCCGGTCAACAGTCTGCTTCAATCCATTGGCGTCGCCGATCCGCCTAAATGGTTCGTCAGTGTTCAGTGGGCGTTCCCCCTCATCATGATGTTCCAGATATGGCAGACGCTGGGGTATAATATTATCGTATTCTATGCCGGGCTCAAGAACATTTCACCCGATTTATATGAGGCCGCAACGGTTGACGGAGCAACCGCTTTACAAAAATTTCATTACGTAACGGTTCCGATGATCTCCCCCACCACGTTCTTTTTGTCAACCATGGGCTTGATTTCCTCATTCAAGGTGTTCGACGCGATCAAGGTAGCCACCAACGGCGGTCCTGGTAAAACAACAAGCGTGGCCGCTTTCTACATCTACCGAGAAGCCTTTGAGAATTATAGGATGGGAACGGCCAGCGCAGCGGCTTGGATTCTCTTTGTGATCATCTTTGCGATCACCATGATCCAACTGTACGGTCAAAGAAAGTGGGTGACGTATGAATAACGTTGTGACTGCGCAACCCGCGTGCCAGACGCATCGTCGTATCTCGCTCAAGAAATTACTTGTCACGATACTGATGGGCTTTGTAGTTCTTACGATGATGTTTCCGCTTTTGTGGATGATCTCCACTTCCTTCAAATTGGAAGCCGATGTTTTCAACTTCCCGATCGAATGGATTCCGAGGACGGCAACGCTCAGCAATTACACACAGGTATGGACCGGCGGATATCACTTTGGCGAGTATTACATGAACTCGATCAAGGTTACCTTAGCCGTCGTCATAGGTCAGCTCCTAGTCTGTTCCATGGGCGCATATGCCTTTGCAAAGATGGATTTCATCTTTAAGAATCAGTTGTTTGCGCTATTCTTGGCTATGATGATGATCCCGGATCAAGTGATGCTGGTACCCAGATTCATGCTACTCAACTCAATGCAACTATATAACACGCACATTGGAATTGTTAGCATGATGCTTTTTAGTGTTTATGGTGTGTTCCTGCTTCGCCAGAGCATGATTGGCATTCCGGACTCCATCATCGAGGCGGCACGAATCGACGGGGCAAGCCACTACCGAATCTTCTTTGAAATCGTCATTCCAATCAGCCGTCCGATGCTGGCCACCCTTGCGATCATGCGGTTCGTATGGACATGGAATGATTACCAAACCCCGCTAATCTTTCTGCGGGATCAAAGGCTGTTTACGCTTCAACTGGGCATGAGCCAATTTGCAGATCAAGCCGGTACAAAGTATGCGCTGCTGATGGCCGCGTCGGTGTTGTCGATTCTCCCGTTACTGCTGATCTTCTGCTTTGGACAGAAGAATGTGGTGGAAGGCATGGCGGCGGGCGCGGTCAAGGGATAAGGTTGGAGGAAGGGAAAAGCCCTTCTGAAAATAGAAAACAGGGAATAAAAGGAGGAACTACCATGACCAAGAAGATGCTGTCAGCCCTACTGGCGCTTGTGACCCTTCTCACATGCTTCGCCTCTCTGGCTGCTGCCGAGAGTGACACCCCCGTGGAAATCACCTTCCTCACATATGATGCCATGAAGCGTGACGACGGTATGACGCGCTTTGAGCGCGCTGTCGAACTGTACAAGGAAATCGCCCCCAATGTTACGATCCGCATTGACGTACAGGCTGAAAACAGCTCCACCGACTTCCTCACCAAACTTGATCTGCTCCAGCTCACCGGCGTGACCGGCGATGTAATCCAGATTCCCAGCTATCGCGAGTACGCGATTCGCGCAGATCAGGGCTTCTTCTACCCCATCGACGAGTTGATCGCTTCGGAAGGTATCTCCTACGACGCGACCTACGCATATCCCACACTGGTAAGCGGCAAGAGCTACGGCATCCCCTTTGAACCCGGCATCTACGGCATTTTCATCAACAATGATATGCTGGAGGCGGCCGGCCTTGAACTGCCCAAGGAAGGCTGGACCTGGGACGACTATCGTACCTACGCCGAAAAACTGACCTCCGGCGCCGGCGCCGACACCATTTACGGCTCCTTCATGCACTCCTGGAGCGAGTTCAAGCGCGAAGGTCTGTTCAACGTGGTGATGGACAACCCTTATGTGAAGGAAGACGGCACCTCGAACCTTGACAGCGAGTATTTCGGCGATTGGCTGCAGTACATGTATGACCTGGAGAACGTCTACAAGTGCCAGACACCCTACAGCGATGTGAAGGCTACCGGTCTGCATTACCGCGACATGTTCATGAATGGCAAGGTTGCTATGATCCCGATCGGCACTTGGATGATCGACACCGTGCTGAACCAGACCGACTATCCGCACGAGTTTAAGACCGTCTTTGCGCCCTTCCCCGTGTTTGAAGATGGCAAGGCCGGCGTGACCCAGGGCGCGGCGAGCTACTATTGCATCGGCGCGAATACGACGCCTGAAAAAGCCCAGGCCGCTTATGACTTCATACGCTGGCTGTCCAATGAAGGCTCCGCCGCCCTGAACGTATTCCCCGCTGACAAGAGTGGCGACTTCGCTTCCGTGCTGACGGCAAAGATCGGCGACAAGACCAATCTGCTTGACGGTCAGTCCGTGCTGGATGCCTGGACCAGCCCCAACATGGTTGCGAACATCATTGGCCGTGACGCCGCGATTTTTAGCGAGATCGACGCGATCTACAACAGCGAAGCCGAGCTGTTTCTGCTGGGCAGCCAGGATCTGGAAACCACGTTAAAGAACATTCAGGAGCAGGGCAACGAAATCATCGAAGCTGCCGAATAGAGGCAGGATTTCTTTGAAGGCTCTTGAATAATAAACTCATACAGTTGCCTGGAGTCGAAGTCGGCAACGCTTCGACTCCGGGCTTTCGCAAAAGGAGCTTTCAAATGAGAAAGTGGGTTTCGCGTCAAACGCTCTTTGTGCAAACTTTTCTGCTCTTGACCCTTGTCGTTGCAATCGTCGCGGCGGCCGCCTTTGGGGTGCTTGCGACGGAAGTGGAACGCATTGTATCGGAACAGATCAGCCGCCAAACCCGAGATACGCTCAATATCGCAAATACGAAATTACAAAACCTGCTGATGACCGGGATATCGATATTGGTTTCTGTTCGAGTCGACGAGCCCTTGATGGAAGCGTTAAGTCAGGAGCCAAGAACGGCCGGAGAACGCGAACAGATTTCGGCCGCCGTGAACCGAGTGGTTTCCAAAGCATTTTTTACGCTGGAAAAAGATCAGCGCGTTGCTATTCTGTCGATATATGGAGACATCTACGCCAACTGGGACATGTATGACGCACCTTCGCTGCGAAATGTCTTGAATGATTATTTCGCTCGGCGAACGGCAGGCGTTGCTCCTGCGGATGTTTTGGATTCGGTCATCGTTTCATCCTTCCGCCTAACACAAACGGGCGTGGAACAGGGCGTTTACGTTCAACTGATGCCATTACTTTACGGAAGAACAAAAAAGCTCTGCGGAGTGGCCGTGGTTCTCATGCCCGAACGGGAAATCTGTGAGGCGCTAAGCTTCGAGCCGTATGACGGTCACCAAACGTTCTTGGTGGATAATGAAGAGCGCATCATCAGCGCCAAAAATAAAGCATTGCTCGGAACGCCCGTCGCTTCCGTATTGGACGCGGCTGATAATGGATATGTGACGTGCTCGGAAGAAACCTACCGCACCCAAACGACCGTCGTGGACATCCTTTCCCGCGGCTATGTTCGGCAGCAGGTAACGCCGATTTTGAGCCGCATGGCTACTTATGTGCTTCTGATCATGGCAGTTATTGTGCTGGTATGCTTCTTTGTCTGTCGGAGCATCACGCGCCCCGTGGTTCAGCTTACCCGCCGCATGGTTTCCGGCAACTATGCCGCTTTCCTGCAGGAAAGTCTTTTAAGCTTTGGTCACAACGAAATCAAGCTGCTTGGCAGAGGTTTTGACGTGATGGTAGAGGACATTGATCAGTTGATCAAAGAGAACAGACGCAAGGAAAGGCAAAAGCGAAAATCGGAGATTGCGGCCATGCAGGCGCAGATCCAACCCCACTTTCTTTTCAACACGCTAAACACCGCAAGGTGCTCGATCCTGAACCATCACGACGAGAAAGCTGCAGAACTTCTCTACAAGCTGACGATGTTGCTACGAATGACGCTGGTCAAGGGCGATGAAATGATATCACTTCGGGAAGAGCTGGAAACGGTGGATTACTACCTTGATATCATTCGGATGCGCAATGGCGTCAAGTTCGTATGCCGTCATGAAATCGACCCTGTGACAGAAGATTTTCTTGTCCCGAAGCTACTTTTACAACCGGTGGTAGAAAATTGCATCATACATGGATTTTTACCTGAACAGGATGACGCGCAGATCGTGATTCATACCGAGGTAACGGATAGCTTCTGCAACATTCTGATCAGGAACAACGGAGCGGTGTTGGACAAGGAGATCGATCTTCGCAAATCATCGGCGCGCGACAGCTTCTCGGGACTGGGCATTACGAATGTAAATCAAAGGCTGAAACTGTATTACGGTGAGCGCTCCGGGGTTCGCCTTTTCCGGGAAGGTTCGTGGACGGTCGCGCAGTTGTCTATAGACTTGTCGCCTGAGGAAGAGGTTGATAAAACGCTGTCGGATCTGCTGCATGGAGAAGCGCGAAAGGAGAACTTATGACGCTCCTGCTTGTTGACGACGATGTGGAGATGCTCGAAACGCTAAGGTCACTGGTGGATTGGCAATCGTTGGGGTTTGCCGGCATCCTGAGCGCGGCAAGCGGGGTCGACGCATTGCGCCAAAGCGAGGATACCGTGATCGATCTGATGATTACCGATATCGGTATGCCCGTGATGGATGGCTATGCTTTGGTTGAGCGCATACGTGAGCGTCAATCCGAGTTGCCTTGTATCTTCCTTACCTGTCATGAGGATTTTCATCACGCGCAGCGGGCCATCGCGGTCGGTTTGGATGATTATCTGATCAAGTACTCTCTGACGGCCGATACACTGCAAAGCGCTGTGGCGCGGGTGCTTCAAAGCCGGCGCGAAAAGCAGCGGCAAGTGAGCGAAGCGCAGGATTCTGTCGCCGCCCTTCAGGACGTGCGAACCAGTTATAAAGAAAAGCTGATTTACACGTTGATAAGCGGCGGAACAATCGATCCCGTGCAGTGCGACAGGCAGATGCGAGCCATGCACATCAAGCGTCCGCTGGGTTCATTTCGTGTCATTGGCTTTTTTGTGGACTATGACGAAGCGAGGCTTCATGTGCAGGATGCTATTGCCAATCCGGCTTGGCGTTTTGACGCGGCGCGTGCAATTGAAGACTATTTAAGGGAACATCATTGCGCGGAAGAAGCTTTTCCCTATGAAGGATTCATCCTGCTGATACATGAAGGAAGCGGCGCAGCACTATCGCGGAACTATCTGGAGACGCTCAGCACGATCTGTTCTATGATGAATGAAACCATGCGAATCCACGTGAGCTTGTGCCAGAGCGAGGTTTGTAACGACTTTTTCCAACTTGGCAAAGTTATCGACGCGCTTTGTTTACATCGGGATGACTCTTTCTATGGGCCGATACCGTTGGGAGAAAAGCCACGGGAGTTTCAAGTGATGTCCTATCCCCGCTTTAATGACGCTTGCGTACGATTGCGGACGGCGCTTGGAGATGAAGCAGCGTTCTGGAGCGCATTGGATGACTATTCAAAGAGGATCGAAGAGAATCGTTACGCTCCGCACATGGTGCGTAAGCTATTCCGCGCAATCTTATCCGCCATCACACGCCTAAACCAGCAAAACGGCGTCTTTACGGAGGAAATCGATTTGTCGGGGATGTCGATGAATTTTTGCCGCGATGCCGTGACGGCGTGTTATCAGGATTATATTGATCGCCGCGGGATGGTTCGGCGGGCAGGAATCAGCGAAGATGTAAAAAACATTTTAGCCTATGTGGATGATCATCTGCAAGAGAAGATCACCCTGCAGACGACGGCTGACTATGTCTACAAAAATAGCAGCTATTTATCCAGGTTGTTTAAGCAATCAATGGGCGTGAGTTTTTCCGATTACTTGATTTCGGCAAGAATCCGAAAAGCTACCGAACTGCTTGAGCATTCCACATTGTCTGTCGAGGAAATTGCCGCACGCGTTGGAATCGACAACATCACCTACTTCTACAAATTCTATAAACGAGAAACAGGACGCACGCCGCGGAAAACCCGTTAAATGGAAAGGAGCAGCGTATGGACAGGACATTTCTCGTGTGCATCGATTCGGACGGGTGTTTGTTAGATAATATGGAACTCCAATGCAGAGAGTGCTTTACGCCCGCCACGATAGACATATGAAGCCTACAAAGAATATCCCGTTATGCCCGGGAGATTTGCGATTCTATGAGTCTCTACTCGCGCTTGCGGGGAGAAAACCGTTTCCCTCAATTATGGACACGCCGGATATTTGGCGCAAAGACATCAGGCGCTTGCCCTGGACCGGTATAAACCGGATATTACCATGCTGCGCCGCTTTATCAAAGAATCGCCCAGCCTTAACCGGTATGCTCCAATTCAGAGCGCGTCTTGGCTTGGCTGAACCGCCAAAGCGGCGAAATAAGTTCTCATTATGCAGTAAAGGATGGTTGACGTGACTGTTCCAGCCTATTTGACATCATATGCAGCGAAGTATGCTGCAGATCCCCGTGGCGCAAATCGCGCCTGGTTCGGCAATGCACGAAAAGGGTTATTCATGCATTTCGGTCTTTACTCCCTTTTAGGGCGCGCAGATCATGACGAAATACTTAAAGCCGTTGGGATAACGCATCCTGTCGAACATGAGCCTCGCGGCCGCGAATGGGCTCAATACGGGTATCGTATTCCCGTTGCGACATACGCGCGTTTGGCCGATCGTTTTCATGCGGAGCATTTTGACGCGCGAAAAATCGTTTCGTTTGCGAGAGAATGCGGAATGGACTACATCAACCTGACGACCCGGCATCATGATGGATTTTGCCTGTGGGACGCATCGGACACGCCCTTTCAATGCAAGCAAACTTGCGGCCGTGATCTGGTATCCGAGTTGTATGCGGAATGCGAGAAACAGCATATGGCGCTGTTCCTCTATTATAGTCACGGGCGCGATTGGCGTCACCCGGATGCGCCGAACAATGATGTTTGGGGCGGCCGTGCCAGGCCTCCATATGATCCGCCGGAACTGGCGTATCATGTAGGTAAGCAGCATCAGCTTCAACGATATGTAGACTTCATCAAAGGACAGATTCTTGAACTGCTGTCGCGCTTTCCGCACATTGCGGGGATCTGGCTGGATGGCATTGCAGTCCCGCAGCATGGGCCGACAGAGCAGTTCCATATTCCTGAGCTCTATGCGGCAATCCGTGAATCGTCCCCTCACGCGCTTATTTCATATAAGCAAGGAATAACAGGAACAGAAGACTTTTTCGCGCCGGAGCATGGCGTCCCGGAAAAAGCCTCTTCCAAAGCGCATAGAGGCAAAATCAAGCCTGATTCTCTGCTCGAAGTGTGCACAAACATTGGGAGCAGCTGGGGTTATATAGAAAATGATACGCACAAAACGCCTGACGAGCTGGCGGAAATGTTGAAAAAAGCACGGGTTGGCGGCTATCGGTTATTGATAAATACGGGGCTGACGGATGACGGCTCTTTGAACGCAATCGAAACAGGCGTCATCAAGGAAGCGCTGCGGATAGCGGCAGCTCAAAGAAGCGAGGAATGATACATGCCCAATATACTTCTGCTCATGTGTGATGAGTTACGTGCGGACGTAACCGGGTTTGGCGGCAATCCCATTGTCCGCACGCCTAACCTTGATCGCTTGGCGGCAATGTCGACAATCTTCGATCAAGCTTATACGCCTGCGCCGGTATGCATCCCCGCGCGGCAATGCATTGCCGCAGGACAACTGCCTACAACGTGCAAATGTCAAACGTTTTTTGATGATCTTACGCCCGGATACCTGACATTCCCGCGATTGCTGTCTCAGCACGGATGGGCAACGACAGCCTGCGGAAAACTGCATCATACAAGGCCCGACCAAATGCAGGGCTATACGCATCGAATGGGCATGGAGTGTGAAGTTGGGCAGCAGTTCATCGAGGGGCTTGTAACTGCTACCGATCCGTTTGCCCATAAATGGGATCAGTCAAACGAAGTCCGTCGCGCAACCGTTGGTAAGAGCTATCATGTGCTGCAAGATGAAGTGGCTGTGACATGTGCGGAACACTTTATTCAGCAATACTTCTGCGATCCATACGTCCCTTAGGGGGTGAGGAAGGAGTGTTAGACGGCGGTCGTGGAGGAGGGTTACCAGCCCTTTATAGCGGTGCGCCTTGCCTTATAGGCGTTAATGACTTATTACGAACGCTTCCAAACCAGCGTTGAACTAGGTTGTTCATTTTTCCTCCAAATGTTCACTCACAGTGAACTATGTATCAAAAAAAAGAGATTGGACGCTAATGCCGAAGTATTCAGCGAGACGCTTCTTTATTTCATCACGGGGTATTCGAAAGCCTAATTCATACATTGCAAGAGAAGAAACGCTGATTTTAACGCTTGCAGCGACTTCTTCGCGCCTACGCGAACCGCGCAAGCTCATGAGCTTTGCGCCGATTGCTCTATAATCCATAAAATTCACCAACTTTCCGTTTTCTGTAATGTTCACTCTGAGTGATATTTGAAGTATAGCAGACAGCGGGAGATTTGTCAATAGGTTTAGTGAATTTTTTCTTGACAAAATTCACAACCAGTGATATTATTAATATGCAATCAAAAAACGGGGGGCTAAACCAATGGGAGATTTTGCTACTAATCTAAAGAGATTAAGGAAGAAAAGGCATCTGACGCAAGAAGAAGTCGCGGAAGGTATAGGCACGATGAAGAGCCTTATATCAATGTATGAAACAAGGAAAAGAAATCCGAGTTATGAAATGCTGGAAGCGCTCGCAGACTTTTTTAACGTCGATATGGCATCGCTGACTGCGGACGAACGCGGCGACGCTGATATGTGGGAGATTCGCGAAGCGTTGAGAAACAGACCCGAAATGAGGACGTTGTTTTCAATAAGTAAGGACGCGACAGCAGAAGAAATCAGAGCGGCGATTAGGATTATCGGAGCTTTGAAAGAAAAGGAGTAAGAATGAGTGATTATTGCGTACGGCTGATTGATTTGCCGCCACACGTAAAGGGGCTTGTGCAGTTTGATGAAACTGGCTTTGCGAATGTTTACATAAATGCGCGGCTGTCTTATGTTGAGCAAAAGAAAACGTTTAAGCATGAGTTGAAACACATCAGAAATGACGATGCTTACAATGATGATGACATATACAGTGTCGAGGGTTCAGAAGCGCAATGCCGACGTGGAATGATGTGAAGGGAGCGGAGACTGTGAGCAAGCAGAACAACGGGAGAAAACAGTCGTTCTTTATTTGGTTTGCTATCGCAACGCCTTTCGTGGCTTTGGCTATTGGACTGGGGTTATATGTGTTCGATAATCCGACTAATATGAACTATTGGTACGTGACAGAACCTGTGTTTCGACGGAGCATATTCGTTATGTTGGCGTTTTTGTTTGTCGCGGCGATCCATACGGGGCTACGTGAACAAAAGCATCGTGACGAGACAACCGACGTTGAAGACATTAAGATAGAGACGCAGACAGAAGTGCGGCGCGAAGTTGAGGTCAAAGCGGAAGATGCGACAGAAGAAAAGAAAGTTGTTTACGTTGGCGTTCCGCCGCAACCGCCTGTTGTGTGGAAGTATATCAGATATGTTTTGTTGATTCCAGTCGGGATATTTATCGGGCTGTGTGCTGGGACATTGAGGGCGCGTTCTTTGGGCGCTTCGGGCGGCGCGATTCTGCCCGCCAGTTTGATATTGGACGCTTTGCAGAGGTCTGTAACGCCGATGATTATTGCATCTGTGTTGGCGTTTATAGTGTATCAAATATCCATGTCGAGGTTCATGAAGAAGATGAAAGCATGGGAAGCGCTACAGGAAACGACGAATATGGAGGGGGAAAATAATGCCGATGGTGAAACGAAGGGCTGAGGCGTACTGGGTCGATAGTACGCGGCGTTGGCAAATCAACGTTCAGCGGGACGGGCGGCGCAAGACGTTTAATTCGTCCGTCGAGGGGAAGCGCGGGAAACATGAATGTGAGGCAAAAGCCGATAAGTGGCTCGCGTCGCAGGAGACGCAGCAACGGTTCGCGACGGCGAGCGCGGAATATCTCGCATGGAAGAAGCCGCGCGTGTCTACGGGGACATGGGCGGGGATCAACGGTGATATGCGGCTGCATGTCGCGCCGCGTATCGGCAACAAATGGTTGCATCAGATTACACAATATGACTGGCAATCGTGCATTGATGATATGGCGCGTGGCGGGTCAAAAGAGGGTTCAATGCGGCGCGTGGTCGCGAACATATCGAATTTCTGCGATTATTGCAAATCGCGTTTGTGGGAGATTACGCCGCCGAGGGCGCTAGACGTATCAGCGGGTGCGCCCGCGAAAGAAAAACGGGCGCTACATGTGGACGAAATACAAAAATTGTTACATGCGACGGAAGCAGACGGACATTTTGTGTACATGTTCCAATTTCTGATGTTCACGGGGCTGCGGCGCGGCGAGTGCATCGGGTTGGAGCAAGGCGACATTGACATTGCCGCGCGTGCGGTGCATATCAGGCGCGCGATTAACGTGCAACGCGAGGAAACCGCCGGGAAAACGGGCAACGCGCAACGAACGGTCGGTTTGACTGCGGCGGCTATTGACGTGCTTGCCGCTCAAAAAAAGCTGATGGCGCGATATGGCGTTGTGTCAAAGTACGTATTCAGCAATGTTGCGGGCGGCTTCGCCGCGCCGGATGCGGTTTCGCGTGAGTGGAGCAAATTTGCGAAGCTTAAAGGCATCGGCTGTACGCTGCATGAGCTTCGGCACACTTATATATCCGTGGTCAAGGCAGATATGCCGCTGGCGTTGCTTAAGGAAACGGTCGGGCATTCTGTCAATATGGATACTATCAAGACTTATGGCAGTTACGTAGACGGTGAGGCGGCGATTGCCGCCGAGATAGCAGACAAGGCTTTTGCAAGAGTAATTGATATGAACAAAACGAGTGCAATCGCGTGTGCAGGCGTGGAAAGCAAATAGCATTTTTATCTTATACAGATTGACATTTAGAGAATGATTCCACATTTGCTTACTAAATGTGCATCAATTCGAGAACAAGATTGCTTGCACATCTGATATCGACAATAAAATGAATCCTTTGTCCGATGACCGAATGATAATGGTTTTTTTACATAACGAGGATGCTGACATGACTTCGTTTGTAGACATTTTGTGGACATGGTGCTGTAAGAAAGGACGAAATCGCCGTGCCAAGACCGAGAGCCGCGATGCCCAACTCCGTTGTCTTTATCAGAAAAACAGAAAATACGACATTGCTAGCCATTGCAATGATCTGCGTTATAAAAGTAATTCCGTTCATTCCGTATGATCGTGCGATTTTCATCAGCAAATATTTGAGCGTAGAAAAAACCATACCAATTGCCGTCGCGCTCATATACGCCGCTGCCTGCCCGACCACTTCTTCGCCATCGCCGCCTAGAAAAGCAATAAGTGGGCGCACAAAAACAATAACGAGCGATGTAAATAGTAAGCATAGTATAATAACGACCATGATTCCTGCGGAAAGTGTTCTATTTAGTTTCTCTTTGTCGCCGCGCCCGATATTGATCGCGATTGACAGTCCCGCGCCTTGACCGAAGATGTCCGCAATTGCCGTCAGAAAGGTAGTAACAGGCCCTCCCAGACCAATGCACGCAATACTGACTGGCGTTAAGAACATTCCAGCCAGCACAATATCGACCATACGCGTAAAGTTGCTCGAAAGCGCTGTCGCAAAGCTCGGCGGCAGTGCGCTCAGAACTGCCCGATGGATTAATCGATTACCTCTATCATAGTTTCTGTTTGTGCCCTGTCGTTTTCTCATAATCGTTATTTCTTATCGAATTTATTAACCCGACCATTGAAGGTCGCGAATTACATATATATCGCAACTCTGCCCACTCGGTTTGCAGATAAGAGAGTATCATTATTTTACAGAGCCATGTCCACAAAATGTCCACAAATGAAGCTGGATGTACACTATAAAAGTAGACAAGTGCTGTATAATAATAGACATGAGAAGGAGGACGGGAAGATGAAAAAAAGGTAACCAAATACACGGTAGAATTTAAGCAAACAATTGTGAACCTATACCATGCTGGAAAAAGTTATTCTCAGATTCAAAAGGAATATGGGGTATCGTCCAGCGCACTGAGTAACTGGGTGAAGCAGTATTCAGAGGTGAAGCTTGACAACGATACAGTTCTGACGGCTCAGCAAATCAAGGCGCTCCAGAAACGGACCGCGCAGCTTGAAGAGGAGAATCTCATACTAAAAAAAGCCATTGCGATATTCACGCCACACTCAGACAAAGGCTGAACGCGGTGAAGCTCCTCTCACACGAGCACGCCATTAGCACCCTTTGCCGCGTCCTGCGTGTGAACAGAAGCACATACTATAAGTTCCGCAACCGCCAGCCGTCAAACCGCGAGAAGGAGAATCAACGCATTCGTACCTGTATCGTAGAACTGTATGCCAAGGCGGACAAACGGATCGGATGCGGAAAGATTGCCATATGTCTCAAGCGTGCGTATCGCATATCCATCAGCCGAGGACGAGTGTATCGGCTGATGAAAGAAATGAACCTTCCGAAAATGAGTACCTTCAAGCCCTTCAGACCCCGTAAGGGCGCTGAAGACGAGCATGGCACTTGTAACAACATGCTCAAGCAGAGGTTCGATCAAACAGCTCCGAATGTCGCATGGGTATGTGATTTCACATATATTCGTGTCGGTATGCGGTTTATGTACCTATGCGCCATCATGGATCTGTATGCCCGGAAGATCATCGCATACAAGATCTCAAGGCACATCGATACCCAGCTGGCGATCAATACGCTCGACGCTGCCGTGGCGGCAAGGGGGAAATCCAGCGGCGTCATCTTTCACACGGACAGAGGCTGCCAGTTTACATCCAGCCGTTTCCGCAGGCATCTTGAAACGCTGGGTATGGTGCAGTCGTTCTCGAAGAAGGGACACCCATACGATAACGCCGTTATGGAGTGCTTCTTCAAATATCTCAAAAAGGAGGAGACGGACAGGCATTCCTACGCGGAACCATGCGATCTTGAGCGAAGCTTGTTTGTCTACATCAACAGCTTCTATAATAACAACCGCCCGCATTCCGCTAACGGAGGCCTATCGCCCAACGAACGAGAACATGCTTTCGATTTGTCCTGATTTTTTTGTCTACTTTATTGACTATTGTCCAATAAAAGTAGACAAGTGCTGTATAATAATAGACATGAGAAGGAGGACAGGAAGATGGAGAAAAAGGTAACCAAATACACGGTAGAATTTAAGCAAACAATTGTGAACCTATACC
>CAYVPJ010000008.1:0-19389 GCA_964453505.1 uncultured Oscillospiraceae bacterium | reverse complement strand
CCGCTAACGGAGGCCTATCGCCCAACGAACGAGAACATGCTTTCGATTTGTCCTGTTTTTTTTGTCTACTTTATTGACTATTGTCCAGACATCTCCATTTCGTGTGTGCTAAGCTATCCATGTCATTACCCAATGACCGTCCCTCCTATCTTTTCTGGTACGACTGGCAAGTCGTTTCCATTCTATCATGGGAGGGACGTTCTGGGTATAGCTTAAGCTCTTTCTCCACCGGTTTAGCCGGTGGTTTTCTTTAATCAAACAGCCGCCGCGCATAAATCTGCGCGGCGGCTCCGGTTTTATTTGGGTAATTAGTGTTATTTGGAGCCCATCTGCTCGCAGAGCGAGTTATAGGTCTCGGTCAGGAAGGTATTGAGCTGGGCGACGCCGATCTCGTCCGCTTCCGCGAGCATTTCGGCGTAGTTGGTCTCAAAATCTTCCTCGGTTTCGCTCATGCAGACGATGGCGAAATACTCGGACACTAAAGAATCAAGCGAGCTCTTAATGATGCCCTCGTCGGAGGTGGAGGTGGGCCTTACAAGTCCTAAAACGTTCGACCAGCTCTGGGCGTCCCAGGCTTCGGCGTATATCTCGCGCTCATATTCGGAGGCGTTGGCGTAGTTGCTCTCGCACTCGCTTATGAAGCTGGAAGAAGAAAGGTTGTAGTGCATGGGAGTGTAATCGGTCGCCACAGTGCCGTTGTTAGAGGACTTGATATAGCGCTCGCCCATGTGGAGAATGCCGGCCTCGTCGTAATAATAGTCGATTCCTTCAAAGCCCGACTGAATAGAGCGCTGGATTTGGGGTTCCTTGACCCAGCGGATGAGCTTGATGGCGGTTTCGGGATCCGAGCATTTGCGAGTTATGAACACGCCCTGCCAGCCGGTAACGGACTTGGTGCGCGCATAATTGTCCATAATCGGAAGTTCAATGAACGAAGCGCCAGGAACGCTCTGCTGAACCATGTTGGAGAAGCTCTTCGCGCCCGAGAAGAAGTTGGTGATCATAAAGGCCGAGCCGTTGGCCATGAGCTCGAGCTGCTGATCATCGGTGGTGAAGGCGAAGTTTTCAGCGGTGATATAGCCCTTGCGATAGCACTCGTTGATAATGCGCCAGTATTCCTTAAAGAGCGGATCGGAGGTCTGATAAACGAAATTGCCTTCCGTGTCGACGGGCATGCCGGTGTCAAAGCCAACCAGCGTGGAGAAGGCCTTGTAATTGCGCATCTGGAAGACCATGGGGATCATATCCGGATAGTCGTTCTTAACGGTCTCGAGAACGCTCATGAACGAATCAGTATCGTGAATTTCGGGTGAGCCGATCGCCTCGTAGATATCGCCGCGAACGTAGAACTGGTCAAAGTTGAGCGCCTTGTAGGGCGAATTTTTCAGCTCCTCGATGGTGTTGAAGTTGTTGAGCAGCATGTAGAACTGGCCGTCCTTGCTGTAATAGCCGTTGATGGCCTGCTCAACCTCGGGCACGATCCAGTCCGGCTGATACTGGGCGATCAGCTCGTTGTAGCTGTAGCACAGATCAGGATCCGAGAGGTCGTAGGGGGCGTTGTTGTCGACGGTGGCGCAGATCAGGTCAGGCAGATTGCCCGAGGCGATCATAAGTGCCAACTGGTTGGCGTCGGTCGCTTTGGTAAGCTCGATAGTAACACCGGTGTTTTCAGCCATGAACTGCGCGCATATTCCGTCGAGAGCGTCCCAGGCGAGCCAGGTTATGTCAGCGAACATGGTGAGTTTGACTTCCTTGGTCGGATCCCATTCAACCTCCGCGAGCGCGGGGACGGCGGCGCTGACGACGAGCAGCAGCGCTACAAGCAGCGAGATAAGACGTTTTTTCATGAGTTTTGCTCCTTTCATATAAATAAGTCCTTATATGGACCTATTTTCATCCTTTAACAGCCCCGATCATAATGCCCTTGATAAAGTATTTCTGTAAAAACGGATAAACGCACATTATCGGGAAAGTCGCCACCATCATGGCCGCCATCTGAATCGAACGCGAAGTGACCGAACGCAAAACGCCCGATTCGCTTGCGCTTTCAACGCCGCGCACGCCTGTCTCGTTGGCCTGAATAACGTCGCGCAACAGATATGCCAGCGTTCTCAGTTTGTTGTTAGCAATGGTATAATAAGCGGTATCCGTCCAGTTATTCCACTGCCAGACCGCCGAATAGAGGGCGAGAGTGGCCAAAAGCGCCTTGGAGAGCGGCAACACGATGCGCAAATAAACCGTAAACTCATTTGCGCCATCTAATTGCGCCGATTCAAATAGCGTCGAGGGCAGGCTCTGAAAAAACGATATCGCCAATATCATATAGTAAACATTGAGCATGCCCGGAATAACGTAAACCCAGAATGTGTTAAGCAGTCCGTATTCCAAAAGCGTCAGGTAAAGCGGAATCAGACCGCCGCTGAAATACATGCAGAACAGCATCGCCGTATAGTATATTTTTCTTAGTGCCAGATCGCGAAACGACATCGCATAAGCCACAAGGCAGGTGAAGAGTACAGTTATAGCCGCGCCTACAATCGTTTTGGCAACCGATACGCCAATCGCCGCAATCCATTTGCTGTCGCTCATGAATTTGGCGTAGTTATCGAGCGTAAACTTTCGCGTAAAGAAGTATATCCCTCCGCGCATGGCATCGCTTCCGTCATTAAATGACATAATAAGTATATAGTAAAACGGATACGCCATCATAATAAAAACGATAACCATAATGGCGATAATAAAGGCTTCAAAGGTTCTGTCCTCGGCGGTCTTGCGAATTCCTTTTCCTGCTGTCATTTATCTCACCCTCTTAAGTTTCAGTATGGCGTTAATAGAGCGTGCCGCCGCCAAGCCGGCGCGAGGTCTCGTTGGCAATAACGACGAGGAAAAGCGATATAACCGACTGGAACAGCCCGGCCGCCGTAGCGTAGGAATAACGTCCCTGCGTCAGACCCATTTTGTAAACATATGTTTGCAGTATCTCAGAGCGCGAGATATTGGTAGTGTTGCCCAAAAGCAGCGATTGCTCGAAATTTGCGCCACCTATCATATTTCCGATGTTAAGTATGAGCATGATGGCGATGGTATCGCGAATACTGGCGAGAGTTATGTGCCATACGCGGCTCAAACGCCCCGCGCCGTCTATCTGCGCGCTCTCGTATAAGGCCGGATCGATGCCGGCGATGGCCGCGAGATATATTATCGCGCCCCAGCCCACGCCCTTCCACAGTTCGCTGCCCACGGCAAGTCCGTAGTAATAATCCGCTTTGATGAGAAGCGGCACGGGGTCCAGACCCATCTTCTCAAGCAACTCCGAGACAAGGCCATGATTTGTGGAAAAAAACATCTGCAAAATGCCCGCCACGATAACCCAGGAAACAAAATGAGGAAGATAACTTATCGTTTGAACGATGCGCTTAAAATACTTGCCCGGCATCTCGGTTATAAAAATCGCAAATATGATTGCTGCCGGGAAGTTGATAAGGCTTTTTAAGATGCTTATCATGGCCGTGTTGCGCAAAAGCGTCCAGAATTTGCGGTCTGTCACGAACTGGCTCATATACTTAATTCCAACCCATTGCCCGCCGAACACGCTTTCAAAGCCTTTCTTCAGTTCAAACTCCCTGAAAGCGACCTGTATTCCGGCCATCGGTATAAACGAAAACAGTATAAGGTGTAACAGCCCCAGCCAAACGAACAGGTGCAGCATCCATCTTTTGTGAATATCCCTTAAAATCGTATGTCTCGCCTTCATGCTCTGCGTTCCTCCACTCGGGATAGGCCTTTTATTTTAGCGCCGCCTCAAATTGGGCGACCACCCGCTCGGGCGCGAAGGGGCGGTTAAATTCGTCGGGGCGCAGTTCAAACAAAAACGGCCCCTTGTAGTCAGCCTTCGCAAGCCCCGCCACGAGCTCTTTCCAGGGAACGATGCCCGCGCCGGGAAGCCAATGGCGCTCGTCAATTCCGTCGTAGTCCGAGAGGTGCGTGGTGATGATTTTTCCGGCTACTTTGGCCATGAAATCGGCGTGGCTCTCTTTTAAAAGGTGATTAACGTCAAAGCATACGCCCGCAAAACCGCCGGTCAGAAAATCTAATTCTTCGGCGCAATTGCCGATACAGGTTCGGGGCAAAACCTCAAGGGCCAGCCTCGCTCCCGCCTCGCGCGCAATCCTGGCGATATAGGCGACGCTTTTTCTTCCCGCGTCAAGCCGCGCGGCGCGTGAGTCCGGAGTGATCGGCTCGAAGCTGGCGTGCAAAACCGCCGTTTTTCCCCATTTGGTGCCCGCCCTTACGAATTTTTCAACGCGCTCGACATTGGCGGCGCGCCGTCTGTCGTCGATTTCGGTTATGTCCCAGAAATCACCGAACGGTATGTGAAACGACCAGATCTCAAGACCGGAGGCACGAATCTCAGCCACCGTCAGCGCGCCCTCGTCTATCGCGCGGGCGACATCGGGCTCAACGTCCAACGGTACGGCAAACGTTATCTCCGCACAGGAAAAACCCGCGTTTTTGTAGGTGCGCGCCAGCGCGAGATTATCTTTGTTAATGGAAATTCCAAGCTTCATTAGCTTACTCCCCCATACGCGCCACTTCACCCGGCTTTATTGAAAAAGCGTGCCCGTCTTCGGATTTTAAAAACACTTCCCGCGCCGAGCGGTTTTGGATTATCCGGCCGTTTACCGAAAAATCCAGATTCCGATACGCATCGATATAATCGAACATTTCGATATTAGTCGCATACCAAACCTCGCCGTGCCCACCGAGGCGCGCCATTTGCGCTTCGATTGTCTCCCAGCCGCGCGCAACGCGGTCAAATTCATATGAATGACCCCATACCGACAAAATTCGCACGTCGTCGCCCTCGCCCAGAAAGCGTTCGATAAGCGGTTCCAGATCCTTATGGTGACAGCTGCACGCCCATTTGAGCCAGTTGTCCGGCATGGAGAAATCCTGCGTCGTTTTAACGTCGCGCGAGAAAACTATGCCGCAATTGCGCAAAAGCCCTATAAGATGCTCGTTTACATAGCCGCCCGGATAGGCCATTCCGCGCACCGGATAGCCGACCATTTCCTCGAGCGCGCGCCTGTCGTCCAAAACTTCTGCGAGCGCCTCGGCGTCGGAAATAGCGCAAAGATTGGGGTGAGAAACGCTGTGAACCGCGACCTCAAAACCCGCGTACTGCTCTTTAACGTCCTTGGGATCAATGTGTTTATCCCCGCCCAGCATGCCACTGTTTAAATTGAACGTGCCCTTGAGTCCGCATTTACGCATGATCTTAATAAGGCGGGCGTCCTGAGTAACGCCGTCGTCGTATGAAAACGTAAGCGCGCGCGTCCTCGCGCCCGGCCAAAGCATTTCCAGCATGTTTTCCTCCTTATAAGCGCGGTGTTCAGTTCGGATACAATTCCGCAAGCGCATCGTCCCGCGCGTCCTCAAACAGTATAAGTTCGCTCGTCAACGCGCCGTCCAGATTAACGCGCAGTCCCCTCTGCGAAAGTTCCCAGCCGAAGACCTCGAAACTCGTGCCGTCGTTATCCATAACCACGCGGTATTTCGTCGCATCCTTAAGCCCGCGCGGGAAAACGCGTATCTCGGAAGAGTCGGGTTCGGAGAGTTGAAATACGCCTATAACGCCGCGCTTCGAGTCTGCGGAGGCGATTTCCAGTATTCCTGTACCGCGGGCGTAACGCCCGGGCAGTTCGGGCGTGTGGTGATAGATTTTGCATTCAGGCAAAATCGGGCGGATAAAGCGCTTGTATAAATTAACGTTGGCGCGAATCGCGTCTAACTGCGGTTCGTTATCTTTCGCGCCTACGGGTGTTATAACGTTGAGGCTCATATGGCTGAACAGCTGATTTCTGAGCTGCGTTTTCAAGTCGGAAGTAACATACCCGCACTGGCCGAAGGAAAGCCGGTCGATATGCTCGGGCGGGAGTGCCATCGTCATGCCGTTGGTAATGCGGAAAGCGTTGGGATGAACCTGCCAGTCGGTGACCCAGGTATGCGTAAAAAGCGAAGTCATGCCGATATCGCTTCTGCCGCCGCCCCCAGCGCAACTTTCGAATATGACGTTGGGAAATTCGGCGCGTAGGCCGCGAAAGATATCGTATAGCACATCGAAATACCTTGCCGCCGTGTTTTCGAAATAGCCCGAGTTTTCACGCCCTCCCAGCGCGCCCGCGGCGGAAACATTCCAATCGATGCGGTAAAAGTCGAGCTGATATTCCGTTATAACGCGGCGAATTTCGCTGCGCACATAGTCCGCGCATTCGGGAATGCCGAGATCAAGCTGTCCTGAGGGATGCGGCGTGCCCTCGAATGTAGTCTGCCTCCATTCGGGGTGGAGTGCAAAAGCCTTGGAACGAATGCCCGCGCGCTCCGGCTCCATCCACAACCCGAATTTCAGGCCGCGCGCATGGCAGGCTTCGCGAATTTCCTCCAGCCCGCCCGGATATCGCCGGGCATCGGGCCGCCAGTCGCCCACATAACCGTGCCACTCGTTCTCGCATCCCGGCGGCGCATACCAGCTGGCATCGAGAAAAAACACCTCTGCGCCGAGATTATATGCATATTCCACCGCGCGCAGCGCTCCCTCGCGCGACATATCGTATTCCGGGCCAAGGCCGACTTCGATAAGCTCGCGCAGCCCCGGTTTCTTGGGCCAGATAAGTGCACGCACATGCGCGTGCATGGCGTTTATCGCCGCGTCCAGCCCGCCGAAAACCGCGCCCGCGTGAACTGCTGGACCCGTCCACGCTTCACCCGGTTTTAACACAATTAACGGAGCGGGCATGTTCATTTCAGTTCTCATCCAAAGGCGCGGCACGCCGTCCGCCTCGCAGGCATAATCAAATTTGAATCTGTATCCACCAGACCATGCGAACTGAAATATGAAGTATTCGCCTGAAACCGTGTTTTGAACAACGCACATGGGATGCCGGTGCCGCTCGCGGCCAAAGCGACCCACGATTGCGGATTCGTTTTCGGGCAGTTCGTGCCAAATGAAATTGCCCTCGCAAGCCCAGCCCGCGTCGTCAAAATAGCCGAGGCGATATATCTTTTTGTGATCCTCCATGCGAAACATGAGAGTATCCATGACCTTCGGCATAACCTGAAGCCCGCCGCAAAGCGCGCTGTAGGCGCCGACGGCTGCGGGCTGGGCGGAGAAGTTTTCTATCTCCAGCCATCGCTTCATAACCGGCCCTCCGTCAAGGCGCGTGCAAACCTGCACCCGCACGGGGCGATGCTCGCTTTCGAGCGTCACGCGGGCTGTAAGCGAATTTTCATCGCGCTCGCTGCGGCATTCGACAAATTTCCAGCCTGAAGATAACGCCTGAGAATCAATTTCAAGATAGAAAGACTCGGGAAGTGAAAACTGTCGCCAGGGCATATAAGCCGGCTCCGGAAGCGGATTTGCCGTCATCATGCTTCCCGACGCGTTCCACGAAAGCGCGACCCAGCGCCCGGAGCGCAATCCCTCCTCAAACACAAGGCCGGCGGAGCGATAGCTTATCGTCACTTGTTCGCCCTGGTCAACCGAAACGTTAAAAAACTTTTTCATATTTATACGCGCTCCCCGTCGCCAAACACCTTAACCATTAGCTTTATACGGCCCTTCGAGCTTTTAGCAGCCTCGCAAATAGCTTCTTTGGCGTTATTTAGATCGACAAGACAAGTCACCATACTGGTAAGCTTTATATCGTTTTTACCTAAGATGTCCAAAACCTGTTGAGCGGAGCCGTATTCGCCCATTATCCCACATATCGTGATTTCGCGTGAAACCACCGCGTCGACCGGAAAATAGTTAATCTCGGTCTCGTAAAAGCCTATCAGGCTTACGATACCTCTGACCGCGCAGCAAAGCACGCTGTCGTTGATCGTGTCCGGATTGCCCGATGTTTCAACGACAGCACCCGCCCTTGCGCCGCCCGTCAAATTAAGAACAGCCTCGCATATATTTTCGCGTTTCACGTTTATAACGGCGTCCGCACCCATTTTACGCCCCGCTTCGAGCTTATCGTCGCTGCGTCCGCACAAAACAACATTTTTAACGCCAAAATGCTTAAAAAACGCCACTGCCGCCATGCCGATAGCACCTGTGCCTATAACGAGCGCCGCAGCTGGAATTCCTTTTTCAAGCGTTTTACGAACGCCGCAAAGCGCTATCGCTGCCGGTTCTACCAGTGCGCCTTCCAAAAGGCTGACGTTTAAGGGAAGCCTGTGCAGATGGCGCTCGGGCATCGTCATATATTCGGCGAAAGAGCCGTCCCAACAGTTGATCGTTCCCACGGATTTGGTATTGGGACAGGAGGCGTAATCGCCCGCAAGGCAAGTTTCGCATATTCCACAGGAAACGCCCGAATCGGAAACCACTCTGTCGCCCGCCTTGAAGTTTTTGACGCGCGCGCCAGTGTCTATGATAACGCCCGACCATTCGTGGCCGATGCGAACCGGATATTTAATAAGTCCTTCGCGCACGAGCGACATATTTCCGCTTAAAATAGCTATGTCGGTGGCGCATACTCCCGAATAGGCCACGCGGATAAGCGCTTCGTCTTCGCCCATAGCGGGCATCGCAACATCGTTAAGCGATATATCATTGGGCTTGTTGATCGTTATTGCCTTCATATGACTTGCACCGTCTTTCGTTTCCGTAACCGGTTACGTTTGTTATTATAGCACTATTGCTCAGCAATTGCAATAGGCAAATCAGAATATTCCTCATATTTCGCTATTTTTTATGTGCTATCCCGTCTCCGATTACGTAAAATTGGAATTGCAAGGCGGTCTGACCGCGCGCGAGGCGTTTTGAGCGTAGTACAAAACGATAAGTTCTTTCATATATTCATCGCATTTTATCGAGACACGATAATCGTTCCCCTTAAGCTCGGCGTCGATTTTCGCGCGCAGCAAAACTATTCGCCAGCGCCACCCGTCGCGCACGCTTTGTGGCAAGGCCGCGTCTATTTCGCAGGCCTTTTCCAATATTGCCTCCACCTTTTCGGGCATTTTTATCACAAAACGTCCGTCTTTCAGCCTATCGCGCGGCAGAGTTTCTTCTAAATCGCATAAAAGTTGGGCGATCCCGGCTGCGTCTGGCGCGCAAAACTCAAAGCGCGCATATCTTTCTATCGCCTCGCGCGCGTTTTTATTGCGTCCTGAGCAATAAGCCAGCATTGCCCATTTGTTTATATCCTCAAATATTCCCTCCGAATAGCAAAACTGACCATCGTACAGCCCTTCGCTGCTCCCATTTGTCCTTTGCAGAAAATCCGGGATCGGATTCGCGCCAAAGCCGCCCCACGGCATCGCGCCATACATGCTTATCTCGGGAAAACTGAGCATTTTCTTTCCGCCAGGCATGCCGTTTTCGCGAATGCACCCGGGAATCTCTCCATCAGGAAAAAAGCCCATCAGATACTCCGCCCAATTAAGTTCGCCGGCCGACGCCCGCTCATAAAACTCCGCCCATTCGCCTTTAATGAATTTATCAAAATACCAGGTCGAAACGATTATCCGCGACGCCGGCATATCTTCCTCAACCGCTTGTCTGAAATACGGTATCAGCCTCAAAAAACCGTTGGCCGCCCAGCTTTCGCACATTTTGCAGGTGCATCCTCCCTGGTCGTAAGGCCAGCAGATCACATAATCAGGCTTGATATCGGTAAATTTGGAGAGCACATTTTTGCGCTGACGCACGATTTCTTCGATTCCGCCGGGCTTGCTGGGGCAGATTTCAACATGATAATGGCCGTCAAGTTCAGCAAAATAGCGACCTTGTGGCCGCCACTGCGCTTTAATTTCTTCTTTTGTTCCCTGAAAGGCTTCGTTTATTATCATCGTCATACAGGTTTTCATGCCGATTGCGCGTGCGTGGGCGAGTATGCTCTTAAGCCTTGATATCATCAAAACCGAATCCGGCTCGTCCACCGATGCGTAATGATGCATATCATACCAAACGGCTATGGCGTTCGCGCCGCGCATCGCCGCGTCCTCGACCTGCCAGAGCACTTCGCCAATGGGCGCGGCATGATAAAAATTGTTAAAATGGGTAGCGAAATATATTCCGCGAACAGGGCGCTCGGGAACGAATCTAAAATCAATATCCGGCACGGAAAAGCCGCCGCTCCCGTCAAAGGCACATCTCATCAGCAGTTCGCCTGCGCCCGCGAAGACGGCGCACTCGTCGTGGCCGTCGACGCGGCACGCTTTCGCGCGCGCACTTAATTCGAAGGCATCGCGCTCTAATCGCGAATCGACGCTAAAAGTGATTTCAGGGAACGCCGAAATGGCAACTTGCTTTTCACCTAAGCGGCGGCGCAGCATATCGAATAAAACGGCAAAGCTTTGGGCGCACATATTTACGTTTTTCAACATCAGCGCCCATCGCTCCACATTGCATAAACTCGCGCGAACATTTCTTGAATTTCCTCCCGGCGCGGCATGGCGGGCGCGGTTCCCTTGCGTGTTACGCAAATAGCGCCGCAGACGTTGCCCCAGCGCGTCGCTTCGAACAGGTTCGCGCCGCGCGCCAGCGCCATGGCGAAACCACCGTTAAAGGCGTCGCCCGCGCCAGTGGTGTCGACGGCGCGCACCTCGATTTTTTCGACAATTTCGCTTTTTTGCGTGTTCGCGGCGAATGAACCGCGCTCGCCCAGCGTTATAACGACGTTTTTAACACCCTTCGCAAAAAAGACGCGCGCCGCCGCGCGGGCACTTTCGATGTCCGCAACCTCAACGCCGGTGAGCGTGCGCGCCTCGGTTTCGTTGGGGGTGATATAATCGATTTTCGCGAGCGCCGCGTCCGATATTTCGCGCGCCGGCGCGGGGTTTAAAATGATTGTAACCCCTGCCGCGCGGGCGATATCGATTATTTTTTCAAGCGCGTCGATGTTTATCTCCAATTGCAAAAGCAGTATATCCGCGCTCTCTATGACAGGGCGGCATTTTTCGATGTCCGCCTCCGTTATGTTATAGCACGCCGCAGGCACGACCACGATTTCATTTTGCGCGCTTTTTTCGTCGACGAGTATGAGCGCGATTCCGGTTTCTTTTTCATCGTCTATCATAACGCGCGACGCGTCTATGCCCTCGACGCGATAAAAATCGAGCGCGACGTCGGCGAAAACGTCTCTTCCGACTTTTGTTATAAGCGTCACGTCAGCGCCCGCGCGATGCGCAGCCACCGCCTGATTGGAGCCCTTGCCGCCTGCGCCCATCGAAAACGAGGTGCCCATAACGGTCTCGCCCGGCGTGGGGAGGCCCGCCTGACGGGTGGTAAGATCAACGACAAAGCTTCCGAAAACGACGATTTTTTTGTTCATTGGCCGTGCGCCTCCTCAAATGTAAAATGCTCGCCAGGAGCGAGAAAAATCGCTTTGGCCCCGGGCGCGCGCGCTTTTAATTCTTCGCGAAAGCCGCCCGGATTCGAGCCGTGCTCAATAAACATCCAGAAATGGCATGGTATAACCGCCTGACAGCCGATGTCCGCCGCCAGGCGCGCAGCCCCTTCGTTGTTCAGATTTCCGTATGCTCCGTTGATCGGCAAAAGCGCTATTTCCGGCTTAACCTCGCGCGCGCGGGACAAAAGCTCGGGCGTATAGGCGGTATCGCCGGCAAAATAAACGCGCACGAATCCAAAATCAAGTATAAAACCCAACGCGTTCGGGCAGTCTTTTCCGTGATCGGAGGCGACCACCTCGACTTTGAACCCGTCTATATCGAGAACATCGCCTCTGCCGATAAGCCGCATTCTCTCGGGCGCGAGGCCGGCCGCGGCCATAACCTCACGGCAGGCCGAGTTACCGTAAAAATTAATCTCAGTTTTACCCGCGATTTCGCGCGCAATATCGATATCGAGGTGATCGGGATGTTCATGCGATATAAAAAGGTGATCGGCGCAAAAATCTTTTATCGCCATCGGGGCGGGCATCATGCGGTGATATCCCACCAGTTTTTCGCATGAATCGCCCAAATACGGATCGATAGCCACGCTCGTGCCCGCTTGATTTTTAATTATAAACCCGGCCTGGCCGAGCCAGCGTATATCAATTTTACCGCTCATCTCGTCAGTCCCTCGCCCGCGAGCTTTTCGTAATATTTGACAAGCGCGCTGTGATCCGACTGACCCTCGCCGTCGTGGCGCAAAACCTTCATCATCTCCATAACCTGCGCGGTCAGCGGAATCGGCGCGTCGACGGCCCCTGCCGCGTCGATAACGTTGTTCAGATCTTTAATGTGCAGATCGATTTTAAAGCCAGGCTTAAAATTATGATCGAGCATCATCGGCGCTTTGGCGTCCATAACGGTGGAACCTGCCAGCCCGGCGCGGATAGCCTGATATATGGCCTCGCACGAAACGCCTGCCTTCTGACCCAACATCATCGCCTCGCTGACGGCGGCGATATTGACGGCCACGACGATTTGATTGCAGAGTTTGGTGACATTGCCCGCGCCAATCGCGCCGCAATATACCACCGACGCCCCCATATGCGCAAGCAAGTGTTTATATTTGTCGAACACCTCATTTTTGCCGCCCACCATGAACGAAAGCGTACCGTCAATAGCCTTGGGTTCGCCGCCCGAAACCGGCGCGTCAAGCATTTCAACGCCGATTTCCTCAAGCCGCGCGGCGATACTGCGCGAGGCAATCGGGTTTATAGACGACATATCAATTAAAACGCTGCCCCGTCGCAGGGTATGACAAGCTCCGTGCTCTCCGAAAACGACTTCCTCGACCTGAGGCGAATTGGGAACCATCGTCATAATAATATCGCTTACGGCAGCAAGTTCCGGGATACTTTCCGCCATCTTCGCGCCGCACTTCGCGACATCCTCCATCGCCGCCTTGTTTAGATCGAAAACCTCAACTTCGCAGCCCGCCTTGAGAAGATTTTTCGCCATAGGCTTTCCCATGATTCCAAGTCCGATAAATCCGATTTTCATTTCAATTTCGACCTTTCTTAATTGTGTTTATATTGTTTTATTTAAGCCGTTCCCCGACGGCGCGCGCCAGATTAATCGCGTATTGCGAAAAGCCCAGATCGTTGGGATGGGCGTGATCGGCGAAAAAGGCTGCCTCGTGTGGTATCATTTGCCAGCCGTCCAGCGCCTGATACCCTCTTCTTCGCGCTTCGTCCAAAATCGCGAAGCGAATTTGATTAAAGCGCTCCAATTCCGCCTCATTGCCCGCCAATTCGATGTCTGTCATCCACGGTGGCGAGATGACCGTCGCCGGAACGCACGGGTATATTTGCGAAAGTCTGTCGAAATAGGCGGGAATATTGGCCTTTATTTTGCCGAAATCTCTTTCCACCGCCCAGTCGTTCGTTCCTAGCGCCACGATTATGTAATCCGTTTTGCAAGCGCCCGCGTCGAGCCAGTCCGGCTCGATTCGGTCGCCGCCCACGCTGAGATTAAGGCATTCGAGCCGCAGCATTTTTGAAATAAGCGGAATTACGCCAAGCGAGGGATGCTCGCCGAACAAGCCTTGAAATATCGAATCGCCCAACGCCAAGACGCGCTTTTTTCCCTCTGCCAAATCGGGCCGCCAAGCGCCAAATTGGATTTGCGACTGGCGCGCGACCGCCGTGACGGGCAAGAATATCTCAATTAAAGAAGCCTCTACGCAGGCGCGGCGATATGTTATCTTCATTTCCCTTTGCGCCTTTGGCTGCACATATCCCGCCGCGAAGGAGCCGTTTTCCCATATGTCATAGCGCGCCGGGCCGTCGACAACCGGTTCTATCCGGCTTATAAACGAAATCTCTTCAGCCCCGGTTATAAATGCCATGCGCACGCCTGCCGGGCAACGGGAATATGGTTTTGTCGGCGCTCCCTGATACGCCTTGAGCCGCTCGGGCGAAAATCGCAAGGGCAAAAAGCCCTCCGCGCTCTCCTCAACGCGAATACAACCCCGATATAAGTCTCTTAAGTCCATTTTCTCTTCTTTCCCTCTTTTCCGTAATCTATTACGGGCCTGTTATTGATTTATTGTGTAAACTTATCACAAAACTAACACTTTGGAGACACTCCGGGTCTTATAATAATAGCAGCCGTCCAGGCGACTTTTTTTGAAGTAAGGACGTGTTCGTTTGCCGAAAAAGGTTACTATTTATGATATTGCCCGCGAGCTGAACGTTTCCACGGCAACCGTTAATCGCGCGCTTAACAACAAGCCTGAAATCAGCGTCGCCACGCGCGAAAGAGTTTTGAAAACCGCGCACGCTATGGGCTTTACCATCAACAGAGCCGCAAAAAGCCTCGCCCGTCCTCCCATTCGCCTCGATTTTCTTATTTATAACGAAGTTCCGGCCTTTCACGACGAGGTGACACGCGGCGTAAATCAGGCTTTCGCGGAGCTTAGCGATTTTAACGTCACGGGCGAAATACACTCCTTTTCGGGCGATCCCTTCGCCGCTCACCAGCAGATCATCGATAAGCTGGGCGATTTAGCCAATTCAGGCCATCAGGGCGTTTTGATGATAACGACGCCGGATCAGCGCGATTATTACGAGCGCATTCACGAATTGCGCCTAAAGGGCATGAATGTGGCACTTATAAACAGCGAACTTCTCGGCAGCGAAAGGCTGTTTTCATATCGCCAAAACGCGGTGCTGGCGGGGCGGATGGCGGCCGAAATACTATATTGGCTCGCGCCGACGCGCAATGTCGCCGTCTTTACCGGCCAACGTGATATCCTCGATCATGCCAACTCCATCGGCGGGTTTTTACGCGAGTGCGCTTATCGCAACATGAACGTCGTGGGCGTTTGTGAAAATTACGACGATCCCAATTTTGCCGCCTACAACACCGAACGAATGCTGAAATCGCATACCGAAATCGATGGAATATACATAAACACCGCCAATTCCGTTCCCGTTTGCAAAAAACTCGTCGAAATGGGCCTGGCAGGCAAAATCCGCATCGTAGCCTCGGACGTTTTTCCCGAGCTTGTTCAAATGATGCGCGACGACGTCGTTCAGGCGACAATATTTCAAGATCCGTTCCGTCAGGGCAATCAGGCGACCAAGCTTCTCTATAGCTTCATCGCCGAGGGCAAGGCGCTCAAATCCGAAATACTCATAAACCCGCGGATAGTTCTGCAAAGCAATTTCGCCGAATTTGAAAACCCTGGCGACGATTAGAGGCGCAAAAGCGAACGCTTTTGCGCCGCTCTCGCCTATTTTTTCTCGCCCTTCAGCCGCTTTTCCTGATACTCCCCGTCAAAATAAGCCATCGTCGTTCCCCATGCCGCCCGGCGATTTAGCGCGGTTTCGTTTTGTTCCTCGCGCGACCAGAAAGTCATGAGCTTAAACGGCTGGTCGCAGCCTTCGTTTTCAATCCAATGGATAACGTGCGGCGGAATGACGATTATATCTCCGTTTTTAACGGACAAACGCTCATCGTCCAGCCAGACATAGCAGGGGCTTCCGCAGGAGAGCACGAAATATATCTCGGTTTCTTCATGCGCGCCGCCGCCCGTATTGCGGCCTGGAACCAGCGTGCCCTCGTTTATATTCATAACGGGCAGACCGGCCATTTCGTCGCCCGTCAGCATCTTAGACGAATAGGTTTCGTCGCACACGAAGGGCTTAACGTTCTCGGAATTTACCATCGTCCATTTATTCTTTTCCATTTGTTTTATCCCTCCCAACTAAAAATCGCGCGTATAGCCGCAAGTCCAGCCACCGTCTATGGTGACGACTGCGCCCGTCATGTATGAAGCCTCGTCGCTGGCGAGAAATAAGGCCATACCCGCGATTTCCTCTGGCGTGCCCGCTCTGTGCATCGGTATGTGCGATAGCATCGCTTCGGCGCGCTCCTTATCGGCATAGAACAATTTGCGCGTGCCCTCAAACATTATCGAGCCCGGCGCAATAGCGTTGACGCGGATATTGATATCGGAAAGCTCTAAGGCCATCGCCTTGCTGAGGTTGAAAACGCCAGCCTTGGCGGCGGTGAAAGCGCATTGCAGTCTGAGCGGCGTGAGGCCCGTTATCGAGCCTATGTTTATGATGCATCCGCCCTCGCCCTGCTTTTCCATTTGCTTTATTGCGGGCTTGGAGCAATAATAAACACCGTTCAGATCGACGTTTATGATGTTTTTCCAAAGCTCGTCGTCGTAATCCTGAATAGGCTTGCGCTGGTCTGGCCCTCCGTTTATTCCGGCGTTGTTAACCAGGCAGTCGAGCCTTCCGAAAGCGGCTACGGTTTCTTTTATCATGTTCGCGGCACTGTCTCGGTCGCTCACGTCGGTCACGACGGCGACGGCTTCGCCGCCCAGCGACTTTATTTCATCGACGACCGCTTCGAGACTGCTCCTTGTCCTGCCCGCGATGCAGACCTTGGCTCCGTTCGCGGCAAAAGCCTTGCACATCGCGCTCCCAATCGCGCCGCCTCCACTGGTGACAACTACAACCTTGCCAGTTAAGTTAACTTGCATAATATGCCTCCCACCATTAACGTAATCGATTACGGCAACTATATAATACCATATCGCGCCGATTAATGCAACAAAAATCGCCAGGCTTGACATATCGTCACACAACTGTTATCATATCTCCATACAATAACTTGGGGTGTATATATGGCGTTTCAAAAAGTACCCCGGCAAAACATATCCGCGATTGTCTTTGAGCAACTCAAGGAGCACATTTTAAGCGGTGAATGGAGGCCTGGCCAGAAGCTTCCTTCCGAGGCCTCGCTCTCCTCTCAGCTCGGCGTAAGCCGCGTTACAGTGCGTAGCGCGCTCTCGCGCCTCGCTAGTTTGGGCATGGTTCAAACCCGTCAAGGCGAGGGCACCTTCGTGCGCGACCGTTCCGAGGCCGACGCGCTTTTGGCGCTCCTGCCCATTATGAACGCGCTAAAACCGGATATAAAACATTTTCTAGAATTCCGCTCTGTTATCGACCCGGGCATGTCGGCTCTGGCGGCGCTGCGCGCCTCTGAGGCTGAAATTGCCCTTATGCGCGAGGCGGTGACAAAATTCGAGCAATCCGCGCTCTCTGACACGGAACTGGCGCTCGCCTGCGATCTGGAATTTCATCTGCTGATAGCAAAGGCCACCGGCAACCCGATTCTCATCAAAACATACGAAATTTTCGCCGATATCTACCGGGCGGGTCTCGCCGAGATCGTAACAAAATACGGCGTTGATAGCGGCCTCATATACCATCGCCACATTCTCGAAGCCATCGCCGGGCGCAACCCGGAAATGGCGCGCACCGAAATGCTGCTCCACCTTTCAAGCACGATGGACATTCTGGCCGGTTAATACTCAAATCCTACAAGCGGTTCCCAGCCCGAATGAACGAACTGATCGGTTGTGCGGTTGGTGGAACCGAAGGTGACGAACTCGCGCGAACACATACCGTCTGGAAGGTAGGCCTTGCGAAATTCGGGCATCGTCATAAGGCGCGCGACCACCTCTTCTTCAACAGGAATCCCGATGCGCTCCTCGAGGGCTTCCACTCTATTAAGCAGGACGGCGATTTTAGGCGCGACCGACATTATCATGCGCGCCCCGGCAAGCTCTGTTATATGGTTCGCGCCGCGGCAGCCCGCCGGCATCAGATATGTATCATAACCGCGCTCGTTGAAAATTGTGTAAGCGCGCTTGAAGCAGGCCACGCCCGCCTGCACGATGTCGCTCTCCTTCACCTCGGGAAATGAATCGCGCGCCACGTCGCGCAGATAATCGTCCAGCCGCCCCACCATCATAACGGCTATAGTAAGCCCCGGCTTGATTTTCGCGCGAAGCGCGCGCTCCTTTCCGCGCCGCGCGGCTTCCGCTGCCGCGATAACCTGCGCGACGGTAAAGCTCACCGTCGCCGCCACATTCATGCCTCTGGCGGCGCATTCCTCATATGCCCTAAGGCCCGCATTGGTAGCGGGAAGCTTAACGACGATGTTGGGCGCCCATTCGCTCAGCCTTTGCGCCTGCGCGAGCATGTATTCGGCCTCGCCGGTGCGGTTCGGGTTTACTTGCGCGCAGACATATCCCTTGCCCGCCTCGCTTTTGGCGAAAATAGGCTCGGCCACGCGCGCGTAATAACAGGTGACCAGCTTCATAAGCGCTTCGACCTTATCGTCGCCCTTAAGGCCGCGCGGCACTTTTTTCAATTCCTCACTCCAAAATTCGCGATCTGATTTCAGCGTGGAATTTATCAGAAACGGATTGGTCGTCATGCCGACGGCTCCGTTCGAGAACGCTTCCCGCTGCTCTTTGCATATCGCCGAATCGTGCCAGTAGATGGATTTGGTCGCGCCGCTTATCCAGCGCAGGTATTTATTATCGTTCAAAATGCAGCACCTTCCGTTCTTTTCTATTCAGCGCATCACACCACATATATCATATCAGTTGTCATACAACTTGTCAAGCAAAAACAAAAGATTGCGTCAAAAGCGCTATCTTTCATGTTCAATAACCTTTCTGCAGCATTTATTCATCAAGCGGCACCACGACCATCATGCCCGCCGCCGAACCGTTATAGATTCTTACCAAGGTGGCTGAACTGCTCGGAGGTGAAAACGATCCGTAAGCTACTCAGGTCTATTGCTAAGGCAAGGATACAGATGGAAGGTGTTCCTCATCCTTGTCGGAAGCATAACGCTTTGGGTGTAAAGAAGGACAGCGTGTTCTCCCAATATTGGAAAAAGTTCGTAAACATGGACTGTCTCCCGTTCTGAGACTACCGACATTGATAAAGATGCGTTGAAGTCCGATGGGCTCTATGAAAAGTACACCAAGACGAAAACCACCTATCGTATCACAACGAGCGAGATTGAGGAGGGCAAGTAAGATGGCAACATGATTTTCGTAAGGCTCATCAGCCATGTCGAAGTAGGAGCTAGACACCATGTGACCATCAAGTTCAATATCACATATGAATAGTTCATGAGAAATTGGTATTATGATCGGTGCAATAAAGCGCCGTTCTGCGAAGTCGCGGCGCATTCTTTACCAGTAGTGAGTTCTTTACCAGCAGCGTCGCGGTTTGCGTTGTTCTTTACCAGAGTGACTCCTAGAAATAATGCTTATAAATGATGAACGTGTTCACATTGACAATCAATTCAACTGTTGTTGCGCGACCATTGTGTTCACATGGACAATCTGATGTCAAAAATCCTTGTGTTGTAAGGGTTTTTGGCTCAACATGGCGGAAGATTCCTACATATATGTCACATTGTTCACATCGAAACAGCTTAGTGTTGTATCTTCATTGGTCAGGCAACGAAGCTACATCACCTCGATGTGAATACAAGGATAGCGGTGAAAATATAGTGTATATGGGGGGTAGTGTGTGCATGGATAAAAAAGAAGAAAGTCTTGATTTCTCAAGGCTTTCCTGTGTGGTGGTCGCAACAGGGCTCGAACCTGTGACC
>CAYVPJ010000007.1:71155-97736 GCA_964453505.1 uncultured Oscillospiraceae bacterium | reverse complement strand
TGTAGGTTCGAGCCCTACTGGGGGAGCTTTTTATTGCCGCATTTGTTTATGCGGCTTTTTTTGTGCATGAATGCAAGCACTGGTAATATAGCGAAAGACCCCGCGCCTTGACGGCACGGGGTCTTTCGGTTAACTTGGAATAAAATGAAATGCTGTACTCCTGACAAATCTGGCACGCCTGAGCGGATTCGAACCGCTGACCTTCCGCTTAGGAGTTGGACACTCTTAATATCCTGTATTATATCATGAGGTCATGCAATGCCAAGAAGTGCCGTAATACAAGGAAAATTGAACGTTCTGAGTGTCATCGAGTTTCCTGAGAAATCATCTCATAACCCCCCGTTAATCATGCCGTATTAGCAAGATTATTAGCAAATAGGGGTGGTGAACACAGTTGGTTCACTTTCAACAGTTGAACGGGCAGCCTCCAAATGAGCCATTTGCACATATTGCAGGTGGCTCTATTTTTTGTGCAGAGGTGACGCAACATGTCAATAAGTGCATCCACCGTCAAGCCATTTTCCGCCTGCGGCGAATGCCGCTTCGGAGCGTCGGGAGGTGGAACTTCCTGACGACAAACATCATTGCCATCGCCAATCAGAAGGGCGGCGTGGGCAAGACGACGACTTGCGCCAATCTTGGCATCGGGCTGGCGCGAGAAGGGAAAAAGGTGCTCTTGCTGGACGGCGATCCACAAGGGTCATTGTCCATCAGCTTAGGCTATCCCCAGCCGGATAAACTGCCGGTAACGCTTTCGACAGTCATGTGTAAGATTCTCACCGATGAAGCCTTTGATCCTCGCGCGGGCATATTGCGCCACGATGAGGGTGTCGATCTCATGCCCGCCAACATCGAGCTATCCGGTATGGAAGTGTCGCTCGTCAACGCTATGAGCCGCGAGAAGGTTTTGAAGCAATATCTCGACGGCGTAAAACGCGACTACGACTTTATCCTACTTGACTGTATGCCATCGCTGGGTATGCTCACCGTCAACGCGCTCGCCGCTGCCGACAGCGTGATTATCCCCGTTCAGGCGCAGTATCTGCCCGCGAAAGGGCTTGAGCAGCTTCTGCAAACCATCAACAAGGTGCGGCGGCAGATCAATCCGAAGATCAGGATCGACGGCATTCTACTCACGATGGTGGATAGCCGCACGAATTACGCCAAAGAGGTCAGCGCCCTACTTCGAGATGAGGTCGCTCAGAACACGCACGTAGACCGCAACGACATGACGCTCAGCGAATTTCTTTATGAGTTCATCGAGAAATACGGCGAGAAAAAGTGGGTGGCGTCCACCTATGACGGAAACGTCGGCCTCTTGGAGAATTACGTGCATCCCTATCTAGGGGATCAGAAGCTAAGGAGCATCAGGACGAAAACGGTGGATGACTTCTACCATTTCCTGTTATTCAGCGCCGAACCCGTCGTGAACGCAGGCAAGCCTAAGCGGGAGCGGATTACGGCTTCCATAATCCACGACATCCATAAGGTTCTTCGTTGTGCTTTTAATCAGGCTGTGAAGTGGGAGTACATCGCAAAGAACCCCTTTCTCAATGCGACGCTCCCGGATCACAAGGAGAAGAAACGTGACGCGCTCACACCGGAGCAGTTGCACAAGGTACTGGAGTTTACCGATAGGCCGGACATCTACGACTATTACATGATTCATTGCGCCATGCAGCTTGCCTTTGCCTGCTGTATGCGCGGCGGAGAGGTCGGCGGAGCGCAGTGGGAGCGGTACGACGCGCAGAATCACATGCTCTACATCGACCGCGTGATAGATCGCGTGGACAAGACATTGATCGATAAGCTGTCGAAGATGGAGATCATGTTCCGCT
This sequence comes from uncultured Oscillospiraceae bacterium, assembly GCA_964453505.1. Lineage (GTDB taxonomy): Bacteria > Bacillota > Clostridia > Christensenellales > Aristaeellaceae > CAYVPJ01. The sequence goes on along the minus strand of CAYVPJ010000007.1, from coordinate 95,898 downwards.
TTCCCAATATGTTCCCCGGAACGCGGACGGTGATCGTGCTCAAGCAGCCCAAGACGGAAGGCAGTATCAGAAACGTCTATACGCCGGACACCGTGACGCAGAAGCTGCTGACGCTTCGGCGTATGCAGGAGAAGCTCAAAGTGGAACTGGGTAGCGACGGCTACATGGATTATGGCCTCATCATCTGTCAAGCTAACGGACGCCCGATAATGACGGAGCATCTGAACCAGCGCTTCAAGGACATCCTTGTTGCGATGAACGACCCGGAGATTGACACGGAGGGCATCGTATTTCACAGCATTCGGCACACCAGCGCAGGTCTCAAACTCAAGCTCTCCAAGGGCGACGTCAAGGCCGTCCAAGGTGACGGAGGCTGGAATACGCCCGACATGGTGACGAAGCGCTACGCGCACATTCTGGACGAGGATCGAAGGAACCTTGCGACGGAGATGGAAGAAAGGTTCTATCGAACGGACGGGATGGTTAAGCAAGAAGAAGCGCCCGCGCCAGTGCCCGTAACTGCATCGACGCGGAAGTCGAAGCCCGCGTCCAAGCCGGTACTCACGCCGCCACCCGCACTTGAACCTGTTGCACAATCCCCTGTGATCGACGAGAAAACACTTGCTTCTTTGCTTACGGCGAACCCGGCAATGCTAATGAAAGTCCTTCAGTCCGTCCAGTTTGCTAATAACGCCTAACTTTATTAGCAAATATCGGGGCTGGTCAAAAGGTCGTATTAGCAAATGCCCCGGAAACTGCGCTCGAAGGGGCGCCCGGAGCGCCGATTTATTAGCAAAAAATTGGTGTTCTGGATCATCCAAAACGAGGGGTGAAAGAGCAAAGTCGAACACTCTAATGTAAAGATTTAACATTCACATTAGCAAATCCGAAGGGAGGCGAAAAATGATGATCGCCAGAAACCCCGTAAAATAAGGCTTTTGGCGATCAATTTGGCGTTCCCGGCGAGATTCGAACTCGCGGCCTTCCGCTTAGGAGGCGGACGCTCTATCCTGCTGAGCTACGGAAACTTATGAAATTTGGTTCCTTCCCGATCTGCCCGAAAGCGAACACTGTTGGTTCTCTTAGGAGGCGGACGCTCTATCCTGCTGAGCTACAGGCGCATGTATCGCTTGGGATTTTGGCGCGGCATTACGGCGGGCGGCGCGTTTACTCATTTTAGCTGCGCGTGATACTGTTGTCAACGCTTTTCAGCGAATATTTGTGTAAAACGGGTTGCGGATTGTTTTTCGATTCGCTCGGACTTGTTTTGTTATGCGGGTAATGGATTTTTTTCATTTGCTAAATTGTGTGTTTAGGCGTTTGTTTTTTTGCCCAAACGCGAAAACCGACGTTAAGCTATGGCGTGAACGACGGTTTCAATTCTGCGTATATATTGTTTATCACAAATAAACTACGCGTATTTTGTTATGTGTGTCTATTGATTTTTTACATTCCGTTAGTTATAATTGTGGCTTGTTTGGTGTAATAATTTGGGATTGATGACCAAAAGTAGTATTTTGCGCGCTGAATATTGTCCACATTACTGAAAATCGTTGCGCAATAATCGAAGGAGGGTTGTGTTTAAGACCGCAGACATGTCTGTTGAGGAAGCATTTCACAAGCAAACCGTTGACGCTCGTTATGTGCAAAACGGCGTGAACGGCCGGCGCTTAATATGGATATATGACGCGAATAGTAGCCACCGCGTGGACAGTATAGTATAACGAAATAGACAGCGAATGCGCGAAAGAGGTTCATTGCCACGGCGGCGCATTTCGCGGAAAGGCGGATTACTTTCATGAATCAGAATAATGACGAATCGTCGGGAAACGAAACGCAGGCAAAGGTCTGTTTAGTCAAGGAAGAACCGTATCTATTCGCCGGTCATCAAGTGCGCTGCGTGATTGTGCAGCCGTCCCAACAGTTGGCGGACATCATATCGAACGCCGCGCAGAGAGCGGGGTTGAACATTGTGGGCACATGCCTTGAAGCCAACGACGCGATATTCACGCTAATGTATAAAAAGCCGGACGTGGCGCTCATACACGGCATGTTCCCGAAATTCGACTGTCACACCATAATCGAGCGGCTTGACAGCATAATAATGACCAAATACCCCGCGATAATATTCAACCTGCCCACGATGGCGGCGAAGGTCTACGGCATGACGGAGCGCAGTTTTCTGTCGCCCTACGACCCGCGCGACCTTCGGCGGTTATTGTCCGAATCGCTGCCCCTGCCCGCGAGGCAGGACATAATCGAACGCGCGAAAGCGCTGCTCAAGCGCATGGGCATACCCGATAGACCCGCGCTTTCATACCTCGCCCACGCCTCGGCGCTGGTGTTCAACAACGCTCTTGATATGCGCCGTATGTCGAAATACATCTGCCCAACGATAGCCGCCGCGCACAACACGAACTCGAAGGCCGTGGCGGAAGCCATGCGGAGGGCCATAGACACCGCGTGGACGAAGGGCGACATAGACAGGCAGTACGACTACTTCAAAAACACAATAAACCCCGAAAAAGGCAAACCCACCTGCGTGGAACTGATAGCCATGACCGCCGAAATCCTCCGATGCGGCGAGGACTGGCGCTGACCGAAAACCTGATATGGAAACGTTAAGGCTGACACGTTCAAAAGTTAGTCGCGATCCAACACTGAGCGTTGAGCGATGGCGTTTTCGAAATCGACGGGCGAACGATAACCCAGCGATTGATGAATGCGAACGCGGTTATTGAATATTATGTATTCCGTCACAGCGTCCTTTGCCGCTCCGCGGGCAGCGAAGCGCTTTTGCCGTAAACATTCCATTGGCTACGCTAAGCGCGCTTCGTCCGTCGTCCGTTACCAACTTCAACGCCGCGATCTTCTCTTCACGGCTGAACCGACTGTTTCGTCCCATTCTTATCCCCTCCTAATGTGTCTTCATTTTTCTGTACTTTTGAGGCGTCCTCCGTTTCGACGCCAGATCAACCTTCCCCATCCCGCTTGAACAAACCGTTCAGGCGGGAATAAACAGTCGTATCCGTTCGCAGTTCCCAAATCAGATAGCGCTTAATTTCAAACATAACGGTTATTCGGCAAAAAACTAAATCTCATTTTGCGTCGACAAATCGATTATGACGAAATTTTCATTAAAAACTTCACACTAAGTTAAATCTTAGTATAACGAAAGACGCGTGACTTCGTATATAATATGGTTGATATATATTGTGGAGGTGGAATTTTCTTGACGAAGAAAATACTGTGTTTAGCGCTCGCGCTGTTGCTCGCCATACCCGTCGTAGGTTATGCCGCTATTGTAAAAAAGATTAAAATGAACAAGTCCAGCATTACATTGTACTTAAACGAAGACAATATGACTAAGACTCCATATGAAAGAGATCTCAACGTTATTAACAAGCCTGTCGGCTATAATACCAAATACAAATTTAAATGGTATTCGGAAGACAGCAGCATTGCAAAAGTGTCGAAAAGCGGTTTAGTCACCGGCCTGAAGGTAGGCGCGACTGAAGTAAAGTGCGATATGACTTATAAAAGCAACGGAAAGCTCTATGGCACTGCGGTTTGCGTCGTAAATGTCAAAGCGAACGCTGAAAAGGTTGTAATCATTAACGCGCCGGACGACCGCACGATGTATCTGGGTCAGACTTTTGATTTCAACAGAAGAATGACTTCGGCAAACGGGGGCAAGGCGACCGATAAAACCGAATGGTTTGTTAGCGACACGAGCATCGCTTCGGTCGACAAAAACGGCGTTGTGAAGGCTAATGGGCTCGGCACGTTCGACGTTTACGTCAAGACATATCAGTCGTCCTCTACGAAAGAGCTCGGTTACACTGCCGAAAGCGAACCTGTAACCGTGAAGATAATAATGTCTGAAGAGGACATTGAAAAGCTCTTGTCCGAAACGACCGAGCGTCAGCTGAGCATAGACGTTCCGACCGGGGAAGGTCTGTCCAGCCTGTCGATAGGCGAGACGATAACCGTAAAAGATCCGAACTATAAATATCTTTTATTCAAGCCGGACGATGCGCAGGCAAGCGGCGAAAGCAACCTCAAAATCACGGTTCGCAGCTTCAATCACAGCGCGGCTTTATACGCTGACCCCGAAAAGATAAGCTCGCTCAGCGGCGGGCGCAAGGGCGTTACTATAATCGACATAGAGAACACCGGCGACGAAGCCGAGTCTTTGAAGCTCAACATAAACGGTAAGTTCAGAACGCTGAATATCGGCGCGCATTCGAAACTGCGCCTGATAGACGTGGGCGCGGAAGCGACGATCTCCGACATATACAAGGCGTTCATGGCGCTCGATAACGACGAGCAGCGTAAAACGCTTCTTTCCATGCTGAGCGACGAAATGCTCAAGCAGTTCAAGCTCACGTTTGAAACGTTAATAAGCGACGAATTGCTCTCAAGCGTCATAAAGGGCAGCGAGTATTCCGATCGCTACAGCCTTATAACGATGCTGATCGACGGAACGGCCAACCTTGAGGATTCCGAAGGCAACGTGACCGACTTGAAAGATAATTCAGGCGAAGTCTTAACCGGCGGATTGAAGTCGCAGGGCGGCGAAGACGAAGAAGAAGGCGAGAGGTTTACGGGCAGGCTCGTTATCGAAGGAGAGTTCAAATTCGGCTCGACCCTCACAGCCAACGTTTACGACGCCAACGACTACGACTTCCTCACATATCAGTGGAAGCGCGGAGGTCAGATACTTTACACAGGAGATAACCCCTACTATGAGCTCGGCGCCGACGACATCGGCAGCTCGATCACCTGCGTAGTCACGAGCGGACAGTTCAGCGGCTCGCTCACAAAGAGCACCCCCGCGATCGAGAAGGCCGACGGTCTCTCCGCGCCTTCAGGCCTTTATACGGATTATATGAAGATCGGGGGCACGACCACTGAGATGGAATACGACAGAGACGCGAGCTTCAGCAGCCCCTCCTCATGCGGCAGCGGCACAACCACAGTATCCGTGCAGGGCAACTATTATGTCCGCTATAAAGAGACGGCGACCCGTAAAGCCGGAATCGCCGCCGGACCGCTGACCATCGGCGTGCCTGTTACGGAACTGCCGCCCACGGCGTTGCCGACGGGCTTTGTTACGCCCACTGCCACTTTCACCGGCGTACCCCCGACGGGCACGTCGTTCAGCACGGGTTATTAAGCGCTCGCGCCGACTCTCAATACATATATCAAACCCATAACAGCGCATTAAAAGCCGTCCGGCGGGTTAGCCCGTCGGACGGCTTTTTCGCGCTTTCAGCGCCCGTCTTCTGACGGAGCGTTCATGTCTCTGTAGCGGCCGGGGGTCGTGCCCGTAACCTGCTTGAACTGTCTTATGAAGTGATATGTGCTGTTGAAGCCGAGCGCCTCTGCCGTTTCGGATACGGATTTTCCCTGATACAGCAGGAACTTCGACTTTTCCGCCCTTATCAATATCAAATCGCGGTTGGGCGACACGCCGAACGAGTTTTTATAGAGCGTGTGCAGCCGCGACGGGCTGAGCCCCACTTCCTGAGAGAGCTTTGAAATCGTCCACTCCCACTCAGGGTGGCGCAGCATATGCGCCCGCGCCTCCCTCAGGCGCTCTATCGTTTCCGTGTGTATGCGCGCCGCGCCGTTTTTGTCGGAAACGCCGTGCGATATGCGTATAAAAAGCTCGCGCAGCCGCGCGTTTGACAGATCCTGCCAGTACGAGCGGCGCGCGAAAAACTCCATCTCCAAAAACGCTATCAGCTCGCTTATTTCCTGTATGTCCATGCCCGGATACAGCGTGTCGGGGCTCAGCCCGTACCTGCGCATTTCATCGCAAACGTCGCCCGTTATGTGTATCCAGTCGTGCAGCAGCATGTCGGGGCAGTCCACGCGGTGCGGCACTCGCGGCGAAAACACGATTACGGTGCCGGGCGCGACCGAATAACGCGCGTCGGCATAGCTCATCTCGACGGGCGTGTGAAAGTGCAAAAGCACGTACTCTCGCGCTCCGTCGGGGCGCAAAAGCACGAAGCCCGCCTTTTCAGACCACTGATGCCGAATCCTTTCTATGTTCATCATGCCGAACCCTCCCGTTTGGATAGTATCATAAAACAGTAGTATACGTCAACTATATAGAATGTTTGTGCATTGCATAATATCAAAACGCAATATACAATTTTGATAAAAATAAGCCTGTGATTTGGAGATTTCTTATGCTATTCGACGTGCGAACGGAATTTCCGCGACCCGAACGCGAGCGCGAGCGCTGGTTATGCCTAAACGGCGCGTGGGACTTTATGTTGTTTCGCGACCGCCGCGTTGCTGACGTCGATTTGACCCGCGACGCGCCCGATTTCGCGGGACAGATAAACGTGCCATTCTCGTGGGGCTGCAAGCTGTCGAACGTTTGCATAGACGCGGGCGGCGCGGGTCTGTACGCACGGCGCGTATCGTTTGAAAAATCACAGCGCGTGTTCATATGTTTCAACGCCGTCGATTACGATTCGAAGGTTTACATAAACGGCGCTTTCGCGGGCGCGCACACGGGCGGTTATACGTATTTCGAGCTTGACATAACCGACATGTGGCGCGAGGGCGGGAACACGGTCGAAGTGTGGGCGGAAGACCTGCGCAAGCCGTTTCAGGCGTGCGGCAAGCAGCGCTACGGGCAGGTTCAGGGCATATGGCAGCCCGTGTGGCTCGAGGCGCGGCCGAACGCGTATATCGACGATTTCAGGATCGACGCGCGCGCAAACGGCGATGTCGTTTTAGACATATCGGCTAAGTACGCCGAGGGCGAAACTATCGAAGCGAACTTCGCGGGAATTTCAGCAAAGGGCAATGTCGAAAACGGGCGCTGCCTGATAGGGTTAAGCGTTTGCGACCCCGTTCCGTGGTCGCCCGAATCTCCGTTTTTATATGAAGGCACGATTTCGCTCGGCGACGACCGCGTCAAAACGTATTTCGGCCTGCGCGACATAGAGGCGCGCGGCGGAAAAATTCTGCTTAACGGAAAACCGCTGTTCATATCGGGCGCGCTCGATCAGGGCTACAACCCCGACGGCTTCTTCACATACCCAGACGAGCGCTCCATAAAGGACGAGGTCTGGCGCGTAAAGCGTCTGGGGCTCAACTGCGCGCGGCTGCATATAAAGCCGGAAGAGCCGCGCAAGCTGTACCATATGGACAGAATGGGCGTGCTCGCCATCGAGGACATGCCGTGCTTCTGGTGTCCGCCCGACGCCGAATCGCTCGGCGCTTACGAGTCGGAGGTCTTTCAGACTATAGCGCGCGACTACAACCACCCGTGCGTAATATCGTGGGTGCTGTTCAACGAAACGTGGGGGCTGCTCAGCGATTCCGACGGCGGCAAGGTGTTTCTGCCCGAAACGCAGAGCTATCTCGAAGGGTTTTTCGGGCGCGCGAAGGCGTTCGACCGAACGCGCCTTATAGAAGACAATTCGCCGTGCCTGTACGACCACGTCGTAACGGACGTAAACTCGTGGCACTTCTATTATTGGGGCTACGAGAAGGTCAGGGAACACATAGACGAGGTGTGCCGGAACACGTATTCGGGTTCTGTATACAATTACGCGGGCGGCAGAACGCAAAACGGCGCGCCGCTTCTGAACAGCGAGTGCGGCATGGTGTGGGGCGTGGACGGCTCCGCCGGCGACAGCGACATAAGCTGGCAGTATAAATACATGCTGAACGAGTTCCGTATGCGCGAAAAGATAAACGGCTTCGTGTTCACCGAACTGCGCGACGTTGTGAACGAGTTCAACGGCTATTACAGAATAGACCTGCGCGACAAATACTTCGGCTACGATTATTTCTGTCGGGGCATGACTCTGCGTGACATGCACGCCGTCGATTTTCTGGCGGTAGATTTCCCGCCGTGCACTACCTGCTCCGCGGGCGGGCGCGTAAACGTGCCCTTGAAACTTTCATGCCCGATGGGCGGCGATTTCGGAATAGCGTGGGAGATGTGGCACGATTCCTTGGATGGCAGGGTTTGCGACTGTTCGGGCAGCGTTCCCAACAAAAAATACGCGCCGGGCGTGAACGCTTTAGCGCCCGTATCCGCCGTGATGCCGTCTGAAAACGCGCTGGCTGTTTTGTCGCTGTATCTCACGGACGGGAGCGGCGCGACGGTTCACAGAAATTTCACCGTGTTCGACGTGCGCGCCGAAACGCCTTCAAACTGCGTCGATATTCAGCCTTCCGATGCGAACATATCCGGCTTCGCGCCCGTATGGCGGGCTATGGGCGGCGAAAAGCTGTGTCTGGGCGGCGCGGGAGAGGTCGAATATTTCATACCCGTTATGTTAAATCCGGCCGAGATCGACATATTCATAGAGGCGGGCGCGAAGCGCGTGCTCTCGAAGGACTTGGGAATACTCAAAGCCGAAGCGAACGCCGACGACGCGCGGCGCGGCTACCGCACAGACAGGGGCGGCTACGAAAGCTCGTACATAATGACCGACGAAGACGTTTTTGTTTCGCACCTGACAGCGCTTATAGACGGCGAAACCGTTATGAAGCGAGAGCTGCGCGGCGACCGCGCCGACTCGCGCGGCGCGCTCTCGTGGCACGCTCAGTCGAACCCGAATAAGCTCGACGAGGCGGGTTCATACGGCGAGGAAATAAAGATAAACGTGCCCAGCCGAATGCTTTCTGAAATTTTCGAAAACGGCGGCTTCACGCTGACGCTCAGAACCGATTCGGGCGGTCTGGCGCTTTACGGGCGCAACTGCGGCAGCCGCCCGCACGGCATACTTGCGCGCATAACGCCCATGGACGGCGTTGATATGTAATAACAAACAACCAGGCGAGCTATGAAAGGAGGAAAGGCGTTCTCGCATCTTAACACTTAATGACAAAAATAATATGGGAGGAACTACACAATGAAGTATTTACGCGTTATACTGGTACTCGCGCTGATGCTGGCGCTGCTCGCGCCTGCGGCGGCTTTCGCCGAAGAGCCCGTCGAGATCTCCGTATACGGCAAGCAGTACTCCGCCGGCAAGCAGGGCGTTAAGGCGGAAGACGGACTCATCTGGCCGATAATCGAAGAGAAGCTCGGCATCAAGATCAAGTGGAACTTGACGACCACATGGGGCGACAACATTCCCGTGAGACTCGCCGCCGGCGAAGACCTCGAGAACAGCTTCATGATCGGCTATCAGAACCCGACCCCCTACATTCAGGCGGGCATGTTCATGCCGCTTGACGACCTTATCGACGAGTACGCGCCGAACCTCAAGGCGTTCTACGAGAAGTTCCCGTCGTGCAAGAGCTACAACGTGTACGCGGGCGACGGCAAGCAGTACGCTTTCAGCGAGACCGAAGCCCTGTTCCGCGACACCGGCGACGTCGGCCTGTGGATAATCCGTCAGGACTGGCTCGACCAGCTTCAGCTTGAAAAGCCGACCACGCTTGACGAATTGTACGATGTGCTCGTCGCCTTCAAAGAGAACAAAATGGGCGGCGGCGCTCCCGTCATAACCGCCTACGCCCACACCAGCATCGAAGGTCAGTTCTCGAACGCGTTCGGCCTGCACGGCATGTATGAGAATTACGTCGGACTCAAGGACGAGAAGGTCGTCATGGAGGTTCTGACGGACGAATACAAAGAGCTTCTGAAATATATGAACAAGCTCTATAAAGCCGACCTGCTCGACCCGTCGTTCGAAATACTCACCTCCGAGCTTATGTATGAGACGATGGCTAACAACAACATGGCGCTGCTCGCGGGCGGCGGCAACAACTTCAAAGACTACCTGCTCGCGGGCGACCCGAACGCTCACGTGTCGGCGCTGCCGATTCTCGTGTCCAAGGAAGGCGACACCCCCGTGCAGTATAAGTGCCCGACCGACATGAAGCGCTACGTAATACCCGCCAGCACGCCTATCGAAAAGGCGATCAAAGTCGTTCAGCTGGTCGACTTCTTGGTCGGCACGACCGAAGGTCAGAACATGCAGTGGTTCGGCATCGAGGGCGAGAGCTTCGAGATAATCGACGGCAAGGCCGAATGGACCGACAAAATACTCAACGGCACTGTCGTGACGAAGTATTCATACGGCATGGACAGCCAAGCCCTGCCCATAGTGTACATGCCCATCACCGAGATCGAAGGCTCGACGTGGCTTGACAACATCTGGGAGGAAACCAAGGCCATAAGCGCTCAGACGCTCGAGGGCAACTGGTTCACAAGGGGCATCATGACCGACGAAATCTCCGAGATGACCAACAACACCGACCTGAACACCTACATCGAGGAAATGCGCATGAAGTTCATTCGCGGCGACGCTGACATCGACGCGGAGTGGGACGCCTATCTCGAAAACTGCGCGACGCTCGGCATCGAAACGGTGCGCGAGGGCTGGCAGATGGCATACGATTCCATAATGTAACAAACGACAAAAGCCTATCGCCCCGCCGCCCCGCGCGGCGGGGCGGCGGATATTTTTAAGGAGCGGCGACATGAAAATATGTATGGTCGGCGGCGGATCTTACGGTTGGACGGACACGCTCTACAAGAGCTTTCTGATTAACCCGTTCTTTGATAAAAGCGTTGAACTGTGCCTGATGGACATCGATTCGCGGGCGCTCGACTGCATGTACTCGCTTTGTTCGATGTACAATTCAAAATATCCCGACAAGGCGCTTACGCTCACAAAGACGACGAGCCTTGAACAGGCGACCGACGGCGCGGACTACGTGATCGTCGCCATAGGACACGGCGGCACTGAGGCCGAAATAGAGGATCACAGAATAGCCCGCAGAAACGGTTTCTTCAACATCAAAGGCAGCGAAGCGGGCGTCGCGGGCGCTTCGCGCACGGTCAGGCATGTGCCCGAAATGGTGCGCATTGCGCGCGTCATGAAGAGCCACTCGCCCGACGCGGTTTTATTGAACGTCACAAACCCGCTGACAGCGATAACTCGGTCTATACAGAAATACGCCGACTGCAAGGCCATAGGCTTCTGCCACGGCGTCAAAAACCATTTGGACGTGCTCGTGCCCTATATTGGCGCCGACAACATCGACGAGCTTGATTTCGTCGTCGCCGGGGTAGACCACGCCTCGTTTTTGCTGGACGTGCGCTATAAAGGCAAGAACGCGCTCGATATACTGCGCGATAAGGGCATGATCGAGGCGGCGTGGCGCGGAAACACGGGCATCACATACGACGATCCTTTCGGCGGGCGCGAAAACCAGCGCATTCGCTTTATCATATGGGATATTCTCGGCTATATGCCGGCTATAAGCGACGAGCACTGCGGCGAGTTTTTCTATCAGGCTATAGGCACTCCCGAATTGCGCGAGCGCTTCGGTATGCACTACGACAGAATAGCCGACCGCACGAAATCGCTCGGCAAGCTCAGAGAAAAGGTCGAGGAAAAGGTCTCGCGCGGCGAGGTGGGCGAGTTGCCCGAGAGCGTCGGCGAGGTGCTCGATTCGGCGATAGAGGCGCTCGAGGGCGGCAGGCGCTTCCGCGACGTGCTCAACTACAGAAACATAGGTCAGGTTGAAAACCTGCCGCGCGACACGGTGGTCGAAACGCTGTGCGAAATCGACTCGACCGGCGTTCGCCCGCTCATCGCGGGCGCGCTTCCGCCCGTCGTCGAAACCGTGGTGCGCCCGCTCGCCGTGCGCGAGGAGCTTTACATGGCGGCGGCTATGGAATGGGACGAGCGCAAGCTCGCGGCGGCTCTGTCAATGGACCCGATAGTAAACGATTTTACGCGCGTAAGGAAAGTCGCCGCCGAAATCATGGCGTTCAACCGTCAGTTCCTGCGCGATCGTTAAGGAGTGTAAGCATATGTCCTCTCCGACAGTTGCCGGCGGCACGGTGTGGAAAAGGGTTAGGCAGCAAAAGATATTGCTTTTGATGCTTTTGCCTGTCGTAGCGTACTACGTCGTGTTCAGTTATTTCCCGCTGTACGGGATCACGCTGGCGTTCAGGGATTATTCGGTGCGCGACGGAATTATGGGCAGCCCGTGGGTCGGAAGTATGCATTTTCATGACTTCGTGAACTCGTTCTATTTCGGGCGGCTGCTCAAAAACACCGTCGTGCTCACGAGCCTGACTTTGATGTTCGGCTTTCCGCTGCCTATACTGTTCGCCGTGGCTCTCAACGAGGCGAAGCCCAACCTGTTCAGGAAAGCGGTGCAGACGGTCAGCTATTTTCCCAACTTCATATCGACCGTCATAATCGTTTCGATGCTGGTGACGTTTACAAACCCCAGCGGCGGCTGGCTTATGAAGATCGCGCAGGCGACGGGCTACGGCGGCAAAAACATGATGACCGATCTGGGCATGTTTCGGGCTTTATACGTCGGCTCGTCCGTGTGGCAGAATTTCGGCTGGAACAGCATCGTGTATCTGGCGGCGATGAGCGCCGTAGACCCCGGCATATACGAAGCGGCGATAATTGACGGCGCGAGCCGGCTGCAAAGGGCTGTGCACGTCACTATACCGTGCATAAAGCCCACGATTGTCATCGTGCTTCTTATGAGCTTGGGCGGGCTGTTCTCGCTGGGCGCCGAAAAGATAATGCTGATGTACAACCCGAGCATGTACGAGGTTTCGGATGTGTTCTCGACATACGTATACAGAAGCGGCATACGCGAAGTGCAGTTCAGCTTCGCGACGGCGGTGAACGTGTTCAATTCGGCGCTCAATTTCACCGTGCTCATATTGGCGAACTGGCTGTGCCGCAGGTTTACGGAAACCTCGCTGTGGTGACGGGGGTGATGATGTTGTTCAAACGCGAAACGAAGCGGGATATTTGCTTTTTGTCGTGCGTGTACGCGCTGTTGGCTCTGGCGGGGCTGTGCACGTTCTATCCGTTCTATTACGTGCTGTGCGTGTCCATTTCCGACCCGGTCGACTTTTTCACATACGGCGTGTCGTTTTTGCCGCGCGGTTTCAGCATAACGTCGTATAAGGCGATCTTCATGGGCACCGACATTTGGCGCGTGCTCGGAAACACGCTTTACATAACCTCGTTCGGCACTGTGCTCGCGCTGGCGCTCACGAGTCTCGGCGGCTACGTGCTCTCAAAGAAGCGGCTGGTGTTCAAGCGGTTCTTCACGTTCATGGTGCTTATACCGATGTACTTTTCGGGCGGCATGATACCGAGCTACCTGCTCATAGGCAAGCTCGGACTCATGAACAATTTCTGGGCGGTCATACTGTCAGGCGCGCTGGGCACGTATTATCTGATACTCGCGCGTTCGTACTTTCAGTCGCTGCCGCAGGAGCTTGAGGAGTCGGCGTGGCTCGACGGCGCGAACGACTTTCTGATCTTCATTCGCATTATGCTGCCTCTGGCGAAGCCCATAATGGCGGTTTTGCTGCTCTACTACGCGGTCAACTTCTGGAACGTCTATTTCAACGCGGTTCTGTATCTGACCGAAAGCTCGAAATCGCCCATACAGGTGTACCTCGCGAGCATAATCATAAGCAACGAGAGCGTGAAGTCGATAGGCGTGCTGACCCCGGAAGCGCGCGAGATGGCGAGCATATCGAACCAGCTCAAATACTCGCTTATAATAGTGGGCATAACGCCCATCATAATGGTGTACCCGTTCATACAGAAATATCTCGTGAAGGGCATGATGCTAGGTTCTCTCAAAGGCTGATCTGCGTATACTGTCCAAACAAAAAGCCGAAGGCGTAAAACCCTCCGGCTTTTTGTTTGCGGTTTTCGCCGCCATATATATTAACATTATGAGCTTGATATTCGGTATATGAGAATATATAATGGATAGGTTGTTTATTTGGACACGCCGCCGGGAGGTGCTTTATGAAGGACAGATATGTTTCCCCGCTGTGCGAAAGATACGCGTCCGCCGAAATGCAATACGCGTTTTCGCCCGACCGCAAGTTTACAATGTGGCACAACATGTGGCTGTATCTGGCGGAAGCGGAACAGGAGCTCGGTCTTAACATAACGGACGGGCAAATTGCCGAAATTCGCGAAAACGTCGGATATATCGATTACGAGCTTGCGGCTGAATACGAGGGCAAATTGCGCCACGACGTTATGGCGCATCTGCGCGCCTTCGCGGACAGATGTCCGCAGGCGAAGCCCATACTGCATTTGGGCGCGACGAGCTGCTATGTTGGCGACAACACCGACGTCATACAAATGCGCGACGGTATGCGCATAATTCGCGCGCGGCTTCTTGGCGTAATAAAGGCTTTGAGCGATTTCGCGCTTGAATACGCCGACGTGCCGACGCTCGCGTACACCCATTTTCAGGCGGCGCAGCCCACCACGCCTGGCAAGCGCGCGTGTCTGTGGCTTCAGGACTTCATTATGGACTTCGAGTCGCTCGAGTTTGAACTGAGCCGCATAAAGCCGCTCGGCTGCAAGGGCGCGACGGGCACGCAGGCGAGCTTCCTTGAGCTGTTCGCGGGCGACGGCGAAAAGGTCGAAAAGCTCGATTCGATGATCGCCGCGAAGCTCGGCTTCGACAGGTGCGCATTCGTTTCGGGGCAGACGTATTCTCGCAAGGTCGATTCGTTCGTGATAGGCGTTTTGTCGTCCATAGCGCAGAGCGCCATGAAGATGGCGACCGACCTGCGCCTTATGGCGCATTTGAAGGAGTTTGACGAGCCTTTCGAGGACTTGCAGGTCGGCTCGTCCGCCATGGCTTACAAGCGCAACCCGATGCGCTGCGAGCGCGTATGCGCGCTTTCGAAATATGTCATATCCGACGCCATGAACCCGGCGCTCACGGCGGCGACACAGTGGATGGAGCGCACGCTCGACGATTCCGCGAACAGGCGCATAGCCATACCCGAGGCGTTTTTGGCGACGGACGCTATATTGCTTTTGTGCGCCAACCTCATCAGGGGCGGGCGCGTTTATCCGAACATGATGAACAGGCATCTTATGGAAGAACTGCCGTTCATAGCGACCGAAAACATACTTATGCGCGCCGTGGAGGCGGGCGGCGACCGCCAGATACTGCACGAGAAGATCAGGGAGTACAGCGTCGAGACGGCAAAGCGGGTCAAGCTCGAGGGCGGCGACAACGACCTGCTCGACAAGCTCAGAAACGACCCCGCATTCAAACTGGACGATAGGGCGCTTTCCGAAATTATGGACGTGAGGCGGTTCATAGGCCGTGCGCCCGAGCAGACGCGCGATTTCGTGAACAACGTGGCTCTTAAAATAATCGAGCGCTGCGGTGCGGGCGACGGTTCGGGCGCAGAGATACGCATATAGCGAAAAACGGAGGTAAATGTGACATGCTAACCGCAATAGTCGGCATCAACTGGGGCGACGAGGGCAAGGGGCGCATGGTAGACCTTTTATCGAGCGATTACGACATCGTGTCGAGGTATCAGGGCGGCAACAACGCGGGGCATACGGTAGTAAACGAGCGCGGCAAGTTCGTTCTGAACCTGCTGCCGTCGGGCATACTGCGCGAGAGCACCGTAAACGTGATGGGTCCCGGCATGGTCGTCGATTTGGAGCACCTCTTTTGCGAGGTCGGCAGGCTCAAAGCGGCGGGCGTCAGCGTTTCGCCCGATAATCTCGTTATAAGCGACCGCGCGGTCGTGTGTATGCCGTACCACAAACTGCTCGACGGTTTGGAGGAGGACAGGCTCGCCGACCGCAAGTTCGGCTCTACGCGGCGCGGCATAGCGCCCGTGTACGCCGACAAATACATGAAAAAAGTGCTGCGCATGGCCGATCTGAAGGACGCGGGCACGCTGAGCGAAAAACTGGCTTCGATTCTCGATTGGAAGAATCTGACCGTCTCAGGCGGTTACGGGCAAGCGCCGGTTTCGCTTGAAGACATGCTTGAATGGCTCGAAACATACGGCGCGCCGTTTTTGCCGTATGTCAGAAACACGACCGAATACCTTACGAACGCCGCGCACGCGGGCAAGCGCATACTCTTCGAGGCGCAGTTGGGCGCTCTGCGCGACGTCGATTTCGGAATATATCCGTACACGTCGTCGTCGTCGTCGATAGCCGCCTACGCGACCATAGGCGCGGGCATACCGGGCATGAAGCTCGACAAGACCGTCGGCGTTATGAAGGCGTATTCAAGCTGCGTGGGCGAAGGGCCGTTCACGTGCGAGATGTTCGGAGACGCTGCAAAGGAATTGCGCGACGCGGGTGGCGAATACGGAGCGGCGACGGGCAGACCGCGCCGCGTGGGCGGCTTCGACGCGGTCGCGTCGAGATACGGCGTGATGATACAGGGCGCGGACGAATTGGCGCTCACGCTGCTGGACGTGCTCTCATATATGGACAAAATTCCGATATGCGTGGCATACGACATCGACGGCGAAATCACATCGCAGTTCCCGTCGGGCGACGCGCTCTCCGCGGCGAAGCCTGTTTTCGAATATATGGACGGCTGGAAGTGTGATATAACGTCCGCGCGCAAATTTGACGATTTGCCCGAAGCCGCAAGGCAATACGTAAGAAGGCTCGAGCGCCTCGCCGGAGCGCCCGTTCGCTATATATCGGTTGGCAAAATGCGCGAACAGTATATCGAAATGTAAAATGCATAACGCCGCCCTGAAATGAATTTTCGGGCGGCGCTTTCATTCAAATTACTTCATATCATATATTAAGTTGTCGCGCAAAGCGATCGTTTTATTGACTTTCAAAGCGAAAGAGGGTAAAATCATTTAAGTTAATATGCCCTCATTTGGGCTGTTATCGAAATCGGAATTATCGGTTTAGGCCGATTCCAAAAATTTTTGTGAAGGGGAGGATAATTTAAGTTTATGGATCCAATCATTGCGACCATCGTCGCGTTGATTGCGTTGGCAGCCGGTGTTATCGGAGGTTTCCTGTACAGAAAGAGCATCATGGAGCGCAAAATCGGCCGCACGGAGGAGTTTTGCAAGACATTGCTTGACGACGCCACGAAAAAGGCCGACGAGAAGCGAAAAGAAGCTATAATTTCGGCAAAAGATGAGATTTACAACCTCAAATCCGAATTGGACAAAGAGGTGCGAGACCGCCGCAACGAAGTTTCACGGCTTGAACGCCGCGTAAGCCAGCGCGAGGAAACGCTCGACAAAAAATTTGACAATCTCGAAGCCCGCGAGTTATCGCTGAACGATAAGTACAAAGAAGCTGAACGACTGGAAGCCGAAGCGCAGCAAATGCACGATTCACAGCAGGGCGAGCTTGAACGCATATCCAACATGACGATGGAGGAAGCCCGTCAGATACTGATGAACCGAATCCAAAAGGACGCTTTTCACGACGCGGCGGTGCTTGTGCGCGACATAGAATTTCGCGCCAAGGAAGAAGCCGAGAAAAAAGCGAGAAACATTATTTCGTTGGCAATACAGAAGTGCGCGGCGGATCACGTCGCCGAAACCACTGTGTCTGTCGTGGCGCTGCCCAACGACGACATGAAGGGTCGAATAATCGGCCGCGAGGGGCGCAATATTCGCACTCTCGAAACCGCGACGGGCGTCGACCTTATAATCGACGACACGCCCGAAGCCGTCATTATATCGGGGTTCGACCCCGTCCGCCGCGAGGTCGCCCGCGTGGCTTTGGAAAAGCTGATTATGGACGGGCGCATACACCCCGCGCGAATCGAAGAAATGGTCGAGAAGGCGAAGCGCGAAGTCGACAACCAGATCCGCGAAGCGGGCGAGGCGGCGATTTTCGAGACGAACCAGCACTCGATACACCACGAGCTTGTGAAGCTGCTGGGCAGAATGAAATACCGCACCAGCTACGGTCAGAACGTGCTCAAGCACTCGATAGAGGTTTCGCACTTGGCGGGCGTTATGGCGGCGGAACTGGGCGCGGACGTGCAGCTCGCGAAGCGCGCCGGCCTTCTGCACGACATCGGCAAGGCCATCGACCACGAGGTCGAGGGCACGCACGTGACCATAGGCGCGGAGCTTGCGAAGAAATATCACGAGAGCGACAACGTCGTGCATTGCATAATGGCGCACCACAACGACGTCGAGCCTAATTCGGTCGAAGCGGTGCTCGTTCAGGCGGCGGACGCCATATCGGCGGCGCGGCCGGGCGCGCGGCGCGAGTCGCTTGAGAACTACATCAAGCGCCTGCAAAAGCTGGAGGAGATCGCGAACTCGTTCGAGGGCGTGGACAAGTCCTACGCCATACAGTCCGGCAGGGAAGTGCGCATAATAGTGCGCCCCGAGGACGTGAACGACGCGGGCACTCTGGTTCTCGCGAAGGAAATCGTGAAGCGCATAGAGGCCGAAATGGAATATCCGGGTCAGATAAAGGTGAACGTGATACGCGAAACGCGCGCCATCGAAATGGCGAAATAAACAAAAAGCGGTCGGGCGCAAGCGAACGGCCGCTTTTTTATTGACAAAAACGGAGGCGAGAATTATGACCGACCCCAAAGCTCTTTACAAACTGACATATGGACTGTTCGTGGCGACTTCCGGTTTCGATAAGCGCGACAACGGGCTTATAACGAACACCGCGATACAGGTTTCGAGCGAGCCGAACCGCTTGGCGGTCGCGCTCAACAAGCGCAATTTCACGAACGAACTTATCGACAAATCCGGGCGCATATGCCTGTCGGCGCTGTCAACAGGCGCGGGCTTTGACATATTCGAGCGCTTCGGCTTTCAGTCGGGCAGGGACGTTGACAAATTCGCGGGCTTCGCTGACTTCGCGCGCGACGAGAGCGGGCTTATATACCTGACCAAAGCCGCGAACGCAATGTTTTCGCTGAACGTCGTAAACAGCGTCGATTGCGGGTCGCACACCCTCTACATCGCCGACATAGCGGAGAGCCGCGCGCTTTCAGACGCAGAAAGCATGACATACGCCTATTACTTCGCGAACGTCAAGCCAAAGCCCGAAGCCCCCAAAAAGGCAAGCTGGGTCTGCAAAATATGCGGCTATGTATACGAAGGCGACCCGCTCCCCGACGATTTCGTGTGCCCGATATGTAAACACCCGGCGTCGGATTTCGAAAGGCTGTCGCAGTAGAAAAACCTGATATGCGCGGCGCGCGAATGACGCGTTCTGTTTTCCGACGTAATCGGATTCAGTGCGTCAATCCGCGCCGCCCGCGCAGTTCGGACAGGCGCTGAAGCCGTGTTGCACATGTACACATAAGCAATCAGAAGCACCCGCGTCGACGGTAGACGAGGGCGCGGACGGAACGGCGGGCATATCGCTTTTCAAACCAATGCCGGCTATGAATACCCCGAAAAGGGTTATGCCGCTGTCAATATAATAACTGATATACTTCTCAATTTCATCGCCCTCTGTTTTCCGTGATTGTCGCTGCCGCTTCGACGGTCATTGTTCTATAATTCTATATAAATCACAGCATTCCATAAAACGCATCGCTCAAAATTGTCGTCGGGCCGATGAATAATATCGTTTACAAATCATCATCTCTTATGCTATACTGGCGCAAAGCGCGAGGGGGTGCGGACGTGAAACGCGAGGGCGAGACGACTTCGGAGAAGGTTGCGCGAAAACTCGGCAAGAAGCAAAAGCTCGTAAACGTCGCGGCGGGGCGTGTGAAGGCGGATTTCGTGCTCAAAAACGCCACGTATCTGAACGTGTTCTCGAACGAGTTCTGCTTTGGCGACATCGCGGTGTCGGACGGGCTTATTGCGGGCGTGGGCGAATATTCGGGCGAGCGCGAAACGGACGCGCGCGGGCTTTTCGTGTGCCCAGGGCTTATTGACGCGCATATTCACCTTGAGAGCAGCATGGTGCTGCCGGGAGAGTTCGCGCGGGCGGTCGTGCGCCACGGCACGACCACGGTGATTTGCGACCCGCACGAGATCGCGAACGTGATGGGCGAGGACGGGCTGCGCTTCATGGCGGAAGCGACCGAGGGGCTGCCGCTTGACGTGCACTTTATGCTGCCGAGCTGCGTGCCCGCGACGGACATGGACGAATCAGGAGCAAAACTCGATTATCGCGCGCTCGAGGCGTGGTATGACCACCCGCGTGTGTTGGGCTTGGCGGAGATGATGAACTACGTTGGCGTGGCGAACGCCGACCCGTTCTCAATATCGCAGATACTCGCGAGTCAGGCGCATCACAAAAAGATAGACGGGCACGCGCCCGGTCTGAGCGGCAAAATGCTGAACGCGTACATCGCGGCGGGCGTGTATTCAGACCACGAGTGCGACACGCTCGAAAACGCGCTCGAAAAACTGCGGCTGGGTCAGTTCATAATGATACGCGAGGGCACGGCGGCGCGTAATCTGCGTGCGCTCAGACCTTTGCTTACGCAGCAGTACGAGCCGCGGCTCATGTTCGCGTCGGACGATAAGCACCCCGCCGACCTTTTGAACGACGGGCACATCGACTATCTGATAAAGGAAGCCATCGGATTGGGCGTAGACCCCGTCGTCGCTATAAAGGCGGCGAGCCATAACGCGGCGCGGTATTTTCTTATGAACAACAAGGGCGCTATCGCGCCGGGGTATCTGGCGGACATGGCGGTGTTCGATAATTTCCGCTCGTTCGACGTTAAAATGGTGTTTAAGCGCGGGCGGCTCGTGTTCGACGGCGAAAACGTGATATGCAATCCGCCGAACATCGCGCCTGAGCTTTCGAACGCCGCGAGGCATACGTTTAACATAAAGCGCGTTTGCGCAGACGATTTCGCGGCGGGCAGGTTGCCGCTCATGGGCTGCGCGGCGGGCGAGATAATCACTGAAAATCTGGGCTTCGCCGATAGCGCGAGCGCGGAGAGCGACGTTTGCAAGCTCGCGCTGTTCGAGCGCCATAAGGGCACGGGGCACAGGGGGCTGGGTTACGTTAAAGGTTTCGGGCTTTCGGGCGGCGCGATCGCGAGCAGCATATCGCACGATTCGCACAACATAATATGCGTGGGGCTCAACGACGGCGACATGGCGTTCGCGGTGAACACGCTGAGCGGGCTGGGCGGCGGCGTGTGCGTGGTGAAGGACGGGTCGCTGCTCGGCTGCCTGCCGCTGCCGATCGCGGGCGTTATGAGCGACGATAAGCTCGAAAACGTGAACGCGCTTATGGAAAACGCCAAGGCCGCGGCGTACGGACTGGGCGTGAAGCGGGGCGTCGACCCGTTTATGACGCTCTCGTTTCTGGCGCTGCCCGTCATACCGCATTTGAAGCTCACGACGCGCGGCATGTTCGACGTGGACGGCTGGGCTTACGCGTAAAATGTTTGAATTTTATGTCAAAATGTGAAAAAACATAGTGCATTTAATACGGAAGTGTGATAAAATAAATACGACATAATTTATGGAGGGGTAGAAATGGCATTTTTTGATAAGCTCAACGATTTCGCCAAAAATATTGCCGCGAAAACTAATGAAGCTTTGGACGAGACCCGCTCAAAGGGTAGAATCGCCGCGGAGCGTTCAGCCGCGCGCGAAAAGCTCGCCGCGATAGGCGAAGTGATGTACGGTCGCTATGCCGACACGGGCGAAGCCGATCCGGAGCTTGCCCCGCTTCTTGAGGAAGTCAAGGCACATTACGACGCCATAGATGAAATTCAGGCCGAAATTCGGCGCGCCGAGAAGCGCGCCGCCGCGAAAGCCATTACCGAATGCGCGTCGTGCGGCGCTGTAAACGGTTCTGACGCGAAATTCTGCCGCGAGTGCGGCGCGAAGCTCTTTATGCCCGAGCCTGAACCCGAGCCAACGGGCGCGGTGTGCCCGAGCTGCGGCGCTGAGAACGTCGCCGAAGCGCGTTTCTGCCGCGAGTGCGGTTCGCGCATGAACGCGAAACCCGCTGCGGTTGAGGAAACTGAGGAACAGCAGCCCGAGGAAGAAATCGAGCAGCCCAAAGAGCGCGTGTGCCCGGTGTGCGGCGCTAAGGCCGACGGCGAGACGCGCTTCTGCATGGAGTGCGGCGCAAAACTCGACGCTTGAGAAATCATTACTCCTTAAAAACACGAAGGGGGCACACACATGACGACTAAACAGGTTCTCACAAAAACGAAGCCATTCATAATGGCGAAGCTTTTATTGGGCGCGGTGAACGTCTTGGCGTCCATACTGCTGTTCGCGATATGCGCGCTGTTCATCTGGCTGTTCAAGTATAACGGCGCGGTCACGTTCATATTCATTACAATATGGCTGGGCGGCACGGGCGCTATCAACTATATACTGATGCACTACTTCGGGTATCTGATTAAGGCGGGGCATATCGCCGTCATAGCCGAAGTGTTGGCGACGGGCAAAGTGCCCGCCAATCAGGTGAACTACGGTAAAAGCGTAGTTCAGAAGCGCTTCGCAACTGCGAATATTTACTTCGTGATAGACAAGCTCGTTTCGGGCGCTGTGAGGCAGATTCAGCGCGTGGTCGAGAAGGTCGGAAACGCCGTCGACATCGTTCCGGGCATGAACTATATTACAAATATACTCAAATTTTTCGTTACCATATCGCTGGGCTACATAGACGAATGCTGCTTGGGATATACTTTTCTTAAGCGCAAGCAGGGCGCGTTCCGCTCGTCGTGCGACGGCGTTGTGATTTACGCGCAAAACTGGAAGCCGCTTTTGAAGAACGCGGGCATTACGATGGCGAAGGTTATCGGCCTTATGATCGCCGCCGCGCTTATCATATTCATACCTATCGGGCTTTTGTTCAACCTGATGAACCTGAATATGTTCGTCGCGTTCCTGCTCTCGCTGTTCATCGCTTACGTCGTCAAGTTCGCGCTGCTCGACAGCTACATAATGATCGACATGATGAAGGTCTATATGAGCTGTGCGCAGAAGACGGAATTGTCGTTCGACTTGTACGGCAAGCTGTGCAAGATTTCGACAAAATTCAAGGAGCTGTTTGATAAGGGCAAGTCCGAGCGCCGCGCGCCTCAGGGCGGCGACATAGCGCCCTCGCAAAGACCGCGCAGAGCCGCCGAATACGCGGACGAGGGACAGGATACATACGGTCGTAGGCAGAGATATTCGGAACCGCAGGACGAGTACGAAGAACCCGCGCCCGCGCCGAGGCGCGCCGCGAGATATTCAGACGAGCCTGAGGAGTATTCCGACGACTACGACGAGCCCGCGCCGAGGGCGAATAAGCCCGTTTTCTGTCCGCAGTGCGGCGAACGCAATCCGCCTAATACGCGTTTCTGTCAGGCGTGCGGAGAACAGATAGACGGCTGACGCTTAAATATCTCTGTAATTGACGGCCTTCCGGGCGCTTCCGGGAGGTCGTTTTTCATTTGAATTTTTTAAGATTTTATAAGATTTGATATGGGCTGATTTTAAGCACGGGCGTGTATAATTTGCCATGTTGAAAGGGCGCGGAAACGCGCAAACTTACTTAAAGGGGGCAATGACAATGAAAAGAAAATTTGGACGCGGTTTGGCGGTGTCGCTGATAGCGATAGCGTTGGTATCGGCGATGATATTCTCTTTCGCGGAATCGGACAAGCCCGCTATCGACGCGGACAAAATCGTAGACACTACGACCGACGCGACGTTGGTTGAGAGTCCGTTCACGAAAGTGGTATCAGGCGTGCAGGAGAGCGTCGTGGGCGTGAACAACTATCAGAACTACTACTATTCGGTCGGTCGTAACTTCGGCGCGAGAGGTACTCGCGAGAGCATCGAACGGCTCGCCTCCACCGGCTCGGGCGTGGTGATATACGATAAATACGTGCTCACCAATTACCACGTCGTCGAGGGCGCGGCGAGGGTGTCGGTGTCGACGCTCGGCTCTGAAGAGGAGCTCGCTGGCGAAGTGGTGGGTTATGACGAGTCTATCGACATAGCGATTGTGTACGTTCCTGATCTCAACCTGCCGTATGTGCCGCTGGGCGACAGCGATCAGCTGCAAGTGGGCGAGTGGGCGATATGCATAGGCAACCCGCTGGCGGAGGAACTGCGCGGCACAGTGACCGTGGGCATCATATCGGCGCTCGACCGCGAGATCGAATCGACCGCGACAACCGATAAGTACGGCCTGCGCACGACGACCACTAACGCCATGATACAGACCGACGCCGCCATCAACTCCGGCAACTCCGGCGGCGGACTGTTCAACACGCTGGGACAGCTTATGGGCATACCGTCAATGAAGTACACGGGCAGCTACTATACGTCGACCAGCGTTGAGGGCATTGGCTTGGCGATTCCCATAAACAGCGCGAAAACGCTCATCAGGGAAGTGCTCGAAAAAGGCGTGACCACTTCCGAGGAAACTGTCAAAACCGACGTGTCCGAAAGCCAGACCGCCGAAAAGACCAGCTCAAGCCCGCGCATGGGTGTGACTGTCGACACGATCAGCCGTTCGAATAACGAGGCCGTGTACGCCGGGGCGCTGCCCGCCGGAGCTATCATAATCGAGGTAGAGGAAGACAGCCCCGCTATGGAAGCAGGTCTCAAAAAGAACGACATCGTTGTGGAAGCCAACGATACACTGATTCAAAGCTCGTCTGAACTGTCGCAGCAGCTTACGGGCAAAAACCCCGGCGACGTATTGCGCCTGAAGGTATATCGCGTCGAGGGCTTGGAGGAAGCCGAGACTGTCGCCGATATTGGGAGCGGCGAATATGTCGACATCGACGTGACGCTCACTGACTTCCATTGATATAAAACCATCTGGCGAGCGCGTCGGGGTTCGGTCAGCCGAATTCTGACGCGCTCGTTTTTGCGTCGGGGGCGTGCGCTCATGCTTTTGTGGTTTTCGCAATTTGTGTTGCGCACGCGGGCGGGCGTGGGTGCTTGATCTGTGCGCGGGGAAATAGGCGGGAGAGAAACGCGAAGGTTTGATTACGCGATA
>CAYVPJ010000007.1:0-71055 GCA_964453505.1 uncultured Oscillospiraceae bacterium | reverse complement strand
ACGCTTGACCTTTCAATAAAGGGCACGCCGAAGGCGTGGCTTCCGCTTTGCCCCCGTATGCGCGACAAAGGCGCGCATACGGGGGCGCGTGCGCTCATGCTATTGTGGCTGATGTGTTTTGCGTTGCGCACGCGGGCGGGCTTGGGTGCCTGACCTGTGCGCGGGGGAAGGAGGCGGGAGAGGAATGCGAAGGTTTGAATACGCGATAACGCTTGACCTTTCAATAAAGGGCACGCCGAAGGCGTGGCTTCCGCTTTGCCCCCCGTATGCGCGACAAAGGCGCGCATACGGGGGCGCGTGCGCTCATGCTATAGTGGTTGATGGGTTTTGCGTTGTGCACGCGGGCGAGCGTGTGTGCTTGACCTGTGCGCGGGGGAAGGAAGCGGGAGAGAAACGCGAAGGTTTGAATATTCAGTAACGCTTGACCTTTCAATAAAGGGCACGCTGAAGGCGTGGCTTCCGCTTTGCCCCCCGTATGCGCGGATTAGGACGCGCATACGGGGGGCTTATGCGTTTATGTGTGTTTATTGGATCAATAGAGTTTTATGACGTTCCAGCTCGCTCTTTCGAGCTTGATCTCCGGCGAATACGGGGTTTCGGGGGCTTCCTCCGGGCGCACTTCCGCCGGGTTTTCTTCCGTGTTCACGGCGTTCACGTCGTCGTTATGCATGTATATATGCTTCATGCGCGTAAAGCCGCCGAAGGCGCGCGCGTCCAGCGTTAGCAAGGCGTCGTCTTCGAGGTCGCGGTTTACGATGAACAGCGTGACTCCGCCGCCGTCGTTGAGGACTGCCGCCGCGTCCACAAGCGGCACGTCCGTATAGTGGCGCGTATCGCGCTTATCGCATTCGATGATAGGCATCAGCGACACGCCGCGTCCGAGCGTGCTCGCGTGCATGAGCGGGTAGTATATTGTTTGCGCCCACGCGCCGCCCATATCGCGCGTCATAATGGGCGCGATGACGTTCACTAATTGCGCCATGCACGCAATCTTCACGCGGTCGGCGTTTTTGAGGAACGTTATGAGCATCAGTCCCACGAGCAGCGCGTCCTCGAAGTTGTACACGTCCTCCAAAAGCGGCAGTGCCTTCGTCCACTTGCGCTCGCGCGTGAGCTGCTTGTCGCGCTCGTTCGAATGATACCACACGTTCCACTCGTCAAAGCTCAGATTGACGCGCTTTTTGCTGCGAACCTTGCCCCGCACGGCGTCGCACACGCCGACTACTGTTTTTATGAAGTCGTCCAAGTCCATCGTCGACGCGAGGAAGTCGTTCGTGTCCGCATCGGGATTCCCGTAATATCTGTGCAGCGACACGTAATCGACGTTGTTGTAGCACTCGCTGAGCACCTGATACTCCCACTCGCCGAATGTGCGCATTTGAGACGACGACGAGCCGCACGCCACAAGCTCTATCCGCGGGTCGACCCATTTCATCATTTTTGCCGCTTCGTTAGCTACTCTGCCGTATTCATACGCCGTGCGCGCGCACATTTGCCACGGGCCGTCCATTTCGTTCCCTAGGCAGAACAGCCGAATATCGAACGGGTCTTTCCTGCCGTTTTTGACGCGCAAATCGCTGAGCTCGGAGCCGCCCGGGTGGTTCAGGTACTCGACTACGCGGCGCGCGTCGTCGGGCGTGCGCGTGCCTAAGTTGACCGCGTACATGACTTCGGTGTTCGCCTTTTTTGCCCAGTCGGCGAACTCGTGTATGCCGACCTCGTTCGTCTCGGTTGTGTTCCACGCCAGATCAAGCCTGCGCGGCCGCTTCCCGACCGGGCCTATGGAGTCCTCCCAGTTGAAGCCCGACACGAAGTTTCCGCCGGGGTAGCGCGTGACGGGCACGTTCAGACCCTTTACGAGCCGCAAGACATCGGCGCGAAAGCCCTGTTCGTCGGCCGACGGGTGGTTCGGCTCATATATGCCGCCGTACACGGCTCTGCCCAAGTGCTCGATGAACGAACCGTATATGCGCGGGTCTACCGCGCCTATTTTGTAATCTTTATCGAGCGCGATCTTGACCTTTCTCATTGGCTGCTCCTTTCGCCTGACGTATCGTTTGCGGCTTATTTCTCAAGATAGCGAACCACGTCGCCGACGGTGCGCAATTCCGACAGCGCCGAATCGGGCACGGAAACGCCGAACTCGTCCTCGACTGTCATTACCATCGCGACCATATCAACGGAGTCGATATGCAAATCGACGACGAAATCGGAGTCCGCGTTTATCTGATCAGCCGGAACATCGGTATAATCGCCCAGCAGGCGCACGATTTTTTCGAGCAAGTTTTTCACTCCTTCCGCGTTGTTTTCACACTGTACGAATGTATATTATACGCTTTCGGGCGGTTGTTTTCCTGTTTACGGCGCGGTTGTAGGCGTTTATTTTGTATGAAATTTAACTTTCGGGCGGCGTGTGACGGCGTATGCCGCCTTTGCCGTAACATTTGTGAAGCGCGATGAAGCGCGGCATCGTCGTTTGTCGACTGAAAGGGGGCAATTCTATGGAAGCGGACACCGGCTTGGCTGTAGCGCCCGAAGAAACCGGTTCGGAAGAGGAAGCGAGCGTCGGCATTGTCGAGGCGGCGACAGAGCCTTCCGACGAAGGGCGGCGCGAGAACCGCAGGGAAGAATTTGACAGGCTGATACGCTCCGATTATAAGGCGGAATTTGACGAGCGCGTCAAGCGGATAATCGACAGGCGGTTCAAGGAGACAAAGACGCTCAGGGAAAGGGCGGAGCGCGTGAAGCCGTTAATGGAGGCGCTCGAGCGCAAGTACGGCGAGAGCGACGAAAACGAGCTTATGCGGCGAATCGCGCAAGACGAAGGCGCGGGCGGCGAACACGCGCGCGAAATAATGCGCGATGTCAGCGTTCAGAAAACGCTGGAGGGCTGGCGCAGGGACGCGGAGGGCATGAAGAACGCAGATCCGGGCTTCGACCTGCGTTCTGAACTGCGCGATACGCGCTTCCGAAACCTGCTCAAATCGGGCGTCGACATGCGCACCGCATACGACTGCGTGCACCTGAATGAACGCTTGGAAAACGCCGTGCGCGTGGCGTGCGAAAAGACGCGCGAGAACACTGTTTCAACGATACGCGCGCGCGGTTTCAGACCCGATGAAAACGGCGCCGAGGGGCGCGGCGGGCGCGGAGTGTCGCCGCCCGACGTGTCGAGAATGACCCGCCGCGAACGCGAGCAAATCGAAAAGCGCTGCGCGCGCGGCGAGAAGGTTTATTTCTGACCATCTGAAAGGAGCAACCTATATGGAGAAAATCCGCTTGCAGCTTTTCGCGGGGGAGACCGTCGCAAACACGACCGGCAGCAACGATCTTTCCAGCGAAATGAAGACGTACTACGAGAAGAGGCTCATCGACGTCGCCGAACCCAAGCTGGTTCACGACCAGTTCGGCGATAAATACCCTATACCCAAGGCGGGCGGCAAGTCCATTGAGTTCAGAAAGTACGACAGTCTCGATAAGGCGACAAACCCGATAACCGAGGGCGTAACGCCCACGGGCAACAGCCTGAACGTGTCGGCCGTCACCGAAAGCGTGATGCAGTACGGCGACTGGATACAGCTTTCCGACATGCTCGAAATGACCGCCGTCGACAACAATGTGTTGCAGGCGACGCGGCTCTTGGGCGCGCAGGCGGGGCGCACGCTCGACTCTATCACGCGCGATGTGCTCGCGGGCGGCACGAACGTTTTGTACGCGCCGACAGTCGCCAACAGCGTCGAAACCGCGGTGACGTCCCGTTTGGGCATAAACCAAACCAGCAAGATCACGGCCGACTTGATATTCCGCGCCGCCGCGCAGCTCAAGGGCATGAACGCCGACCCGATCGACGATAAGTTCGTCGCGATCATACACCCGTATGTCGCCTACGACCTCATGCGCAGCGACGAGTGGATCGACGCGCATAAGTACGCGTCGCCCGAAAACATATACGCGGGCGAGATCGGCAAGCTCGCGGGCGTGCGGTTTGTCGAAAGCTCGGAAGCGAAGATATTCAGGGGCAAAGACCTGTGCGCCGCGTCGCGCTATCTCACTGTGACCGCGTAGTACAGTCGGCTGCCCGCGAAAGCGAGCGAATCGGCGCAGCCCTTCATGACGCCCGTCATATCGTATGACACCAGCCTGAAATTGCTCGGGCGCGTTCCCGTAAGCCGCGTTATCTCGTTTTCTTTGAAGAAAACCGCGCCGCCCAAAAACTCGGTCGCGCCCGTGAACTCTCCCGCCGACGTGGTCTTTGAGGCGTATGAGTCGGTGCTGAGCCCCTCGAGAACGTTCCAGTTGGTCGGGTCGCCGAGCTTGCACGCGTATATCTGATGGTCGGCGTTCGAAACGCCCCATATGCGGTTGTTGCACGCGAGTATGTAATCCAGATCGGGCGCGGAGCGCGACACGGTGACGCTCCCCGAAGCCGTCTCGGCAGCGTCTATCACGGCAACAACGGTAATAAAATCGTCGCTCACGGTCTGCAGTATGAAGTCGCCGTTGAGCGCGGAATTTGAAAAGCCGGAGACCGTCACGCAGTCGCCCTTTTGAAAGCCCTCGCCTATGCCCTCCGCCGAAAGCTTCACATAACTCGATTCCGTTGCCGAAGTGCCGTCCATGTTGGATATTGTCGCCGAAACGCCGCTCAGCGTCACGGAATTTTCAATAGGCGACAGCGTGAGCGTCGAAGTGTCCAGCACGAGCTTATCGGGGTATATGACGATCCTCTCGCCCAAATGCGCGAATATCTTCGCGCCCGCCGTAAGCGTTCCCGCGAGCGCGGAATCGTAATACAGGTTCGTGCCCTCCAGCCAGCACATGGCGCTCGTGAAGCACATCGCGGTGACGTTCTGGCAGTTGCTGGCTATGCCCCTGCACTTTCGGGGGGTTATCGACGGATAGTCGTCGGCGCAAAGGTTGCGCGAAACGCTGAAATAGCCCGCGTCCGCGTTTTCGCGCAGGCACAACCCCCGAAACGCGTTGAGCGCGTATCTGCGCTTGTTTTCCTTCTGCAAACGTGGCTGCATATACGTGACCTCCTAATAGCCGCTCGCGCCGCCCGCGCCCTTGGGCTTGTGCGTCCGGTTTATATAGTTAGCGTAGTTTGTCCACGCGGTGTTGTGCATCGCGGCGGAATTGTTGAAGCGCTGCGTTTCGCCGTTCACAAAGTCCATTTTGAGGAACAGCCAGTATATGTATATGTCGGCGTACTCGTCAGGGACGAGCAGCTCGGCGGTCGTATCCGACGACGTATAGCCCGAAAACGACACGTCGGAAAAATCCTCGTGCAAGTCGAGTATTTCAAGCTTCACGCGCCCGTCGAGCTCGCTTAGCCACGAAATCTTGTCGGCTTGCAGAAAATCGTTCGGGCGCAGGCCGTCTGACTTGGCTATCGCTTCCGAAACCGTCAATATGAGCATCTCCCTTCACATAAAGCGGGGTCGCCGCATAATCGGACGACCCCGCGGTCTGTTACGCTATGGCGTTCACCTTGTCGAGATAGCTGCGCTCCGCCTTTTCCATGCGGGCGACCGCGTTTTCGTCCTCCTTGCGGCTGTTGTCGAGCACCTCGGCTATGTAGTCGGGCACTTCCACGGTCACGCCGCGCTTTATAAGGTAGTTCTCGCCGTTCACGGACGCGAACACGTCGCCCGAATACGCCTGATTATCCTTGAACAGCTTTATGCTCACCATTTTACTGTCAACTTTCATGCGTTCTGTCTCCCTTCACGTTAGTTAGCCGCCGCGTTAGGCGAGTATGACGACGAGGACTCTATGCGCACCATGTACTGCTCGACAAGCCGCTTCGCGCAGCGGGTCGCCTTCCAACCGACGCTGGAGCGCTGATTGAGCGGGTCGTCGCCGTAGCCGAGCTGCTTGACGATGTGCGTAAGCCCGCCGCCCTCAAGCTCGGTTATGGCGTAGGCGTGAGCGCCGAGCACCAAAGTCGAGAACACCGATATGCCCTCCGCGCCGCCGCCGGACGGGAACAGGAAGTCGCCGCTCGCGGGAGTGTTGGTAGGCGCGGCTTCCAAGAATATAGCCTTTGTCGAAACGTGCACGCCCTTCACCTTGAGCGTTTCAAGGCTTGAGTCGGACGCGTCCTTGAGCTGTATATGCTCGCCCACAAGCGCCTTGGCGCGCGTGTCGTCGAGCGTGTCGGAAACGGTGATTTTATACGCCGAGGACGCGCCGAAAGAAACGGTCGTGCCGGTGTTGTTGGAGGCATACAAGGGCGTTGACGGCGTGTACTGCTATGACGGCGGCGTTCCCGAAAACATATCGCGGCCGCTCGGCGACGGCAGGTACACGCTCGCGCGGGCGGGCGCGGTGGGCGACAGATATTACGTTTCGCTTTTCGACATAGAGGAGAACGAATACCGCCTGTTCGCGTTCGACACTCAGTCGGGCGTGTGGCACGGCGAGGACGCGCCCGAAGCGCTGTTCTTCGTGCAGGCGGGCGACAAACTGCTGTTCAAGGGCTCCGACAACGCCATATATTGCTTGAACGGGCACTACCGCTGGCTGGATCGCGATTTGCTGCCGAACGACGGTAAGGTGTTCACGGTAGAGCCGTATGTGAGCTGGCAGGCGGTCACGCACGTAATCGCGCCCGCAAGCCCCGACAGAATGTACGCGACAAACATGCATTTGCGGTTCACTCTGCCTATCGAATCGCTTCTGAAGGTCGAAATAAGGTACGCCGGCAGCGCGTACTGGCACGAGATAGGCAATTTCACTCAGACGCAGAGCGCCGTCACGCGCTCGCTTCCAATAAAGGCGCGGCGCGCCGACGGCGTTTATGTGAGGCTTTCCGGTTCGGGGCGGTGTTCGGTGACGTCTATGTCGATAACCTTCGAGAAGGGAGGCGACATAAGATGATATACGATATGATTTCGCCGCAGGTTTCCGACGCGGACGCGAAAACGCAGATAAAGCAGCTTCGCTCGTGGCTGTTTCAGCTTAACGAGGCGCTCAAAATGCAGTTTTCGAATATCGACCTTGAAAACTTCACGGACGATTCCATATCGCTCGCGCTGTCCGACTTATCGCAAAAGGTCGCCGAATGCGAAAAGCGCCTAAACGAGCTTGAGGCGGCGACAGTAAACGCCGAATGGCAGCCGCTCTCATGCGTGAACCTGCACGCTTGGACGGCGGGACTGCCGCCTATGATAATCAACAGGGGCGGCGCTGTGTCGATAGAAGGCGGCGTGAGGCTTGCGAGCAGCCTGTCCGCCCGTGGCACTCTGAACGTGTTCACGCTGCCCGCCGCGCTCACGCCGCGCCGTCGGCAGGTGCTCGCGTTATTCTCAGACAACGGGCTGTTCAGGCTCGATATAGGCATAAGCGGCTATACGACAATAAAGAACCTGACGGGCAGCACGTTTCCGACGAGCACGTATCTGTCGCTTGCGTGCTCATATTCGCTATAGAGGAGGCGGTTCATATATGAAAAGGGTGTCGGCGCGCGATTTCGCGGCGTTTCTTGACGAGCGCGCGAAGGCGAAGGACGGTTACATCATGGGCGGCGTGGGTCAGAGCCCCAAGCAGCTTTCGGCGTGGTGGTTCAACCAATACAAGAACACCATGTATTCATACGCCATTTACTGGAAAAACCACGCCGAGCGCGTGTGGGACTGCAACGGGTTGGCGGAGGGCTATTATAAGGATGTGACGGGCGCGAGCATAAACACGCGCGCCCGCTATAACTATGCGAACTGGTGCGGCGTGAAGGGCACGGGCATGATACCCGCTAACATGCGTGTTAAGGGCGCGGCCGTTTTCTGGGGCACGACGGCAAAGAACATAACGCACGTGGCGTTTCTGACGCGACCCGTGAACCCGAACGACCCCGCCGGCGACTGGGTGCTCACCGAAGCGCGCAACGTGAAGGTGGGCGTGGTGCAGACTCTGCTCTCCGAAAGGCTGCCCGCGTATTGGGGGCTGATGGACAAATACTTCGACTACGGAAGCGACATAAAGCCGGATAAGGCGCTCATCGTCACGGGCAATTCGGTGAACGTCCGCAAAGGCCCGTCGACCGGCTACGAAAGCGTCGGCAGCGTGAACAAGGGCGATCTGCTTTCTAAGGTCGAAACTGACGGCTGGACGTGCGTTTTATACGATGAGAACATAATGTGGATATCCTCAAAATATGTGAAGGAGGCGGTGTGATATGGCTTCGGGCTTTCCGACTCTCGGTTCTTCCGGCGACGACGTGAAAACGCTGCAAAGGCTGCTCAAAAACGCGGGCTACGACATTGCTGAGGACGGCGTATACGGTTCTGAAACGCTGGGCGCGCTCAAGAAGTATCAGTCGTCGCAGGGCATAGCCGGAAGCGGGTATACGTCGAAATACGTTAGTCAGCTCGACGATCTGCTGAATAAATACGTGAACCGCGCGCCCTTTAATTACGACCCGACGGGCGACGACACATACAAGCGACTGCGCGATCAATATCTGTATATGGGCGAGCGCGCCATGAAGGACACATACGGCGCGGCGGCGAACATGACCGGCGGTCAGCCGAACAGCTTCGCGCATTCGGCGGGGCAGCAGGCGTATCAGGAACACGCGGCGCAGGTCGCCGAGATAATCCCCGAACTGTACGAGCTGGCGCTCTCTAAATATAAGATAGAGGGCGACGACATGTACGACGCCATCAGAGCCTTAAAGAGCGCCGACGACGCGGAGTACGACAAATACACCGACGAGTACGCGGCGTACATAAAGGCGCTGGGGCTTTTGAAGTCCGGAAGCAAGGGCGGCAGATCGTCGGGCGGCGGCGCGAAAACGGCCGAGGAGGCCGCGCCCGAGGCGGTCGGTTCGGCTAATCAGCTTTCGAACATACTCACGGAATCCGAATTCAAGCGCCGCAAAGCGCAAAACGCCGCGTCGCTTGCGCAGTATCCCAACTACGCAACTTACAAAGCCGCGATGTCGGCGAAATACGCGTAAAACCGCGCCCCCGCTTTGGCGGGGGCGATCTTTGTCAACTGTCAAGGCATGTGTTGCGCCACACGCAATAGCCGCCATTGATAAGCTCGGAGTATGTGAACACGTTTTCGCGAGTGCCTATCATCGTATAGCTTGCGTCCTTATATTTCAGCGTTCCGCCGAGCGACGACGCCGTTTGTTCGACGCATGTGAAGCTGTCGTCCGTCGCGTCGTCGGGCGTGCCGTTTTTGTCTATCGCCGTTATAAGGCGAATGTGGTCGTACCTGTCGCCTTTTGTAAACACAGCGTCGCCCGGCAGAGCGTCCTTCCACTGTATGTTCTTGTCTATCTCGGCGCTCGACCCCCAATAGTCGCGGTATGGCGTGGCGGAGTCGGCTTCTTCCCACGCGGTATACACAAGCTGTATGCAATCCGCGCCGTGCTTGGGCGTGTATTTGCCCGTGGCGGCACCTTGCGAGTCCATCGCGGTAGTGCCCGCCGCGCCTATGTAGGCTGTGTTCTTAAACGAATCGCTGTATTCCTTATACTGTGCGTAGCTCGTGACGACCATGCCTTTGTTTCTGTCGCTGTCGCCTGACGGGTTATAGCCGTATACGCATAGCGTATACGGCAGTCCGCGCACTGTCGCGCCCTTTTGTACAACGCTCCCGCCGTGCAGCCTCAGGTCGCAGGGCAAGACCCACGTTTCGGAAAGCCACGAATACGCCGTCTGAATTGCTGTTCTTCTTTTGGGGTTCACTTCGAGTGACGGTTCGCTCTTCATCAGGTTTGCGAGCACCGTATAGAAATCCTTATTGCCCATTTTCGAATACGAATCGAGAGTGTCGTTTCCGTTTGAATAACTGCGGCCCGTGTACGAATTGCTTATCTCTATGTGCACGTGCTCGCCGCTCGCGCCCTTGCGGCCCTGACTTCCGATAACCGTGCCTTTGGCGATGTAATCGCCTTCGTTCACATACGAATTTGCGCAGTGCATATACGTTATGAAATAGCCGTCTTTTTCAATGACGATCGTTCCGTAGCTTGTGCCGTATCTGAGCTTTACCGTTCCGTCTGTGAGCGAGCGCACATTCGCTCCCGAATTTGCGTATACGTCAATGCCCTCGTGAATGCCGTCGAAGCTCTTGCTCGCCCTGTCGCCGTTTTTGTTAATGTAATATTCGCCCCACAGCGCCGAGACCGTGCCGCTGAGCGACTGCGTTTTGTCGGCGGAACTTGCGAAAAGCTCCGCCGAAACGGTTTTGAGCGTTTCCAGCGCCGTCTTTGAGAGTGCGCCCGTTCCGACGGCGCTTTTCACTTCGTCAATTACAGGGAAATACCGCGTTGCCAAGTACGGCGAACAGTCGACGCTGAGCGCGTTCACGCTCGCGCCGTCGAACTTGATAGTCGTCGTCTTCGCCTGCTCGACGGGCGGCGAATCGACTGCCTCATACGGCAGATTGAATATTCTGATGTACGACTCGATGTTCGTGCCCGGCGTGTAGTACACCTTGAGCTTCGGGCAGTCCTCGAACATTATTTTACCAGAGAAAACCGCGCTCGCGGGCACGTAGAGTACTTCGAGACTGCGCATTCCCATGAACGCGCCTTCCGACACCGACCTCACGGTTGACGGCAGTATCAGGCGCTTTACTGACGCGCAGCAGCTGAACGCATACGCGCCTATTTCTTCCACGCCCTCTGCGATGGTCAGCGTTTCGAGGCTCTGGTTATAGCAGAACGCGCTCTCTCCGATGCGCCTGACGCTCGAGGGTATTGCGACTTCCTTCAGCTGAAGGCAATGGTCGAACGCGAAGTCGCCTATGTATTCAAGCCCCTCCGGCAAGCTGACGCTTTCGAGCTGCCTGCAATAGTAAAACGCGCCCTCGCCTATGCTTTTCACAGACCCCTTTATCGCGACTCCCGTTATATCCGAGCGCTCGTAGGCGTAGTCGCCTATTTCGGTCACGCCGTCTATGACGGTTTCAGCCGACGCGCACGCGCAAATCGCGAGCATAAGCGCGATCAAAACGATTATTCGGCGCAAGCGAAACCCCTCCCACGACGTTTATCAGAACGGTATGATTTCGGTTATGCACGCGTCCTTGTATTTATCGCCCTTGTACACAGACACGATTTCAAACCTCAGCGAGCTGCCCGACTGCGGCGTTGTAAAGAAGAACGTCTGGCGGTTGCGCGAGTCAAGCAGCGTGAACGTTTCGACAAAGCGGTTGTCGCAGTACACGTCCAATTCGCGAACGCGCGTGTTGAGCTGCCAATAGTCGTTCTTGCCGCTTATTTTGTTGTAGCCGTTGTATATGTCGAAGCCGTCGAACCTGTAGTTGTCGGCGTCCCTCACGGCGAGGTTCACCCATTCGCCCACGCCGTATGTGTTGCTGCGCACGTTCCACGCGGTCACATAGTCGTTGTCCGAAACCTTCGCGCCGTCCACCTTCGGGTTGTTGTTCACGACATACGAGCTTTCGCTTACGACATATGTGCCTTTATACGTGGATATAGACAATACTGGCTTCGGGAAATTGCACGGTTCGTTGTTCTTAGCCGAATACGTCTCGTCAACGTAACCGTCGCCGTTTTTGTCAACTTCGAGCGTTGTGCTCGACCGCTGCTCCGTGTTGCTGGTTATAATCATGCCGCGCGTTATCGGCACATATTTGAACTCGCGCTTATCGTAATACTGTCCGTCTGCGTTCGGGTAACTTATGGCGTAGTCCATTGTGCCCGAGCCTGTGCCCAAGAGCCGCACGTCGTAATTGTTTTGCGGGTCGAGCCTCAGTATTTTCGATTCGTTATTGTCGCCCTCGAACAGCAACGAGCCATAGCTGGTTCGGGTGTTGCTTTTATCGAGGCGCTCGCCCCTGTACGAGACTTCAACGTCGACGGGGCAGTCTATCCACACGATTATGCGCTTATAGTCGAGCGTGGTCTCGTCGGCTATGTCCTCAAACACGAACTGAAAGTCGCTTGAGTCTTCGATTGAGTAAAACTTTGTGCGGTCGCTGGCAATCATTCTCAGAACGTTTTCGGCTTGACGTATACGGCTTGAATCGAGCTGCGAGAAAAAGCCGACCGAATACACGTCCGCGTATCTGTGCAGTTTCATTGCGGCCGACTCGATCTCTTCCAAGCTGTCGGATGGTTCGCCGTCGCTCATAAAAATGACTGTTTTCGATTCGGCGTTGCTTGACGATATTATGTCGCGGGCTTGATTCAATGCCGCCGACATATACGTTCCGCCGCCCGAACTCAGCCTGTTAAGCATTGTGTATAAGTATTCTGTGTCGCTTTCGCCCGCGTAATCGCAAACCCTATACGCGTCTGACGAATAGCCGACTATCGAAATCAGGGCTTTAGGCGATTGAGTGAATATGGCGTTTATCATCTTTTTGGACGCGTCAATTACAGACCTCAGCGGATTTCCGGACATGCTGCCCGAAGTGTCCAGCACAAGCACGAAGTCGCGCGTCTTGTCCGACGTGACAGCGAACGCGCCCACAAACGTCGTGAACACCATTATAACGCATAAAAGCGCGGCGCACAGTTTCTTCATAACGCAATGCTCCCCTCACCATATTATAATCGTATTGATTATAACATGTAATATATTGGATAACAATACGTCGGCGGCGCTTTTTGATAATTATTGTTAATAAAATGCGCCGCTTAATGAATCGGCTATATAAGTGCCCTCCGCGTCGGGGTTGAACGTGTTTTTCACTAGTATCGGTATGCCTGCCTGTTCGACGGGCGGCAGGCAGTCCTTATGAACGACGCACGCGCCGCGTTCGCACAGTTTTTTCATATCGTTATACGATATGCGCGCGAGCAGACGCGCGGACGCGCATTCGGCAGGGTCTTCGTCGTACACGCCGTCCACGTCCGTCCAGTTTTCATAGAGGCTGGCTGACATTGCGCGCGCCGCGTAAGCGCCGGTTATGTCGCTTCCGCCCCTTGGAAACACCGCCCGCGCGCCCGATTCGTCAGAGCCGTAAAAGCCCGGTATCACGCTTCCGCGGTTCGGGTCTATCGCTTCGCGCATCAGGGCAATGGTCGCGCGCTCGTCGGCGCGGCCGTCCGTTATGCGGACGCACTCGGCGGCGTCTATAAACGCGAAGCCGAGCGCGCGCGCGAGTATTCGCGCCGACAGGTATTCGCCTATGCTCGCTATGTACTTAACGTCCGCGCCCGCCGCTATGTGCGCTTCCTCGTTTTTAATGAGTCCGCGCGCGTCTATATTCAGAAAACGCGAGATCTCCAAAAATCTGTCCGCCGCGCGCGCCCACGCGGAGGCGTCGCCGCCCGCAAAGGCGTACAGTAAATCGGTCACTTTTTCGTCGCCCGCGAACCTTCTGCCGGGCGCTGAGACGACGACCACGCGCCTGTGGGGCGATTGCCTTACGATTGAAGCGACCTTCAAAAAACACCGGCCGTCGGCGAGCGACGTGCCGCCGAATTTGGATACGTACAGTGGCATAAAGATGCACTCCTTCCGCGTATACTACGCGAAAGGAGCGAAAGATGTGCAACCGTTGAATTGTGCGCGCCCCGCTATTTATTGCGGGCGACAGCCTGTTCTATAGCTTCCGTCATTTCGGGGTTTGGCTGTATAAGCAGCATGAAAGCGTCGCCGCCGCGCTTGTATACGAGCGCTTTTTGATTAAACTCGCACTGTGAGCGCGTGGCGTTCCGCTGTTTGACCTGCGGGTTTTTGAGCTTCGCGGTTTCCGTGTCTCCGAAGAACACGACCTCGCGCCACAAAACCTTCTCGAAATAGCGCGGCTTGCGCGAGTACACGCGCTCGACCGTGAATGTCGAGTTGTCAAGCGTATACAGAAACGACTGCACGTATTTATAGAATATGAATACGCCGAGCGCGCCGCCCGAAAGCCACAGAAATATCGACGCCGCCAGATACGGCGTGCCCGCCATTTCGAGCGCTCTGGACACGAACGAAATCAGATATATCGAAGCGAGCACCGCGACGATTACCAATATTCCCTTGCCTGTCGATAAGCCCTCTTTGCCGACGTGCTGTTTCATTGTTCCGCCGGAATCGCCGTCGCGTACTCGGACAGGTCGGGCATCACGAAATCGGGCGCGTATATATCGAACATTTTAAGCAGCACATACAATGACGTTTCGGGGTTTTTGCTCTTTGCCGAAATAACTGCATACTTTTTATCGCTCGAATAGCCCTGTTTTTCGACTATGCCCGTCATCTGCGAAATATTGATGGCATACGCGTGTTTTTCGAGCGCTTCGAGCGCCTCGGTATCTTCCGCGTCGATTTGGGCTACTTCGGCCTGAACCGGCTGCCACAGTATTTCAATGTTCGGGTTCGCCTGAACGAACTCGTTGAAGCCCTTCAGTTTTTCGAGCGGCGCGCAGAAGTCCGCGTCCATAACGCCCTGCGTGAGCGCCGCGTTTTGCAGGAAAATGTCGTTGTCGCCCGCGTAGAGCTGTACGTTGTAAACCTCCGCCATGCTCGGGTCGTCCGATTCTTTGCCTTCGTACATGAGGTTTGAAAACTCTATGCCCATGAACGCCGCGTCGTGCGCCTTGCCGGCTTCGACGAGCGCGATTCGGTCGTCCTCGATTTTGTCGAGATTCGCGTAACCCAAGAAATATACCATAACGTAATTTTCGTCGTGTTTCTTGGGTCCTGACACGGTGTATATGAGCGCCGCCGCGCCTATGGCGATTATGATCCCGAATATATAGACCTTCTTCGCGTAAAAGAGATGGTCTTTCCATTTTTGCTTTGTGATCTTGGTGTTTGGCATATGTCTATCCTTCCGTCGCAGGCTTTTTATACATTATACACTGTATGACGGCGCGTGACAAGCGCTTTGAACATACGAAAATGTGTTCGCCGCGTGAACAAATTTCAACGCCCGACGTTTATGCTAAGTCCGTCGCGGCATATCGTCAGTATTCCGCCCTTTTCGCGCTCGCGTTCTTCAAGCTCGCTCTGGCGCGGGTGAAGCGCGCGCGCAATGTGCGTCGCGAACACGGGCGCATCATGCTTTAACAGACCCATATTTTTAAGCGTTACCGCGACATATCGCGCCATAGCGAGCGTGTTGTGCTCGAACGAGCGCCAGTCGTGCTCATAATCGTCGCCCACCGTAGCGTCGATTATCAGAGCGTCAAGCGGCGCGCCCTTCTTCAGTTCAATATACGCGCGGTTCGTAAGCCACGCGCCGTCGGTCGAATAAAGTATGCGCGCGCCGTCCCCGTCTATAATGAAAGCCAGCGGTTTTTCGTTCGCTCTGCCGGTCGAGTGGTTCGCGGGCAGCGGCGTTACGGAAAACCCGGCGATTCGCGCTTCAACGCCTATGTCCAGATTGTCGGCGTTCGCGTCCGCCGCCCACGAGCGCTCGGCGTATATCGCCTTGGGCGCTATCTCGTATGCGAAAGCGGGGTCGAAGTGGTCTGAATGGCTGTGCGTATATATAAGCGCGTCCGCGCCCCGAACGCGCGATATTTTGTCGCGCAGCGTCGCGTTCGCGTCTATGAGCAGCCTGCCGCCTATCAATGTCGACGTGTTTCGCCTGTATTCGCCGTCGGCGTTCGGCGTTTTCCAATCCGCCGCGCCCGTGCCCAGAAACTCTATATTCACTGTAAACCCCACCGTTCCTATATATTCAAAAGCACGCGAAGCGTGGTCTCCGCGTCGAACGCGCCCGCAGGCGCGTTACCCTGCTATTATAGCAAACGTCGGGCGCTTTGACAACGCGGCGTGAAAGGTATATAATCGACAATGTTTGATTTCGGAGGCGTTTGAATGCGACTGCTCGACAGAATTTATCAGGTCAAAGGCATAAACTGGCAGGGCGACACGCGCGAGCTTTACAGGCGCGCGCTGAATATAGCGATTCCGGCCGCCATAGAGGGCGCGCTTTTGAGCGTCATAAGCGCGGTAGACACCAAAATGGTCTCGTCGCGCGGTCTGGCTGCCGTCGCCGCCACGTCGCTTACGGCGCAGCCGCGCATGATACTTTTGATAATCACGCAGGCGCTGTCCGTGGGCACGACCGCGCTCATAGCGCGGCGCAGGGGAGAGAACGACCGCGCCGGCGCGAACTCCGTTTTGAGCCAGTCCATGCTTTTAATGACTGTCGTCGGCTTCGTCATATCCGTCATTGGGTTTTTCTGCGCCGAGCCCATCATGAAAATCGCGGGCGCGAACGAGGACACGCTTGCTCTCTCGGTTTCATACATGCGAATAATATCGCTTGGGCTTATATTGAACGGCTGGTCATTGTGCCTGTGCGCGGGTCTGCGCGCTATCGGTCAGACGCGCGTGACGCTCGTCACCAACCTGACCGCGAACATTGTAAACGTCATACTCAACTATTGCCTTATAAACGGACACTTCGGGTTTCCGGCGTGGGGCGTTAAGGGCGCGGCCGTCGCGACCGTAATAGGCACGTTTGTGTCGACAGTCGTCGCGTTTCTGTATGTGTCGCGTTCGCAGGGCTATCTGTTTTTCAGGCTGACGGCGCCCAAATTCGACAAAACGACACTTTCGGGGCTTTTGCGCGTGGGCTCGTCCTCCGCCGCCGAGAGCGCGTTTCTGCGCATAGGCTTTTTCATAAACTCGCGGCTCATTGCCGACCTCGGCACGAACGAGTTCGCGGCGTATTCTATAGTGCAGCTCGTAACGTCATTGTCGTTTACTCTGGGCGACGGCGTGGGCACGGCTGGCGCGACGCTCGTGGGTCAATCGCTCGGCGCGAACCGCAAGGATATGGCTATGGCGTATGTCAAAGTCGCGCGTAAAATATCCGTGACCGCGTCTTTGTGCCTTATGATACTCATATTTTGTCTGCGCCGCGTGCTCGCGGGGCTGTTCACTGATGTAGACGTGGTCATAGCGGGCGCGTCCGCCGCGTTCATAGCGGTCGTGTTCGGCATAATGCCTCAAAACGGGCGCGTTGTGTTTTCGGGCTGCCTGCGCGGCGCGGGCGACGTTATGTACGTCGCCGTGTGCGCGTTAATAAGCGTAATGGTCGTGCGCCCCATATTGACATATGTGCTGTGTTATCCGCTGAACGGGCTGCTTCCGAGCCTTTTCCTCGCGTATTCCGGCCCGTGGATAGCGTTTTTGATAGACGCGGTCTTGCGCG
Organism: uncultured Oscillospiraceae bacterium; assembly: GCA_964453505.1. Lineage (GTDB taxonomy): Bacteria > Bacillota > Clostridia > Christensenellales > Aristaeellaceae > CAYVPJ01. Next base: position 53,964 of record CAYVPJ010000007.1, on the reverse strand, counting down.
AAACGCTGCTCAGATACCGCGTCAAGACGGGCAGATTTTTGAACATCAAACTGTGAGTATTCGGTTTATTCTGTATACAAGGTCTTCAACGCGCGTGTTTTTGCGCGAAGCCGCGTATCGGCCTAAACGCGATGTGTTCGCGGGCAGGTCGATTTTTTCATTGCGCAGTCTGTATATTTGATTCTCCAGATGTTCGCGCGCTTCGCTTAACGCGCGCGCTTTGAATGACGGCAGTCCTTTCAGTTCTTCAAGCGTCGTGAGCCACGAATCGAACCGCTTGTCGCCCGCGCGGACGGGTCGCGCGCACTCGAAGTCGTAACGGTAGTACACGCCTTCGGGTCTGTGCCATATGTAATCGAAATAAATCTGCTCGTCGCGCGCGTCCAAAAACGGGTTGTCTCTCAACAGCCATATTATATGAACCATATACGCGCGCAGCATTATGATGTCGTCGCGCATCATGCCGGCTTCCCAGACGGATTCGTCGAACCCGCCGCCCGCGCACGCCTCATGCATAAGCCGGGCGCAGTCGTGCTTCGCGAACTCGGCGCTTGGATTGGCGGGGTCGAACAGGTTTATGTTTGCTGCCAAAAACGCGTTGAACGCTATATCGAAGCCGTAGTGCTTTTCGTGCGCGTCCGTCCACTTGTCCTCGCCCGACAGATAGCGCTCCATAAGCGAAATCGCCTTTTTGACGATTTCGTCGTCCTTCGTAAGCTCCAGATCCCGCGCCCTCGCGAGCGCCGCTTCGGTGGTCGGAAAGCGGCGGCGCGGCCTGAGCTTCGTGTCCATCGTGTGAAACCTACCCCACGAACCGTCTTCAAGCTGCTCCGCCGCAAGCTGTGAGCGCCATATCTCGGAAATCATGCGCTATTCAAAACCCTTCTGTATAAACAGGCGTTCCATTTTCGGGTGCTTTTCGGACGTGAGCCAGTCCACGTCGTCTGTCAGCCAGTCCATTATTTCAAGCTGGCGCGTTTCCCACTTCACGGTGCTCTCGCGCTCCTCGGGCGTTTGCTCGCGCATATAGGCGCGAACCAGCTCGCAATATCCGAATATGTACTCGCCGTTTGCGCAGAATATCGAGAAATTGCTTTCAGGCCCGTCGAGGGGCTTTTCGTGCCGAACATCCATGAGCGCCTTATGGCGATTGTAATATTCGTCCGCGCAGCCCGGTTTCAGCTTCGTCGCGAACACGCGGCGGCGAATGTCAGATTTATTGTCTCTTACGACTCCCAAATCCCTGTACATGAGCCGCATCGCGCCGGGCGCGGCGACGGTGTCCGCCGCCGCTGAAATATCGGCCGCCCACGGGCTTATGATGTCTGTAAGCGAGCGCGGGTTATCGTCGTCAAACTCCGCATAGGCGAATATGAAATCGCCCACCGCCCACAGCGACGCGTTGCGCGCGCCCATTCGCGCGAGCGCGTCCTGCGCGGCGCTTTCGCGGGCAAGAACGCCGCGCCTAAATTCGTCCGCCATATACGGTTTCGCTTTGAACATGCACGCGTCGCGTTTCATAAACCGAGTTACCTCCGAACCGATGTTTTTCTCTATTTCCTGCGCCCCGCGCCCGAACCTCGGCTGAATCCGCCGCCGCTGCCCGAACGCCCTCCGAAGCCGCCCGAGCGCCCGCCGCCAAAGCCGCCCGACGAGCGTCCGCTGCCGGAGGAGCGTCCGCCGCCGAAACCGCCCATGCCGCCGAAGCCGCCGGGTCGCCCGCCGCCGTTAGGCCTGCCGCCGCCGAAGTGTCCGAAGCCGCCAAAGCCGCCGAACGGCGGGCGCGGCGGACGCGGCGGGCGCGGGGGACGGGGCGGGCCGTAATAGGGCCTTTGCCAGCCGCCGAACCAGCGCGAGCGGAAGCGCGGCCTGAACAGGTTGGCGGCAATAATCACGACCGCCAATATGACTATGAAGCCGATTATATCCATCGCGTCGTTCTCCGTTTGCTGTTGATAATAATAGTGATCCTCGGGGTAGTCGTAGCCGCCGAATCCCGAGACTTCCGAATCGGCGGATATAAGGCTTTCGCCGCTCTGGTATGTCAGATTGAGCCTGTACGCCTCCGTGAATACGTCGAACAGCCGCCTGAACGCCTTGCGGACGCCCGCGTCGTAATCCTTCTTTGCGAAATCGGGTTCGAGGTATTCATATAGAAGTTCGTCAATATCGCTTACCGACAGAAACCGCTCCGTGCCCGCGCCCTGACACAGAAAGTAATCGTCCTCGTTGGGCGCGAGCAGTAAAACGACGCCGTTGTCCTTCCCGGATACGCCTATTTGCCACTCGTTATACAGCATATACGCGTAGTCCGCCGCCGACATGCCGTCGAGCGAGCTTAACGAAACGACGACGATCTCGGCGTCGCACGCTTCGCTCAGCGCGATGTTGTTATAGTATATCTCGGCTTCCGTTGCCCTTGACAGCGCGTTCGTTTCGTCGAGATAATAGAAATCCTCGCCCGGCTTTACCACGCTTGCGTCCGCCGAGCGCCCGCACGCCGTCAGGCACACTGACAATGCGAGTAATATGAACAGTATTCGCTTCATCTATTCCTCACCTGTTTTCAGACAGCTCGCCTATGCCCGCGTAGCCCGCCATAACGTTCGCGGGAAACTCCGCGCGCGCCGCGTTGAACTCTCGCGCGAGCGCGAAATACGGGTCTTTCTCTATGACCACGCGCTTGTTGTCTATGGCGTTCAGCTTGCCGTTCGCGTCGGAAACGATTTCCGAATCGGGGCTTTTGACGCGCATAGCCTCATATAACTTCGTGGCGGTCTGCGATAGCGTTCCGTATGCCGCCAGCATTTCGGAAGGTTCGGCGGCCGACTGTATTTTGTCGGCGAGAGCCGTAAGCTCCGAGATCGCCTCGTCGCCCGGCACGATTTTTTCCGCCATCGACGCGAGCTGTAAAGCGTACTGCGCCGCTTCGCGCACGTCGGAATTGACGGAAACCGTGTAATTCTCCCGCGCGCCGTTATAGAACACGTCTAGCGCGTTATCGCGGCGCGCGTCCAGCTTTACAGGCCCCATAACGAGCAGGCAGAACGCCGCGCAGACTGCCGCCACAGCCTTCGCGAGCTTGCGGTTTTCCGATACGCGCTTTCGCTTTTCAGCCATATGAAAATCCTTTCACGTTCGGTCGGTTCGGGCTATTTGTATTCGAGCAGTTTTTTGCGGAGCTGGTCTTCGATGTTTTGAAGCTCTTTCTCGGCCGCGCGGCGCTTCTCTCTGCCCTCTGTCTGTATAGCCATGACCTCGTCCATTGTCTCTATGAGCATCTGGTTTGTGTGTGTGAGCGTCTCTATGTCGATTATGCCGCGCTCGGCTTCGCGCGCCGTGCCGACCGTCGCCATTTTGAGCCGCTCGGCGTTTTTGCGCAGCAGGTCGTTCGTCAAATCGGTGACAGCCCTTTGCGCTTCCATAGCCTGCTGGCTGTGCTCGATGCCGAGCGCGAGCACCATCTGGCTCTTCCACAGCGGAATCGTGTTTGTGAGCGACGACTGAATCTTTTCTGCCATCACGGTGTCTGACGACTGTATCAGCCTGATCTGCGGCGCCATCTGTATCGAGATGTTGCGCGTAAGCTCCAGATCGTACAGTTTCTTTTCGAACCTGTCCGCCTTGTCGGCTATATCCTTCGCCGCCTGCGCGTCCTCCGGCAGACCCGTCCTCTCGGCGAGCGCGTGAGCTTCCTCCACTTCCTTCGCGCGGAACTCGTCGAGCTTCTTTTTGCCCATCTCGATGTATACGCTCAGCGTTTTGAAGTATACGAGGTTTTCCGCATAGAGCGTGTCTAACAGTATTATGTCGTTCAGAAGCTGTATTTTGTGCGACGTGAGCGCCTTTACGATGTCGTCTACGCTGTCGGCGGCTTCTTCGTAGCGCACTTTGAGCGTCGCCACGCGGTCGATGCTCTTTTTGAGGAAGCCGAATATGCCCTTCTTTTCTTCCTCTTCGACCGAGAAGCCCTTAAGCTGATTAACGAGCTTGCCTATCATCTCGCCCGCCTCGCCCAAGTCTTTCATTTTGACTTTGTTGAGCGCGGTGTCGGAAAATTTGCTGAGGTCTCCCTGCACGCCCGAGCCGTATGAGAATATGTCGGTGGTGTCGCGAATGTCGGACTTGCCTATGTCGCGCACCGCGTCGTAAACCGCCTTGCGTTCGCGGCTGACCATATCGGGGTCTTGATGTTCGTCTATTTCGATGTTGATGCTCTTGAGCGCTTCCTCAAGCTCGGGCACAACGGCCGTCGCCGTCGCGTAGCTTCTGTTTTCAGACATGAATTCCACCCTTTCCGCTTGTTTGTACCTGTTGTTTATCGCTCAAACCTTCCGAGCGCAGCATGGTCTCCATTACGGCGATCTCTGTTTTCACGTCGGTCGTCGTATTCTTGTACAGGTCGTCGAGCAGTTTTTCGAAAGCCTGCTTGACTGTATCCAGACAGTTCTCGATGCGCTTTTTGCCGTCTTCGACGTTCTCGCCCGCGCCGCCCTTTTGAAACTGCTCGTAGAACGCGAACAGCTTATAGAGCGTCGGCAGATAGTATGAGAAGAACGTGTACACGTCCATCTCGCCCGACCTGTCGACCGCGACTTTGTCCGCGATGCGCTCGCACGCGTCGGCTATCGACTTAAGCTTGTCCTTAACGCCCGAATCGTTTATCGCCATCTCGCGGAAGCGCTTTATTGTGGCGTTTGCGGCTGCAAGCTGCGAATCAAGCTCCGCGTCGCCGGTAGACACGGGGTCGGTCACAAGCTCGCTCCTGCCGGGGATCAGCTTATCGCATACGAAGTATACCCCGACCGAAGTGGCGCACGCCAGCAGTATGAAAACGATGTCGTATATGGGCGACAAAAGCCCCCACAAAAGCCACGTGAGCGCGACCGCGTATACGGGATACGCGCTCTTTATTCTCACCCAGCGCTGGCGCTTGTTTTTGTCCATAGGGCATCCCTCCAAACCGTATACGCTATTGTACAATTTTTTCAGCCGCCGCGCAATAGTTTAGCGCCAAAAACAGGCCTTACCCGCTCAAACCGTCGTATTTCCGAATCAAAGAATGTCGACAGTCACCGGGCAGTGGTCGCTTCCGAGCACGTCCTGACATATGTCCGCGCCCGCGAGGCGGTCTGTGAGCGAATCTGACGCGAGGCAGTAGTCTATGCGCCAGCCCGTGTTCCTCGACCTCGCGTTGCCTATATAGCTCCACCACGAATACCTGCCGACCGCGTCGGGGTAGAAGTGTCTGAATGTGTCGGTGAAACCCGTTTTAATGAGCATTTCGAGCTTCGCGCGCTCGTCGTCCGTGAAGCCCGCGCTCATGTGGTTCGTTTTCGGGTTTTTGAGGTCTATGTCCTCGCGCGCCACGTTCATGTCGCCGCATATCACGAGCGGCTTTTTATGTGAAAGCCCCGAAACGTACTGCCTGAAAGCGTCCTCCCAGCGCATTCTGTACTCCAGGCGCCTGAGCCCGTCCTGCGAGTTCGGCGTGTACACGCAGACTACGAACATGTTTTCAAGCTCCAGCGTTATAACGCGCCCCTCGTGGTCGTGCTCGTCCACGCCTATGCCGTAGCTCGCGCCGACGGGTTTTACGCGCGTGTAGACCGCCGTGCCCGAATATCCGGGCTTGTCGGCGCAGTTCAAAAACACCTCGTAGCCGTCTATGTGATGATCGAACTGCCTTTTTTGCAGTTTCGTCTCCTGCAAGCATATTATGTCTGCGTCCGATTGCCGCATACTCTCAAAAAACCCCTTGTTCGCGCACGCCCTGAGCCCGTTTACGTTCCATGACAGTATTCTCATAATCAAAACCTCTAAATATTCGTATATCGGCATTTTATCATTTTCCCGAACGGCGCGCAAGCCGCGGCGCGCGTTTATCAAAAAATCGCCGGACGCGGGCTTTTTGAAAAGCCGTCCCGGCGATGCGCGTATGCTTTATATTGTTCTATTCGTATAGTTCGGATACGAGCCGCATGTTCTCTTTTATGATCTCGTCGGCCGCGTCGCTTCTGAGCGTGTGTTCGCCGCGCGATTTGAACATGCGCACCTCGTAGCCGCCCAGCGGTATCTGGTCTTTCGACGGCAGATAGTTGTTGCTGCCGTTCGTCGCGCCCATGCAGAGCGTGTGCCGCGCGGGGCAAAACTCGCGCATGCGCAGCGAAATCGACGAAAAGAACTCGAACGGGAACGGTATGAACACCGCGTTTCCCAAGCGCATCAGCGTCTGACCGAATTTGAGCGCGCCGTCCGAACTTTCATATTCAAGCGAAACCTCGCCCGTCGCGAAGTCGAGCGGCATGTCGCGGTATTCGCGTATAGAGCGCCAGACGCGCACGGCGTCGAGCGCTGCGAGATTGCCGACCTCGTTCACGAACGCCATGTTGTCGGGCTTGCGGCCGTTCGAACCGCCGTTCGATATGCGCGGCGCAACGTCACCCTCGCTGCCGTTTATGAACATTGCGGGCGCGCCGCTGTTCGCCGCGAGCCTGTCGCACATTATGCCGCACCAATCGCGCGTCACATGCCTGAAAACGCCCGCCGCCGTGTTGTGAGCGCCGTAGTGCACGACGTTCATAATCTGCGCGCGCGTTTCTTTGTTTCTGAACGATATGACGGTCATCGTCGGGTCGAACGTGCCCCACGGGTTCTGCCCGAGCGACACTTCGCCGTGCTCGTCTATGTGGCGGCGGTTGACCCCGACGCGGCTCTCGCCGTCCGCTATGCCGACTTCCGCCGCGGCTTCCGCGTTCACCGCGTCAAGCGCCGCCTGACACAGCGCGGGCAGGAATATGTTCTCGCAGTACTCGGCGTCTATCGCGCCGTGTTCGGGCAGGCTGTCCGTCTTAGGCCCTGAATGCGTGTGGGTGGCGCACAGGAATATGAAAGCCGAATCCACGCCCGTTATCGCCGCGATTTCGCGCCGCGCGCGGTCGGCAAGCCCGTTGGATATTAGGCATACCGGCAGGCTGAACAATATGGCTTTCAGGTCTCCGTATGTAAGCGAAAGCGCGAACGCCGTCAGGCGGTCTACAATAGACTCCGCGACCGGGTGCGGGTAGTAGCCGTAAAGCTCAGAGCCGAGCGGCGGCGTTATATCCGTTGAACCCACTCCGGCGTATAGCGCCGCGCCGGATTTTTCGTTCCGTATGCGCATATGGGCGCGCCCCCTTCGTCGTTATCTACGCGTTCACATATTTCTCGATCGCGTCTTCTATATCCGCGTCCGTCCAATCGGGATTTATAACGATATACACCGTGCGCGACAGAAAATCCTTCGCTTTCGGGCACATATCGTAAGAATAATTGTGATTCAGGTTCTTGTTCGCTTCCATCTTGAACGGGTCCATAAGCGGGTTGAGCGCGCCGCGCTTCTCCAGTATGGGCTTCCACTTGAAATAGTTGTGCCTGTTCGTGTCGAACGGGCGCATAAGCCCGAAGCGGTCGGCGAACTCCTTCGCCGTTTCGGCGCTATCAAAGCGCAGGGCAATCGTCGTCGCGCTGTCGCCGTCCGCGTCGTGCGACGGCGCAAGCTCGAATTTGTGCCTTATGCCGTTGAGCAGCGCGTCGCGTTTGGCGTGCAGGTCGCGCGTAAGCTCGTCAAGGCGGCCGAGCTGCGCGCGCAGAAGCGCGCCCGTAAGCTCGCTCACGCGAAACTCAGTGCCGCAGAACAGCTCCTCCCCGACGTTTTTGAGCTGGTCGCCGAAGAACGCTACGCCGTTCGAGTCGTGATGTATGAGCGCGCGCTCGTACAGCTTCTTGTCGTTCGTTATAAGCGCGCCGCCCTCTCCGGTCGATATGGACTTGAAATAGTTGAAGCTGAACGCGCCCGCGTCTCCGAGCGAGCCGAGCGGCCTGCCCTTATAGCTTCCGCCTATCGCCTGACACGCGTCCTCTACCACCGCGATTCCGCGCGCTTTGGCGAGCGCGAGTATTGAATCCATATCGCACGGTATGCCGCGCATGTGCACAGGAATTATTGCCTTCGTATACTTGGAAATATTGCGCTCTATGTCTTTTACGTCTATTGTGAGCGCCGAATCGATGTCGGTTATTACCGGAATAGCGCCCACGGCAGTAACCGCCATGGCGGTGGCTATGAACGTGTAAGCCGGAATTATGACCTCGTCGCCCGGGCCTATGCCCAGCCCCACGAGCGCGCATACGAGCGCCGCGGTGCCCGATGTCATAAGCAGCGCGTAATCCGCGCCCATCATTTCCTTCAGCTCGATTTCGCAGTTCATAACCTCGCGCGCGCCGTCGTTTATTTTGAATAACTGCTTCGACTTTATGACGCGCACGAGCGCGTCTATTTCGGGCTGTCCGATCCTATACATTTTCTGTTCCTCCGAAACGGTATTGGGCTGCCAATTCAAGCGACCGCGGTTCGGCGACAGCCGAACCGCGGCGTTATTCGCTTTATCGGTTATCTCGAAGCGTTAAATTCTTCAATCTGGCGCTGCGCTTCGTCCGTTATCTTGTCCACGCCGTTCGCCTTGAGCTTCTCGCGGAACTCGTTTACGGACTGCACGACCTCCTCCTCGGAGTTGAGCTTGCCTTCCATCAATATCGGCTGATATTCCGATATTATGTTCTCGCACGCCGCGACTTCGTTCAGCACGTTCTCTGTGTTGAGCGCGAAGCCCATGTGGTCGGCGAGCTTCGCCGTGCCGTTGTAATAGTTGATCCTCTCCATCATGACTCTGTCAGGCCCGGTCAGCGATTCGGGCGCATTGGCTATGAACAGGTTGCCCACGGGCGCCATATACCAGAAGTAATAGCCCCTGCTCTGCGGGTCGGAATAGCGCTCTGTAAACTGCATTTTGCCCTCGTCGTCGTATGTGTAGTGAACGCCATCGAGGCCGAAGCGTATCATCGTCGCAAATTCGGGGTTTGTGTTGACCTCGTTGAGTATCATCATGGCACGCTCAGGTTCGGCGCAGTTGGCGGATATGGCGGTGCCGTTGAAGTAGCTGCTTGTCTCAGAGAATATCCTGTTGCACGTTATGAGCGCCACTTCGAAATCGGGGCTCATGGCGTTCGGGTCGGTGTACACGTCGCCCCACGCGCTCCACGCGAACACGCCGCCCGTGTATTGCAATTCGTTCTTGCCGTTATAGTCGTAAAGCTGTATGCCGTCGGCTACCCAGCGCTGGCGCAGCTTCGCAAGCTCCATAAATTCGTCGGTATCGTAGAAGTTGATCGCGGTGTCGCAGTCGTAGCCGGGAATGGACTCTATGCCCGAAATGTTGAACACAGCCGAATAGTTGTGGTTGAGCGTCCTCTCGAACTGATAGTAATACGGAAACGCGGTGTCCGTATACCAGCATACGGGAATGTCTGCCCATTCGGGGTGCGCCGCGTCGCGCTTTTCTTTCACTTCATAGAACAGGTCGTTCAGCTCGTCGAACGTGTCGAACGAAACGTCCGACATGTCGATGCCCAGCTCTTCCGCCATCGTCACGTTGTATTTGAGCGATATTATTGTGCAGTTGTCCTTCTTTGAGGGTATGCCGTATATTTTTCCGTTGACGCGCATACCGTCCCAGACGTTTTCGGGGAACAGCGCGTATGTGTCTTTGCCCACCGTCTGAAGCAGCTCGTCCAGCGGGTAATACGCGCCGCGGTTCGCCTCGACTATGTAGTTCAGAGCCGTCTGATTTCCGAAGCCTATGATGCCGACGTCCTGACCTGCGGTAATCATTGTGCGCATGTTGTCCCAGTATTCTCCGCCGTACCAGAAGTGTATGTTCACGTTGCAGTTGAACTTTTCTTTGAGCATTTCGTTGATGCCCTCGAAAACCATGTCCTTATCGACAGGCTCTCGCTGTCCTATGTACCAGTCGAGCGTGACGAACTCCAGGTCGCTCTCCGCTGTCGCGGGCATGACGGCTATCAGCATTGCCGTCATAATCAACAGTGAAATCAGCTTGCGTTTCATGGGTTCCCCTCCTTATTTATATACAACCGCTTTTGCGGTCGGATTCCTATCCCTTCACAGAGCCTATCGTAAGCCCCTGAACGAAATATCGCTGGAAAAACGGGTACGCCGCGAGTATGGGAAGCACGATTATTGTCGTGCACGCCATGCGGAAGCTCTCCTGAGGCACGCTCCTTAAAAGCGCAATGCCGTCGGGCGTGTTCGCTATCTCTTTGTTCTGAGTCAGAAAGTCTATGTCCATCTGTATTTTCTGCAAAAGCGTCTGCAACGGCACAAGCTCGTCGCTGCCTATGTATAAAAGCCCTGTGAACCAGTCGTTCCAGCGGTTCACGACGTTGAACAGACCTATCGTCGCCAGACCCGCCTTGAACAGCGGCAGCACGATGCTTACGAACACCCTGAAATTACCCGCGCCGTCGATGCGCGCCGCCTCGAACAATGAATCGGGGATCGTCGTGTTTATGAACGTGCGCAGTATTATCACGTTGTACGCGCTCACGAGGCTCGGAAGCAGGTATACCCAAATTGTATCGTATAAATGGAGGTATCTCGTTATTATGATATACGTAGGCACCAGTCCGCCCGAGAACAGCATGGGGAAGAACAGAAGCCACGTGAGCATCTTGCGCGCGGGGAACGTTTTCTGCGCTATTACGAACGCGAACATCGACATCACGCTCAACGACATGAGCGTGCCTGTCGCCGTGTGGAAAATCGTGACCGTATAGCTTGTGACGACCTGATAGCGCATTCTGAACAGATAGTTATAGCCGTTGAGCGTCCACTCGTTCGGGAAAAACGTGAACCCGACCTCCGAGATCGAGCGCTCGCTCGACAGAGACACGACGACCACCAGCGCCATGGGCAATACCATGGTCAGCGACACGAACCCCAACAGCGCTGTAAACGCCAGATTCCAGCCGGGTTTGAGTTGATTCAGCTTTCTTATTTTGCTCATACTGCCCGCCTCGTCAAAACATAGCGCTTTCGGGGTCTATTTTGGTGACTATCCTGTTTACGAAGAGCACCATGAACAGCCCCACCAGCGATTGATACAGCCCCGCCGCCGTCGACATGCCGGAGTTCGACAGCTTCGTAAGCCCTCTGTATATGTATGTGTCTATCACGTCAGTCACCGGGTACAGCCTGCCTATATTGCGCGTGAACACGAAGAACAACCCGAAATCGCCCCTGAATATAGAACCCATCGAGAGTATGAGCGATATGCAGGCTATGAAGCGCAGGTGCGGAACGGTTATATACCGCGCCTGCTGAAACTTCGTCGCGCCGTCTATCACGGCGGCTTCGTAATACTCGTGCGATATGCCTGAAATCGCCGCCAGATACAAAACTGTGTTATAGCCCACGTGCTTCCACGAGTTCACGAAAACGAGCAGAAACGGCCAGATTGAGCGCTCGTAATACCAATCGGTCTTGCCTATGCCGCCCGTCGAGCGTATTATCTGGTTCACATAGCCGTTGTCGCGGTCGAGAAACGCGATGCCTATTATGGCGACGACCGCCCACGACAGAAAATGGGGCAGCATGTATAGCGTCTGATACACCTTCGCCGTGCGGCGCAGCGTAAGCTCGCTCAACAAAAGCGACAGCGCTATGGCGCAGACCATGTTTATAACTATGAACACGAAATTATAGACGACTGTGTTGCGCGTTATAAGCCACGCGTCGGTGCTCGCGAACAAAAACTCAAAATTGCGCAGGCCGACGAATTTCGAACCGAATATGCCCGACGTAACGTTCAGTTCCTGAAAGGCCATCACTGTTCCGAACATAGGCGCGTAGCAGAATATCAAAAGGAACGCTATCGTCGGAAGCGCCATCAGCCACAGCGACAGATCCTGCCGCCTGAAAAATCTGCGCTTTTCGCGCAAACCCGCATGAGCCATGTTTTCGCCTCTCCCGTTAAACATATAGAGCTTTATGTTCAAAATTCAACGATACAAATATAGCATGGTGTTTATATCATTACAATCCCAAAAATGGACACGATGTACCCAAATAGTATCGACTTTGCTGAAAACGCGCGCGTCTCGGTTTACAGCGCCTTTCGTATGTGGTATATTCGGCATAGCGAAAAACGGGGGAGGAGGAGCTGTAAATGCTGTACCAGCCGCCGCTGAAGGGCGCGAATCTGTTCAACATCGTCACCGAGAACGAATACGTTTTCAGGCTGCACTGGCATTTCGAAATAGAAGTGCTGTATTGCATAAAGGGTCGGTTCAGTTATCAGGTCGGCTCGCGCACGTATTCCGTAAAGCAGGGCGAATACCTTATAGTCTCAAGCGCCGTAGATCATATTCACAAGGACATGGACCCAAACACGAGCACGCTCGTCGTCGTGTTCGGAAGCGCGCTGCTCGGCGAAAACTTCTCATATTTGATGTACCGCATGTTCGAGCCCAAGTCGAACAACGAAAACATAAAGCGCATACTCGAGGAAGTGTACACCGTCTTCAAAAGAAAAGACCCCGCCGGCAGATGGCTCGTCAAATCGTGCTTAATGCGTCTTGCGGCTTTGATGCTCGACGAGCTTGACAGCGAGGAAGTGAACCCGTCGTCATACGCGGGCAAATTCAGGCGCGTGACCGTTATAAAGCCGGTGCTCGACTATATAACCGAGGATTACGCCAAGCCCATAAGCATTGAGGAGGCGGCGGACATCGCGCATTACGGCGTCAAGAGCTTTTGCCGCTCGTTCAAGCAGACAACTGGCAGCACGTTTCACCAATATCTGAACGCGTACCGCGTCGAAAAGGCGTGCCTGCTGCTGTGCGACAGGACGCTTTCGATAGGCGACGTGGGCAAACAGTGCGGCATGGGCGTGCCCAAGACGTTCAGCCGCCTTTTCAGGCAGCACACGGGAATGATGCCCAGCGAATACAGAGACACTCACACCAAATAGCGCCGTAGTCGGCGATATATTTTTCGGAGGATTTTTAGCATGAGCGCCAAACCGAGGATAGCGATTGTTCCGTTGGGTCACTACATATATTTCGAGCAGTTCGAGGGCTTATACGACGAATTGAGCAAAAAGGCCGCCGCTTTTTGCGCGTATTTCGACGACGGCGCGGAGGTTATCGCGCTGGACTATGTGGATACAGTCCCCAAGGCATACGAAGCCGTAAAGCGCATTAAGGCGCTCGACGTTGACTGCGTGTTTCTGCTGCTCACGACGTATCTGCCGTCCGCCGTCGCCGCGCCTTTCGCTGTTTATCTTGATTCGCCCATAATACTCGCGGGCATACAGCCTTTGGCGAAGCTCGATTACGGCAAGTGCACGACATATATGCAGCTTGTGAACGACGACATATGCGCTATGCCCGAAATCGCGGGCGCGTTTATACGTTTAGGCAAAAAAGCGCCGCCGTGCATAGTGGCTGCGGCGCTGCAGGCGGACGATATTCGGCGCGAAGTAATCTCGTGGCAGCGCGCCGTCTCTGCGAAGGCGGCGTTCAAATACGCGCAGTTCGGCTATCTCGGGCACACATACGAGGGCATGTACGACATGCACACAGACCCCACGCAGTTCACAAGGGCGTTCGGCTCGCACGTAAAGATGCTCGAAATGTGCGAGCTTGCGAAATACTTCGACGCGGCTTCCGACGACGCGGTTTCCGACAAAATCAGGGTCATAAAGAACACGTTCTCCATACAGAACCCGTCGAACGACCCGCTCACCGATTTTGTGAAAGACTCCGATATCGAGTGGTCGGCGCGCGCGGCGTGCGCGCTCGACTCCCTCGTTTCCGAGAACGGGCTTGCGGCGCTCGCGTACTACTATAAGGGCGAGAACGGCAATCTGTACGAGCGCATAGCGGCGGCGCTGATCATAGGAAACACGCTGCTCACGTCCTCCGGCGTGCCGCTGGCGGGCGAAGCCGACCTCAAAACCGCCGCCGCGATGCTCATAATGAACCGCGTGGGCGGCGGCGGTTCGTTCGCGGAACTGCATCCGTTCGACATAGACTCCGACTGCGTGCTCATCGGGCACGACGGTCCGCACAACATACTCATAAGCGAGGGCAGACCCATACTGCGCAAGCTCAGCAAATATCACGGCAAATCGGGCAGCGGCATAGGCGTCGAGTTTAGCATACGCGCGGGCGACGTGACGCTTTTAAGCCTGAACGCGAAGCCGGACGGTCGGTTCAAGCTCGTCGCCGCGGCGGGCGAGTCGGTGCGCGGCGATATTCCCCGAACCGGCAACACGAACACGCGCGTCAGGTTCAAAATGCCAGTGACCGAGTTCATACGCCGCTGGTGCGAGGCGGGACCCACGCATCATCTGGCGCTGGGCGTCGGCGACAGGCTGGCGGAGATTCGCCGCTTCGCGCGGATAATGGATATAGAGCTTGAGGTTATTGAATAATAGGGGGGGTTTCAAATGCTCGACGCCGCGTTTAAGTCGCCTCCGGATATATGCCGGGGCACTGATTTCTGGATGCTGAACGACAGGCTCGACCCGGACGAGATCGTCCGGCAGCTTCGCGAAATGCGCTCTCAGGGCGTTGCTTCCGTGATAGCGCGCACGTACATAGGCCTGAAGTCGGACTACCCCGGCGCGGACTGGATGCTCAACATGCGGGCGCTCGTCGGCGAGGCCAAAAGGCTCGGCATTACCGTGTTCATGCAGGCGGGCTATATGCCCGAAGCGGTTCTGAACCTGCCCGCCGAATACTCGCTCGGCAACCTTACCCGAAGCAAGATCGGGCAGGGCGACGGCGAGTTGATCCTGTCAAAGGACGGCTACGACTACCGCCTGTCACAGTCTATGACAATACTCGACATGCTGAGCAAAGAGGCGTGCGCGTTCTACGTGAAGCAGAGCTACGAGGACATGTGGCGCGAGTTCAAAAGCGAGTTCGGAAAGACCATCATATCGGTGTGGGTTGACGAACCGAGCTTCCGCAAGGTATCGCTTCCGTGGACGGGAAGCCTGCCCGAAACGTACAGAGAAATGTGGGGCGAGGATTTCCCGTTAAATAAAACGCATCTGCTGTTCGCAGACGGTTCGGGCGACCGCGAATTGCGGCTGCGCTACTGGCGGACGGTCATGCGCCTCATGAAAAACGCGTACTTCGCGTCCATACGCGACTGGTGCGTTCAGAACAACGTCTGTTTCAGCGGGCATCTGATGGCGGAGGACTCCCTTGAGGATCAGATCCGCGCAACGTGCAGCGTTATGCCCATGTACCAATATTTCGACATACCCGGCATAGACTACCTGACCGCGGAAATGAACTGGGTTCACGGCGAAATAAAGCCCGAAAAACCCTACGACAAAACGCGGTCGGGCTTCGCGGCTTACAATACGCCTATACAGTGCGCGTCGGCGGCGCATCAGGCGGGCAGGGAGCTTGTGCTCGCTGAGATGCACGGCGTCAGCACCGAAAACCTGAACCTGCGCGACCAGAAGCACATGTTCGACCACTTCGCGTCGCTGGGCATAAATCACCGCAGCCTGCACGGCATATTCTATTCGCTGAGGGGGCGCGCGAAGCGCGCGTACCCGCCGCACGTGAATTACTATCAGCCCTACTGGCGCAAATATCATTTGCTCACCGACGCGCTCGCGCGCGAGAGCGCGTTTCTGAGAGCGGGCGCGCCCGTGCGCGACGTGCTCGTGCTAAGCCCGATAGAGACGGCGTTCGGGCTGTACCACGCTGCGAGCGACGTAAGCGACGCGCTCAACGCGGGCCTTAAGCGCTACGATCTCGGTTATAATCAGCTCTTGCGGGAGCTTGTCGGCATACAGTGCAATTTCGAGCTGGGCGATGAGGACGTTATATCCGAATGCGGCTCTGTTGACGGCGGGCTGTTCCGCGTGGGCAAGATGGCGTACTCGACTGTCGTTATGCCGCGTATGCGTATTATTCGCGAAAGCACCGTTCTGCTGCTCGAGAAATTCATGGCAAACGGCGGCGCTGTCGTCATATACGGAGACGCGCCCGAAGCCACCGACACGGGCGCGTTTTCGCCCATGGATCGGCTGTCAGGCGCGGTTTTAGCGCATACGTTCAGGGAGCTTTCCGACGCGCTTTCAGTTTGTAAGTCGGCGTACCGCTTCGAGGCTCGCGAAAGCGGCGCGGACGTGCAGATACACTACCGCGAGCAGGGCGGCGACAGGCTGGTTTTCCTGATGAACGCGAACTGCAGGTTTCCCGCGTTCGGGTATTTGGTTGTCGAAGGAAAATACTCGTGCGAGCGCTTTTCCGAAACCGACGGCGAAATATACGGACATTCCGCCGAATACGCAAACGGCGAGACGCGAGTGCCGGCCGACATCGCGGCGGGCGGCTCTCTGATGCTCAGGCTGCGCCGCGGAACGCCCAAGACGGTCGATGCGAAGCCGAAGAGCGTCATTAAAACGCCTCTCCGCGCGGCTGAGTGGAGAATGAAGCGCGAAGACCCGAACGCGCTTATACTCGAAATGTTCCGCTTCGCGACTCGCGGCGAACCGCTGAGCGACGAAACGTACCCCGTTATATCCATACAGGAGCGGCTTTTGAAAGTCGAATACGAGGGCGAGCTTGAGTTGTCTGCAGATTTCACGCTCAAATGCCCCATGGGCTGCCTGAAACTGGCGATCGAGTCGCCCGAAACGCAGCGCTTGGAGATCGACGGGAAACCCGTGTCCAGCGCGCCCGACGGCAAATACATATGCTTCGCATTCGAGACAGTCCCGCTGCCCGACCTGAGCGCGGGCAGGCACACGCTCACGATTCGCAGGCGCTTCGAGCTTATGCGCAAGCCCAAATCGGTCGTGACTATGCTGTTCGAGAATTTGGGCGGCACGGAGCTTGAGCCCGTCATGCTGATAGGCGACTTCGCGGTTCGCTCGCCGCAAGAGCCGACAAGCCCCGAATGCGTGCGCGTGAACTACGATTTCGCGCTGTCCGTCGAGGACGAAACGTGCGGCGGGAACGCGACCGTCCACGGGTATCCGTTCTACTGCGGCGTCATGGACTTGGAGACGGATTTCATACCGCCCGACGGCGCGGCGAAGGCGACGTTATCTCTGGAAGGCTTAAACGCCGCCGCCGCCGAAATAGTGCTTAACGGCGAAATATGCGGCGACATGGCGTTTATGCCATATGAATGCTCGCTCAAAAACCTGAGATCGGGCAAAAACACTCTCAAAATCCGCTTGTTCGGCACGCTGCGAAACCTGCTCGGCCCGTGGCATCGCCCGGTCGGCGAAATCGGCGCGTGCTGGGGCGGCACATACGCAAAGGTCAGCCAGCCGTGGCAGGGCGTGCTCGCGCACGAGACCGGAAACGTGTACCCTGACTGGTATATTGACAGAAAGCCCGACCGCGACGGCTGGACGGAATCGTATATCGTGCTGCCTTTGGGCATAGCCGAGCCCGTCATTACATTCGAATAACCCCCGCGCGTAAACGCAAACCAAACCCCGCGCTTCGCTCTGAAACGCGGGGTTTGTTCTGTGCCGGAGCGCGAACACGCGATAGCGTCGGCGGCGCGCGCAACGGAAGTCGGACATCCGCTGAATTACGAGCGCGCGCCCCCCGTATCTTCGCGCGGTTAGGACGTTCTTACGACGCTTGCGTAACTAGTCACAGCGCCGCTTGCCGACCCTCTTGACAAGCGGACAGTGAAATCCAGACGGTCCCTTCCTTCATATGCCGACGTCACAAAACGTATATCCGTCACGACGACAGTCGCGATATATGTCGTCCCGGGCGAAGTCGTCTGCGGCACGCTTGCGGAAGCGCTGGGAACGATTATCTGTATGCCGGAGATTAATGTCTCAACCTGCGATTCTAAGTTAGCCGCAATGCTGTAATCATTGATAGGTGATGTCAGCATACTCTCCGTATATACTAATGGACTAAACGTATACCCGTTTATAAGCTGAATGCACTCGCTGATTATCTCCGCGTTGGTAGTGCCCGTATAGCTCGCTCCCTTGAGCGTAACGTTTCGTGATATTGTATCTTGCACGGTATTGTCTGACGTCAAAATATTTATGCTACACGAAACGTTTCCGTCAGTGCCCGACGGATTGTCGGCCGTTCCGTCGGTCGGGAGCAAGCTTAGCGTGCTTGAAGCCACCGAGCATTTTACATGACTCGAAATATCGATAACGCCGCTGCCTTCCGTCGTTACGCTTCTGAAAGCCGTCGTTATAGCGCTCTGAACATATTCGTTTGTCGCGTTCAACTCGAGCGATTCTTCCTCGTTGCCGTATGTCCTCGAAAGCGTAATCGAGCGCACGACGTTACGCGCGAAATCGACGTAATCGCTGTATGTGTATGTATATGGCGTCGCCGTCACAACCATCGTTGTCGACGCGTCCGCTATAGCGTCTTCCGCTCCGGGGTAACTCGCCGTAATGGTCACTGTGAAAGCGCATACGCCGTTAGTGCCGTCAATATCGCTTATCGTTCCGGCGACGGGAGGCGTCGTAAACGAGTTGCCGCTCGTTGCGTTACCGAGCGACACAAGGCTCGACAGCGTGACCGACTCTCCGTTCTCGACCACTGCATACTCGTCCGAGAGCAGCCTGCGCGCCTCGCCCAGTATATACTCTGACAGCGCGTTCGCGCCGACCGCGGTCGACTGCGTTACCGGCGTAAACGGCGTGCCCGTCAGCTTGTCGACGCACGCGTTGACTATATCTTCGTTCGTAGCGCCCATATACTCCGCTCTCTCAATCGATATAATCTTGGGAATCGTGCTCGAACTGCCCCCGCACGTCACATTCGCCGAGAACTCATACATTCCAAAGCCGTTTATGTGGGCTCGCGTTCCGTCCGAGGCCGGTTCGACTATTTCGCCTGAAACAATCGATATAGAAACGCTGTCGGTGTCGATATCATATCCACTATCCGACAAGGAGGCGTTTGCGTATGAGTTTATTTCGCTCAATAACCTCGAATTAAGAGAGCTGATATTCGTGAGTTCGGCGACAGTAACCGCTTCATATTCCGCGCCCGTAATAATCTCTTCGTAAAAGCTGACTATTCCCGAGTTAGACAAACCCGAATAGACTGTGGGACTTATCAAGGCGTTGCACGCCGTCGAGCCTTCGTATTCGCCCTTGCGCAGGTATACCCGCCCCGAATATGACCCCGGCACGCCTTCAACGTTGTCGCCGTCGCCCGCGGTCGCCGCCGTGAACCCCTCGCCCGTTGAAGCCATCGATACTTGGTCGAACGCGTCGTAGCCGTCTGAAAGCAGCACGTTTATTGCCGAGAGCATTTCGGCTCTCGCGTCTGAGACGGTTCCGGCGTATTCCTGATCGATTACCCAGTCTTCGCTTTGTATTGCCGATATGGCGTTAGCGATCTGTTCCTCGTCCATAACTTCCTGATACGTCTTCGCGACGAGCGAAAGCCTCATTTCGTCGGTTGTAATTTCGCGCGTGCCGCGTTTGAGCGTGACCGAATACGTATAACTGCCGTTCACGCCGTTCGGGTTTTTGTCGCTGCCCGCAATTGGCAGCACAAGCTCGCAGTTGAGCCTTATGGAGACCTTATCGTCGTTCAGACTGTCGGCGATATTGCTTATTATATGGCTCTGTATGCCGCTTTCGTCGGTCAGATTCTTCTGCCTGATGGGCGGTATGCTGAGCTTTTCGACTTTATCCTTGTATTTTCTGAGCCTTTCCATGTTGGACGTGCCCGAATACTTGTTGGGCGCGACCTCCACCGTCTGCTTCTTCGTTTCGTCCGTCGCCGCGTTGAGCGTGACCGTAACGTTGAAGTCGTACTCGCCGTTAGTGCCGTTGGGATAGTTCGCGCCGCCGTCCACAGGCTCTTTGTACTCGATTTTGTTTATCTGAACCGTAACGCCGTGCTTTTCGGCTATAGGCTCTATCAGCCCGCTTATGTACGAAACGATCTGCTCCTCCGTCGTGCCTACGGGCTGCAGATCATATTTGAGCGCGTTTATATCTTTATACGCCATGTCCACGATTTCGGCGTCCGTTAGATACCTGTTGTCGCCCACGAAGCCTGCGCCCTTGTTTTCCTCTTCGAGCTGTTCGTTCCACAGGCGCGAAAGCGTTTGAATATCTTCATCTGAGAGCAGGTCGTCGGGCAGGTCTATCTGCATGTCGTTTTCGAGCGCCGCAAGCAGCGCGTGCGGCGACGCGTTTCCCGTGTCGAGCGGCGTGACCGTTTCGTCGGGAAGCTCGCCCAGCTCCATCTTTTCGATGAGCAGCAGCAGTTTTTCGCCCGTGAGCGTAACCTTGCCGTCGAACAGGCCGCATTTTATCGCCGAATTGATGGCGTCCTTTACGAGCCTCAGATACCCTGAAGTGCCGCGAATGCTCATCGACACGCCCGCCGTATCGACGCTCACGCTGTCCTCCGGCTGCGGTTTGGTGACGCTGAACACAAGCTCGCCCGTTCTCAGAGTGAGCTTCAGTCTGTCGTTTGCCTGGCTTATCACGACCGCGCTGTTGGGCGCGAGCTTTATCAGCTTATCGTCGTCTATCTGAAAGTACGCCTCGCCGTCCGCGCCTGTGCGCACGGCGTAGCCTGTGCGCAAAGTCGCGCCCGCCCGCGCGGGAAACTCGGCCTTGCCGCCCACGGACAGCGTCACTTCTCCCGAAACCTGCATGAGCACCATCGCGCGGCTCTCGACATATGTTTCGGAATCCGCCATAGCCGCAAACGCCGCCGTCAGGGCTGTCAGCAGAACCAGTATGATTATCTTCTTCATGCGCTCACCTCGTGCAAAATTATCGCGCTTTAGTGTTTTATACGTCCGATACGTGTCCGCGTTTACGCTTTTATCCGACTTTCACGCGGCGAACCGCCGCGTTTAGGCTGTCCGCGATATACAGATAGCCGTCGAAATACGCGACGTCGGTCGGCGCGTTGAATTTCGCCGCCACGCCGTCCGAGAATCCGGGTTCGCCCGTGCCCGCCACCGTCGAGACAGTCATGTCGGGATACAGCGCCCGCACCGCGTGGTTGCCCGTGTCCGCTATGTACAGAACGCCGCCCGCGTAGCATATGCCCGACGGGAAGCGGAAGCGCGCCTGCGCGCCGTCCTCGAAACCGCCCTCCGCGTAGCCCGTGGTTTCGTCGGTTTCGCCCCAGCCCGCTACCGTCGCGACCATGCCGTCCTCTATAACGCGTATGCGTTGGTTGCCGCTGTCGCAGACATATATCTCGCCCCTGTCTCCGACCGCCAGGCCTATAGGCTCGTTGAACAGCGCCTGCTTGACAGGCCCGTCCAAGTAACCTGACTGTTCGGGCACGCCCGCGAACAGCCTCACGTTGCCCAAGCCGTCGGCTATGCGAATCGCGTGGTTCAGCGTGTCGGCTATCAGCACCTGCGAATTGTACGCCGTCACGCCGCAGGGCAGGCTGTAGTTGGCGTATCTCCTGTCGCCCTCTTTATAGCCGACTTCCGAGTTTCCGCTGTACGTGTAGACCTCGCCCCTGACCAGCGCGCGCAGTATGTTGTTGCGCCTGTCGGTTATGACGAGCTTATCTTCGTTTACGAACACGCCGTCGGAGCACTCGAAAAACCGCGAATCCTCGGGTTTATCGTCCGCGTAGCCGCTTTTGAGTATTTCGTCGCCCGCGACCCGCGCGTATGCGCCGTCGGAATCGCGCATGAATATGATGTTGTTGCGCGTGTCGAATATGTACAGATTGCCCGCTCCGTCGAAACAAAGCCCCTCGGGCGTCGGGCAGACGGTCAGATCGGAAACCTGTATCACGCCCGTGAACAGCGTTTCGACCCCCTCCGCCGCCGCTGACGCGAACAGCAGCAGCGCGCATATCGCGGCGACAATTTTGATACCTTTCATGAGTCGGCCTCCTTTATAACAGCACGATTTCCGTTTCCCAAAACTTTAGCGCTTCATCGCGCGCGCTATTCCAAGCCCTCGACTTTGTAGACTGTGAAGCCTTCCGCCTTGCCCTTCAGCTTCACTTCGCCCAGACACGTCGCCTGCACGCGCCCTTTGAGCCTGTTGTAGACTTCGGCGCTTATTACGACTTCGCCCGCCTTCGCCTGACCTTCCAAGCGCGAGGCGGTGTTCACCGTGTCGCCTATCGCCGTGTAGTCCATGCGGAAGCGCGGCCCTATGTTTCCGACGACCGCCTCGCCGCAGTGTATGCCCACGCCGAAGCCCACGCGCTTGCCGCTTTCGAGTATTAGCTCGTCGCCCATCCTGCGCGCGCCCTCGACCATGTCCATGCCCGCCTTGACGCATTTATATACGTAATCGTCCAAGTCCATAGGCGCGTTGAACAGACCCATCGTGGCGTCGCCTATGAATTTGTCGACCGTGCCCTCGTTTCCGAATATGCTCAGCGTCGTAAGCTCCAGATATTTGTTCAGAAACTCTACGACTTTGTCGGGCGGCATAGACTCGCTCAGCGTCGTGAAGCCGCGAATATCCACGAACAGCACCGCGATGTCGCGCTTTTCTCCCGCTAAGTTTACGGCGTTCTTGCTCGCAGCGAGCGTTTTGGCAACCTGCGGCGACAGATACCTGCTCAGCAGATCCATCACTTTGCGCCGCTCGCGCGTCTCCGACAGATAGTTTTGCAGACACGCGAAAGTGTAAATCAGTAGCGCGCCCGCCATAGGGTATAGGGGCGAAAACAGTATGTTTTGATTGAACAGCAGCCTGCTCGCCGCGTACATGCCGCCCGCGAGCGCGAGCGTTATGACCCCCGCGACCCTGAAATCGAGCTTTAATGTTATGAAGTAAACCAAAGCCAGAACCGCGATCAACGCTATAAGCTCGTATGCGCGCGGCGACTCGGTCACGAAGTTGCCCTTTATGAGCGCTTCGAGTATGTTCGCGTGTATCTCGACTCCGTACATGGGCGTATCGGACTGTATAGGCGTCAGATAGTTGTCCATAAGCCCCGCGGCGTATGCGCCCACGAACACTATCTGGTCCGCGAATATGTATTTATAAAAATACTCATAGTCGTTCAGCACGTCTATGAACGAGTTGCCGCCGCCTGTCGGCCCGAAATAGTCGCCGGGCTTGCCCGTGAAGCGTATCAGCCACTGACCGTTAGCGTTGAGCGGCGGGAGCGCGGTCTCGCCCGTGTAAGCCCTGTATATCTCATACGCGAACGAGTTTTCAACGCCCTCCGCGATCTCGAGATGTAAATAGCTTCGGCGCGCCACGCCGTCGGAATCGAGCGGCACGTTCGTGAAACCGTGCTTCACGCTCTCGCCGAGCGCCGCGTACGGCGCTTCGAACGCGACCACGTCGCTTATAAGCGCCGCGCCCGTTCCGCTGTCCGTCGTTTTTACCGTTTTTCCGAACACGACGTTCGAGCCGACAATGACGTTTCCGGCCTTCGCGCACGCGTCCGCCAAGCGTTTATCCGACTCAGGGTCTTGAGACTCGCCGTAGAAACCGACGTCCACGGCGATTATTTTGGGCATGAACTCCTTATCGGCGGTCATGACCTCTATCAGTTGCGCCAGACCGTCCCTGCTCCACGACGCAAACGGCCCCAACTCGCCGAGCGTCTTTTCGTCGATGCCCACGACGCTTATGCGCTCGCTCACCGCCGAGGGCTTCTGAACGATAGCGTCCGTGAATCGAACTTTAAGGCCGCTCAACGGGTCGGCAATAAAGGCGAGCACTATGAGCGCCGCCATCAAAGCTCCGCCCGCAAGGCGTTTTACGCTCATTCGGTCATACCTCCAGCGCCATGCCCTCCTTGGCGAGCATACACATGCCGCCGGTTTCGGAAAGCTCCTTCTCGACCTCGAAAAGCGCCGCGTCGGTCGACGCGTGCGACAGATGCGACAGCGCTACTCGCCCGCACTCGCCCGACAGCGCCAATTCGCGCCCCTTCTGCCACGTCGAGTGCCCCCAACCCTTTTTGGACGCGTATTCGCTGTCCGAATACGTCGCGTCGAACACCGTCAGGTTCGCGCCTCGCGCGAAATCGCGCAAGAGCGTCATATCCTCGCATTCGTGCTCGTAGTCGAGCGCGTACACGAGCGTCCGCCCGCCGCAGCTTATGCGGAACATTGTCGAAACGTCGGGGTGGTTTGAGCGGCGTGTCTCGACCGTCACGTCCGCGCCCAGCGAAAACGTCTCGTCGCGCTTGAGCGTGTGGCAGACTATGTTCGCGGGAAACGTCGAAAAGCGTATCGGCCACAACGGCGACGACGTGAACAGGTCGAGCTGCTCGCGCGTGTCCATGCCGACGCGGGCTTCGGAATACACGTTCACGTTGCGCCCCTTCTGAAATAGCGGCGTGAAGAAGGGCAGACCCTGCAAATGATCGATGTGCATATGGCTCAGCAGCAGGTCGACGTCGCATTTTTCGCCCGCGAGCAAATCGCCCAGCGTGAGCGCGCCCGTGCCCGCGTCGAGCACGATTACGCGGTCGCCCGCCCTCACGAGCGCGCAGGACGTGTTCACGCCGAACGACGTGCCTCTGTTTATATACGCGGGAGCGGAGCCTCTGACGCCGAAAAACTCAATATTCACTTTCGTATTATCCTTTCCGCGCGGATATTTGTGTCACTGTACAGATTATAAAGAATATGCTATGAATTGTCAACTTTTACAAACGATGTAAAATCAGGCGAAGAACGCGTAATTGTTTTTGCCCCCGCCCTTCGCGGCGTACAGCGCCGTATCGGCGTTTCTGTACAACTCCGTGAACGTGCGGCCGTCTGACGGATACAGAGACACGCCCAAGCTCACCGTGACCCGCGCGCCGTCCGAGAGCTGGCGCAGCATTCGCCTGCATATTGCCTCGGCGCAGTCGCGGGCGGACTCGCGGGTAACGTCCCTTAAAAAAATCATGAACTCGTCGCCGCCTATGCGGCCTATTATGTCGCTTTCGCGCAGGCAGGCGCGCAATTCGCGCACGAGCGCGATCAAAACCGAATCGCCGTTCTGATGCCCGAGCGTGTCGTTTATCTGCTTGAAATCGTCAATATCCAGTATTATAAGCGCGTGGGTCGACAGATCGTCCTTGGCGATCGCGTCGTCGAAGCGCTTCAGGAACGACATGCGGTTGAGCGCCGAAGTCATGTGGTCAAGCTCGAACCGCTCTTTTTCGATTATGTCGGCGCGCTTTTTTTCGTCTATGTCGGTTATGACCGCGAACGCCTTTATGTCGTTCGTGTCGGGGTATTGCATCAACTGTACGGCGATGTTCTTCCAGCGCGCGTTTTCGCCCGCCTTCACGCGGTAGTCCAGCGAATGCCCGTGCTCGCCGTTGTAGTACGCGCCTGTCAGCCGCTTTCTGTCCGTGAGCGCCAGAAATTCGTTTCTGTCGTCGGGCGACACGCTGCGCGAGTATTTCCTTACGCTTTCGGAATAGCCGTCCTTTTCGGGCGCGAAACCGGGGCACGGCGCGTCGCCCTCGAAATGGTCGATTTTATCGTGCGTAAGGTCGCACTCGACCAACATGCACGCGTCTTTCAGAAGCGCCGCCTTGTCCTGAATCCACTTTTGATATAAAAGCTCCTTTTCGCGCTGCTCGGTCACGTCGTAATACGAGACTATCGCCTGCAAGGGCGCGCCCGACGAATCGAACAGAACAGTCGCGTCGGAGTGCACCCAGCGCCAGTTGCCTTCCACGTCGCGCATACGCGAGACGACCGACGCGGTCGGCTCGCCCGCGTGTATTTTGCGGTAGAACTCGCGGTATTCGTCGCGGCTCTCCTCGGCGTACAGGTCGATCACGCTCTCCGGCACGTTTTCAATCACGCGCGGCTTGCCGAAGCCGTCGTCGTCGCCCTGATCGCGAATCGACGTGCGCGTCTTTATGTCGTATCGGAATATGTTTTTGCGGCTCTGCGTGGCGACGACGCGGTATTGCTTTTCGCGCAGCGACAGAACCGCCATTTCGGCGTCGAGCCTCTTTTTGTTGACTGCCTCGCGCCACACGAAATAGCCTATCGTGAGCACGGACACGCCTGTCAGCATGAGCGTCAGCAGTATGTTCATAAGCGCGAACCCGGCGGTCTGATCGTTTATATACGAAACGGGCACTTCGTTCACTATGAACCAGTGGCTCGAATCGTTGAAGCGCACGTTGAACGGCGCGTACACGGCGTAAACGTCGCCTTTGTCGGTCGGATACACACAGTGCCCGGCCCGCCCGTTCGCGAGGTCGTCGCAAACACCCGCCCGCGCTTTCTTGTCGGGCATGTCGTTTAAGGCGCTCAGAAAGTTTGTTAGGCGCGAAGCGTTCGCGTCGCCCGGAGCGATCACCACGTCGCCCTGATCGTCTATCACGAACGATGTCGCGCGCTCTGCGTATGACGCGGGCGCGAGCAGCATGTTCATATATTCGCCCTCGTAGCTGCCGTGCAACACGCCCGCCACCGCGCCTTCGCGCCATATCGGGACGGACAGTATGACCATCTTCGACCCGCCTATCAGCGAGTTTTTGACGTATTCTATGGAGCGTTCGCCCGCCATGGAGCGCGTGAAATAGTCGCGGTCGTATACGTTTGTCGTAAGCCCGTTGCTCAAATGCGCCGTGCCGTCGGGCAGGTCGAGTATTATATGGAAAAACTGAGACGCTTGTTCCGCCTCGCGCAGCATGGGCGTGATTTCGGCGGGTTCTGTGTTTTCTGATATGCCTATAGCCGACGCGAGCACCTCGAGCACCGTGTATTGCCCTTTGAGCGTCATGTAAAACGTGCGCGCCTGTTCCTCAGCCGACGAGATCAGCATGTTCTGCGTGTTTTCGGTGACGCGCTCCTCGGTCGCCTTCGAATCCGAGATCAGCGCCGCCACGAGCACGATTAAATATGTAAGCGACACTATGACCGTCAGCAGAATGCCGCCGTATGTTTTTGTTTTCTTTGGGTCGGATAAGTCAACCATATACCCATCCTCCGAGTACGACAGCGGACGACGCGCGTCCCGTATCCTGCGTTTATCAATATCCGACACAATCTTATGCGCGAATATTCGCGAATATTCCCGCTAACAGTATTTATACGACATTATACTTATATTGTGACGCGTTTTTACAAAATATCCGCATCGATTCGTTTTTATGCCGCGTAAACGAAGCGCGCGTCGGTTGAAATTGCGCGCGAGCCGCTCGGATTCGTTTGACAGCCGCCCGATAGGGCAATCGCTTACGGAAACTCTGCGGAGTTTCCGTAAGCGATTGCGCGGGGAACGGGGACGGCGCCTGAAATTTTTGCGAAAATTTCCGGGCGGCGCCGGGACACGGGTTGTTTTCCTACGTAAACT
The DNA here is from genome assembly GCA_964453505.1 of uncultured Oscillospiraceae bacterium. Taxonomy (GTDB): domain Bacteria; phylum Bacillota; class Clostridia; order Christensenellales; family Aristaeellaceae; genus CAYVPJ01. The sequence continues at coordinate 26,794 of CAYVPJ010000007.1, read as the reverse complement.
TCGGAAAACCGCCCGCCCCGGCGTACATGCCGCCGGTACGATTGAAGTCGAAGGGGGCGCGCCCCCTTCGAGCATCCCCGGGGTTTTTCGTAAGCGATTGCCCTGAGCCGCCCTATGATTTCTCTTTACAACGCGGCTGGCAGTGTGATAGAGTAAGCGAAACGTATATCGGAGGAGCAATCTTGCATGTTTGATGATATGCTTAAACTTTTGAGGAAGCCCGCGCTCTGGCAGAGGAGCGACGAGCTTTTCTGGGACGACCCGCACATATCCGAAATGATGCTCGCGGCGCATCTGGATCCGAACTTTGACGCCGCGAGCCGCAAGCCGGAGTTTATCGAAAGGTCGGTGAAATGGCTTTCGACCGTTATACCGCGCGGCGCGAAGATACTCGATCTGGGCTGCGGGCCGGGGCTGTACACGATGCGCCTGTCGGATATGGGTTACGACGTGACGGGCGTAGACCTGTCGCGCCGCTCGATAGATTACGCGCGGGGCAAGGACAAAAAAACCAGATACATCCGTCAAAACTATCTGTCGCTGGACGAAACGCAGACATACGACGCCATTACGCTCATATACTGCGATTACGCCGCGCTGACTTTCGCCGAGCGCCGTCAGCTTTTATCTAAGGTTTACGGCATGTTGAAACCCGACGGCGCGTTCATATTCGACGTGTTCACCGACGCGCATTTTGAGAAAAAGCGGAATCAAACGAGCTGGTACGCGTGCGAAAACGGCGGCTTCTGGAGCGCCGGGGCGCATATCTGTCTGGAGGCGACCCATCTGTATGAGAACGGCACTGTCGCGGCCGATCAGTCAGTCGTCGTGACCGCCGACGCGGTCAGGGAATACATAATATGGGATACGGCGTACACAACGCAGAGACTTGCCGACGAATTGAGCGCGTCGCGCTTCTCGATTAAATCGGTATACGGCGACGCGTGCGGTTCGGAATATTCGGAGCGCTCCGAAACGCTGTGCTGCTTGGCGACGAAGCAGCCGCAATAAACTAAAGCCCGAAGAACGCGCCGCGATCTATCGTCGGAGCGCGTCCTTCGGGCTTAATATCATTACCGAACATATAAGCGACCGTTCCCCGCCGTCGAAACGCCTGTTATGCCATTCGGCGTCGAATAATTTGCCATGCCAATTAACACCTAAAATTTACGCGCTTACGTTGCAATATATAACAAAGTGTGTTAGAATCTCATCTGCTATGATTGAAATAGGTGTGTCATAAGTAGTCAGGAGGAGCTTTTATATGGGTTCTACGTTCGAGAAACTTTCGTCAAACAAGGTTAAATTGAGCTTTGTCGTGTCCGCCGAGGATTTTTCCGACGCTATTAAATCAGCGTATCGCAAGAACGCGAAACGCTTTAATGTGCCCGGTTTCCGCAGGGGCAAAGCGCCCAAGCACATAATAGAGATGCATTACGGTTCGGGCGTGTTCTACGAGGACGCGCTTGAGGAATTGTTCCCCAACGTATATTCCGAGGCGCTCAAAGAGCACGGCGTCAACGCCGTCGACAGGCCGGAGCTTGACGTCGAGCAGATGGAAGCGGGCAAAGACCTGCTGTTCTCGTGCGAAGTGTTCGTGCGCCCCGACGTCGTGCTGGGCGACTATTCGAGCATCGACTGCGAAAAGGCCGTTTCGCCCGTCACCGACGACGACGTTTCTGCCGAGATCGAGCGCGCCCGCGACCGCAACTCGCGCTTCATCGACGTGACCGACCGTCCCGCGAAGCTGGACGACATCGTAAACATCGACTATTCGGGCTTCGACGGCGACAGGCAGTTCGAGGGCGGCACGGCGACGGGTCACGAGCTCACGCTCGGCTCGGGCGCGTTCATACCCGGCTTCGAAGAGCAGATAATAGGCGCGGGCGTAGGCGACGAGCTCGACGTGAACGTGACGTTCCCCGAGGAATACCACGAGAAGTCGCTCGCGGGCAAGCCCGTCGTGTTCCACGTTAAGGTGAACGGAATACGCGAAAAGGAAATGCCGGAGCTGGACGACGAGTTCGCGAAGGATCTGTCGTTTGACACGCTGGACGAATATAAACAGGACGTTCGCAATAATCTCGAAAAGCAGGCGGACGACCGCGCCGAGACCGCGTTCGAAAACGAAGTCATCGAAAAGGTCGTCTCATCGTGCGAGGCCGATATACCCAACGCCATGATAGAAGACGCGATAGACAACATTATCCGCGACATGGAACTGCGCCTCAGGTATCAGGGCATGAAGCTTGACGACTATCTGGGCTATATGGGTCAGACCCGCGAGCAGATGCGCGAGATGTACCGCGAGCAGGCGACCGAGCGCGTCAAGACGCAGCTCGTCATCGAGGCGATAAGGGACGCCGAGGGAATCGTCGCCTCCGATGCGGACGTGGACGCCGAAATAGCGAAGCTCGCCGAGGATCGCAAAAAGACTGTCGACGAAATAAAGGCGAATTTCAAGGAAGCCGATTTCGAATACTTCCGCCAGACCGCCGCCGTTCAGAAGACGGTCGATTTCCTGAAAGCGAACGCGAAGCCGGCCGATAAAGCTGGCGAATAGATATTGGTAAAATAGGGTATATTCTTGCGGGAGGTGCATCCGATGTATCTGGTGCCAACGGTAATCGAGAAGAACGAAATGGGAGAACGCGCATACGACATTTACTCGCGCCTTTTGAAGGATCGCATCGTGTTTCTGGGAGGGCCTATTGACGACGGCGTCGCCAACACGGTCGTCGCTCAGATGCTGTTCCTCGAAATGGAGAACCCCGACCGCGATATAATGCTCTACATCAACAGCCCCGGCGGGTCTATAACCGCCGGCATGGCGATATATGACACTATGAAATACCTCAAATGCGAGGTGTCGACTTTGTGCATAGGCATGGCCGCGTCGATGGCGGCGTTTCTGCTGGCGGCGGGCGCCAAGGGCAAGCGCAAGGCGCTTCCCAACAGCGAAGTCATGATACACCAGCCCTTAGGCGGCACGGAAGGTCAGGCGACCGATATATTGATACACGCCGAGCACCTGCGCCGCACTAAGCAGCGCATGAACGAGGAGCTGTCAAAGAACACCGGCCGTCCGCTGGAAGAAGTCGAAAAGGACGTCGAGCGCGACAACTTCATGACCGCCGCGCAGGCGAAGGATTACGGCATAGTCGACGAAATAATTCCTCCAAGGAGATAATAATGGCGAGTAAAGATGATTTTGACAAGCCGGTGCGCTGTTCGTTCTGCGGCAAAACGCGCGATCAGGTGCGGCGCATAATCGCCGGACCGGGCGTGTATATATGCGACGAGTGCGTGCTTTTGTGCCAAGAGATCGTGTCCGACGACGTCGACGCGATAACCGAGCGCGGCGATAAGGCCGTCAAAAAGCCGCACGAGATAAAGGCCGTGCTCGACCAGTACGTCGTCGGTCAGGAACAGGCGAAAAAAGCGCTGTGCGTCGCCGTGTACAACCACTATAAGCGCATAGGCTACCGCGGCAAAAAGAACGACGTGGAGCTGCAAAAGTCGAACATAGTTATGCTCGGTCCGACCGGCTGCGGCAAAACCTATCTCGCGCAGACTCTGGCAAAAATACTGAACGTGCCGTTCGCGATAGGCGACGCGACCAGCCTCACCGAGGCGGGTTACGTGGGCGAGGACGTCGAAAACGTGCTTCTGCGGCTCATACAGAACGCCGACTACGACGTGGACTTGGCTCAGCACGGCATCATATATATCGACGAGATCGACAAGATCGCGCGCAAGAGCGAAAACCGCTCCATAACGCGCGACGTGAGCGGCGAGGGCGTGCAGCAGGCGCTGCTCAAAATGCTGGAGGGCACTGTCGCGTCCGTGCCGCCTCAGGGCGGAAGAAAGCACCCGCATCAGGAGTTCATCCAGATCGACACGACGAACATACTGTTCATATGCGGCGGCGCGTTCGAGGGCATAGAGAGAATAGTCGAAAGCCGCATCGGACAAAAAACGATGGGCTTCGGCGCGGACATAAAGGGCAACGCCGACCGCATGAACGACGAAATACTCAAGCAGCTTCAACCCGAAGACCTGCTCAAGTTCGGTCTGATACCCGAGTTTATCGGCCGTCTGCCCGTCATCGTCACGCTGAGCAAGCTGGACGAAGACGCTCTGATGAAAATTCTCACCGAGCCGAAAAACGCGCTGGTCAGGCAGTACGCGAAACTTCTGTCGATGGACAACGTGGAGCTTGAGTTCACCGAGTCGGCGCTGCGCCAGATAGCCAAAAAGGCGCTCGAGCGCAAGAGCGGCGCGAGAGGTCTGCGCGCCATAATCGAGGACGTCATGCTCGACACGATGTACGACCTGCCGTGTCAAAACGGCGTGGCGAAGTGCATAATAGACGAAAACGCCGTGAACAAAACGTCGAAGCCGCAGCTTGTCGAGGGCGACCCGACCGTCATGAACAGCAGAAAGCGCAAGGCGACGCGCAAGGTTAAGGAACAGTCCGAAGCGCTGCCGCTGCCCGAGGAGGGCGCGTAAGCAAACATTCGCCCGCGAAAAGCTTTTTTCGCGGGCGTTTCCATATCACGCCGACCTCGTAAAGGAGATTCACAAATGACTGACACCGAAAAGTATTCAGTGAACGTGCGCGACATATACATATCCGACCCGTGCGTGCTCGCCTGCCGTGAGACGGGCATGTACTACATCTACGCGCGCTCGTTCGACAGAAAAATGTTTCCCGAAGTCGTGAAGGGCGCGACTTTCTACTGCATGGAAAGCCCCGATCTTATAAACTGGAGCAGGCCTATACTTGTGTTCGAGAAGCCCGACGACTTCTGGGCGGACCTCGACTACTGGGCGCCTGAGTGCCATTTCTATAAGGGCAGATATTACATAATATCGTCGTTCCGGGCTGAGGGCAGGTTCAGGCGCTGTCAGGCGCTGGTGTCCGATTCGCCTACCGGGTCGTTCGCGCCCGTCTCCGACGCGCCGCTCACCCCCGAAAACTGGCAGTGCCTCGACGGCACACTGTATATCGACAGAGAGGGCAGACCGTGGCTCGTGTTCTGCCACGAGTGGCTTCAGGTGTGGGACGGTCAGATGTGCTGCGTAAGGCTTTCGGACGACCTGTCCGCGCCGATAGGCGACCCGACGGTGCTGTTCTACGCAAGCGACGCACCGTGGTGCGCGGGCGCGCACGGCGAAGTGCGCGGGCAGGTGACTGACGGCTGCTTCACATACCGCACGCGTTCGGGCGCGCTTTTGATGCTGTGGAGCAATTTCTGCGCGGGCGGCTATGCCATAGGCTGCGCGAAGAGCGATTCGGGCGAGATAACAGGCCCGTGGACGCAGTACGAACAGCCGCTGTGGGCAATGGACGGCGGGCACGCCATGCTGTTTCACACATTCGACGGGCAGCTCATGATGGCGTTCCACTGCAACAACACCGACAAGCGCATGATGCTGTGCCAGATGGCGGAGCAGGGTGACAGGCTGCGCATCGTAAACGAGATAACCGGCAACTGGTATAACAAAATCGGCGGCGGGTTCGTAGCCCCCTACGGTTACAAAGACAAATGCAAGGAGACCGCCGCGTTCACAGCCTATAATATGGCGCGCATGTAACCGCGTTATAGCCTCAAAACATGAAATCGGATTGCCGCGAAAGCGCCCGCAAGCAGCGGGCGCTTTCTTCGGTAAAACACATACGCCGCATGATGAAACAAGCGCTTCGGGCGCCTATATTTGATATATCTATACGGGAAATAATGTTGCCTTTTACTGTAAAATGAGTTATAATGTTTTACGTGAAGGTGTGCGTGGATTGAAATCCCCGCCGTTTAGATATGTACCGGCAACTGCGATGCCTCACCCCGCGCGGGGTGAGTGGATTGAAACGGATAGGTTCTGCAATCCGCGTGGCGCGCAACGCCGTCTCACCAATACGGGGTGCGCATACGGTTTCGATCGCGCTTATTCGCATATTCCCGTCCGTGCTCATCATTTTCGCAAACAGCCCTCGGGCATTGACATATACAAACATTGACATAACGCGCATGTGACTTTTCGGAGGTAGCCTCGGTGAAACGCAAGATACTTATTGTCGACGACCTCGCGGGCAACCGCCGCATACTCAACAGAATGCTTTCGGCGGACTACGACATACTTGAGGCGGCGAACGGCTTTGAAGCGGAGAGCCTGATCCGCTCCGAGGGAGACCGCATCTCGGCCGTGCTGCTCGACATCAGTATGCCCGGAATGGACGGCTACGAGGTGCTCGCGCGTATGCGCGAAAACCCGAAACAGGCCGACATTCCCGTCATAATGATAACCGGCAGCGAGGACGAAAACGCGCGCGTCAAGGCGCTGTCGCTCGGCGCGAACGACTTCGTGATGAAGCCGTACAGCTCCGAGATAATAAAGCATTGCCTCCGCAACAACATTTCGCTCTACGAGTCCGCGTCCATCATAAGCGATTTGCAGCGCGACAAGCTCACGAAACTCCTGAATCGCGACGCGTTTTTGAAGCGCGCCGAGGAGCTTGTAAAGAGCAGGGAAGCGGGCTACTACATAATGGCTTACTTCGACGTTGACAAGTTCAAGGTCATAAACGATCAGTACGGCATGGAGAAGGGCGACGATCTGCTCAGGCATATAGCCGTGGCTTTCAAAAACGGCTTCGAACCGAACGGCGGCATATGCTGCCGCATCACCGCCGACAACTTCGCCGTACTCTATCCTTCCACGCTCATGAGCTCGACCGCAATAGAAGATATTCGCAAAAACGCGGCTCTCGTCGAGGGTATTATCGCGCCTATAGTTTTCAACATAGGGCGCTATCAAATCGACGACACGTCGCTTTCGGCGAGCACAATGCTGGACAGAGCCGTCATGGCGGCCGAAACCATAAAGGGCCGCTACGACACGCGCATAGCTCAGTATGACGAATCCATGCGCGCCCGCCTTATACGCGAGCAGGGAATAGTCATGGAGATGGAATCGGCGCTTAAAAGCCGCCAGTTCGAGGTTTGGTATCAGCCGCAGATAAATCATTCCACGGGCGCTCAAATCGGCGCTGAGGCGCTCGTCAGGTGGAGACACCCCGAAAAAGGGCTTATTCCGCCCGATATGTTCATACCCGTTTTCGAAAAAAACGGCTTCATATACGAGCTTGACAAATTCGTGTGGGAGGAAGTCTGCGCGTATTTGCGCCGCCGCGCGGACGAGGGCGGCGAACCGCTGCCCGTGTCCGTAAACGTTTCTCGCGACGACATATTCCGAACCGACATCATAGACGTGCTCGAGGGGCTTATAAAGAAATACGGACTTCCCGTCGCGCTGTTGCGCCTGGAGATCACCGAAACGGCTTTCGCGCACTCCGTAAGCCAGATAATCGACGTGGTGAAAACGCTCGTCGAGCGCGGCTTCACCGTCGAGATAGACGATTTCGGCAGCGGGTACTCGTCGCTCAACACTCTTAAAGACGTTCCCGCGCAGATAATCAAGCTCGACATGCGCTTCCTCGAAAGCAGCAATTCCGAGCGCGGCGGCAACATCGTCGAATCCGTCGTGCGCATGGCAAAGTGGCTCGGCATGTCCGTCATCGCCGAAGGCGTCGAGACGGTCGCGCAGGCCGACTATCTGCGCTCTATTGGCTGCAGCTACATTCAGGGCTATCTGTACTCGCGCCCGATGCCCGAGGCGAGCTATCGCGAGTTTTGCGCGTCCGCCGCGAAGGAAGGCAGGCTGTCCTCGCTTAAAACCGTCAAAAACCTGAACAACGATTCGTTCTGGGACCCCAACAGCATGGACACGCTCATATTCAACAGCTATGTCGGCGGAGCGTGCATATACGAATATCATTCCGGCAAGATCGAATTGCTGCGCGCCACGGAGAAATACGCGCAGGTCATAGGAAGCGCCGACATGACCGTCGAGGACGCTCTCAAACTCAAATGGCAGGATCATCTCGACTCCGAAACCGACGCGCGGCTTGTTTCCGACATCAGAAAATCGATCGAGACCGGGGCTGACGTCACGGGCGAGTACATGTTTTTGAACCTGCCGGGCTGTCCGCGCGAGACGTACCTGCGCGCCACGATGCGCGTGATCGCCACTTCGGGCGACCGCTGCCTCGTGTATTGTACGAACGAAAACATAACCGCGCAGCGGCAGGCCGAAATCCGCGAGCGCGAGTCCGCGCGTCAGATACTCGCGCTGTCCGAGCGCTTCAAGGCTATAATGGACAATATCGACTTGGGCATTATAGCCGCCGTACTGAAAGGCGATAACGCGGAGTACGTGTTCGCGAACGACCGCTATTATACAATGCTCGGATACACAAAAGCGCAGTTTGAGGCTGAGATCACTTCCCCGTATCAAACCGTCGCGCCCGAAGACAAGAAAAACGTGACCGAGCAGACGGCGCGGCTTGAAAAAATAGGCGATTCGGCGCTGCTCGAGTATTGGGCGCTTTTGCGAAACGGCGACCGCCGCTTCTTCCGCGCCGCCATATCGGTGGGCAGCCTGTCGGGCATCGATCAGCCCGTGCAGCTCTCCGTCATACGCGACATAACCGAAGAAAAAGCGCTTGAGCAAAGCGAGCTCAGAAGCGCCGAGCAGTCGCGCTCCATTATGCGCGATATTGACAGCGGCCTGACCGCGACCGTCAGAAACGGCGACGAAGTCGAGCTTTTGTTCTCAAACGAGCAGTTCTATCAGATGCGCGGATACACGAAAGAGCAATACCGAACCGAAGTAAAAGACTACTATTCGATAATCCACCCCGACGACGTCGAGGCCGTCAAGGGAAACACTCTCGCGCTCTATGAATACGGGCATCCCGTGTCTCAGGAGTACCGCGCCATACGCCGCGATAAATCCGAAATCTGGATAAAATCCGTCATGTCGCTTTCGCATTTCACGGGCATCGAGCAGCCTGTCGTCATAACGCTGTATACCGACATAACGTCGAGAAGGCTCGAGCAGCAGCGCCTGAGCGAGGTCTCCGAACAGCTTCAGTCTATGATGGACGACATGCCGGGCGGCTACGCGCGCCTGCGCGTTTTCCCCGACGGCAGCCTGAAACCCGTATACATAAACGAGGGTTACTGCCGAATCGTCGGGCTTACGCGCGACGAGGTTATGCGCATACACGGCGAGGATTCTCTCGCGGGCGTGCACCCCGACGACGCTCCCTTAGCAGGGCTGAAAAAAACCCTGATTTATCGGCATATTTGCGCTATACGCAGGAATAGAGAAGGAATACGATCTCACTTACGAACGGTCATTGCGCCCCATCTCAAAACATCGCCATCGATTGAATATTCTGCCTCAACATCACTGATTTTCAACACATTCCCTATGAACGACCATTCCTCAGATATAATTATCTGTTCACTGCCCTCGTATATCGCACCAGCAGGAATAAACTGATCGACAACACCATTCGATTTGAAATCATAATAGCCGCCGTTATCCGAAAACCACATACCCAAAATGTCAACCTGATCGTTGAACGCGGTGACACTATCCGCGTTTTTACGGATTTCGGCGAGAGATGCTTGATATTCACGTTCATCTTTTACACGAATGCCTACAATAATGCCAATCGTAATAAGAAGAACGGCGGCCGCTGCCACGATGACCGGAACCCTCAGAGAACGTCGCTTGCGTCGTCGAGCCTTAGAATAGCGGGATCTGTTCGTCATCCGAATCACTCCTCTTTATCAATTCGTGCGGATCCACTTGCAGCACATCGGCGAGTACCTTGTTTGTAACCTTCGCCGCTTTCATGACATCATCGACCACGTATACCCCTCCTCACACGGATAGTATAACCGAAACCCCCCGCCGGATTCAAGAGCGTCCAGCGGGAAAATCCACGCGTTGCAGGCAATAACAGGATCAATAACAGAATCTATAACAGCATTTTCGGGAGAACAAGCGCGGGAAATGCAGTAAAATCAGGGCTTTCGGGATTCCATAACACCATAACAGGATTTTTTCGAAATTCCTATATACTCTCTCTTTCTGTTTTTATATAATATATAATATCTATTTTCTTCCTTAGAAAAGAGAATAATGATGTTATTGTGTTATAATACAGAGAAAACCCTTGATTTATAAGGCTTTTCGAGCTAACAGGATTTTTCGCGATCCTGTTTTATCCTGTTATTTTTGCTGTTATAGGGACAAAAAAAAAAGACGGGCGACACCGCCTTATTTCGAGGAGATGCCGCTCGTGGTTCGTTTTGTGATTTACAGAGAGCTCTTGTCGGTCGGATTGTTGACGACGCCGAACGCAATCAAAACAGGTAAGAGAACGTTGAGCAAACCGTCAACGGTCTCACCGATGTCCACGCCACCGAATTCTTTCGCACAGAATACGGCGAGCGCGGCGATCGAAGTCCAGAGAGCCCAGCTTTTCCACCTCGGTTGATTCATGATTCTTTCCTCCTCACTCATTTTTCCACAAGGTAATCACTCATAGTGTCTCGCGCTTTGGTGAGCTTTTCGACGGAGTTCCCGCTTATCTCGTGATTCAAGAGAGCGAGCACTCCTTTACAGAGATATTTATTTGATTCTTTGAGGTCATTGATTATGTCGAGATCCTTTTTGAAGCGGCGCTCATTGCTCTCCTGATCGGTTGCCTGTTTTCGAGCGAGCGTGTCGATTTCTTTTCGGAAATCATACTTCGGTTTAAATACCTTTACGATGACGGCTCCGGCGCTGCCGAGTGCGACGATCATCGCACAGGCGCCGAGAACCCATCGCCATAGGATAGGGATTGTCGTAATTGCTTCGATCATTGGTGTTCACCTCAGAGCGCCGCTTTCAGCTTGGCGAGAGTTTTCACGCCGACGATCCCATCCCATTCGGACGGATTATCGGGAAACGCGCGCTTTTGAAACGCAATGACGGCTTTGCGCGTCGCGCTGCCGAAATCGCCATCGATACCGCACGCGCCGCAGGAAATGCCGAGCGCGATAAGCGCCCATTGTAGCCATTTCACCGCTTCGCCGGTGTTGCCGCGAGACATGCTCCGTGAGCCCGTAGGAGCCTCGTAGGGAGGTTTCTTTGTGTCACCGGACTCTTTATCAGGCTCGACGGGATCGGGCGCAGAAGCACCCTCGGCACACGTCTTAATCGCCGCGAGCGTGGACTTGTCCGCGATGCCTGTCGAATTGATACCGTTCGCCGATTGAAACGCGCTCACGGCTTTTTCAGTCGCGGATCCGAAATCACCATCGGCGCCGTAGCTGCCGCACGAGATGCCGAGCGCGATGAGATACGCTTGCATGGTTTTCACGTCGGCGCCCTCGGATCCACGCTTGCAAACGCGATCGCCATAGACATACGCCGTCGGCGCGGTCTCGGCTTTTGAGCCGTCCGTCAAAACGACGACGGTGTGACCCTGAGTGAGCGTGTTCAGAATATCACCGGTTTTGAGGTATGCGCTCGATCCGGTGTATTTCGAGGCGGTGAGCTTGATAAATTCGCCGGATGCCATGAGGACAGATGCCTCGTTCGTCGTGCGGAAATTCTCGACCATGATTCCCGCATACGCGCAGCACACTCGCACGAGCGCGGAGCAATCCGTTTCGACCTTTTTTGTCACCTTGGACACGTCGAATCCGTATTTCTTCGCCTCGTTATACAATGTATCGCGTTGATACTGATCGTAGCCGATATAACTGTTTTTGCACGCCGCGCGCATACATGCGGCGATGAGTTTCGCTTTTGCCGGATCCTTTGGACGCAGAACGACCCAGCCTTTTTTGTGCTTATACCACGATTGCGTAGATAGCTCTTTTCCGGTTTGATCTCCCGCCGCGCCGCCGTGAGATTTTCCGTTCTCGTCGATACGTGCCGATCCGATTGTGACACTCATAATATACACCTCCGTTTTGCATTGCAAGTCTCGAGAGGCTATGCTTCGTTACGCGTTACGCTCCCACATGTATACCGCCAAATAAGGCGGTAAATTTGATACACTTGGTGTTTGAGGCAATACCCATGTAAAATTTCCAGATCCAGTACTCCCGACGCGCCGAAAGCAAAGCGGGAATGTTGGACAAAAGAAGAAGTCGCCGCGCTTTGGAAAGATTACGAGAGCAATCCGTTCACCGGATATATCCTCATCATGTGCTATGCCGGATTGCGTTACGGCGAGATCTCGATTATTCCACTTGAGAACATTTTCCTCGATGAGAATTACATGATCGGCGGGATCAAATCAGAGGCAGGGATCGACCGCGAGATCCCGATCCACTCGAAGATAAAACCGATCATCGCGCGTTTTGTCGCGGAGCGCAAAAACAAGCTCCTTGAAATGAGCGAGGATAATTTTTACGATGCCTATTGGAAAGCCATCGAGCGAACCGGTCTCCGAGAGTTACCGCCTCAGACATGCCGACATTATTATTTTTCGAGCATGACCGCCGCCGGTGTACAAGGCGGGATAATTGCCGAGGCCGGAGGACACGCTTCTTTCGTGACTACCATGAAAAACTATGTGCGGATCCCGCTTGCGGATAAGCTCAAGGCCGTCGAAACCATTGAATAATCGCAGGAATAGACGCAGGAATCAGAGCAGATAATTGAATACCGAGCAAGACCGACCGAGCAACTGAACATATGCTCAAAACTCGCAGAACAACGATAAAAAGCCCGTAAACACTGAGTTTTTCAGCATTTACGGGCTTATGGCGGAGAAGCAGGGATTTGAACCCTGGCGGCGCTTATCGCACCCTACTCCCTTAGCAGGGGAGGCCGTCCGGCACATGATCCGAACGCGCGAGCCCATGACGCTGCGCTACAGGCTCAAGCGCTTAGGCGGCGACTATATGTATGTCAACATATTCTGCCGCATAACCGAAAACGCGCAGGGCGTGTTCTTAAACAGCTATTATACCGACGCCACGGAGCTAATAAACGAGGAGGAAAAGCAAAAAGCGCTGCTCGACAATCTGCCCGCAGGCGCGGGCATATACGAGCTTGACGGCGGCGAGATACGGCTCATATATCAAAACAAGAGCTATTGGGAGCTTGTCGGGCTGGGCGGCGAAAGCTATGTCGACCCCTCGCCCATGTCGGCAATTCACCCTAACGACGTGCCCGTCATAATGGATGAGATCGTTCAGGCTATACAAAATCGGCGCGACGTGTCGTGCGATATTCGCCTGCGCCATGTGACGCTCGGCTATATCGGCGTCAAGCTCTCCGGCCGCATAGTGCCGCGCGAGTCGGGCAGCTTCCTCATTTTCGCGCTGTTCACGCCCGTTTCCGACGCGTATCTGTCGTTCAGGGAAATGCTGCCCATCGCCCTGAGCGCCGTAATGAACGCGCAGACGGAGTATGTGTTCGTCAAGGATAAAGACCTGCGCTATATCTGCCTGAGCAAGCAGCTCGCGCGGCTGGTGGGCTGCGAGTCGGAAGCGGAGCTGGTCGGCAAGACCGACGCCGATTTCCTCGATAAGTCGATAGCGGAAGCGTTCGAGGCTGAGGATCTTAAAGTCATAAGCACGGGCGAACCGCTGATAGACAGCTATGTGCGCATACCCGTCTGCGACGGCGAAGACATATACACTTGCACTTCGAAGTTCCCGCTCAAAGACTCGAAGGGCAACACCGTCGGCGTTTACGGCATAGGGCGCGACGCCACGGAAGCCCACAGCATGAAAACGCGGTTCGAGCTTCTGACCGACAGCATCCCCGGCGGCATAGCGTCCTACGAATACAGGGACGGCGAAATAAAGCTCACATATTTCAACGACGGTTTTTGCAGGCTCTTCGACATAACCCGCGAAAGGTGTCAGGCCGTCTGCGGTAACGACGTTTACCACGGCATATACGCTGAAGACCTTCCGTTGCTCAAAGCGCAGATAGACGCGCTCGTCTCCGACGGCGTTCAGGCCGACTGCCTTTACCGCGTTCGCCTGTCGGGCGGCGATCACAAATGGATAAACCTAAAGGCTTCCTGCACCGGGCGCGGCACCGAGAAGGTCACGTTCAACGCGGTTCTGCTCGACGTCACCCGGCGGCAGGACGCAATCGAGCTTGCCCGCATAAACGAGGAGGAAAACAGGCTCGCTGTCGAACTGGGCGGAAATATAATGGCGCGCTATCAGATAAGCGACCGCACGCTCACCGTGACATCGCACGTCGCGCAGGTTTACTCGCTGCCGGAAGTCATTCGAAACGTGCCAGACGAGCCTATCCGCGCGGGCATGATAGCGCCCGAGAGCGCCGAGCAGTACGCGGGTTTCTTCATGTCGATACTTCGGGGCAGCAAGGCCGCCGCCGCCACGTTCCGCCAGAAATATCTGAATCAGTGGCGTTGGATGGAAGCCAAGAGCACCACCATATTTTCCGACGACGACAGGCCCGTAAAGGCCGTTATATCGTTCAGGGACGTGACCGATCAGGTCGAAAAGGAAACCATATACAAAAAGTGGAAGCAGTCGATGCGCGACAGAAAGCCCGAAACGTACACGATGTTCCGCTTCAACCTGAACACCGACGCGGCTATCGCCGACAACGAAGGCTCGCTCATAACGTTCGATTTCGATTCCGTCGGCCTGAGCGTGCGCGAGAGGACGAGGGCGTATATAAACGACCGCGTTTTGCCCGCCGACCGCGATTTGGTTACTAAGTTTCTGAACCCCGACATGATGCTCGCCGACTACTACCGCGGCCGCCGCGCAAATTCGATCGACTACCGCGAAGCTCTCAAAAACGGCGGCGCGGGCTGGCGGCGGCTCACGGTCGATTTAGTCGAATATCCCAATTCGACCGACGTCGAAGCGTACCTCATGTGCGAGGACATAGACGAAACCAAGGTGTCGGACGGCGTATATGAGAAGGTTGACGACATAGGCAACATCGCGTTCATGACCGACACTCAGGCGTTCGAGCTGGAGCTTGCGAAAGCGAAGTCCGACTATCACAGCGAAATCGAATATCAATTCATACTCAGCCCCGTCGGTCAGAACGGCGGGTTCGCGTACCTCTCGCCCGCCGACGGGCTTGCCATAAACAACCGCTCGGACAACATCGATTGGGCGCTCGAATTTCTGAATTTCTTCTTCACCCCCGAAAACAACAGGGCGTTCGCGGAGAAGGCAGGAAAAATCCCGAACACGTCCGACGCGCTTTTGCAATTCGACGTTCCCACCGACCGCACCAGCGACGTGGGTCAGATGACTTTCGGCTACGGTTTCTATAAAACCGTGGTGACGCTCATGGGCACAGGCTACGACGACATGGTCGGAATCTCAAAAATGACCGCCCAGAAGTATATGAAGGACAACGGCGATGGCACATACGGCATTATGTTCACGCTCGAGGACTATATGGCGCGTCTCGAAGCCGAATTCCTCAAGGCGAAGGAAGCGCGTTAGATACGGCTGCGGAAGTGGGGGGCGGGTTATGATAAAGTACAAAAGCGAGACGTCTCAGGCGGAGCACAGAATAAGGCGTTCCACGCTGATTACGGTCGTTTGCGACGTTTTTCTGATCGTCGCGCTCGTGACCTGCCTGCTTCTGTATTCCTCCTACAACAACGAAGGCACATACGACCAGAACATAGAAAACATTTCAAACATCGCCAAGGCGAAATCGGGGCTTATGCTCTCGGCGCTGTCGCGGTCGGGTCACGAGGTCGAGATCGCTTACAGGTATTGCAGCGGCAAAAACGTCGACGAGGTGATGGACTATCTGTCTTTGGTGGGCGATTCCGATAACGAATACCAGCTACTTAGGCGCTCAGAAGACGAGTCTACCGACCTGTACCACGTGTACGCGGGTCGCTCCAGCAGAAAAGCCGACGGCGAATACTGGAACGTGGTATACAAAGACACCAACCTTTCCTCGGCGCTGTACCAATATTCGCAGCGCGGGGCGGGCGAAATATGCTATTCGCGCGGTTTTACGAACAAGACCGACGCGCAGCACTATTTCGCAGTGTTTTGCGGAATCGACTGCGAGGAAAACGGCGAGCTTCACAGATATTTTCTCGTAAAGCCGCAGCTCGAAACGAAGATACTCGACACGCTCGAAACGTACACGCAATACGGCAGACTGGACACCGCCGTCTGCCACTCCGACGGCAATTACTTGGCGAAGGACGACTCGTTCCGCGCCGAGAACATATACGATTACATATATAAATACAACAATCTATCCATCGACGAGCGAAACGCCCTGCGCGATTCGGTGCTTTCGGACGCCGACGGCGCGGGCTATCTTGTGTACCGCGACCTTAAACAGCAGGACTGCGTTTTCGCCTACGCTTCATGTGGGTCTGATAACGATTTCCAAATATTCGTTTCCGTCCCCGTGTCCGCGTTTGTGTCCGAACGGCTGCTCTCGTTCTTCCCGCTCACTATAATCATATTCCTTGCGGTGCTTTTGCTGTTCAACATATGGCGGCTTCTCATAATCGTGAGACAGCTTCGCCAGAGCGTCGACAGGGAGAGGGTAGCGAGCATGTCGAAACACGATCTCCGAGCGCATGGACGAGATAACGAGCATAGCCTATAACATTGGAAAAGACCCCGCGTTCTACTATGAGCACGTGACCAATACGCCGTCTTCTACTTCCGATATGGCTAAAGCGCTGAGCCGCTATCTGGTCGGCAACAACTTCATAGAGCATCTGGCTTTTTGCAGGACTGCCGAGCCGAACACTATATACACGCCGAACGGCTCGCGCTCGCTCAGCGAGTTTATGTCGTCTGGCTTAGGCGTGAACAGAGCTTACGCAAGCGAGATGATACAGCAAATCCACGACCAGACCGAAACGAAGCTCACCGTAATAAGCGACGGCTCGAGCTCTTATATCACATATTGCTATCCGCTGCCGCAGCTTTCCGCGAAGCCGCAGGCGCATGTGCTCATGATAATTCCCGCGACCGAGGTGCGGCCGCTGTTTGAAACGCTGTATCTGAATGCGAGCGGCAGCGTGTCCGTTTTCGACATGAACGCCGACGAAATATTCTCAATCAGCAATCTGAACGACGAAATCGACCTTTCGGAGTTTGTGAGAAACGGCGGCGCGGAGGAAAACTTTACTTCTGCGTCGGGCAACGAATACGTGCTTCAGAAAGCCGTGTCCGAATCGAACGGCTGGACGTTCGTGTCCGTAATACGCCACTCCGACACGCTTTCGGGGCTTGCCAACAAGCAGCTCGTGTTCATAGCGCTTATACTGTTGCTGCTCGTGATAGCGATTGCCGTGATGCTCGTGAGCGTCATATCTCAGTATAAACCCATAAGCAACTTGGCAGCGCAGGTCGCCGACGTAAAACCCGCGGGCGCGGCTGCTGACGAGCGCGCTTTCCTCTCGGAAACCATAGCCGAGCTGCGCGGCGACAGCGAACAGAAGCGCAAGTACGAAACCGCCTTTTATGAAGCCGAAGCGGCGAGCAAGGCGAAATCCGCGTTTTTATCGAGCATGAGCCACGACATACGCACGCCCATGAACGCCATAGTCGGCATGACCGCGATCGCCCGAAAGCACATAGGCGACGCGAAGTATGTCGACGAGTGTCTTCAGAAGGTGCAGACGTCGTCCGATTATCTGCTCGACATCATAAACAACGTGCTCGACATGAGCCGAATCGAGTCGGGGCGCATTCCGATTTCGGAAGAACCGCTCTTGATACCCGTGCTCATTGACAGCGTCGTCTCGCTTATGACGTCGGCCGTTGATGCGAAAGGGCAGACGCTGAGCGTGGATATGTCAGGCCTCAAAAGACCCGCCGTATTGGGCGACGGCGTGCATATCGTGCAGGTCTTTGTAAACATACTCTCGAACGCCGTAAAGTTCACTCCTGAGGGCGGTAAACTCTCGATTGGCGTGTCGCAGAGCGAGTCGGGCGACGAAACGCGCGGAAAATATGTCTTCACATTCACCGATACGGGTATAGGCATCGCGCCGGAATTTATATCGCATGTGTTCGACACGTTTACGAGGGCGGACGACCCCTCGACCTCGCGGACGGAGGGCACGGGCTTGGGCATGGCGATAGCCAAAAAGCTCGCCGACTTAATGGGCGGCGACATAAAATGCGAAAGCGAGCTCGGCGCGGGAACGACTTTCACCGTGACGCTGCTTATGAAATATGCCGACGATAGCGCCGCCGCCGCATTGCTGAATGAACCCGAAAGACCGCGCTCAAACCGTTCCGGCGGCGAAACCGAAGCTCCGGATTTGTCGGGCAGGCGCATTCTGTTGGTCGAGGACAACGCGATGAACCGCGAGATAGCGTATCGAATAATATCCGAAACGCGCGCCGAAATCATATCGGCCCGCGACGGAAGCGAAGCCGTCGGCATATTCGGCGAAAGCCCGTCGGGTCATTTCGACCTGATATTCATGGATATACAGATGCCCGAAATGAACGGCTATGAGGCGACTTCCGCCATACGTTCAATGGACAGACCCGACGCCAAAACCGTTCCGATATACGCCATGACCGCCAACACGTTCGATTCCGACGTGCGTCAGGTCAAAAGCGCCGGCATGAACGGGCATATAGGCAAGCCCTACAACCCCGCCGCGCTGTACCGCGTCTTGGCAAAGGCGCTGAAATAGTTCTGGCGTTCGCATTTTGCATTCATAAAAATATTATCTGCGATATAGTAAGTACCATTACGAGTAAAAATTCATTCCCGACGAAAGTTTTGTCGGGAATGAATTTCCAAAGGATTATTGCAATCTATATTAATCATATGAATACTGTTAGATAAGTTACATAAAATTGCTATTCTTTGAAACCAGAATATTCCGAAAACCCCAAAAGATAAAACGCCATGGCCATGGATACGCCATTTCTATCTGCGTTTTCCTTCAATTCAGAATAGACAGTATCGACAGGAACAATAATCTCTGCATTATTGATCACTTTTTCTATAACATCTGGGAGTACAAGGCACATCTGATAAAAAGCATCTTCTATTCCTGTTACAAGAGTATAAAATTTGTCTATACTCACCCTTCGAATTCGTTTGTGTTCTACTTTCCTTTTATTGACAGTAACTTTCCATTTGGTATTCTGCGAATGTTTTGCAATAGCTTCTACAAGCATACATACACAATCATCATCAGCTAATAATTGATTCTGCATAGATATATATGTATCTGCCGCAGATGAACTATTCATAGTGTTATGTTTGTTCTTCATTTCAACATATACAGTATGTACATTGTCATCATCTGGCATATTTATTCCGTTAGCTTTTCTATAAATCACATCCCAGCCACCTTGTTCACCGTTTACTGGGACTTCACAATCAGTAATGTATTTGAAAATGTGTTGATGGAAATATCCAATGTCGTTATTATTAGACTTATCTCTTTGACGAAAGACCTCATTTTTAACTATTTCTTCCCATGTTGACTGATATACCATCTTGTCAAAAATTAACTTAATTGGGTCGATGATATTCGAGTTAAACTTAATGACATTATATGGTTCAAGCTTTTCTCCGTATTTTGCAATCGTCGCTTTGACGTGTGTAATAAAATCCTCTTCGCATATAAACGATAACGGCCATTTTGTATACACGCTTATTCTCCTCCTATTAAAGCCTTGTGAATACTATCAGCTATTTCATAAGCAAGATTTACAGGTACAGCATTACCAACTTGCTTATACTGTTCTCCAATATTTCCTTCAAATTCCCATTCGTCAGGAAAACTTTGGCATCGTGCGTTTTCGCGAACAGTAAAGGGGCGTGGTTCTAGAGGATGACACCTGTCAGTTTGTTTTTGTGAAGGCGATGTTAATACAGTCAATGAAGGTTCATTCATACTTAACCTACGGAGTATTCCAGTTCTTCCACCTCCCATAAACCAACAGCTTTTCATATACTCCTTTGCTATCTCAGGTGGAATATCCCGCCAATAGCCGCCCGCAGGTACTAGTTTGAAAATTTCTTCTTTTTTCTTTGAATACCTTGCTCCTAAACTGACAGGTACATTTTGCAACACATCTCTTAACACAGGCTTATAATCGTGGGGTATTGGAAAATGATAGTCTATTTTCTTTATTAAATCATTTCTTATTCCTATAGTGATAAGTCGTTCTCTCTTTTGAGCAACGCCATAATCCCATGCATTTAACACTTTATACTGTGTTTGATAGCCAGCCTCTTGAAAGACGCTTAACATTGTTTCATATGTTTTTCCATTTCCGTGTGTTAGTAAACCGCGAACATTCTCAAAAAGGAACATTCGTGGTTGTAACTTTTTCAGGAAAACGGCATAGTGATAAAATAATGTTCCTCTTGTATCCTCAAGTCCTAACCTTTTTCCAGCATAACTAAATGCTTGACATGGAGCACCGCCGCTTAAAAGGTCCAATGAGCTTTTTTGAATATTAAAGTAGTCTTCCAAATCTAAGCAAGATATATTTGCAATATCATCGCAAATAACATTCCACTGCGGGCGATTTTTCTTTAATGTATTGGTTGCGGGCTTGCTTATCTCAATGAGACCAATATGCGAAAAGCCCGCTTTTTCTATGCCTAAAGCCAAACCACCCGCCCCGGCAAAGAGTTCTAGTGAATTATACAAATCATTGTGCCCCATCATTCTTCAGTGTAAACTTAATCTCTGACATTAATTGTAGCACATTTTTCTCAAAATCAAAAGCACTCCGATGATATTTTTCTTGCTCATGTCGTATATTTTCCAGATAGCGTCTCCATGCCTACGACTTGTTGCCTGTATTAATGATTCTCTGTAGCGATATTACTGCTTTGGTCGTTATGATCGAACAGAAATATGTGGAAATCACGCTCTACCGCCCTGTTGCATTAACCCCGCGTTGAGTTTGCAGTGTCATTCTTGCGGTTTGTGCTTTAATGAAGTATAATCGTTTGCGAGGTGATATTGTGCCTTTACTTGACGTAATATCGATGGTCACGGGCGCTCTGTTGGGCGCTTACGGTCTGTTCTTCGCCGTTATCGCCGTTTTCGGGCTCAGAAAACGCAAGTCCGATTTTATTAAGACCGCGCCCGCTAAGAGGATCGCGGCGCTCATTGCCGCCCGCAACGAGGCGGACGTCATTCCTCAGCTCATCGAAAGCCTCAAAAAGCAGGATTACCCGCGCGAGCTGTACGACATAATCGTCGTGCCCAACAACTGCACCGATTCGACCGAACAGGCGGCGAAGGCCGCCGGCGCGCGAATCGTGAACGTCAGAAGCGCCGTCCACTCAAAGGGCGAGGCGCTCAAAGACGCGTTTGCGCAGCTTCTCGAAAGCGACGAATTCGACGCGTTTTGCATATTCGACGCCGACAACATCGTGCACCCGAACTTCATGCGGGCGGCGAACGATGCGCTCAACGCGGGAGTCAGGATCGCGCAGGGCTACCGCGACAGCAAGAACCCGTCGGCGAGCTGGGCGGCGGGCGCTTCGAGCATATTCTACTGGTTCATGAACAGGCTCTACAACCACGCGCGCCGCGTTATAAAGTCGTCGGCGGCTTTGAACGGCACGGGCTTTATAGTCGCCGCGTCGCTTCTGCGCGAGACGGGCTTTGAAACGCATTCGCTCACCGAGGACTTGGAATACACCGCGAAATGCGCCATAAAGGGCGAGCGAATATACTGGCTCGACGACGCCATAACATACGACGAGCAGCCCGAAAGCATAATAGACGCGCTTTCGCAGCGCAGGCGCTGGTTCGGCGGCGCGTGGCAGTGCAAAAAATACTATATGCGCGACCTTCTCAAAAAGCATTCGCTCATAGCTATCGACATGGCTATGCTGTTCGGGAGCGTATACTTCCAGATTTGCGGGCTTCTGCCGCTCACGCTGTCGGCGGTTTCGATGGGCATGTACGCGTTTCAAACGCCCGAATACCTGCTTCCGTTTCTGTATATGAGTCTCATGTGGCTCGTGCTCGCCATACTGGGCTTGCAGGCGTTCGCTGTGCTTGTGTGCGCGCTTGAGAAAAAGCCCATGAAAAGCGTGTGGAAGTCGATAGTGCTGTTTCCGCTGTTTATGCTTTTATGGATGCTCGCAAACTGGTCGTGCGTGCTGACCGGCCCGCCCAAGTGGAGGCAGATCAAACATAAAGCGGTCGAAAAAACGCCTTCATAAAATATTCGGGAGTATACTTCAATGAGTGAAAACAAAAAACGCGACGTCAAGAAAAATCTGTACCTGACCCGTCAATTCATACCTTATTTCAAACCGCATATCAAAGTTTTGCTGTTCGACCTGCTCTGCGCGGCGCTCACCACGCTGTGTGAGCTTGCGCTTCCGATGATCGTGCGCGAGATAACGGGCAGAACCGAGTCCGAAGCGCTGCTCAAGACGCTGACGGCTCAGCTTATACTCACAATGGGCGGCCTGTACGTGCTCTTGCGCATCGTTGATACCGCCGCCAACTATTACATGCAGTCCGTAGGTCACAACATGGGCGCGCGCATAGAGACGAGTATGCGCACCGAAATGTTCAGGCACTTGGCGGTTTTGCAAAATTCGTTCTACGACAACACAAAAATCGGTCAGCTCATGAGCCGCATAACGACCGATCTGAACGACGTTACCGAGTTCGCGCACCACTTCCCCGAAGAGATATTCATCGCCGCCATAAAGATAATAGTATCCTTCATATTGCTTATTCAGATAAACTGGGTGCTCACGCTGTGCGTGTTTATAATGCTGCCGTTCATGGTGGGCTGCTCGCGCATTTTCTCTCGCAAGATGCGCACGTCGTTCAAGGAGTCGCGCCATCAGCTCGGCGAGCTTAACGCGCAGGTCGAGGACACCCTCGGCGGCATCAGGGTCGTGAAGTCGTTCGCGAACGAAAACGTTGAAGAAAAGAAATTCGAGCGCGGCAACGACAAATTCCTGTCTATCAAATACCGCATGTACGCCAACATGGCGGGCTTCCACTCCGTGACGCGCTTCTTCGACGGCATCATGTACATCATAATACTGGTGCTCGGCGCGCTTTTGCTCATAACGCCCAACGCGGGCTTGCGGCTTTCGACGTCTGACCTCATCACATTTTTGCTGTTCGTGACTATGCTGTTAGGCTCGATTCGCCGAATAGTCGAGTTTTCCGAGCAGTTCCAGCGCGGCATGACGGGGCTTGAGCGCTTTATCGAGGTCATGGATGAGCCGGTTACAATACACGATTCCGAGAACGCCGTGGAGCTTAACGACGTGAAGGGCGAAGTCAGATTCGACGACGTGACGTTCACATACGCAAACGACCTCGATAACGTGCTCGCGCACATAAACCTCACCGTGAAGCCGGGTCAGTCGATAGCGCTCGTCGGACCTTCGGGCGGCGGCAAGACCACAATGTGCAACCTGATACCCCGCTTTTACGAGGCGACAGGCGGCAGCGTGAAGATAGACGGCATCGACGTGCGCGACATAACGCTGCATTCGCTCAGAAACCATATAGGCATGGTTCAGCAGGACGTGTATCTGTTCTCGGGCAGCGTTTACGACAACATCGAATACGGAAAGCCCGGCGCGTCGCGCGAAGAGATCGTGAGCGCGGCGAAGCTCGCGGGCGCGCACGAGTTCATAATGCAGCTCTCCGACGGCTATGACACATATGTCGGCGAGCGCGGCGTGAAACTGTCGGGCGGACAGAAGCAGCGCATATCTATCGCGCGCGTGTTCATCAAAAACCCGCCGATAGTCATATTCGACGAGGCGACCAGCGCTCTCGACAACGAAAGCGAGCTGCTTGTGCAGAAGTCGCTTGAAACGCTTATGAAGGGGCGCACCACGTTTACGATAGCCCACAGGCTCACGACGATACACAACGCCGACGTGATACTCGTGCTCACCGAAAACGGCATCGTCGAAAGCGGTTCGCACGACGAGCTTATGCGCCGCGGCGGCGTGTATCACGATCTGTATAAAATGTACACGAAGGAATAAGCTTATGACGACCGACAGACGCGTTTATGAAGACATACTCTCAGATATGGCGCAGAAATGCGGCGGCGGTTGGGCTGCGCACTCGCGCGCCGTCGCCGAATGCGCTGAGAAGATCGCCATGAAATCGGGCATGGACCCTGACAGGGCGTATATGCTGGGGCTTATGCACGATATAGGCAGAGGGCTCAACAAGCAGCATTTGGCGCACGTATACTACGGCTATAAATTCATGTTGGAATCGGGTCACGCGGAAGCCGCCCGCGCGTGTCTCACGCACTCTTTCGTGACCGGCGGAATTATTGATTATATCGGCGACTTCAATATCTCCGAAAGCGAGATCGGCGAGATCGAGAGCGCGCTTTCAGAAATCGAGTTCGACGATTACGACAGGCTTATACAGCTCTGCGACAGTTTGGCGGGCACAGAGATAACCGACATAATTGCGCGCATGGAGGACGTAAAGCGCCGCTACGGCCGCTTTCCACAGAACAAATGGGACGCGAACCTGCGCCTGAAGCAATATTTCGAAGCAAAAACAGGCGAAAACATATACAGAACCGTCACCGACAATCAGGCTCTTTGGGATAAATAACCAATCCTACGCCCCACATATCAGCCGCCGCAGTTCGTTCGCGACCTCGGCGGCTGTTTTTCCGTCCGTGTTTACAACAGTATCATCGGGATACGGCGGCAGGCGCAGCCAGTAAAACGACGCTTCGCCCGCGTCGCCGCGCGCTTTGCGGCGCGCCAGAAGCGTCTTTTCGGAGCATGTGAGCGTGAAGCCGAGCACGTCGTAGTCCTCCGCCTTAATATCTTTCAGTATGTTTTCGCGTATGCTGAAATCCGTCGCCACAACCGACGCGAATATCACGTAATCAAAATCCGAGTTCAGATATGTAGACAGTATGAACGACATGTTCTTGTCGCCGTTCCGCAGCCTTTTGTCCTCGACCGAAAACGGATTCACGCACCAACACCAGTCGCCGTCAAGATACGCGCTGTTATCGAGGCTCTCGAACAGCTTATCGCCCGCCGCCGACTTGCCGACGCACGGCGAGCCGCTGAGTATAATCAACTTTTTCCGCAAAATTCTCCCCCGCTTCTGCCGCGACCATATCTTATGTCAGCCCGAATTCTAACATTTCGCGCTCTCCGTGTCAACCGCAGCCATCCCCGTTACCATGGTTCACGCATGAACAGAAAGTAAAACAGAGGCTAAGAAAGCGTGATCATGACTGACATACGGACAATACTCATGAACGAAAACATTCCTCAAATTCTTTCGGACATATCATTCTCCACACACGCGCAAGCGTATCGTGTGACGGCAATCCGTTTTCGAGCGTCATATGCGGCGAATCTTTGAACAATTCTTCTTTGACGCGACAGAAATCCGCTATATCGTCCCATGCGTCACATTCAGTCACTACTGAACATACCGTCATGACTACTATCTCAAATAAGTTGTAATGTATCTTCCCTTTTTTACGGCAGTCGGTTAGTTTCTCAAAGTTGTTCTCTCAACAACTCTATCACCTTTTCTGCCGTATTTATTTCGACAGATTATGTTATAATTCCTTTTGGCAACACTATTGTGCTGCTTTCGTAATATTCTCATGGAACGGTAATTCATGCGTTCGCCGTGTGACGCGCGACGTTTGAATTCATATAGACGATATGCTATACTATGGATCAGTATATACGGGAGGTATTCAGATGGACAGATTGATTGCGCTGAATAAAAAAAGCTGGAACGAGGGCGCGGAGGGCTATTCGGCAATGTTTCATTCGCAACAGATGATGGATCGCCTGACCGGAAATCCTGATACGGCGTTTCATAAAACGACGCTCGCGTTGATCGCACAATACCTGCCGGATATGCACGGCAAGCGCGTGTGCGTGCCGTCGAGCGGCGACAACCATGCCGTGTTCGCTTTCGCGATGCGGGGCGCGCGCGTCACATCCTGCGATATCGCCGAAAACCAGCTCGATAACGCGCGCAGGGCGGCGGAGAAATACGAATGGGGCAGAAACATCGAATATCGATGCTGCGATACTCGTACATTGGAAGGCGTACAGGACGGCGCTTACGACTTCGTGTATACGTCAAACGGCGTACACGTCTGGATCGACGACCTCGGTCGCATGTACAAAAACGTCGAGCGCGTCTTGAAAAAGGGCGGCGTGTACATCATGTACGAGATACACCCGTTCCAGCGGCCTTTCGACGACCATATGAATGTCGTGAAACCATACGACTTAACGGGGCCGTTCGACGACGGCAACGAGATCAATTTCGCTTGGCGGCTGATGGACATCGAAAACGCGATACTCGACGCGGGGCTATCCATCAAGCGCGTCGAGGAGATGTACGACGAAAAGGATTCCGATTCCGACTGGCCGTTCTTTCTCTCCCTTAAGGAAAGGCTCAGCGGGAGAAAGGTATCGCGCGAAGAGATCGATCGGATGTATGACTGGCATGTCAACCCGATAGCCGCTCTGCCGAATTGGCTGTCAATCGCCGCCGTAAAGAACTGAACTGCTGAAGAAACGGAGCCGCGCGTCAACGGCGACTTCCTCCGCCGCGGTTAGGATCAGTCAAAATCCTACACATGAGTCAATCAAAGCAGTCACGAATACACAGAAGCGGCGGGAATAATTGTTCCCCAACTATTTATGTTTGGTCAAACGCCTTCCCGAGGCATGAAAAAAGCCCGCAAACATACTGTTTACGGGCTTTTCTTGTGTGTTCGGACATCGGGGTTGATAAAACGCGACAGTCCTAATTGAGATAGCGTATTCATTTACAGGTTGATACACGGATTCTATGATTGGATACGTATTCTGACACGGATTCTCATATGGGTTCTATGAATATGCTATTTAATAC
>CAYVPJ010000006.1:32485-108987 GCA_964453505.1 uncultured Oscillospiraceae bacterium | reverse complement strand
GGATACACGGTGTATACATGCCAAACATGCGATTACAGCTATAAAGTCAAAACGGGAAAAAAGCTGTCTCACTGGTACGGCGAATGGCTTCCCGCCGAAAACGGAACGCATTCGGCTAAGTGCCTGCGCGGGTGCGAATATATTGACGCGCAGAATTGCTCGCTGTTTACGGTCGTTGTAAACGCGGGCGAACCCGACGAAACGACCGCGAGCATCTGCCCCGTATGCGGCGAAACCGACGCGGGCTTCTCGCTTTCAATGGTTTCGGGCGCGCGGACGGAAAGCGCGGCGGGCAAGCTCCCGAGAGGCGAATTGATCGTCAGGCGCGCTTCTCTCGGCGATAACGCGGCGCTGTTGTCGGTCGCATGGGAATTTGCGGGGCGCTTGGAGAAACCTTCGGGCGCGGTGCGCGTGCTGCTGCCCGCGGGCGATTTCGAGGGCGCGATCATTACGCTGATAAACGGAAGCGAAGCGGGTTCTGAAATCCCGCCTGAATACATAGAAATCGGCGGCGAAAAGTATATATCGTTCGACGCTGACTTCACCGCGTCGGGCGAAGCCGAGCCGATCGTGTTCTGCAAAATAACGACGGCGGGAAACTGACGTTTCCCGCCGCCTTCGGAAGCCCCCGTATGCTAGAATGTCACGCTCCAGTCGGAGGTCACATCGGGGCTTATCACGGCTTTTGAACGTATATAGTCCGCGATAAGCGTGCGCACCTGTCCCCTGTCGTCGCCCGACGGCATGTCGTACTGAGTCGAGAACACCTGACGCGCGTCGCTGATTTGATATTGCGAGCTTCCGTCATCGTGGGCTATCAGGTCGGTCGGCAGGCCGCGCTCGGACAGCCAGTTGTATACATACTTCACATAACTGCCGCCACCCGTGTAGCGGTAGTTATTTATTACGACATTATACACTGCGTTTTCGTCGAGCGGTTCGCCGTCAAGCAGTATATATTTGACGCGCTCCCCGGCGGGCAGCGATATGTCTATCTCATATTTAAGCCCGTCGCCATACAGGCAGTCGCAGTACGTGCCGCCGCCGAACGGCGCGCCGTTCGCGTCGACGCCGTACTGCCTGTCCGCCGCGCACTCGAGCCACGCGCGGATTTCGTTAGCGTTCATGCCGACGGTGTACAGCCAGTTTTCGTAGCGGTAGAGCGTGAACAGAGAGCCGTATGTTATGTCGCCCTTCGGTATGAGCACGCCGTCGCCTGAGTTGAGCGCCGCCGAGAACGAAAAACGCGGTCTTTCGTCGTCGGCTTCCGTCGGCGTGTAGCCTATCTTGTCATAACCCGAATCGAGCTGTATTTCGCCTATCAAATCGAGGAACGCGCACGGAACGAGCATGTTACCGGCGCTCTCAAATTCGCCGGTGCTTTGACCGATTATATCGTTCATGTAGTCGCGCCAGCATTCGCGCTCGAACGGGCTTAAGCTCATAGCGAGCGACGAATCGATTTCTCCCGCGGGCACGGTTTCGGCGTCAACGATCATCTGCCCCGTGGCGGGGTCGTACTGTATGTCCGCCAAGCCCAGTTCGTACGCGCGGCTGCCCGACATGAGCACAGTGACGTCCTCGCCGAGCGAGTTTTTGACGGTGTACGCGCCGGTTTCGTGGCTGTGACCGCCGAGCACGAGGTCGATGTTTTGCGAGCTTGAGACGAGCGCGCGTATCTGGTTAGCCCAGTCGCTCTCGCCCTCGCCCTCTATGCCGGAGTGGCAGGCGGCGATAACAATGTCGCAGTCGGACAGCGCGTTTTCGTATTTAGCGTATGTTGACGCGAAATCGTTAAACTCAATGCCCGCGTAGTTTTCCTTGGGTTCCCAGTTGGGTATGTTGGGCGTGGTAAGGCCTATAACGCCCACGCGCACGGTCGCGCCGTCAAGGTCGTATTCGCGCTTTATGACGTCGCCGACCCACGGTTTTGTTTCGTCGCCCGCTACCGTGAAATTCGCCGCCAGCACGGGCACGCTGCTCTCGCCGCCCACGCTTTCGGAGCGCGCGTATTCGATTTGCCTGCCGAGTATGTTAAGCCCGTAGTTGAACTCGTGGTTGCCGAGCACCCACGCGTCGTAATGCATAAGGCGCAGCGCCTTAACGGCGGGGTCGTATGAATCGGGTCTTTCGTAGCAGTAGTAATATGTGAGCGGAGTGCCCTGCACGGTGTCGCCCACGTCTATCAGCAGAGTGTTTTCGTTGCTCTTGCGTATGTTCGCTATCACTGACGCCAAGCGCGTAAGCCCGTTCTTGGCGCCGCCCGACCTGCCCGACGAATAGTCGGTGTGGTAGAGACTGCCGTGAACGTCGCCCGTCTGCATGACCTTCAGCGTGAAGGGCAGCCTGTTTTCGTCGACCGGCTCCTCGATTTTTACGCACTCCGACGCGGGCACGATTTTGAACAAATACGCGCTTCCGCCGTTTTTAAGCCCGTATACCGTAATCTTACCCGAATAGTATTCGAGATACTGGGCGCTTTCTTTATACATAGCGCCCTTGTTGCGCAGATACACGCCTTCCTGCGCGCCCGCGTCCTCTATCTTCCACAGCCCCAAATCGGTCAGCTCGCCCGCGTAGGCTATCGAATTGCCCGTCGCGCCCGACGTGAGATAGCCCTTCTCAGACTTGAACGACAGGTATTCGCCGTCCCGCGCGATTGTGAAAACCGCGCCCGAACCGACGGGAGCGCATTTGAGACCCGAGCCGGTCGCGTCCAGCCCTATGTACGAATCGCCCTGTATGAAGTATATGCAATACTCTTCGGTTTCCGAAAGCTCGCCCGACGCGAAAGCGGGCAACACCGCCGTCAACAGAAGCGCAAGCAGCGCGGCAAAAATCCTTCTCACGAAGCCGTTCCCCCTTAAATTTATGTTACGCCGCCTGATTATACAAAAAATATTGCGAATATGCAATCATTAATTCGCAATGTATTTTGAACGGGCGCGTTTTATGTGAAAAACGCACAAATATACTTGCCGCTGTTGTAAAACAAGCGATAATATGGTATGATGACCACACATATTTATAAAGTGCAGAGGGGAAAGGCCGATGACCACATCGCGGACACTGACAAGGCGACAGCGCAAAACGAAGGTTAAACTGCGGCTCAGAACGGATCTGCCGCTGTTGATAATGGCGCTTCCCGGAATAGCGTTTTTCTTTTTCTTCCACTACATGCCCATGGTGGGCACGCTGCTCGCGTTCAAGCAGTTTATGCCGAAGCTCGGCATATTCGGCTCTGTGTGGGTGGGCTTCAAAAACTTCGAGTTCATGATACAGAACGCGACGTTCTGGAAGACCGTCTCAAACACGCTCCTCTACAACAGCGTGTTTCTGGTGTCGGGCATACTGTTCCCGATGGGTCTGGCGCTGGCGCTGAGCGAAGTGCGCAACAAAAAGCTGGCGCGCGTGTTCCAGAGCCTGCTCATAATGCCGCACTTCATAAGCTACGTGGTCGTGTCGGTCATCGTGTTCGCCATACTGTCCGCCAACGCGGGCATTATAAGCCACTTTTTGCAGTCGATGGGCAGGCAGCCGATAGCCTTCTACAGCGTGCCGGATTACTGGCCGTACTTCCTGTTCTTCATATACACGTGGAAGGGCACGGGGTATTCGTCAATCATATATCTGGGCACGATAACAGGCATATCCGACGAATACTACGAGGCGGCGGTAATAGACGGCGCGAACAAGTGGCAGCAGATAACGCACATAACGGTGCCTTTCTTAAAGCCCATGATCGTCGTGCTCGCCATAATGAAGGTCGGTAATTTCTTCCACAGCAATTTCGATTTGTTCTATCAGGTGCCCATGAACTCGGGTCAGCTCGTGCCGGTCACTAACACCATAGACGTGTTCGTATACAACACGCTGCGCGAGTCCAAAAACGAGGGGCTTTCGAGCGCGGTCGCGTTCGTGCAGTCGATTTGCGGCTTCATACTGGTGGTCACGACAAATAAAGTAATAAGCATAATCGACAAAGACCTGTCGATGTTCTGACGAAAAGGAGGTTTTAGGCTATGGCAATCACGCTAAAAAAACACCGCCGCGGGCCGTTGGAAATCTCCGATACGGCGAACCTGATAATATGCGCCGTGCTCGCGATACTGGCGCTTCTGTGCGTCGTGCCGGTGCTGCTGATATACATAACGTCGTTCTCGGCCGAAAGCTCGGTAATCGAGAAGGGTTTCAGCCTGTTTCCGAACAAGTGGAGCTTGGGCGCGTATGAGCTCATGTTCAAAGACAGCATGGAGAAAATACTCGTGAGCTATCGCAATTCGCTGGCGCTCACGGTATTCGGCACGCTGTTCGGGCTGTTGTTCATGACCATGTACGCCTACGCGATAGCCCGCCGCGAGTTCTCGCTCAGGCGCATACTCACGTTCTACGCGTACTTCACGATGCTGTTCTCGGGCGGCTTGGTCGCCAGATACATCATAAACACAAACGTATACGGCATGAGGGACACATTTTGGGTGCTGCTGCTGCCGGGTCTGTGCGGCGCTTACAACATAATCGTTTTGCGCACGTTCTTCTCGAACGCCGGCACGGAGTCGCTGATAGAGGCGGCGAAGATCGACGGGGCGGGCGAGTTCCGCATATACGGGCAAATCATACTGCCAATCTCAAAACCCGCGCTTGCGACGATCGGCCTGTTTTTGTCGATAGCGTATTTCAGCACGTGGTTTCCCGTCATGCTCTACGTCGACGACAGCAGTCTGTGGACAATACAATACATGCTGCAGCGCACAATGAAAGACATACAGACGCTGCGCGACAACCCCGACTTCGCCGCGTCCGAAGAGGGCATGGAGATGCTCAAGAACCTGCCCAACGAAACGGCGAAGATGGCGCTCACCGTCATATCGATGACCCCTGTGCTCGTGTTCTATCCTTTCTTCCAGAAATACTTCGTAAAAGGGCTCACGCTGGGCGCGGTGAAAGGATAATTTTTCAGACGAATATCATGCGCGTCAATCAAAACGCGTACAGATAGACATTAAACAAGGAGGATAACCCATGAAGAAACTCTCACTGTTGCTGGCGCTCATCATGCTTTTGACGGGCGCGACCGCCTTCGCTGCCGAAATCGACCCGTCCGCGCTCGAGCCTTACGAGATAGTGTGGTACACTGTCGGCGGCGAAAGCGATTCCGACGAGAGCGTGCTCGCGGCGATCAACGCGTACCTGACCGAAAACTATAACTGCACGATCAAGTTCGTCAAGGGCACGTACAACGAGACGATCGAGAAACTGCAGTATCTGACGAGCGGACAGGCCGAGTTCGACCTCATACTCGTCGCCTCCGAATACGCCAACTACGTGGCGAAAGAGGCGTTCTACCCGTTGAGCGACCTCATACAGGAATACGGTCAGAACATACTCAAAAACTGGCCCGAAGCGCTGTGGCAGGCCGTGACGATCGACGGCGAGTTCTACGCCGTGCCGACGCACAAATATTCCTGCAGCCACTACTACTTCGCGATAAGCATGGATCAGGCCGCGGCGGTGGGCGTCGAGCCGACCTTCCTCCAGGACGACACCCTCGACAAGATGGGCAAGTGGCATGCGTTCATGGACTTCTGCTACGAAATGAAGGAAGCGGGAGCGGGCGCGAACGGCTTCGTGACCAACCTGAACAACTCGATATTCCAGGCCCTGTATCCGTATGAAGCGCTGACCGGCAACGGCAAAGACCCCGGCGTGTGCATCATCGGCGACGACTCGTTCCCCGGAGTCGATCACAACGTGGTCATCAACCAGTATGACACCGAAGAGTTCATGCAGTACTGCCGCGACGCTTACGCTCTCGCGCAGGCGGGCTGCCTGCCGCTCGACCCGTCCACCAGCGCCAAGATGGCGAACAACGACCCCATCGTCCCGATACAGGATTCGATGGCTAAGCGCCTTGCCGGCTATTCCAAGACCTATCAGCAGGAATACCAGCCCTACTTCGTAAACTACGCGTTCCAGACGACCGACAAGATATACGGCTCGATGAACGCAATATCCGCGACGTCGAAAGACCCCGCGAGAGTCATGATGTTCTTAAACGCCATCTGCGGAGACGTTGAGTTCGCGAACCTCGTCGCCTACGGCCTCGAAGGTCAGGATTGGTTCCGCAACGACAACGGTCAGATCGAGAAGATCGGCTCGACCGGCTGGAACCTCTACAACGCGTACTATCCGGGCTTCATAATCGCCGAGCCCGACACCTCGCTGCCCGCCAACATGGTCGAGCTCTACGAAAACTTCGCTACCACGCTCGTGCCGTCCGACAACGTCGGCTTCGCGTTTAACGAAGAGCCCATACTCACCGAGCTCGCCGCCATCAGGCAGGTAACAGCCGAGTACGTAGACCCGCTGTGCAAGGGTCTGTCCGACCCCGAAGAAAACGTGCCGAAGTTCCTCGAAGCGCTGAAAAACGCGGGCGTGGACACGGTCATCGCAGAACTTCAGAATCAGGTCGACGCGTGGCGCGCCGGCATGGGTCTGTAAACTAGAAAGCAATCGTCTGACTGAAAGGTCGGGAGGCGCGAGCCTCCCGATTTTTGCTTGCCAATCTGTTATCCGCATGTTATAATAAGAATAATCCAACCGTCGGGGGAGACTGCGATGCCCGCGAATACGGAAGGTCTTAATATACTTAGAAAATCGGACAGCGGCGACACGATCCGGCAGCTTTTGAAGATTGGCGGCTTTGAAGTTATGCTCGTCAATCTGCTGGAAAGCGACACGATTTGGATAGCCCCCGCCGAAGACAAAGAGCTGATCGAGTTTTATTTCATACTTTCGGGCGGCGTTGAGCTGCTCGACGAGGGCGACTCTATAACGCTAGGCGAGGGCGACGGCTTTCACGTAAGCGCGCTCAGGCACGATTTGCGCATGAGAGCGCCCGAGTACGCGCAATTACTCTACGTTTCAAACCTGCCCGTATACGATAACGTGCGCGACTATTCGGAAACGCTCAAAGCGACGCTCGAAACGATAGACAAAAAAGACCATATAACGCGCGAACACAGCCTGAACGTGCACAGGCTCACTCTGGCGCTGTTCGAAAGGCTCAAAAACCGCGAATACAAGCTCGACGACGTGACGGCGGCGGCGCTGTTCCACGACATTGGCAAGCGCGACATACCCGACGAAATACTGAACAAAACAGGCAGACTGACGGCTGATGAATACGAAGTGATGAAAACGCATTCAATGCTTTCATATGATATATTGCTGCCCATGTACGGTTTGCAGATAGCGCTCATTGCCCGCTCTCACCACGAGCGCCTTGACGGTTCGGGCTATCCC
Source organism: uncultured Oscillospiraceae bacterium (assembly GCA_964453505.1). GTDB lineage: Bacteria > Bacillota > Clostridia > Christensenellales > Aristaeellaceae > CAYVPJ01. Next base: position 101,682 of record CAYVPJ010000006.1, on the reverse strand, counting down.
GACGGCCTGAAGGGCGACGAAATCAGCTTCCCCGCGCGCGTGATAGCCGTGTGCGACGCGTTCGAGGCGATGACGCACAAGCGCCCGTACAACAAAACGAAAACGCCTACAGAGGCGTTGAACGAGCTTAAAGACTTATCCGATAAATACGACATACAAATCGTGTCGGCGCTCGAGCGCATAATCGCGGAGGGCGCGGAGCTGATATAACAAAATTCAGGAGGACGGACATGCGCGGCGCGGTCGGCGGTTTTGAGATAACGATAGAGCGGTCGGACGGGCTGTTTTCGCCGCGCGCGTTCGACAGGGGCACGCTCGCCATGCTGTCCGTGTGCGACCTTGAGCGCGGTCAGAAAACGCTCGACTTGGGCTGCGGATACGGCCTTGTCGGCATATACGCGGCGCACATATGCGGCGAAGAAAACGTGCTCATGTCGGACATAGACGCAAACGCGGTCGAAGCGGCGAGGATGAACGCCGCCGCGAACGGCTTTTCGATTAAAACTGCGGTGAGCAACGGGTTTATGGGCATTTCGGACGCGGGCTTCGATTGGATACTCTCAAACCCGCCCTATCAGAGCGACTTCGCGGTCGCGAAGCATTTCATCGAAAAGGGTTTCAATCGCCTGAAAATAGGCGGAAAGCTGGCTCTGGTCACAAAAAGGCGCGCGTGGTACGAAAACAAGCTCAAAAGCGTGTTCGGCGGCGCGCGGGTGTACGAAACAGACGGCTATTTCGTGTTCATATCGGTCAGGCTAACGGAATCGCGGCATAACGCGGTCACGTCCAAAGCACGGCGGGAGTCTTTTTGAGCAGCATATACAACGGCAGACCCAGACCGTAGCACGCGACAAGCTGTCCCGCGCCTATTTGCGCCATCGTAAGCGGCATGGCGGACAGCGCCGCGCCCTCCGTGAAGAGCAGGTGCACCATAGCGCCCACGAACACAGCGTTCAGAACGACGGGCGGCGCGAGCGCCAACAGCGGTCGGGCGCGCCATCTGCGCGTGAGCAGAGCCGCCGCGAGCGTGGTAAGCGAGCCTATGACCATGTCCCATATCACAATCGAACTGCCGAGCAGATTCGCGACAAGGCAGCCTATGAAAAGCCCCGGAATCGCGGCGGGGCACAGCATGGGCAAGACAGTCAGCGCTTCCGACGCGCGAAACTGCACAGGCCCGAACGAGAACTCGCGCAAAAGCAGCGTGAGGCTCGAATACATAGCCGCTATCATCGCGGCGCGGGTTATATCCTTAGCCTTCAAATAAAATCACCCCTTTGAGGATTCGTTACGGGAAATCCTCAAAGGGGCGCAAAATACGCGCAAACCTGTTTTTGTTTAAGGACAGGAGGACTTCGAACTGTCCGTTATATAAGATAACCCGGTCATTATACGACGTTTTCGCGAAATTGTACAGTTAAATATGCCGGAACAGATTCGTCATTCGGGTATGAACACGCGCGATATTTTCGCCGAATACTCGGCGCTCGCGTCGGGGATAAGGTATACGTCCATATAATACGCAAGCTCAAAACCGTAGCCGTAATCCTCCTCGACCCTGACGTTCACCGCGATTTCGCCCGCGCCGTTATCGAGCGCCGACTCAGCGATTACGTTAAGCGCGGCGGGAATGAAGGCTGTCACTTCGGCGTTTGTCGGGTATTCGCCGTATGCGAACATGTTAAGGTACGCGCGGGTCGGCGTTTCGGCTTCCGAACCCGTAGCCGCGCGAGCCAGATACGCGCTTACCGCCTGAACCGCGAGCGCCTCGGGCGGCTCGGCGTCGAACGAGCATATGTCGGGGCAAGCGGCTATGAAGCTGATAAGCGGCAGCGCGCTTTCGGCGATTTGCTCGGGCGTAGGCGGCGCGTCCTCCGCCGCGCAGGCGCACAGCATAAGGCACAGTGTCAGGGCAATCGACAGCCACTTCATTTCAGGTTTCCTCCTCTTTATAGAAACAGCTTCCGCCTATGAACTCGCGCAGCAGGCTGTCCTGCGGGATCTCGTCCTCGACGTCCGCGGGGCTGATATAATTCAAAAATTTCACCAGCCTGCGCGCTAGAGTGTAGTAGGGCGCGTCGGGCGTGACCGCCCGCAGCATCGGATAGACATAGTTTTTCATTATTGCCAATTCGTATGCAAGGCTTGAGTTAATCATTGCGTCCGCGTCCTCCTGGAACGGGAAAATATACTTTTCCTCGCCCCTGCGAACCGAAGCCCAGCTGTTGAGCGTGCTCTCGGGGCGAGTGCCCCGAAAACGCGCGTCGCGCACTATGCGGCGCAAAAGCCGCGCGTCGGTCGTGCGTATGCGGTTGTGGTCGTCTATATTCAGATTCGTGAGCGCGCTTATGTATATTTTGAACTTCATTTCGCGCGGCACGCCGGGCGTGAGCATGTCGTTCAGCCCGTGTATGCCCTCTATCAATATGGGCGAAGTTTGGTCGACGTGCAAAGCGTGGGTCTTCGAACTGCGTTTGCCCGTCACAAAATCGAACAGCGGCACGTTCACAAGCTCGCCGTCCAACAGCCTGACGAGCTGTTCGCCGAGCAATTCGGTGTCGAGCGCCGACACGTTTTCCAAATCGCGCTCGCCGTGCTCGTCAAACGGCACTTTGTCGCGGTCGATATAATAGTCGTCAAGCGACAGTTTCACGGGCGTAAGCCCCGTCACGCGCAGCGCGATCATGAGCCTTAAGCAAAACGTGGTCTTGCCCGACGAACTGGGTCCCGCGATGAGCACGAGCCGCGCGCGGCTCTTGACGATTTGGTCGGCTATGTCGAATATCTTGCGGCTCATAAGCGCCTCGTTCACGCGTATGAACTCGCGCAGCTTCCCGCCGTTCGTAAGCTCGTTCAGGTCGGCGGCGTTCTCGACGCCGAGAATTTCGAGCCAGCGGGCGCTCTCGCCGAAAGTCGCCATCAATTTTGGCATAGGCAAAAATACGCTCACATTATCAGGCTTCGCGGAATCGGGCAACAGCAGCACCGCGCCGCCCGACAGCGGTTTTAAGCCGAACACGCTCACATAGCCGGTCGACGGCGTCATTTCGCCGTAGAAGTATTCCATCATGCCGCCGCACTCGAACATGCGGAAATGCTCGTACTGCCTGTATTTGAGCAGTTTCACCTTGTCCGCGTCGCCCGTCGACTCGAAATAGCGCACGGCGTCGGCGCGCGACATGGGCACGAGCCTGAAAGGCAAATCGTCCTCAACGATCCGACGCATACGCGCCTCGACCTTCGCGACGGTGTCGGAATCGAGCTTCACGCCGCGCGCGGTTATGTATATGCCCTGACCGAGCGAGTGCTCGCAGCGAACCCGCGCCGACGGAAACTCCGCCCGAAACGCGAGCAGCATTACGAACCTGAGCGAGCGCTCGTAGACCCTGCGCCCTTCCTCGTCCAAGAATGTCAGCACTCGCGCCGAACCGCGCGACGCGGGCGACAAAAGCGAAAGCGTCTCGCCCTCCGCCATCACGGCGAGCGCGCCCGCGTCCAGCCCGAGCCTTTTCAGAACGCTCAGATACGCGTCGTTTTCGGATATGTCGGCGGGCACTCCGTTTATATACACGGTCATAAAAAACCTCCGAAGCAATTATTGTCCTTACATGATAACATCGTTTTCCCGCTTCGTCAATCGGCTGACAAAGCGCGAAACCCATCGCGGTATTTGACATTGTCGGTCGGTTATGTATAATGTATGTATGGTTCACACAGTAATCGTATGTGGGAAGGGAGACGCGCATGAAAAAGATAATACTGTTCGCGCTGCTGACCGCGCTTCTGTGCGGCGGCGCATTTTCGGAGGGCGAAATCACGGTAGCCGACGTGGCGGGCGCGAACGACGGACGACTGCTTATTAAACAATACGGCGGCATAGGCGTGAACACGATATACTATGCCGAAGACGGCAGCGAAGACATATCTTTCTACACTTTCGCTAAGGCCGACGAAAACGGAGACGTTATGTATGTCTACGAAGACAGCGACGGCAGCGTCGAAATAATGCGAAACGGCGCAGGCGTCGGCTTCGACGCGGCGGAAAACCAATTGTTCGTGATAGGCTACGTGCTGGGCGAGTACGAAACGTCGCTTGAAATGAACTTGGAAAGCCTCATACCCAAGCCGTCGGAGGACAGCACGTCCAACAAAACGAGCGGAACGGACGACGCAATACTGTTCACCGAGGAGATCATATACGAGGGCGAAGAAGCGTCGATAATCGAATACACGCTCGACCCCGAAACGCTGTTTGTGCGCGAAGTCACCGAATACTACCGCGACGCGGACGGCAACACGTTCAAAGTCGCGAAAGTATCCACGACCGTCGGGGTAGATTACGAAATCCCCGAAGAGCTGCAAAAGCTCATGAACCCGACCGAAACGCGCAAGGTGACGGTTATTGCCGATACGGGCGAGGACGAAACGCAGTTGTTCGAGTTCGAGCCGCCCGCCGACTCGCTGTTCATGCTTATGTACCCGTTCGAATACGTGCCATACGCCGACGCCGAAATGACCGAGTTTTACAACGATTCGGAAACGTTGGCGGGCGAGGGCTTCCCCGCCGAGTCAACGCTGTATCTGGGTCGATTCGAATAAACCTGCCGGAGGTTTTATATGGAATACATTGTCGCGCTCGACCAAGGCACGACCAGCTCCCGCGCCGTTATTTTCGACAGCATCGGAAACGTCAAAGCGTCGCACGCCATCGAGTTTAAGCAGATATACCCGCGCCCCGGGTATGTCGAACACGACCCTGAGGACATATACGCAAGCCAAGTGACGGCGCTCAGGGCGGCGGTCGACAAGGCGGGCATAGACCCCAAAGACATTCGCGCGGTCGGCATCGCCAACCAGCGCGAGACTACCCTCGTGTGGGAGCGCAAGAGCCAAAAACCCGTGTACAACGCAATCGTGTGGCAGTGTCGGCGCACGTCGGCGCTCGTGGAGCGCCTGAAGGCGGACGGCTTGGGCAATACCATACGCGACAGATGCGGGCTTATACCCGACGCGTACTTTTCGGGCACGAAACTTCAGTGGATACTCGACGAAAACGAGGGTCTGCGCGAAAGATGCGAGCGCGGCGAGATATGCTTCGGCACGGTCGACAGCTACCTTACATACCGCCTGACGGGCGGCAGGGTTCACGTGACGGACGAGACGAACGCGTCGCGCACGATGCTGTACAACATTCACGAGCACGACTGGGACGAAACGCTGCTGCGCGCCATGGACATACCCAAAGAAGTGCTGCCCCGCGTTTGCGATTCGTCAGAGCGCGTGGGCGTCATGGACAAAAGCGTGCTCGGCGTCGAAATACCGATAGCGGCGCTCGCGGGCGACCAGCACGCGGCGCTGTACGGGCAGGCGTGCTTCGCGCCGGGCACGGCAAAAAACACATACGGCACGGGCTGTTTCATGCTGATGAACACAGGCTCGCGCCCCGTCAGAAGCCGCCATAACCTGCTCACCACGGTCGCGTGGCGGCAGGATGGCAAAACGTCCTACGCGCTGGAAGGCAGCGTGTTCGTCGCGGGCGCGGTCATACAGTGGCTTAGGGACGAGCTAAAGCTCATCAGTTCCGCCGCCGAAACGCGCGAATTATCGGAATCGGTCGCGGACAACGCGGGCGTGTACATAGTGCCCGCGTTCACGGGCTTGGGCGCGCCGCACTGGGATATGTACGCGCGCGGCACAATAGTGGGTCTGACGCGCGGCGCTAATCGGGCGCACATTGTGCGCGCGGCGCTGGAATCCATAGCGTATCAGTCGGCGGACGTGCTGTCCGCGATGGCAAAGGACAGCGGCGTGAACATGGAAAACCTGCGCTGCGACGGCGGCGCGAGCGCGAACGATTTTCTTATGCAGTTTCAGGCGGACATACTTGCGTGCCCCGTTGTGCGCCCGAAAGTCACGGAGACTACGGCGCTCGGCGCGGCGATGCTCGCGGGGCGCGCCATAGGCATGTGGGACGATGAAAGCCTGTCGGCGGTCTGGAAAAAGAAAGACGAGTTCCGCCCGAAAATGAGCGCCGAGACGCGCGCGAAGCTCACAAGCGACTGGAAACGCGCCGTCGAACGCGCGAAAGAGTGGGCGACGGAATAGGATTTTTAGGAAATTTATACTCTCGATTTAAGCAGGTTATCGCTGAACGACATGCCCCGACGAGCGCACAGCTCCGCCGGGGCGTTTTCGGCCGCGGCGACGGTTATGCCCGCCGTCATGCAGTCGCCCGCGCCGTTTGTCGATATGCCGTACACCCTTTCGGGCTTTATGAAGCCGCTTCCGCGCGCGTCCGCGAAATAGCAGCCGTCCGCGCCGAGCGATATTATAACGCGCCGCGCGCCCATATTCAAAAGCGCGGCGGCGGCGCTTTGGGGCGTTTGCTCGCCCGTGAGAGCGCGCGCTTCGTCCATGTTAGGCTTTATGGCAGCAAGGCTGCCGATAACGGGCAGCAGCTTGCGCGCCTTGTGCGCGCTCACGCAGTCGGCGACGATCGGAACGCTCGCGCGTTTCGAAGCGTATATAAGGCTGTCCGAGCGCAGATTCGCGTCGAGCACGAGCGCGTCGCCGGAGTTTATCAAATCGGCGACGCTCTCTATATATTCCGGCGTGAGCGAGTCGGTGAGCGCCATGTCGTTCACTCCGAGCGCCAAATCGCCGTCCGAATCGTGTATGCACACATACGCCGACGTGCGCCCCTCGCACATAAGCGCGCGGGAAATGTCGACGCCCGCAAGCCGGCATTCTCCCGTTACGAAACCGCCCGCGAAATCGTCGCACACGCAGGTTAAAAGGCGCGTGTTCGCGCCAGAAAGCGCGAGCGCCCGCGCGATGTTCGCGCCCACGCCGCCCATCGCAAACGATATGCGGCCGGGGTTAGAATCGCGCGGCACGGCTCTTTCGCGGGACACGCCTATCACGTCTATGTTGATGCTGCCAATGACGCTCACGCTTATCATATGAAATTCCTTATATCAATATCTTATATATTTGCTGCTGATATACGCTATCTCGCTGCCCGTGTCCACGCGGCAGAAGCTCAGGTTTGTCGCCAGCAGTTTCACGCTGTCGCCCGTCGAAAGCGCTCTGATGATGCCGTAACCCGTCGACGGGCCTTTGCGCAGGTTCACGTTGCCGGTTGTAGACGCGTTCGACAAAAAGCGCATGAGCGTCCTGTATATATACGCGTTGCCCGCGCCCCAGCCGTTCGTCTGCGACACCGAGTACCACTCGCCGCTCGTGCCCGACACGCGCACAGACTGCCCCGCCGCCAGCGTGTACAAAACCGAATAACCCGTGCCAGCGCCCGAGCGGGCGTTCGCCGAACCGTCGCTTGAGCGTATATACGCCGTCTGACCGTTCGCGTATGTCGCCGTGCCGCCAAGCTTCAGTATGTTTTTGTGTATATATCCGATCTTGCCGGAATTTATCTGGCAGCGATACCAGTCGCCGTTGCGGTCGAGCGCCCACACGGACGTGTTGTTGTAAACCTTTTCGATAACGTCAAACTCCATGCCCGCGCCCCAGCGCAGGTTCGCGAAGCCGTCGGACGAGCTTATTGTGCCTATCCTGTTTACGACTGTGTCGTCGTCGGTCGCTGACGGATCGGGAACGTAGCCGCCCGTCCAGCCGCTACCAGTGCTACCCGTGCCGCCCGTGCCGCCCGTGCCGCCCCAGCCGTCGGTCTGCGGCGACGATAAAAACGTTATGTAAGCGCCGTACATATAGCCTTCAAGACCCGTGCGCTCGACGCGCACTTTGTGCCAAGTGTTTCCGCGTTTGAGTATGATGAGGGAATCGCCGTTTTTCGCCGCGCCGAGTATGGGCTGACCAGCTCCCGCGACGGAGCGCACGTAAACGCTGCCGTCGGACGTGGGCGTTGTGACGCGCGCGTATTGCGTCTCCGCCGCGCCCATAAAAGGCAGAACCATTGCGCAGAGCGCGAGTATGAGCGTCGAAATCAGTAACTTTTTCACGTAAAACACCTCCGAGCATCTTATTTAAGACAAATCTTTGACGCTCGGCGCATCGGTTTTGTTCAACAGAATCCGACAAAAACCGCCCCGCGAAAACGCGGGGCGGCTGAGGGTCGGATTTAATTACTGGGCGTCTACCCAAATGTCGATCTGCCTCTGGACTTCCGCTACGACTTCTTCAACGCCGTTGGCGGCGAGCTTGTCGCGGAATTCCTGCACTATCGCGCGGACTTCAGCCTCATCGGCGCACTTGCCGAGAACCAGTTCAGACTGATACTCGAGCACGACGCTGGTGCAAGCGGCGATCTGGTTGGCGACGGGAGCGGTGTCAAACACGAAGCCCAAGTGCGCGGGGATTATGCACTCTTCGTTGTACTTGTTCATGTTGACCATCATCTCGTTGTTCGGGCCGACCAAGCCTTCGGGAGCTTTGACTATGGTGAGGTTGCCTACGGGCGCGTTGTACCAGAAGTAGTAGCCACGCTCGCCGACGACTTCGTTGCGGGTACCGGCGAAGGTCATCTTGCCATCGGCATCGTAGGTCCAGTGCGTGCCTTCAACGCCGAAGCGCATCAGCGTGGCGACGAACGGATCGGTGTTGACGAGCTCCAAGAACGCCAAGGCGCGCTCGGGGTTCTTGCAGTTGGCGCTGATCGCCGTGCCAGCGGAGAAGTAGTTGTTGGTTTCGGTCCAGAGGACGTCCGCCATCATCATCTTGCTGGTCCACTCTTCAGAGAACAGGTGCTCCTGCATGTAGGTGTAGCCCCAGCCCGTGAAGAACATGACGCCGTTGGCGGGCTTGCGCAGGTCGGACTTGTCGGTGTAGTCGTACAGATAGATACCGTCGGCAACCATCTTCTGCTTCGCGACGCAGAATTCGAGGAATTCTTCGGTGTCGTAGAAGTTGAACACGGTGTCGGACTCGTAGCCCGCGATGTCCATGATGCCGTCTATGTTGGCGACAGCCATGTACGAGTCGTTCAGGAAGGTTTCAAACGCGAAGTTGTACGGATACACGAGGTTGTTGTTCCATACGATCGGGTACTCCGCCATTTCGGGATAGGTGGCGTCGCGCCATTCTTTCGCGGCGTAGAACAGCTCTTCGAGCTCGCGGAAGTTGGAGTGCTGATAGTCGTTGATGTCGATGCCCATCTCGGCGACCATGTCGGCGTTATAGATAAGGCTGATGAAATAGCCGTTATCTTTGAGCGACGGTATGCCGTAGATGTTGCCGTTGATCTTCATGCCGTTCCAGATCTTCTCGTCGAAGAGGGCGTAAGTGCCGGGGGCGTACTCCTCGAACAGATCGGTCAGCGGATAGAAGCTGCCGCGCTGAGATTCGATGACGTAGTCGGACTTGGACTGGCTGCCGAAGCCGATGATGCCCAAATCGTCGCCGGAAGCTATCATCGTGCCCATTTTGGCTTCCCAATCGGCGGTCGTCAGGTAGGTGATGTTGACCTTGCAGTTGAGCTTGTCTTTGATGTACTCATTGAGCGCGTCGTTGACAATCTGCAGATCCTTCGGGGGCTCTGAGCCGATGTACCAATCGAACTCGCAATAGGGCAGGTCTTCCGCGGTGGCGAACGACGCAACAGACATGAGCATCATAAGCGCCAGTGCCATGGTCAGGAGTTTCTTCATATTGGATTACCCTCCTTATATATTAGCGGTTTTGTCCGCTTGGGGACGCGATAAAAATCAGCCCTTCACGCTTCCTAGCGTCAGACCCTGCACGAAATAGCGCTGGAAGAACGGATATGCGCACAGTATCGGCAATATGACGATCATCGTGCACGCCATGCGCAGGTTCTGGTCGGGCAGATTGTTGAGAAGCTGCAAGCCGTCGGGAGTGCCCGCCACGGCGGCGTTCTGCTTTAGGAAATCGATGTTGTCCTGTATGTTTTTGAGCAGCGTTTGCAGCGGAATAAGCTCGGGGAAGCGGCTGCCGTTTATATACAGCATGCCTGTGAACCAGTCGTTCCAGCGGCTCACGACGTTGAACAGCGCGATAGTCGCAATGCCCGCCTTGAAGAGCGGCAAAACGATGCTCACGAACACCCTGAAATGACCCGCGCCGTCTATGCGCGCCGCCTCGAACAGCGAGTCGGGAATGGTTGACGATATGAACGTGCGCAGTATAATCACGTTGTAGGCGGACACGAGGCTCGGCAGCAGGAATATCCAGATTTTGTTGTTGATGCCGAGTATGTTCACGTTTGTGATGTACTGCGGCACGAGACCGCCGGAAAACAGCATCGTGAAGAACAGTATCCACGTGTAGAACATGCGAAAGCGGAAGTTTTTGAGCGATATGACGAAGGCGTACATCGTCATTACGGTAAGGCTCATGAGCGTGCCGAGGCTCGTGTGGGCTATGGTTATGATGTAGCTCGACAGCACCTGATCGCCCATCGTGCCAAGATATTCATAGCCCTGCAGCGTCCACTCGAGCGGCGTGAACGTGAAGCCGACCTTCGCTATGGACATTTCGGACGACAGCGACACGACCAGCACCAGCGCCAGAGGTATGAGCATCAACAGCGACATTAAAATGAGGATTGCGGAGAACAGCGCGTTCCAGCCGTTTGAAATCTGATTGAATCTGCTTTTTGAAGCGTGTGTTTTAGCCATTGCGCGATCCTCCTCTCATTAAAACATTGCGCTGTCGGGGTCGATTTTGTTGACTACGGCGTTTACGACGAGCACCATGCAGAAGCCCACGACGGATTGATAGAAGCCCGCCGCCGTCGCCATGCCCACGTTACTGAGCTCGGTAAGCGCGCGATAGACGTATGTGTCTATGACGTCGGTCACGGGCTGTATTCGCCCCGTGTTCTTGGTGACGACGTAGAACAGGCCGAAATCGCCGCGGAATATAGAGCCCATCGCCATTATTATGGAAATGCCTATGACGAGGCGCAGATGCGGGATCGTTATATACCACGCCTGCTGCCGCTTGTTGGCGCCGTCGAGCACCGCCGCCTCGTAGTAGTCGTTCGATATGCCCGATATGACGGCGAGATACAGAACAGTCTGATAGCCCACGCCCTTCCACGCGTTTATGAACACGAGCAAAGGCGGCCACAGGCTGCGGTTTTGATACCAGTCGACTATGGCGTTCGCGTCCTGCCAGCCCAGATTGCGGAACAGGTGGTTCACCATGCCGTAATCGTAGTTCAAAAACGCCGACACGACGATCATGACGACCGCCCACGACAGAAAGTGGGGCAGCATGTAAATCGTCTGCAAACCCTTCGCGAGCACCCTGTTGCGCAGTTCGGACAGCAAAAGCGACATAGTGACCGCCAGCACCATGTTCAGCACAATAAAGACAAGGTTGTATAAAACCGTGTTTTTAGTGATGTTCCACGCGTCCGACGTGGTGAACAAAAACTGGAAGTTTTTAAGACCTATAAACTCGCTTTCGAGTATGCCGCGGGTTATATTGAAGTTTTGAAAAGCCATCACAAGCCCCAATATGGGCAGATAGCAGAATATGAGCAGCCAAATGACCGTAGGCGCGGCCATCACGTGGAGCACCAAATCCTCGCGCTTAAAGAGCTTCTGCTTTTTGTGTGTTATCTGCATGGCATCACAGCCTTTCAGAAATATGGAAGGAATCTGTTAACATATAATGCATTATATCACACTAAAGCTAACATTGCAACAGTAAATTGGCTGTATGTCATATTTTTCGTATTCTGTTTTAAGGGATTTTACCCCTTTATATATGACAATCGGAATGCGAACGGGCGGGGATATGAGCTCTCCGCTCGTTTGAATCAATAGTCGAAAGTCATCGGCATTTTTTGTATGTCGACTATGACAAGCTCCGGCGGGTTGTTTATGCGCGGCGCGTCGGACGAGTCGCCCAGACCGCGGCTCACGACGACGAGCGAATTGCCGACAGTCTGCATACCCTCGGTGAGGTCGGGCAAAAAGCCCCTGTCCTCGGAATACAGCGCGCCTATAAGCGGCAGGCGCACTATGCCGCCGTGTTCGTGACCGCACAGCGCCAGATCGATCTCATAGTCTTCTAAGTAGCCGCTGAAATTGCCCGGATAGTGCGTTATGAGCAGCTTGAAGCCCTCGGTGTTCATGAAACCGTCCATAAAGCCCGCCGCGTATTTCTGTATGCCGCCCGCGTACTCGCTCAGTCCGCCGATCGCGAACTTCGCTCCGCCAAACTCGGCCGACACTGTTCCGTCGTGAACGACGGTCGCGCCCGCCTGATTTATGCGCGAGACCAAGTCAACGTGGTTGAACACGATCTCCTCCATCTCATGGTTGCCAAAGGCGTAATACACGGGCGCGATGTCGCACAGCTTTTCCACGAGCGCGTATATAGGTTCGTATACGCCCGCGTTGTACGTCAGAATATCGCCCGCGACGGTTATGAAATCGGGTTTCAGCGCGGCGACGCGCGATATAAGCTCGGAATTGTCTTTGCCGTATTCCTTCAAATGCAAATCCGAAAGCATGACCGTGCGCACGTCCGAAACGACTTCGTCAGACTGCACGACATAAAACGTTTCGACGAACTTGTCGTTTTGCATGAGCGTGTTCACAAACACAGTGTACGCTATGAATATGGCGAGCGCCGCCGCCGCCAAACGCGCAAGCGCGCCCAATACGCGCCTGCCGCGCGAACGCGCGGGCTTTTCGGGTTTTTTGGGAGCTTCCGGCTTAGCGGGTTCTTCCGATTCTTCCGGCGCTTCCGGCGCTTCCGGCGCTTCCGGCGCTTCCGGCGCTTCCGGCTTTGCGGGTTCTTCGGGCGCTTCCGGCTTTGCGGGTTCTTCCGGCTTAGGCCCGACCTTTATATCGGGCGAATCGGAAAACTCGTCGGGCTTCACCAAATCAAACTCGCCGCCCGCCGCTTCCGCGCCGCCGCGCGGCGTCGTTTTCTCGGCTTCCAGAGCCAGTATTTTCGCGATCTCCTCGGGACTTTCCGGACCTATACCGTCTAACTTCCTGACAGCGTCGCTCATTTTGACGACCCCCTATCGGCATTTGTATAAGATATGGCGCGCCTTATAAGCTCGCGTATAGAGTATACGCCCTCGCGCCCGCTTTCCGCCATGGACACGCGCACGTCGATTCGAGAATCGGGATAGCGCGAGTTGTAGTTTTCGCAAGTCTCGATGAGCGCCTGCTCGAAGCCCGCCGCGCGCTCGAGCCTACAATTCTCGAAAACGCATATGAAGCTCGGCCCGCCGTTATAGCCCGCGAAGCCGTATTTCGACGCGCAGTGCTTCAGTATGACGCCGAAATTTTTGAGTATGACGTCGCCGCGCTCGCGCCCCTCGCGCGTGTTGACGTTGTTAAGGTTCGTGAGCGTCACATAGGCGCAGCAAACCGAGTCGTTCAGCGGGCGCTTGTCGAGCCTGTCTATTTCGATGTCGCAGCCCGCGCGGTTGGGCAGGTTCGTCTTGGGGTCTACGTACTTGTGATAGCGCGCGATCTCGGCGAGCCGGCTCAGCACGATAGTGCCTATCGCGCCCACGACGAAGAAGAACGCGAGCGCTATCAGCGTGTAAAGAGACGTGTTCACGCCGAGCGCCACGCTTATGGTCGAGCGCGTCGTTATGTTCATCGTAGACAGGTATTCGTTGAACTCGCCTATCATCGTGACGAGAGTGCCGTACAGCGCGTTGCTCTTTTCGGTGATTTCGGGTATCTCCCGCTCGACCAAAGACCTGAGCTGCTCTGTGTTCATGCCCGCGTCGGCGGAGCGCGTGAACACGTCCTTCATTTCGGTAAGGCGGTCAATCTCAAGGTCGTTTAAGCGCAGCGCCGTCTTATATTCGATATACGAATCCATAAGCGAATCGTATGTCGTCTGAGAGTGGTTAGCGCCCGACACGAACGACGAAACCAGATATTCGTTGTTCTCGCCGTCCACAGAGCCGACCGACTTAGCCTCGACGCTCTTTTCGGAATAGCTCTGTATCAAAGGCTCTATCGCGGCTATTTTCGATTCGTAGGAATCCGCGAGTATGTATGCCGAATCGAGCCTGTAGCCGTATTTCTGCAACAGCGCGTCGGGGTCGCGGCTCAGGGCGTTGTCGAGTATGAGAGAATATAGCCTGTAAACGTTCAAATCGCGCAACTCGAGGTATTCGTCGAGCAGGTTTCCGAAGCTCAGGCCGCTCTGGGAACAATAGAACGTCGGGTACGCGTCGCTGCGCGCATACAGGAACGTTATGATGTCCTCAAGCCCCGCCTGTATCATCTCAATGCTTTCGATATAGTCGAGGCGCTTGTCGTCGGTGTTTCCGACGTTGTTCGGCGTAAGCGTCACGTCAACGTACTTCTCGCCGTAGAACAGTATGTAGTTGCGTATGACCGCCTCGAGAACGCGCCGCGCGAACTCCGCGGAATACGCGCTGCCGACAGTGAACGTGACAGTATACGCGGTCGGGAAATACTCGTACTCCTCGCCGCGCTCCAAAAGCGCGTTTATGCGCGTCTGTTCGTCGTCGGGGATTATCTCTTTTACGTTTATGCGGCTGCGCACGAAGTCTATGGACGTATTCAGATCAAGCTCGCGTATGGCGTCGGCTATGACGTTCGACGCGTATATCTGCTTTACGTCGATGGCCGCGCCCGACGGCGTGAGCCCCGACGGCGCGAGGCTGTTCGTGTATTCGATTATTACGCTCGCGGTGTACGTCTGCTTGCCGCCTATGTATCCGCTGAACAGATAGCCGAAGACGAGGCTCAATATGACGATGGGTATGCAGCCCTTGCGCAGGTATGCGAATATCTTCATGTCCGCCATATCATCGCCCGCCCTTCCGTTTAGAGTTGGGCAAAAGCTCGCCGCGACCCTTGCGCTTTTTTGAGTAGTCGCGGGCGAGCGTTTCGAGCAGCGTGATCAGCGCGTATGCGAGCGCGAACGCCGGCAGCGCTTTTTTGACGCTGTATTCCTCGGTGAACGCGACGCCGCGCGGGTGAAACGACAGAGCCTTCGAGAGCGTGTAGTCTATGTAATCGTCGTCGGTCTTTATCGTGTCGGTTATGATTGAGTTGAACTCCTGCTCCATCAAGCCGATCATGCTTTCGGCGTGGTTCACGGAGTCGGTCACGTCACTTTCGCGCGCCGTAATCAGGCGTTCCAGATTCAATTCCTCAAGCTGTATGTCGCCGCGCATGTCGGCGGCGGCCGATAGATAATTTCTCGCGTCGGACGCCATATAGTCCATGCCGATAGCGGTTTTCGACATATAAAACTCGTTGTTTGCGCCGTATGTAGGTATCATCGCGATGGCGGTCTGGTCAACGTCGTAGAGGGCAACGGCCTCCAAGCGCAGTTCGTACTGCGCGTAGTTTTTCAGATACTCGCGCTCCAACAGCTTTTTGTGATAGTTAAGCTCCGCGACGCGCGAGTCGTAGTCGCGCGTAAGCCCCATTTCGGTTATGAACGATTTATACTTGTCGCACGTAACGTTCGTAAAGTTTTCGAGCCGCTTTTGGAGGCTCGCGAACGTTTCCGACGTGTTTTCGGAGCGGAACACGCCGTTTTCGATCCTGCGGCGGTCGATATAGTTGCCCAACTGCGAAGAGCGCGTCTCGAACACGCGGGCTATCTCGTCGTAATCCAAATCGTTAAGCCCGGAAACCGAAAAACCCTCCAGCGCCGCGTTGTCGGCAAACCTGCCCGCGAAATCTTCGAAATATGTGAGGCATACCATTTTGAGTATGTCCTCGGCGCTCGCGTTGCCTATGCGCTTTGAAAGCGACAGGCTTATCGTGAACTCGGTGCCAATATACCTCTCTGACGCGCGGCGCGTATACCTCGGCGCGACCGACAGCCTGCTCACAAGACCGTATGCCGATATGTAGTCGGAAAGCCCCATGCGGTCGACGACCTTCCGCGCGATGTCCTCGGAAATTACGTCGTACATGTTGAAGCGCGTGCTGTTCGGGTACAGCCCCTTCGCCGCGTTTTCATAGTTGAGCGACATATGGGTCGCGGCTTCCAGCCTGCCAAATTCGCCGCCCGACGAAAGCGCCACGCACAGGGCGAGCGCGAACGAAACGGCGCATTTGAACAGGCTGTGCCTGAAAACGCATTTGAGTATTGCGCCAACACGCGTCAAATGACATGCCTCCCTAATCGCCCAACGCGGATTTGAGGTATCGAAGCCCGACGCTTTCTAAGCGCGAAATCTCCGCCTTCGCGCTCTCGGAAACGCGCGGCGGTGCGAAGAAAGCGGCGGCGGGGGTCGTTTCGGGGTCTATGACGCAGTCCGACATGCCGAGCGAGCGCGTGAACGCGTCGAGCTTCGCTAAGCGCGTTTCGTTGTTCGGGCAACAGTAAACGGGCTTGTCGTTCAAAACGGAGAACACGCAGCCGTGGAACGTGCCCGTTATAACGAATCGGGCACACTCGAACAGCGACACCCACTCGAACGGGCTAAGATTCACGCATACGTCGTCATATATACTATCATATTCTCCCGCGCCTAGCAAGCGCAAACCTTTTTCGGACGCGATTCGTCGAATTTCAGCGCGTTTTTCATTCGAAAGCCGCGCGTGATAGAACAGCGCGAACGGCCTTTCGGTCAGCAGCACGGCGCGCTGGGTGTAGTCTCCGTAGGGGCGTTTCAGAAACGTCGGGTCGGGCACGATCTCGCACTCGGCGTTAAGAACCGCCTTTACGACGGAAGCCGTGTTCGTGTCGCGCGCCGAGATCGACGTAAACCCGCGCAGCCCCGTTTTCATTTCGTCCGTCATTTTTGAAACGTCGGTCGATTTGCCCACGCTCGGCGCGTAGGCTATCAGTTTCGGGCAGTCGATGCCGTAGCCGAATTTGAGGCTATCGGCCGATTTTCTATCCAGAAAATTCCACACTTCGTCGCTTCCGACGATCAGCGCGTCGAGCTTGAGCGCGTTTATGTCGGAAGCGCCGCGAACGCGCTCTGTGAGCGGCAGTCGCGCGTTCACAGCGCGTTTGAAAACGCGCGGAAGCGTCGACTTCTGAAACCACGCGCCCAGCGACTCGCGCGCGGGGTTGAAGCGCAGGCAGCCGCAACTGTTTATGAAGCGGTGTTTCGCGTTTACGTAGTTCACAATTCGCACGTCGGCTTCGGGAAACATGTCCGAAACCGCCGCGCACAGACTCCACGCCTGCAAAAACGCGCCGTAATTGCTGACGTAGTGGTGTGTGAGTATGCCTATCTTCATTCGCGATCACTCCCGTTCATGCGCAGGTATATGTCTGACAGGCGCAGCGCCTCGATTTTTATGTCGTAGCCCGCGCTTCTGAGGCTTTCCGAAGTGTCGGCGGGCGGGTGCTCGCGGGCGAGCGAGAGTATGCTTTCCGCCCACATTTCGTCGGAATCGTCAAGGCTCATGAAACCGGCGCACGGGGCGACCTTCACGGCTTCGGTGACGCCTTTCGAGAACACGCTTGCGACGCCGAACGCCTGCGCCTCAACGCCCGTGACGGGCAGACCCTCCCACGTGGACGGCATAACGAAGGCGTCCATCGCGGGGTAGTACGCGTAAACGTCGGGCACGCTGCCCGTCATTATGACGCTTTCGGATATG
Organism: uncultured Oscillospiraceae bacterium; assembly: GCA_964453505.1. Taxonomy (GTDB): domain Bacteria; phylum Bacillota; class Clostridia; order Christensenellales; family Aristaeellaceae; genus CAYVPJ01. Next base: position 84,145 of record CAYVPJ010000006.1, on the reverse strand, counting down.
CCGAGCCTTTTCGCCTTGTCGGCGATCTCGCCCTGCAACTCGCCCTCGCCCACAAGCAGCAAAACCGCGTCCGCGCGTTTCTTTTTGAGGGCGGCGAATATGTCGATAAGCCGCGTATGGTTTTTTTCGAACGAGAATCTGCCGACGTGCGCCGCCACGAAAGCGTCCTCGGGCACGCCGTATTTTTCGCGCAGCATTTTCCTCGCGCGTTCGCGGCGCTCGGGCGTAAAGCGGTACATGTCCAAATCTATGGCATTCTTGATGAGCGTATATTTATGCTTTCTGTACACGCCGTTTCCGTAGAAAAACTTAGCCGCCGCGTCGCCGCACGCCAGGCGCGTGTTCGCGAACACGTTTATGAACTTTTTGCACACCCATTTGTAATAGCGCTTGAAGTCGCGCGGCAGGTGCGTGCCGTGCGCGTGATATATGCGGTTTTTGACGCCGCACAGATACGCCGCCGCCAGAGCGTACACGCCGAACGCGCCGTTATGGGCGTGCACGGCGATTATGTCGGGGTTTTCGGAGAGTATGCGCTTCATAAGCCCGACGTATTTCGGGAATTTGAGCGGGTTGAAGCCCGGCGAGCGGTACACGCGGCCGCCGAGCGCCGTTATTTCAGGCTCGTATGCGCCCGCTTTTTGCTTGTTTGCCAAGAAATAAAAGGCTATCTTATCGCGGTCGATGTTGCGGTAGTAGTTCATTATCATGGTCTCGATGCCGGCTCTGTCCATGTTGCTCACGCTGTGTAAAACGCCCGTCATTTCATCACCCCCGACAAGAGCTTCTTTATGCGCCACGGAGTGTACGCCTTTATAAGCTCCGTAACGCCGGGTCTCGCGTTGAGGCGCGACGAAACGAACACGGATGGCGGCATATCGCCAATGCCTACATAAACGCCGTCGCGGGAAGCGGGGCGCGGCGTCGGGGCTGTGAGGTTCAGGTTGTGGCGCGCGATTTTTTCAACTGTCGTCTCTGTGTATTCCAAATCGGGCTTCACGCTTTCGAACAGCGCTTTTCCTTTTTCGGTGTTTATGAGAACCGCCGACACGCCTTTTTCTGAATAGAAGCCGGGGTGCTCCTCGAGCACGCCCCAGTAGTCGCCCAGCGTTATGTCGCCCGCGCGTTCGGAACGCGCGTAAGCGCATGAATAGCAGCATTCCCTGTATATGCGCCCCTTCAGAAACGCGTAGCCGTATGGGTCGGACACGGTGCGCCGCGTATACGTTTTGCCGTTCGCCGTATACTCGCACGTCATGCCCCAGCCGCGCGTCTTTGAGCGGAAGCGGTAGCCGCTCACGCTTGACGAATGCTTTTCGTCGAGCGACAGCATGTACGTCTTGAACAGCAGGGGCGACGGCACGCCGTGGCACAGTATGTCGGCGGTATACAGCCCGTCCGCGTCCCCCGCGATGCTCCTCATGGCGGCGACCTGACACGGGCAGCCCGTGAACAGCACTCGCCCGCCCGCCTTCAAAACAGAGAGCGCGGCGGCGTATGCGCCTGAGGCGTTCGCCTGCACGTATTTAGAGGCGCGCATGTCGCATATCTTTGGCATTGAATCGGCTGTTACGAGTTTCACGTCGCGGCTTTTATCGTCGAGCGCCGCGCCGACGACTATGCCGCCCGAGCTTAATATGCTCCGCGCGAGCGCCGTGAACAGACCGCCGGAGGAACTTTGAAGCCTCACCGAATCGTCCTTATGCTTGGCGGCGAACGCGGCGACGGGCGCGCGCAGCTTAACGGGCGCCGCCACAGGGCATACCTTCAGACAGACGCCGCAGTTTACGCATCGTTCGGAATCTATGAGCGGCGACAGAAAGCCCTCGGAATCGGAAACCAACCGTATCGCGCCAACGGGGCACGCGTCGGCGCACGCCGCGCAGCCCCGACACGCGTTTGCGGCGACGGTATCGACTTTCATTTTTTGAAGTCCTCCCTCATAAGCTCCTCCGCCTCGTCTCCCGACAGATAGCCGCGCTCGCGGTATTCGGAATACAAAACCTTCTCCATCTCGTCAGAGAACGCGAACGAGATCGGTATCACGCGCAGAGTCATGCTGAGCCAGAAATAGTAGATAGTGTTGTCTGTGAGATACGTGACGAACGTGTATATGTTCACCAGCAAAACCGTGCGCGCGACGCGTTCGCCGTAGCGCTTCAAAAACCAGTGCGGCTGATAAACGTAGAGTATCACCGCCCACGCCCAAAAACCCCAGAAGCCGAGCTCGATATACTGCTTGAGCATGTCGTTGTGCATACCAGTCACGTGTATGACCTGCTCGCCCTCCGCCTTCATGCCGCGCAGCATGGCGACGACATATTCGAAGCCGTAGCCGCCGAAAGTCGGGTCTATCGTATAGAAGTCGTTCATATAGTTATATATCTTGCTTCTGCCCGTGGTGTCGATGTCGAAGTATTCGCACACCATCGTAAACAGATTCGTCTTTATGAAAACGACATACCCGAACCCCGCGAGCGCGAGCGCCCACGAAAGCAGCACGACCAGCCGCGCGCGCGTTTTTATTTTGAGCCTGCCCATCAGTATCCACACGACGAGCGCGAAGGCGAAGCCGAGCAGCGCGATTCGCTTGAAGCCGAGCACGAAAAACGCCATGCATATAAACGCGTATATGCGCGTCTCCCACCCGTTTTTCCACTCGACCGCCATGTAATACAGAGCGAGCGCGCCGAGCGCGAAAGTTATGTCGTGTATTTCTATTGCCTCTATGAAGCCGTATGCTTTTCCATAGAAAAAGCTGTCGATCACGCTCGATACGCTCGCGCCCACGCCGAAGCGCATCATTTCATACGCGCATATGAGGGCGTTCGCGCCCGCCACGCCGAAAAAGTAATACTTTACGGTTTTACCGCGAAACAGATACGCGGCGGCGAGCACCGAAAATATGTTGAGCGTCTGAAATATGAGCTTTTGAGAGCCGCGCGAAACAGCCGAGAGCGGCTCCATTTTAATGGCCCATATGAGCAGCGACAGAAGCAGCGTGAGTAAAAGCGGCATGAAATACAAAAGCCCGAACTCGCACGTTTCTTTGAGCTTGCGGGTCTCGCCCGAATACAAAAACCACAAAACCGCCAGCCCGCACACGCTCACGGGCAGCGCTTTCATGTACGTGCCTATTCCGCCCGCGAACAGGCTCATGTCGCCCAAGCCCGCCAAAGCCACGACCGCGACATAGAGCAAAGCGTATATCGCGGGCGGCCCGTCGCGGCGCGTGGGCGCGGTTATGAACTCAAGCGTTTCGGCGCTTTTTTTGATGAAAGCATCCCCTTTGGCGCGACCCGGTCACGCGGGCTTAGGAAACTCGCCAGAATTGAGCGACGAAAGCGCGCGGTCGTACAGCGTGAGCGGGCTTAAATCGTTCTCGCCGTCGTACAGCCCCGCGCCCACAAGTATTTCGTCCGTCCAGTTTTCGAAAAGCCCGTCCATGCGGATTTCTTTGAGCGCGTTTAGCTGCCTGTCGGCTATGACGCGCAGATACGCGTCCTGCGTTATCATGAGCGCGCCCCACATGTACGGGTTTGAGTCGAGCATGAAGGATATGTCCTCGTAACGGATTTTGCCGCGCAAAACGACGGTAATTTTTCTCATCAGTTCGAGGAAGCCGTCTTCGCCCACGGCGCTCTTTATCTTTGACTCGTCTTTGAATTTCCACGCGAACAGCGCCACCTGCAAATTGTTGCGGCGCGCAAGGCGTAAATATATGGAAGCGTCGCTCTGATACGCGCGGCGCGTTTTAAGCTCGGTGACGGGGTCTATCATGACAGACTCTATATATCTCGCGTGCTCGTGCGCGTATGCGGACCTTACGGCGAGTATGTGCTGACGCGTGCCGTATGAAATGTACGCGCAAATCGCGCCCAGCGCGACCATTATGATTATGTCGTACCACGAAAGCCTTATAATGTCGAACGCGCCCGCGAGTATTACGAACACGTTCAGACCCGCCGCCGCTAACGAAAACCATTTGCCGCCGACGACCAGCGCCGACCCGGACAGCAAAAGCGTCAGGCACGCGAAACCGAAGCGGTAAGCGAGCGAACCGTCGCGCGCCAAGCAGTAGGCGAACAGAACAGACGAGAAAAACGCGAGCGCGAACGCGTAGACTTCCATTGAACGGCTGCCCTGAAATCTGTCATTCATCGCTTTTTTCCTCCCCGTCCCCGATGGCCTCCGAGTACAGCGAAATCGTCTGGTCTGTCACCTGCTCCCAGTCCTCGAAAGCGGGCGCTGCCTCCGCCGAGGGCGGACGCTGCGGCTTCGCCAGCAGTTCGCTAAGTTTATCGCGCAGTGAATCGACGTCGCCGCGCCTGAATGAATCGGCGTAGCCCTTCGCCGTCTCTATGTTTTCTTCGATGTCGCTCACGAGGCACGGCGCGTGATAGCTTATCGCCTCCAGAAGCGATATGGGCATTCCCTCTATGTCGGACGGCAGCACGTACAGCGCGCAGTTTCCGAACAGTTCCTCAAGCTCGCGCCCCTGCACGAAATCGGCGAGTATCACGCGGCTGTCTCGCGCGGCAAGCTCGCGTATGCGGCGGCAGTAGTCGTCCTCGAAAACCAGCTTGCCCGCCACGAGCAGCCGCTTCGTCGTTTCGACCTGCAAAAACGCGTCGAGCAGATAGTGAAGCCCCTTTTCGGGCACTATGCGCGCCAGATACAAAACATAGTCGCCCTTTTCCAAGCCGTATTTATCGCGTATGACGGAAGCGGGCGGAGCGACGCGCCACTGCATACCGTTCGGTATAAGGTGCGTGTCGCGCCCGTATGTTTCTTTGAAATATTTCTGATTCGCCTTTGACAGCACGATGACTTCGTCCGCGTATTTGGCGGCCATCTTCTCGCCGAAGCGCAGATACCACGTCGCGAACTTGTTCCACTTAGCCCTCTGCCAGTCCAGCCCGTGCACGGTGGCGATGGTCTTGCAGCGAAACAAATGCGCGAGCCATATCATGGCGCACGAGCCTATCGCGTGATAGTGCAAAACGTCGTACCTGCCGAGTATGGCGCGGAACGTCGCCACGACCGAATATATGAACGCGTTCAGCTTGCTGTTGTGAACGGTGGGTATCTGTATTATGCGCACGCCGTGAAAGTCGCCGCCCACCTTGCCGTCGTCCATCAACAGGTCCCAACGGTTGTAAGCGTCGACTTTGTTGCCGCGCGTGACCATGCGCATAGAAAGCTCCATGACGACGATCTCGACGCCGCCCTCGCGCGACGGTATGCGCTTGTGGCCTATCATGCATATTTTCAGAGGTCGGTTGGGCATAAAATCACTCCGCGGCGCGGGCGCCCTTCTTTTCGCGCTTTTCAAGCCACGATATAAAGTCGGCGGTGAGCGCGAACATTCTCGCGTAATAGAGCAGCGTTTCGTCGGTCACGTCGTCAGAGAGCGCCTCGTGCTCCATGCGGTCGCCGTTCACCTTGCCCGAAAGCAGCCACGGCGATATTTCGAGCAGGTCGGGTTCGCGGCGCGTGAGCACATACGCGCAAAACGGCATGTCGAGCGTGTTGACTATCGCCGACACGAGCACGTTGTCTGTGCCGCCATACTCGTTGAAGCGGTTTTGCCAATACCTGTCGAGCGGGTTTTCAGACCTGCGGCGCTCGGCGAACAGGCGCTCCGCCTTCTCGGGGTCGGCTATCGACAGCGCGAGATAGTATATCTTTTCGAACAGCTTTCCGTCGCCCTCGCGAAGCGTGAGTCTTCTCATATGCGTTCACCCGTTTTGATTTTTACTCTCCGCTGTGGCGCAGAACCGCCATGACGGTCTTGGCGATAATTTTGAGGTCTACCCAGAAAGTGCGGTCAATGACGTATTGAACGTCCATCTCGACCCACTCGTCGAACGATATGGAGTTGCGGTTCGGGGCTATCTGCCAATAGCACGTAAGCCCGGGGGTCACGTACAGGCGCTGAAACTGATATTCGTTGTAGAGCTTCACTTCGTCGGGCAGCGGCGGGCGCGGCCCTACGAACACCATGTCGCCGCGCAGTATGTTGAAAAACTGCGGCAGTTCGTCAAGACCGGTGGCGCGAATCAAGCGCCCGACGCGCGTTATGCGCGGGTCGCGCTTTATTTTGAAAACAGGCCCTTTCATTTCGTTAAGCTCCATATACTTCGCCTTTTCAGCCTCGGCGTTCACGTGCATGGAGCGCAGTTTATACATATAGAAGGGCTTGCCGCCCCTGCCGCAGCGAAGCTGCCTGAAGATCGGGCCGCCCTTGGGGTCGTCAATAACGATCGCCAGCATGAGCAAAAGCATTATGGGCGAAGCCAGCGCGAGCAGAGTAAGGCTCAAAAATATGTCTATGGCGCGCTTTACAAGCCAGTAGTTGCGCTTTCGCGGGATTTGCAGTTCGCGAATAAGCGGGCGTTTATCCATGCCGCCTATGACGGGTCTCTCCGACATGCGATCACTTCTCCTTCGCGCGAACGGCGCAAACGGGCTGTATCTCAGGTACGAGCAAATTATATCATACGTGTAACCATTTTGCAACATTTATTCGGGGCAACGCCGCGAAAAAGGCAAAAAAGCACGAAAAAAACCGCCGGAGCAGGCGGCGGTTTTATGAGCTTGACTTATGAGCGCGCATATGCCGTTTCGCAATATTTGCAGCGATACACGCGGTTCTGCCTGTCGGAGAGCAGAAACACATGGTCGATCTCCTGCTCGGTCTGCGTTATGCAGCGCGGGTTTTTGCACTTCATGACGTTCACGACCAGTTCGGGCAAGAGCAGCTTCCGCTTTTCGACGCGCACGCCGTTTCTGATAACGTTCACGGTCGCGTCGGGGTCGATGTATCCGAGCATATTAAGGTCGATAGGCATTTCCCTGTCGATTTTGATTATGTCCTTCTTGCCCATGCGCTCGGATTTCACGTTCTGTATGACGGCGACGGAGCAGTCGAGCGTGTCGAGCTTCAGATAGCGGTACAGTTCCATGCTGCGCCCGGCGCGTATATGGTCTATCACATATCCGTTTTGTATGCTGTCAATATTCATTAAGACACCTCCAGCAGCTTCAGAAGCAGCGCCTCGCGTATGAATTTGCCGTACAAAACCTGTCTGAAATAGCAGGCGCGCGGGTCGCTGTCGACGGTTCGGCTGATCTCGTTTACCCTCGGCAGCGGGTGCATGACGCACAGGTCGCGCCGCGCCAGCGCCATTTTGTCGGAATCGAGTATGTAGCTGTCCTTCAGGCGCACATAGTCGGCTTCGTTGAAGAAACGCTCGCGCTGCACGCGAGTCATGTAGAGTATGTCCAAGTCGCCTATAACGTCCTCAAGGCGCTCGACCTCGCGGAAATCCACTCCCGACGACACCATGAAATCGCGCAGATAATCGGGCACGGTCAGTTCGTTTGGCGAAACGAGCAGGAATTTCACGCCCGGATAGCGCGTCATGGCGTTTATAAGGCTGTGAACAGTGCGCCCGAAGCGCAGGTCGCCGCACAGACCCAGCGTGAGCCCGCCGAGCGCGCCCTTTTCGGCGCGTATGGTCATAAGGTCGGTCAGCGTCTGCGTCGGGTGGTTGTGCCCGCCGTCGCCCGCGTTTATGATGGGCACGGGGCAGACCTCCGCCGCCGCGACGGGCGCGCCCTCTTTCGGGTGGCGCATGGCTATCACGTCCGCGTAACACGCTACGGTGCGCACGGTGTCGCACACGCTTTCGCCCTTCGCGGCGCTTGAGCTAGACGCTTCGGAAAATCCGAGCACGCTTCCGCCGAGCTCGAGCATCGCCGCCTCGAACGAAAGGCGCGTGCGCGTGCTCGGCTCGAAGAACAGTGTCGCGAGCTTTCTGTATTTAAGGCTTTCGCGGTATTCGTCGGGTCTGCGCATTATGTCCCCGGCGCGATCCATGAGCGCGTCAATTTCAGACGTGCTCAGGTCGGTTATGTTAAGCAGATGGCGCGGCATGTCGGTTCCTCCTTCTCACGAGCCGGATTTCTTCCAGCCGGCGGGGTCGTCGCGGAAGCGCAAAAGCTCCGCCGCCTGTTCGGGCTTTATATATCCGCTCGCGGCGGCGGCAGACGCGAGAACGTTGAAATTCGAAAGGCAAACGCATTTGACGCGCGCTTCGCTCAGGCGGGCTTCGCCCTTCTTCATGCCGTATGTGAATATGGCGGCTATGCCGAGCACGTCCGCTCCGAAATCGCGCAACACGTCGACCACCTCGAGCGCGCTTGAGCCGGTCGAAATCAAGTCCTCTATGACGACCACGCGCTGACCCTTTTCGAGCCTGCCCTCGATTTGGTTTTTAAGCCCGTGATCCTTCGCGCCGCCGCGCACGTAGCCCATGGGCAGACCCATCATGTGCGCGACAATGGCGGCGTGGGCAATCCCGGCGGTGGAAGTGCCCATGAGCGCTTCGGCGGTCGGGTACTCGCGCTCTATCAAGCTTTTTAGGCCTGCTTCGATTCGCGTCCTCACGGCGGGCGCGGAGAGCGTGAGCCGATTGTCGCAATATACCGGGCTTTTGATGCCGCTCGCCCACGTGAAGGGCTCATCCGGTCTCAGAAACACCGCTCCCACCGAGAGCAGCGCTTCGGCAATATCGTATTCGGGCGTTTTCATATGCTACCTCCGCGTTCAGTTCATCAAAAAAGCGTCCCTGCACCTGTGATAGGCGGAAACTGGGTCGGCGGCTTCGGTTATGGGTCTGCCGACGACGATATAGTCGCTGCCGCCCGCCCGCGCGGTTTCGGGGGTCGCGATTCGCTTCTGGTCGTCAGCAGAGGCGTTCGCGAAACGTATGCCGGGAGTCACTGTCACAAACCCGTCCCCGCACGCCTTTTTGACTATGGCGGCTTCGAGAGGAGAGCACACAACGCCGTCAAGCCCCGCTTCTTTCGCGTTATGCGCGTATATGCCCACCGCGTCCGAAACCGACGCGGATATGCGCAGTTCCTCGTTCAGTATGCGCCCGTCAAGCGACGTGAGCACGGTGACGGCGAGCGCTATGGGCCGCGAGCCGTCGGGGCGGGTCAGCCCTTCAAGAGCCGCCTTCATCATGGCGGAAGAGCCCAGCGCGTGCATGTTCACCATGTCGACGTCCAGCTTCGAAAGCGCCGCCATCGCGTTTTTGACGGTGTTCGGTATGTCGCACAGTTTCAAATCGAGAAACACGCGATGTCCGCGCCGCTTTATATCGCGCACGATTTGCGGGCCTTCCGCATAGAAAAGCTCCATGCCGATCTTCACGAACGGCTTTTCGTCCCCAAACAGGTCGAGAAACTTAAGCGCGCGTTCGGCGCGGTCGAAGTCCAGCGCGATGATTACGTCGCCGTTTTTCATTTCCAAGCACCTCCGATAATATTTTCAAGCGATTCGATGCCGTGCGCGCGCATCGCGTTCGGCAGCTCCTCGATTATGCGCTTACAGGCATACGGGTCTATAAGGTTCTGAGCGCCCACCTGCACGGCGGTCGCGCCCGCGAGCATCATTTCCAAAACGTCGTCGGCGCTCGCCACGCCGCCAATGCCTATCACGGGAATTTTGACGGCGCGCGCCGCCTGATACACCATTCTGAGCGCGACGGGAAATACCGACCTGCCCGAAAGCCCGCCCACAATGTTCGAAAGCAGCGGTTTTTTCGTTTTGAGGTCGATGCGCATACCGAGCAGCGTGTTTATAAGGCTTATGCCGTCCGCACCCGCGTCCTCGCAGGCGCGAGCCATTTCGGCGATGTCCGAAACGTTCGGGCTGAGCTTCACGTATACGGGCTTTCTGACAGCCGACTTGACCGCCCGCGTGACTTGCGCGGCGCTCTTCGGGTCTGTTCCGAACGCCATGCCGCCGCCGTGCACATTCGGGCAGCTTATGTTAAGCTCGATTAGCCCCACCGACTGAACGCCGTCGATTTTTTTGCAGCACTCGACGTATTCGTCCGTCGAAAACCCGCTAATGTTAGCGATCACCTTCTTGCGGAAGAATTTTTCGAGCGCGGGCAATTCGTTATTTATTACGCTTTCAATGCCCGGATTTTGAAGCCCCACCGAGTTGAGCATACCGCCTTCGCATTCGCACACGCGCGGCAGGGCGTTTCCGTAGCGGGGTTTGAGCGTCGTGCCCTTGAAAACAAACGTGCCGAGTATGTTTATGTCGTAGTATTTCGAAAACTCAAGCCCGTAGCCGAAAGTGCCGCTCGCCGGAATCACAGGGTTGTCGAGCGTCCAGCCCGACAGCGTGACGCGCGTGTTCACCATATGATCTCCTCCCCGCCGAGCACAGGCCCGTCCGCGCATATGCGCTTATAGCCGCCCTTTGTCGGGCGCGAGCAGCCCATGCACGCGCCGAAACCGCACGCCATACGCGCTTCGAAGCTGTACTGCCCGCGCACGCCGCGCGGCTCGAATATGGAATGAACCGCTTTGAGCATGGGCTCCGGTCCGCACGCGAAAACGCCGTCGAATTTGTCGGCGAGCGACAATACCGCGTCGGTGACAAAACCCTTTCGCCCGACAGAGCCGTCTACAGTCGAGACGAGCACAGAAACGCCCAAGTCAGCGAACTCGCGCGTCAGTATGACGTCGGAAGCCGAATTGAAGCCGAGCGCGACGGTCGGCGCAGCGCCGTTTTCGACGAGCTTACGGCACAGATAGTAAAGCGGCGGCGCGCCGACCCCGCCGCCTATTATGAGCGGGCGCGAAACGCCAGATATGTCGTAGCCGTTTCCCAAGCCCGTCAGTATGTCGAAAACCGCGCCCGCGCGCGCTTCGGACAGCGCGAGAGTGCCGCGCCCCACCGTTTTGTATATCATGTCGAGCGTGCCGTTTTCGCCCGCAGCGCAATCGCACACCGATATTGGGCGGCGCAGGAAGAAACCGGGCACTGATATTTGCGAAAACTGTCCGGGGCGCTTGATAGGGCGCGTGTCGCCCGTCACGCGCATACGGTATATGCCCGAAGCGATTTTTTCGTTTGAGACGACTGTCATGTTCATGCGCGGTTCTCCTTATGAGGCAGTTTTTCGTATGCCACTTCGCCGCCTGAGCACGTCAGGACGCAAGATGCGAACACGCGCTCGCCCTCGAAGGGGGTAGACCTTCCTGCGGACAGAAATTCGGACGGGTCTATAACGTATTCGGAGCTTAAGTCGAACACCGAGAAATCCTCGTTTGGGTATTCGGGCAGGCGGAAGCGGGCGCGCGGCGCGTCGGTCATGGCATATATAAGGCGCTTAAGCGGCAGGCGGCCTGTTTTCACGAGCTTCGTATACAAAACCGCGAACGCGCACTCAAGACCCACAACGCCCATCAGGCTGTCCTTCAGCCCGCGCGATTTTTCGGGCGCGGAGTGCGGCGCGTGGTCGGTGGCGATCATGTCGATCGTGCCGTCCGCAAGACCCTCGATAAGCGCTTCCATATCGGCGCGGCTTCGTATGGGCGGGTTCATCTTGAAGCGGCCGTCGTCGCGAATATCGGAATCGCACAGCGCCAGATAGTGCGGCGCGGTCTCGCAGCTCACGTCCAAGCCCTCGCGCTTCGCGCGGCGGATGAGGTCGACGCTCTCTTTTGTGGATATATGGCACGCGTGATAGCGGCAGCCCGTCTCCCTGACTAAGCGCAGGTCGCGCTTCAAAGGGCCGTACTCGCTCTCGGAGCATATGCCCGCGCAACCGTGCGCGAAAGCGTAGTCTCCGGCGTGGACATAGCCGCCGTTTATTAAGCTGTCGTCCTCGCAGTGCGCCGCGAGCAATCCGCCAACGCGGGCTATGCGCTCCATTGAGTCGCGCATGACGCTTTCGCTCTGAACGCCGTTTCCGTCGTCGGAGAACGCTACGACCCTGTCTTTTACAGATTCAAAGTCGCACGCAGTCAGCCCGCGCCTATCAAGCGTTATGCAGCCGTAGGGGTATACGCGTATCACGGCGTTTTCGCGGATAATGCGCTCCTCGACCTCAAGATTCGCCGTGCAGTCGGGCGGCGGGTTCAGGTTGGGCATAGCGCAGACGGCGGTGTATCCGCCCCGCGCCGCCGCGCGAGTGCCGCTCGCTATTGTTTCCTTATAAAAAAATCCCGGTTCTCGCAGATGGACGTGAACGTCCGCGAGACCCGGAACAACAAGTATTTCATTTGGAGACATATCTCCCGACGGCGACAGATCGGCAATTCTTCCGTTTGAAATCGCGACGTCTGCATTGCGAAGTCTGCCGGAGCGGTATAAAAGCGCGCCCGAAAGCACAAATCTCAAGCCAATCGCCTCCGCATATGTCATTCGACTTATGATACACTAAAACGGAAGCCCGAAAAGCAAAAATATGTTATGATTTTCGGGCGAACCGTTATCTGTTGAGTATGATCGGGTTGGACCACGCGCGTTTGCCGTCTGAGTCCTCGACGACTATGCGTATGAAGCGGCGGTTTAGCGTCGGCTCGAGCTTGTACTCGGCGTGCGTCAGGTTTTCGCCGTTGATTACGCGCTTTGAGCCCCACGGCACTTCGCTCGGGAAGTATATGGTTCGGGCGGGCGAGCAGTCGACAGACACGGTCTCGCCGTCGCACTCAATTTTGTGTATCAGAGGGCCGCGCGTCGGGTAGAAATCGCCCTTTTTGAGCGCCGCGAGTATGCTTTCTTCCGTGTTGCTCTCGCATTTGAGCCATATATAGCTCTGGCACTCGTCGCCCGCGTAGTAGTGCGCGTCGTCGCACGCCACCAAGCGCATGTCCATGCCGCTCGCGAGACACTCGTCGATTATATGCGACGAGTCGGCGCGATCCAAGTTCCACGGAAGCCCCGACACCGTGTTGTATATCTCGATCGCGCAAAGTCCGCGCAGCGTGCATATCACAGACGGCGTGTTGAGCGACCACGCGGGGTGGGCGAGTATGGCGACGCCGCCCTGCCTGTTCACCTCGTCTATAGCCTTTTGCGGGCTTGAATGGCGCAGCACCTTTTCGGTTATGTCGGGGTTCACGCCTATGCCGAGTATGTGCATGACCTGCCCCGGCATATAAAAGTCAAACTCGAGCGCCTTTATAGCCAGAATGCCGTTTTTCTCGACCGTCGGCGATTTGACCTCGCGGTGGTCGGTCAGCGCCACGAAGTCGTAGCCCGCCGCGCGGTATATGTCCAGAGCCTCGTCGGGGGTTTTGCGCCCGTCCGACAGCGTGGTGTGAAGGTGAAGATTGCCCTTTAACAGCTTGCCCGTTCCGTCCCACAGTACCAAATCGATCATCTCCGAAGCGTATTATATCTGCGATTATACAGAACGAAAGCTAAGCCCGCGTTATACGGCTGATAATTTCAGAGTTCACGCGCTTTCGCAAAGAGAGTATGAAACCGGGCGAAATCGGGTATTTGTCGAACGTTACTTCACAACCGAAACCGTTTATAAGGTTCATTACATACTCGCGATTCGTCAGGTCTTCCAGCATCTGAAGCGCGCGCATGTCGTTCACGCCCTCGCTGAACGCGAGCATACGAATCGATTCGAGCGGCTCTCCGCCCGCGCCGGGGTATACGACGTAGCAGTCTCCGGCGGGCGAGAAGCCGTCGCCGTCGGTCGACATGAACGGGTTCACGGGATATGTGGAATACTGCGAGTTATAGAAATTGTAGCCCCATTGCAAAAACCCGACGATTGAATAGATATACATCTGCAAGCCCAGTATGCGCGTGCGCGCCGAAGGCATCGCGACGAACGCGTTGGACACGTTCTTATACTGACTTATGCAATAATACGTCCAGAGCCACTCGACTTTTTCATTCAAGAACGGCCCTATATGGTCTATCGAGGGCACGGGGTGGTCTACGGCGCCGCTTTTATAGAGCTCCACATCGGACATGGCGTCGATTATTTTATAGCCCGACAGATATTTTTTGGCGATGTTTTTGGCGCGCGCGTAGCTTTCGAGAGCGTCGCGGCTCGGCTCGTCGGATATGTGGAACACGCATTTGTCGCTTATGCCCAAGCTCTCAAGCTCGTTTGTGAGCGCGGGCAAATACTGAGACAGGAAGTACGCGTATCCGTCGCTCGCCGCGTCCGTCTCCCAGCCGAATATGCGCGTGTATTCGCCGTCGACCTCCGCCATTATTTTGGGCGCGTGTTCCGCTCCCCACTGTGTGAACAGATGCGCTATCTCGAAATATTCGATGCCGCATTTCTGAGCCAGACGCACCCAGCGGCGCAGCTTGTCGAACGAAAACGAATAAACGCCGTCGCGCCTGACTATGTCGACAAGCTGACACGTGCGGCGTTCGCCGCCCACCATTGTGTCGAGCGGCGGCGTGTGCACGGGCGTGAGCAGCGTGTTTATGGAGCGCTTTGCCGCCGTCCTCATGTATTTTTCGCATATGCGCCAGTATTCCTCCGAAAACATGTCGCAGCCGTAAACGTCGCACAGGCCGTCCGAATGAAACCACTTCGTGTGCATCAGTTTCTGCTTAGGAAGCTCCGCGTTCAGGCGGGAGTATGTGAAAACGCAATTGGCGAGCGTCTCGCCGCGCGCGTTTTCCAACGCTATCTCGATCTCGTATTCGCCCGCGGGCAGGCTGTCGCGCGCGTCAATCTCGAACCAGAACGCCGTCCAGCGCCCGCCCCACACGGTCGAACGGTTGCCGGGCACGGGGGTCAGCAGATCGGGATACAGCCCCGGCTGTGTGCGCAGATAGTTGTCGTCGGCGTTTGCAAACGTCGGAAACAGCACGGGCACGTTCCTAACGGCGCGCGCGGACACGTGGTCTTTTATGTCGCCTCTCACGCTCACTATAACGGAATCGCGCGTGAAGCCGCTGTCGTTACATGTCCACGCCGCCTGAAACGACGCGCCCTCGTTCAGAAAACCCTGCACGCGGCCGTCGAAGCTCCTCGGCTCTTCGTCGAAAAACACCTTTTCCAAAGCGGAAACCTTCAGCATATGTACGTTCATTTGAGTTTTCCCTCTCCGTTCATGCCGCCCGCAAGTTCAGATAAGCGGCGCAGTCTGTTGTTTACTCCCGATTTGCCTATGGGCGGGTCGCACATGTCGCCCAATTCCGCGAGCGACGCGTTCGGTTCGTTCAGGCGCAGGCGCGCGATCTCGCACAGCGGCGCGGGCAGGTTTTCCAAGCCCACGGTTATGTCGAGCCGCCTGATTTCGTCTATTCTCGACTGAGCCGATTGAAGCGTGCGCTCGATGTTTACGTTGTCGCAGTTGGCCGCCCGGTTCGCCTGATTGCGAAGCTGTTTGAGTATGCGCGCGTTTTCAAGCCGCAAAACCGCCGTGTGCGCGCCCATGCGCGTGAGCAGCGCGGAAATGTCTTCCGCGCCCTTCAGATAGGCTATGTGCCGCGTTTTGCGGGTGCTCGCGCGGCCGTTTAGCTCGAATGAGCGCATTTCGAGGGCTATGCGCTCCGCCATCTCGGCGCTCGCGACGGCGAAGCTCATGTCGTAGTCCTTCTCAGGTTTCGATATGCCGCCGCATATCATGAACGCGCTCTTCAAAAAGGCGGTTCGGCAGCAGTCGGACTTGGTGAGCGCGGGGGCGGGCTCTCCGCGCACGCCGAACAGCGCGCCGTCGTCCAAAAGCATAAGCTCCGACATTATGCCGTCGACGCTTTCGTCGGGCACGGTGAGCAGATAACGCGTATGCTCGCCCAAGCGGTTCGTCTTCAGCGCGCGCAAGTCGCACGTCACCGAAAAGTGGCGCTTTATAAGGCTGAAAAAGTGGCGCGATACGAAGCCGTCCTCGGTCGAGAGCGACAGCCCGTACTTCGAGCGCCCGCGAAAAGCCACGCCGCCGCACAGCGCGAGCGCCGCCGCCAGCTCCGCTTTGGCGCAGCACCGCCACGCGCACTCGTCGCCCGCAAGCTCCCTGCGCACGTCCTCGGAAAACGACATAACGCCCTCCCTATATGATTCGCACCTCGCGCTCCAGCATGACGCCGCTCGACTCGAAAACCCGCTTTTGCACGGTCTCAATGAGTTTTATAACGTCGTCGGCCGTCGCGCCGCCCGCGTTCACAATAAACCCCGCGTGTTTCTCGGACACCTGAGCGCCGCCCACGCGCGCGCCCTTCAAGCCCGCCTGCTCTATGAGCGCGCCCGCGAAATGCCCTTCGGGGCGCTTGAACGCGCTGCCCGCGCTCGGCATGTTGAGCGGCTGCTTTTCGCGCCTGCGCGCGTTAAGGTCGTCCATTTTCGCCTGTATGTCGCGTTCGTCGCCCGGGGTCAGCCGAAAGACCGCGCTTAACACGATGTCGCCCGAAGCAAGGGGCGCGCTCGTCCTGTAGCCGTAGGCCATGTCGCGAACGGTCAGGTCGGCAATTTCGCCCGATGACACGCGCAGCACGCGCAGACTTTCAACGACGTCGCTAGTCTGCCCGCCGTAAGCGCCCGCGTTCATGACCGCCGCGCCGCCCACGCTCGCGGGTATGCCCGACGCGAACTCAAGCCCCGCAAGCGCGGATTCGCGCGCGGTTTTCGCGACCTTCGAATACATTTCACCGGCGCGGGCGCGCAGGCGGTCGTCCTCGCGCCAAACGCCCGAAAAGTTTTCGCCGAGCCTGACAGTAAGCCCGTCGATCCCGCAATCCCTCACGAGCAGGTTCGAGCCGTTGCCTATCACGGTCAGCCGCTCGCCCGAATCCCGACACGCGCGCACGGCGCGGGCGAGCTGCTCATCGGTCTTAGGCAGGTACATCAGTCGCGCGGGCCCGCCCACGCGCAATGTCGTATGCTTATGCATTGGCTCGTTTTCGAGCAGTTGCCAACCGTCTGAAAATTCCGAAAGCGCCTTGAAAAGCGTCATAAAAAACTCCCGTCAGTCGTTGAGTACGAACGCGAAATCCCTGAGCGTCTGCTGGCTGTAAGCGATTATGACGACGTCGGGCTTCACCGAATCGACGATTTCATACATCGTTTCGTCGCTCACGCGCATGTCGACCGTGTATGTCTCCGAAAACGCGAGCGACAGAAAGCTCGCGAGCGGCGTGCCGAAGCTATCTTTGAACACGAGCGCCTTTACGGGCGCGGCTTCGCTGTTTATAGTATGCGTGCGCGTCGAATAGTTGCCGTAAACGTAGTACGCCTTGACGCTCGCGCCGTATTCGGGGTCGATCTCAAGTTTGTCGCGCTCGACGACGGCCTCCGAAAACGTGCCCTCGCGCGTTATTACAGTATCCCTCGTGCCCTCGTAAACTATGTGCGTATCGTATTTCGGAAGCAGTATGCCGATGTCGTCATACGGCACGTTGCCCGCGCCGAGACGCGTGCCGATCTCGCCCAAGTACGCGTTTTCATGCGCTTCAACGCCGAAGTTTTCATACGCGAGCGCGGTTTCGGAGATTTCGAAACCGTACAGCGCGTTAAGCCGCGCGACCGCGTCGAACGCTGTTTCGAGCGCCATGCGGTGCGACCAGTGTATGTCGCTTTTGAATATAGCCTCGCCAGCCGATATGCCTGAACGCGCGAACGACGCGCGGCTGTCAAGCACTTCCACGCCCGAATCGGTCAGGCGCCTGAGCAGATCGTCAGCGCCCGCGTTGTTGTTGTCGAGCGCCAGCGCGCCGTCGGGAAGCTCGTCGTTGGAGAAAAGCCCGCAGTGGCAGTATACGAACAGCACGGGCGCGTCGACCGTCGCGGCAAATTCGGCAAGCTCGTCGGCCTTATCGTATGTGTATTCGCCCGACATCATGTTGTAGTAAGCGCCGCAGTCGAGCTTTAACGTCGTGTGCTTGCCGATATCCAGCATTTCCTTGCCGAGCGCCTGCTGAAACGCGGCGTTCGCGCGGCGCATATCGTCGCGCAGAAACACCTTCGAAGACACCGCCGATTTAAGTTCCTCCACCCGCGCCTGAATGTTCTGATATACGTTCGAGTCTTCCGAAAGCCTGTTTTTATAGTTTACAAACGCCGCCCAATAGTATTCCCTGCCGTAGGACACGACGGACGATACGAACATGAAGCCCAATATCAAAATGAGCATCAGAGCCAGCAACCGATCGGCTAATTTCTTCATATCGGAATACCTCAAAAATTAAAGTATATAAACGGGTTATAGCTGCCTGACGTCACATACGTTAGGGCGACAATCGTGGACGCCGCCAAAAGCAGAGCGCGGGCTACCTGCATGACGCCCTCCGGCACTCTGAAAACGCGCTTTACAAAATCGCCCACCGGCAGCGATATTACGACCGCCGCTATGAAAAACAGCCCGTACTCGCGCGCGAGCAGCCCCGTGACGGCGTTCCAGACGGGCGCGCCCGAAAGCCCGAACATCGTCTTGTAGAACCCGAACGCCGAGTGAATGTCGGTCGAGCGGATCAGAACTGTGACCGTCACGACCGCGAGCATGGCGTACAGATGACCTATCGCGTGTTTTTCAGCCCATTTCGCGAAGCCCGTCAGCTTTTCGAACGCGAGTATCACAAAGAACGAGCAGCCCCACGCGACATACGTCCATTCCGCGCCGTGCCACAGCCCAGTGAGCGACCACACGACGAACATGTTGAAAAGCAGGCGCAGCTTCGATTTGACGCGGCTGCCGCCCAGCGGGAAGAACACATAGTCGCGAAACCACGCGCACAGTGAAATGTGCCACCTGCGCCAGAACTCCGTGACGGATTTCGACAGAAACGGAAAATCGAAGTTTTCGAGGAAGTGGAAGCCGAACATGCGCCCCAAGCCTATCGCCATGTCGGAATAGCCCGAAAAATCGTAGTACACCTGCAAAAGATACGCAATAGCCGCAAACCACGCAAGCGCCACCGACGTTTCGCCCGCGCCGAGCGGAAACGCCGTGTCAACGATTATGGCGAGCGTGTTCGCAAGTATGGCCTTTTTGGAAAGCCCGACCATGAACCGCCGCGCGCCCGCCGCGAAGTCGTCGACGTTTTCGCGCCTGCCCAGTATATCGTCGGCTACGGTCTCGTAGCGCACGATAGGCCCGGCGATTAACTGCGGGAAGAACGATATGTAAAGGCACACATTCATGAACCGCTTCTGAGCGATTCCCCTGCCCCTGTACACGTCGACAATATAGCTTATCGCCTGAAACGTGAAAAACGATATGCCTATAGGCAGCGCCAGATGCGGGTCGGGCAGATTCAAAGAAAACGCCGCGTTCATGTTGCGCACTATAAAGCTCAGATACTTGTAAGCGCCCAGCAACCCCACGTTAAGCGCGCAGCCTATTATTAGCGCCGCCTTAGCCCCATTTGGGCGCTCCGCCTTGTATTTTTGTATGAAAAGCGCCGCGAGCCAGTTCATAAAAATGCTCGCGAGCATTATGAACACGAACCACGTCTCGCCCCAAGCGTAGAAAAACAGGCTGAAAACCGTCAAAACCGCGTTTGAAAGCGCGCGGTTTTTCTTTACCGCGTAGTATATTATGAGCACTATCGGCAAAAAGAAGAACAAAAACGCGTTCTCAGAAAAAACCATCGAAACGCCCCTCGCCGTAAAATTCCAACCGCCCACCATTATAACAGCCTTCCCGAATAAAATCAACGCGCCAAAAACGCAAACGCCCGCGCGGGCGGGCGGAGGACATCAAAACAGTCAAAGTGCATGTCAATCAATAAACACGCACTTATCCTTATATGAAGGATCACTGAAAATTATCAAATTGACAAAATATTGAGTGGCATATGAACTGCGATATAATGAAAGTCTAAGGTTATCGCACCCTTGAAACACATTGTCTCCAATACTTGCCACACTTTTGGGTATAGTAATGCCTGTTAAACTGCCGCAACCTCTGAACGCGCCATTTCCGATACTGGTAACACCATTAGGTATGGTAACGCTGATTAAGCCGTCACAGCCCTTAAACAAATTATCCTCAATTTTTTTCATGTTATGGGGAATGGCGAAGCTGCATAGACTGCGACAATCCCTAAAAGCATTTTCACCAATAGTTTTCACGCTGTTCGGTATATCTATGTTTATAAGACTTAAGCAACCATCAAAAGCATTTGCGCCAATCTCAGATACACTATTCGGAATGTTAATATCCGTCATACACCTACAACCCCAAAATGCTCTGTTGCCAATTCGTATAATACTGTTTGGCATAACAATCTTTTTCAATTCAGTACAATGTGTAAAAGCATTATCGCCGATAACGGTTACGACTCCATCGCCTATCGTCTGCGGTATAACGACAGTATCTTTGACGTTGACTAAGCAATCTGTTATTGTGACATTGCCATATATGTCGGTATGGTACCTAAAGGCAGGCGGCGAGGAAGGAGACGGACTATTCAAGCCATTTGTCGGGTTATTCATAATGGGTTCAATTTTCGGCTCAGGCTCTGGCGCGGGCGCGGGATTCAGTTCTTCATATATTCTGTATATAAGGTGCTCGGTTTCGGCTTCGGAACGGGTTTGACCGTTCACCCACTGTATGCCGTCGAAGAAATAGCGGAACGCGAGGTTGTGCGGGGTGTCGTCGAGTTTCCACTCCACGCGGCGTATGTCCGCTTCGGCGGCGACGCGAATTTCCTTTTGCACGTCTTGACTCGTCATCGCGGATTTCGACGCGAGCACCAAAAACACCTTGCAGTTCTTTATAGCGTATTCAATAAGCCGCCAATAGTCGGTGGCGTGCGGGCGTATGTTGCGCTCGGCGTACCACGCCGTCCAGCCCTCGCTCTCCATTCGCTCCGCGAGCGCCTTCGCGAGCGCGCCTTCGGTGGCGGCGCGGTGGCATATGAACACGTCGCGCGGCACTTGCGCGTAGTCGTCCTGTTTGCTTTCAAGCTCGCGCACGTTCATGACAAGGCGCGATATATACTCGTTGCGCTCGGACGGGTCTTCGCAGTTCAGGCGTATGAAGCGCTCGACAGCCTCTTCCTCGCGTATCTCCATGCGCTCGAACGCGCACTGTATAGCCGCCTGTATGTCCTGAGGCGCGGCTTCGTGTTTGACTGATATGAACCGCTCGTATGGGCGCGGGTCTCCTCCCGACAGCTTTCGGGCGTAGTGATAGTGAAACTGCGCCAGAAAATCATGCCCGTCGGGCATTATCTGAAGTATGTCGCGGGCGGCGGTTTCCGCGCCCTGATAGTCGCCCGCGCGCATAAACGCGGCGAGCGCGCGGCGGCGCTCGCCTATTTCAGCCGCCTTTTTATCGTCTACTCCCGCGAACGCGCGCCCGTCCTCTATCAGAAACGAGCGCCCGCAGCCCAGACGCCTGCAGCGCACGAGCCTGCTTTCGGGGTCGTAGTCGTCGATATTCCCGCCGCAGCCTGTGCAGCGAAGCGGTGTCAGCGTCATAACAAGACCCCCGTTTACGCAAATATATGTAAATATTTTACATCAACGGGGCGCGAGTGTCAATTCCGCGTTTATGAGTTTTCCAAGAGCATAAGCCGCGTCAGGTTTTCGATTTCGGATATGAGCGCGTCCGCGCCGTCCGCCGCGTCTATATAACGGCTCAGCGCGGTTCTGAAAGACTGCTCCATTACGAGCGAGGGCATTTCGAGCACGACGTTTTGAGCGCGCGATTTATACAGCTCAAGCGATTCGGGGCTGACTATCCAATACCAGTCCTCCATGCGGCGGCGCAGGTCTATCGCGCTTTCGAGTTTCTCGCTTAACTCATGCTTGTCGCCATCGGAAGCGGTTTCAAGCGAAACGCGAAGCGCTTCGATTTCTGCGTCCTGCTCGGAAGTGTATTTATCGTACTTCTGCCGATCAAGCGCGGGTTCGGAATAGTCCGCGTTCATCATGGCGAGCGAAGCGGGGTCGACATATCGCACGGCGAACTCCAGAAATTCGACGGCGGTCGATATGTTCCCGCTCGCGGGGTTGATGAACGCCACGTTCGCCTGAAGCGGCATGTATACGGGCCGTTCGGCGCTTATCGAGAGCCTGAGAGGGTAATATTCGTAGCCGTCGTCGGCATACGCGCTCCCGCCAACGCCCGCCGACTCATAGTACGATATGAGCGGGTTTCCGTCATACGATATGCCCGCGTCGGCTTCGGCTATCGCCTGAAAATCCAAGCGCTCGTATGCGGCGAGTATATCGCGCAGCTCGTCGGTATCGAATGACTGAAAGCCGCCGTATGACATTTCGAGTGAATAGTCAATGAACAGCCGCCTCAGAACGCCGTTCGGAAACCGCGTTTCGCCGCCCTCGCCGAGCACGGGAACAAGCCCGTTGTCAGAAACGGAATTTATGAAGCCGAAAAAGCCCGCCCAGTCGGTGGGCATATCATCGACTGACAGCCCCAGCAGCTTCAAAGCGCCGACGTTCACGCCCAAGCCGAACGCCTCGACCTCGAACGGCACGGCAATCAGCTCGCCCTCATATGAAAACTCGCGGGCGAACGACGGATACATGCCGGAAACATAGTCGTCGAGCATATCGGAATCAAGCTCCACCGCCCAGCCGCGCTCCAAAACAGCGGCTAAGGGAATGTCGTCGTAATCATATGAGCCGAGCGCGTATATATCGACCGCGTCCGAGCGCGTGAGCAGGTTTTCGAGCACGTTGTCGGCGTTTACGCGGGTGATCTCAATGCCCGGATTCGCTTCAGCGTATTCTATCAGCGCCCGCTCCAAGGCTTCGGGAAAATAGCCGGAGGCGATGACTAACGAGCCTTCGGCGGGCGCGCGCCCGCTTACGCGCCTGAGCGCCACGCCCGAGTTGCCCAAGGAGGCGTATACGCCCGAATCGAGCGCGCACGCGCACATGCCGTTCGCGTTTTCGTCGGGGGCTTCGGGAACGGGCGCGATCTTTTCATACGTCGAATTTTGTATATCGAACGAAACGAGACTGCCGTCGTCCACGAACAGCAGGCGATCGGAGTTTTCGTCATACGCGAAGCCCGACGGCCATCTTGACGGTTTATAGCTCGCGCCGAGCGGACGAACGTCGCCCGTCGACGGGTTCATCGCGGAAAACGCCGTGCCCGGCTCCGCGCCGCGAGTAATTTCGGCGATCAAAAGCTCGTCGCCGAACGGGCAGAACTGCGCGTTTCTGTAGTCGGTAATAACCATGTCCGAACCGTCGAGCGGCATAAGGCACAGGGCGAAGCCGCCCACATACGCGTTGAAGCAGAGCGTATCGCCCACCGCGCAGCAAGCGTTAATCTGCACGTAACCGTCGTATTCGAGCGGCTGCCAGTCGACTTCGCGAATAGGTAAAAGAGACGCGACGCCGTCTTTCAGCGAAACCTCGCAAAGCTCGACCGTCACCACGCCCGCGTCGAAATAGCGCGTCTCGGCGAGCGCGTACAGGCCGCCGCGCCACGAAAACTGACAGACGACGTTCCTGTAGAGCCTGTCGCCGTCGTCGTCTATTCCGTTTCGGAGTTTTTGCTGCTCGGAATTCCATTCGAATTTTGATATGAAACCATCGGTCAGGTTATACGTATAGAATACGCGATCGTATGAGAACATCGTAATCGTGTCGCCTGAGGCGCTCAGCGAACGTATCAGGTCGTCGAAGCCGTCGTAACCCTGCCGCGCGATAAGCGCGTCGCCGTCCAATGCAAAGGCGGGTATGGACAAAAGTAAACAAAGCGCAAGCAAAAGCGATATGACCCTGCGTTTCATGCGGTCGCCTCCTCCGAAAGTATATCGGACTTATGACGGGAGAAGCGACCGCTTTGTTCCAAAAATTGCAATATTGTTATAATCGCGCGGGGTTACAGCCCGAACCCGCCGTCCACTCCGAGCACTTGTCCCGTTATGAATGACGATTCGTCCGACAGCAGAAATTCTATCGCCCGCGCGACGTCGGCGGGTTCTCCCGCGCGGCGCAGCGGGGTTTCGTCGCGCAGAGACTGCATGTCGCTTTCTGAAAGGCGGGCGTTCATGTCGGTGTTTATGACGCCGGGGGCGACGGCGTTTACGCGCACACCCGACGGGCCGACCTCTTTCGCGAGCGCCTTCGCAAGCCCAATAAGACCCGCCTTCGAAGCCGAATAGAGCGCCTCGCACGCCGCGCCCGCCACGCCCCACACGGACGAAGTGAACACTATCGCGCCGCGCCTGCGGCTTATCATATCGGGCAGAACAGCCTGAGCGCAGTATGCCGCGCCCGACAGGTTCACGTCGATTAAGCGCCGCCAATCCGACTCGCTCACGTTCTGAAACAGGTCGAAATGCGCGATGCCGGCGCAGACGGCGAGCGCGTCTATCGCGCCTATACGGCTTTTAGCGGTTTCGAACGCGCGGAATACGGAGTCGCGCGACGCGACGTCGCAGCGTATGGCGACAGCTCCCGTTCGCTCCGAAACGGAGAGCGCCGCCGCGTCGTTTTTTTCGTACAAAAACGCGACCGTCCAGCCGCGCTCGCTTAAAAGCCCGACGAGTGCCGCGCCTATGCCGCGCGAACCGCCCGTCACCAACGCGCGCTTCATAATACCACCGCCTTTTTTAATGAATTTCGACGCGCCGCGCGGCGACTCCTGCAAAACGCGCGCGTCAGGCTTTTTTACGGCGTATGTATTCAGGGCAATCGCTTACGGAAACTCTGCGGAGTTTCCGTAAGCGATTGCGAGGGGAACGGGGACGGCGCCTGAAATTTTTGCGAAAATTTCCGGGCGGCGCCGGGACACGGGTTGTTTTCCTACGTAAACTTCGGAAAACCGCCCGCCCCGGCGTACATGCCGCCGGTACGATTGAAGTCGAAGGGGGTGCGCCCCCTTCGAGCATCCCCGGGGTTTTTCGTAAGCGATTGCCTTGCGTATGTATTTGATAAAAGTTGAAGAATCGCGCTTTACGTGGTATTATTACGGAAGCAGTCGGGAGGTGAGCGCGCTGTGTATCAGTCGGCGGCGTTGATATTGCGCTACGCGTTTGTGTTGGCGGGCGTGTTCATGGCGGCGAGAGCCGTCTATATGACCGCGCGCGACGCGCGCAGGGGCGCTTATCTGCGCTCGGGCGCGATAAGGACAGGCGCGGTCGCCGAATTGTTATACAAGGACAGGCGCGGCGAAGTGCGCCGCCACATGCTGCCGCGCGAGGGCTTGGCGGGCGCGGGGCGCAACTGCGACGTCAGAATATCGGGCGCGGGGCTTGAAAAACGCCATTTCTACGCGGAGATGGTCGGGGGCAGGCTGCGCGTCACGCCGATAGGCGCGGCGGGCGTGGGTCTTGAAAAAGACGCGCCCGCGCGGAACGTTGTAGAGATAGCGCCGGGCGAATATTTCTTCGCGGGGGACGTGAAATTTCGATATATAGTGCTGCGCGCGAAGGCGAAGCCGCGAAGCCCGATGGCGAAAAGGGCTTACGGCAGGGCGATAAAGCGAGTGCTGAGCGCGGCGCGGCGGGAGAAATAGATGGATCTGGCAAACGCCGAAAAATTCAGACGCAGGCTCAACCGCACGAACGAGCTGCCGCTTTTGTACGCGTGCATGGCGATGCAGTTCGCGTGTATGCTGCTGCTCGCGTTCCGCGACGGCTACGCCGACGCGTTCTCGCTGCGCATGGCGGTTTTGCTGCCCGCGGGCACGTTTATAGGGCTTAGATTCCTGATAAAAATCGCGCCCGTTGACAGGTGCGTATACATAATCGTCGCGTTTCTGTGCTCGCTGGGCGTGATATTGTTAAGAGCCGTGTATAAAAGCACGAACAGCGCGTCGGAGCAGGCGGTGTTTCTGCCGATAGGGTACGCGGCGCTCTTAATCGGGGTCGTGCTCGTCAGAAAACTGCGCTCGTGGGAAAAGTTCTGCCCGTGGCTGATGCCGGTGTGCGCGATTGCGCTGTGTCTGCCGTTCGCGTTCGGCTCGCCCGGCGCGACCGCGAAAAGCTGGGTGAGGCTGGGCGGCGCGCAGTTTCAGCCGTCGGAGCTTATAAAGCCGGTTCTGATTGTCATACTCGCTTCGGGCTTTTCGTCGAAGCGCGGGTTTTCGGTGTGGTGGCTGTACGCGCTGTTCGGCGCGGTTCTGTGCGGCATACTGTTTTTACAGCCCGACTTGGGCTGCGTGTTTCTGTATTTCGCGACGGTGCTCGCCATGTTCTACGCGGGCACGGGCAGCAAAAAGACGACGCTTCTGGTGCTCGCGCTGGCAGCGGGCGGTGTGATAGCGTTTCTGTCGATGCTCGACAAGATAAGCGCGTTTCAGTATCTCGCGTCGCGCATAGCCATCTGGAAAAACCCGTGGAGCAACGCGTATGAGGATTCGCGCCAGATAGTGCAGGGTCTGATCTCGATAGCCAGCGGCGGCGCGTTCGGCGCGGGCTTGGGGCTGGGGTCGGCGGACAGGGTCGCCGTAGTCGGGTCCGACTATATTTTCGCGGCGATGAGCGAGGAGTTCGGCATAATATTTTCGCTGTGCGCGCTCGCGCTGTTTCTGACGCTTTTCTGGCGCGGCATGTCGGCGGCGATGAACGCGCGGTCGCGGTTTCATTCGCTGATAGCGTTCGGGTGCGCGTTCGAGCTGGCGGCGCAAATGCTGCTCATCGTGTGCGGCAACCTGCACATAATTCCGCTCACGGGCGTGACGCTGCCATTCGTGTCGGCGGGCGGAAGCTCTTTGGTCGCGAGCATGGGGCAGGCGGGGCTTATACTCGGCGTGTCGAGCGTGAACGCGCACGACGAGTACGACGACCTTTTGCGCATAACGAACGGCGAGTGGAGGGAGCCGAAATGAGGGACATGCGGTTTCGGCTGCGCTTCATAGGGATAGCCATAGCGTTAGCTATCGCGCTCACGTGCGCGACATACGTGATAACCGTAAACGTAAACGGCGCGCGCTGGATAAACAGGGCGAACAACACGCGCTTGGCGGACGCGCGCAAAACGACGGTGCAGGGCGGCGTGTTCGACGCGCGAAACGTAATGCTCGCGGAGAGCTTCGCGCCCGCCGAAAGGCACTACACTGAGGACGCAGAGGCGCGGCTGGCGCTCTGCCACGTGATAGGCGATCAGGCGAACATGAGCGACACGGGCGTCGAAAACTTCCACGCGAGCACGCTGCTCGGCTTTTCGAGCGTCAAGACGGAGCTTCAAAAGCTGGTCGGAAGCGACCCCGTCGGAAACGACATTGTGCTCACGGTCGATTCGGAGCTTTCGAAATATCTGCGGGCGCTGTTTCCGTCGGGGGCGTCGGGCGCGGCGGTCATTATAAACTACAAAACGGGCGCGATACTCGCGTCTACGTCGCTGCCCGCGTTCGACCCCGCCGACATGAAGGCGCAGGTCGCCGATTCGGCATATTACAACCGTGTCGTGCAAAGGCTGTACGCGCCGGGCTCGACGTTCAAAATAATCACGCTCGCGTCGGCGCTCGACAACCTGCCCGCCTCCGAAAACGACACGTATTCGTGCGGCGGCGTGTGGAGCTATTCAATGTTCACGCTGCGCTGCGCGGGGCTAAAGGCGCACGGCGACATGACGCTTTCGGAAGCGTTCTCGAACAGCTGCAACGTGTCGTTCGGTCAGCTCGCGTACAGGCTCGGCGCGGACAGGCTCAGGCGGACGGCCGAGAATTTCGGCTTCAACTACGATTTCATGTTTGAAGACACAAAACTTAACGAGTCGCGCTGCCTGACGGCGGGCGACGGCGCGGGCGAGATAATACAGGCTGGCATAGGTCAGGGCACGACGGAGGTCACGCCGCTGCACATGGCAATGATAGCCGGGTCGATAGCCAATAAGGGCGTCATGATGCAGCCCAAACTGATAAAAGAGGTCAGAAACGCGTCGGGCACGGCGCTCGAAACGATGTCGCCGGAGGTCTTCAGAAACGCGGTTTCGGCGGAGACCGCCGAAAAAATCGCGCGGTACATGTACGAGGCGGTCAGGACGGGCACGGGCGAAAAAGCGAAGATCGCGGGCTACACAGACGGCTACGTGTGCGGAAAGACAGGTTCGGCGGAGTGGACGGACGATAAAGACGCGCTGACGCACGCGTGGTACGCGGGCTTTATATACGGAGACGACGATCACCCCTACGCCATATCGGTCGTCGTCGAAAAGGCAGGCGCGGGCGGCACGGTCGCCGCGCCGATAGCGTCGAAGGCGCTCAGAAAATGCATAGAGCTGAATTTGCAGTAAAGCGAAAGAGGGTTGCAATATGGACACTACGGGCATAAAGGCGCTGGCGGAGCGCGTGGGCGAGAACATTGCGAAGGTCATAATCGGAAAGGACGCGGAAATAAAGCTGCTGCTTACGGCGGTCATATGCAAAGGACACGTTTTGATGGAGGACGTGCCCGGCACGGGCAAGACGGTCATGGCGAAATCGCTCGCCGGCTCTCTAAAGTGCGATTTCGCGCGCATACAGTTCACGCCCGATCTGTTGCCGGGCGACGTGACGGGGCTTTCGGTGTTCGACTCGAAACAGGCGGAGTTCGTGTTCAAGCCCGGGCCGGTGTTTACAAACATATTGCTGGCGGACGAGATAAACCGCGCCACGCCGCGCACGCAGTCGGCGCTTTTGGAGTGCATGGAGGAGCGGCAGGTTACGACGGACGGCGTGACGCGCGCGCTTAAAGAGCCGTTTCTGGTGATCGCCACGCAGAACCCGATCGAGACGCAGGGCACGTTCCCGCTGCCCGAAGCGCAGTTGGACAGGTTTTTGATGAAGCTGCGGCTCGGAAGGCTGTCGCACGAGGACGCGGTTAAGGTGCTTAACAGGTTCATAGAGGGCGACCCCCTGAAAGCTCTCGAAAACGTGTGCTCGGCGGAGGACATAATCTCGGCGCAGGAAGCGTTCAAAAGCGCGCACGTTTCGCAGCCTGTGCGCGATTACATCGCCTCACTGTGCGAAAACACGCACAAGTGCGAAAACGTGGCGCTCGGTGTCAGCCCGCGCGGCATGTTGCAGCTCATGCGCGCGTCGCAGGCGTTCGCGCTGATTTCGGGGCGCGACTTCGTTACGCCCGACGACGTCAAGGCGCTGGCGACGCCGGTTCTGGCGCACAGGCTCGTCGTGCGCGGCGTGTACGGCAAGACCGACGCCGAAGAAGCGGCGGTGCGCGAGGCGCTTTCAAAGACGGAAGTGCCCACGGAGGACGACGGGCGGGAGAACGCGTAAATGAGCGTGTTGTGGCTTGTGGGGCTGACGCTGGCGTTCGCCCTCGCGCAGTCGTTTCTGTTCAGGCATTTCGGGCTGCGTTCGCTCACATACGAGCGCAGTTTCGACAGGAAAACGGCGTTCGAGGGACAGCGGGCGGAGCTTATAGAGCGCATAAACAACCATAAAATACTGCCCGTGCCGTGGCTCAGGGCGGAATCGCGCATACCCGCGGAGCTTGAGTTCGAAAGGCAAACGCTCGACGAGCACGAGGTGTCGGGCGGGCTGTATCACAGGAGCATATTTTACATGCCTCCATTGAGCCGCGTGACGCGGCATCACGACGTGCTGCTCAAGCACAGAGGCGTGTTTTCGGCGGGTTCGGTGGCGCTCGTGGCGGGAGACCTGTTCTCGCTTTCGAGAAGCGAACGGCAGGTCGACGTCAAATGCGACATAACGGTGTACCCGCGCATACTCTCCGACGACGAGCTGCCCGACCCGCTGAACCGCTGGCTCGGCGCGGCGGTCGTCAAAAGGTGGATAATGCCCGATCCGTTTCTGACGACGGGCATACGCGATTACCGCCCGTCCGACCCGATGCGCGACGTGCATTGGCGCGCGAGCGCGAGAACGGGTGAATTGCGCGTAAAGGTGCGCGATTACACGTCCGACCCGCGCGCGTTCGTAATACTGAACGTGCAGACCACGCCCGAACAGTGGGCTGACGTGAGCGGAAGCGGCGTTGAAACAATAGAGCAGGGCATACGCTTGGCGGCGACACTGTGCGTGCGCGCGCTCGGCTGCGGCATGGACGCGGGCTTCGCGAGCAACGCGTGTTTCATTGGCAAAAGCGGCTCGGGCGAGTGCGCGTTCATAAGCTCGGCGGGCGGAAACGAGCAGGCGGACAGGCTGCTTGACGCTATGGCGCATATGACGCTGCACAGGGAGCTTAACTTCCACACGATGCTTGACGACCTGAAATACCTGCGCGGCGAGGACATACTGATACTGAGCTGCTATGAGGACGAGGACATGCGAAAAGCCGTCCGCGCGCTGCGCGAAAACGGCAACTCGGTGTGCGTGCACAAGCTGGAGGGGAGGCGCAATAAATGAGAAAACTGCTGACTCATTTGCACAGGCTGACCCTGCTGGTGCTGGCGCTCACCCCGGTGTGCGCGCTTCTGTTCGAGATATTTTTCGATTCGTTCGCGTTCGGGCTTTTGTGGTTTATATGCCTGTCGGCGCTGGCGGCGGCGACGGCGTTCGTGCCGCCGACGGTGGGCAACTATACGGTGCGCACGGTGACTGTGTTTGAGGGAACAGCGACGGGCGACCCGAACCCCGACCGCGAAACGCGGCGCGACGTCATAAAAGAAGGCCGGCGATTCTATTTAAGGCTCACGGTGGACGTGATATTGATAATCGCGAACATAGTCGCGATAATGCTGCTGCCGTCCGAGACTTTCATAAACGGCG
The DNA here is from genome assembly GCA_964453505.1 of uncultured Oscillospiraceae bacterium. Classification (GTDB taxonomy): domain Bacteria; phylum Bacillota; class Clostridia; order Christensenellales; family Aristaeellaceae; genus CAYVPJ01. The sequence continues at coordinate 53,746 of CAYVPJ010000006.1, read as the reverse complement.
CAATCGCGCGCAGGCTCGGTTTCGCCGCGGCGAGCACGTTTCTGTTCATGGTCGCGCTGCGAGACATATCGTCATACGACTGCTTCTGGACGGACACGCCCGGCATACTGTTAGGCGCGATATTCTACCTGCTGACGGCGGTGATATTAAAGATTTCGCCGCGTTCGGGAGGTTTCGAGGCGCTTATAATAGCGTGCGCGGTAGTATATCTGTTCATGGGCGCGATAGCGCTCAACAGCCGCTCGATAGCCGCCAGCATGTCGTCGTATACCGACAGATTACGCCGCCCGCCAAAGCCCATAGGCAGGCGCAACAGGCGGATCGTGATAGCGTTTGCGTCAACAGTCACGCTCGTGGCGGTGATAGGCGCGGTCAGGAAGGGCATACTGTGGCTGTTCGCGCGTCTGGGCGACTTGCTGAAGATCATATCGCGCTTTCTGGGCGGCGGGAACAGTTCCGCGCCCACAACGCTTCCTGAGGAATTTATGCGGGCTACGGTCGCGGAGACCGCGCCGCAGATAATCGAAACCGTCGAGCGCTCGACAACGTTTGCGGACATCGTGGCATACGGCTTTCTGGGGCTTGTCGGCGTCGGATTTCTGTATCTTCTGTATTCGTTCATAAAAAAGCTGTCGGACAAGCTCTCGAAGTGGCTCGAAAACTTCGCGAAGGGCGTGAACGAGGGCTACTACGACGAGCGCGAACGGCTTATGACCGCCGAGGAGGCGAGCGACCGCATCAGAAACAGGCTGCGCGAGCGCATAAAGGCGCTAACCAAGCGCGACACGCCGTGGGAAAAGCTGAACGGCCGCGAGAGGGCGCGCAGGCTGTTCAAGGCGTTTCGGAAAAAGCGCATAAAGGCGGTGAACGGCGCGCGTTCGCTCACGGCGCGCGAGTTCATAGGCGCGGCGGACTGCCGGACGGCGAATAAACAGGATTTCGCGGAAGCATACGAAGCCGCGCGCTATTCCGAAAACGACGTGGACGCGCGCGGAGTCGACAAAATAAAGAAGGACTTGAATATATAAAGCCCGTTCGCGGAGGAAGACATGACAGAAGAGCTTGAATTTAAGCTGAAAACGCTGCCCGATTCGCCGGGCTGCTATCTGATGAAGCATCAGGGCGAAATAATATATGTGGGCAAGGCGAAAAACCTCAAAAACAGGGTGCGCCAGTATTTCCACTCGCCCGCGCATTTGCTGCCCAAGGTGCGCGCCATGGTCGAAAAGGTCGACGACTTCGACGTGGTGCTCGTGGACGGCGAGTTGGAGGCGCTTATACTCGAGTGCAACCTCATAAAAAAGCATATGCCGTTTTACAACATACTGCTGAAAGACGACAAGCACTACCCGTATATACGCATCGACACGCGCGAGGAGTTTCCCGCCGTTACGCTCGCGCGCACGCAGGAGAAGGACGGCGCGAAATACTTCGGGCCGTACATCGGCGCGACGGCGGTGCGCGAGGTGCTCGACATATCGCGCATGTTGTTTCCCATAAGGCACTGCACAAAACAGATAAAACCGGGCGGCAAAGGTCGGCCGTGCCTGCATCACCAGCTCGGCATGTGTTTAGCGCCGTGCGCCGGTCTGACTGCGCCCGATGAATACTCGCGCCACATAAACAGCCTTATGCGCTTTCTGAACGGACACTACGACGAAGTGCTGTCGGAGCTAAAATCGCGCATGACAGACGCGGCGAAAGAGCTGAACTACGAGCGCGCCGCCACGTACCGCGACAGGATAAAGGCGGTCAGCGACCTTATGCAAAAGCAGAAGGCCGTGTCGGTGGGCGGCGAGGACAGGGACGTTATAGCGACCGTCAAATCGGGCGGGGACGCGCTCGCCCACGTGATGCTCATAAGGGGCGGGCGGCTCATATCTGCCGAGACGTACACGCTCGAACGGGCGGCAGACGAGCGCGGCAACGAGGTGCTCACGCGCTTCATAACGCAGTATTACTCGCTCGAAAACGCGCCCGCGCCCGAAATACTCACAAGCGTCGAGCCGGACGAGCGCGAGACGCTCGAGGAATTGCTGTCCGAGAGCTTGGGCAGGCGCGTCAGGCTGCACTGTCCCGAGCGCGGCGACAAAAAACAGCTCGTCGCGATGGCGCTCAAAAACCTGTACGACGAAGCGAAAAAGCTCGACCAGAAGCGTATGCGCGAGCACGGGCGCAGAACGGGCGCGCTGGAGGAGCTAAAAAGCGCGCTGGGCCTGAAGCAAGCGCCGCGCCGCATTGAGGGCTACGACATATCGAACACGCAGGGCGTTTTGTCGGTCGGAAGCGAAGTCGTTATGATAGACGGCGAGACCGCGAAAAAGGAATATCGGCACTACCGCATAAAGACTGTCGAGGGCGCGAACGATTTCGCGTCGATGCGCGAGGTTCTGTCGCGCCGGCTATCGCGCGGCATAGCCGAAAAGGACGAGCGCGAACAGAACGGACAGCCCGCCATAGGCGGCAAGTTTTCGGACCTGCCCGATTTGATACTGATAGACGGAGGGCCGGGGCAGCTTTCGTCGGCTTTGAGCGCCATGCGCGAACTGGGCTTGGATATTCCGATGTTCGGACTCGCCAAGCGCATCGAGGAAATCGTGCTGCCCGACTGCGACGAGTCCATACTGCTGGACAGGCATTCGCAGGCTCTGCACCTGATACAGCGCTTGCGCGACGAGGCGCACCGCTTCGCCATAACGCACCATAGGAAACTGCGCGCGAAGCAGAGCGTCGCGTCGAAGCTGGAGGAAATAAAGGGCATAGGGCCGAAACTGAGGCAGTCGGTAATGACGCGCTTCAAAACGGTGGAGGCGCTTTCACAGGCGACGGTCGACGAAATCGCGACCGCCGAAGGCATAGGCAAGGAAAAGGCGGAAGCCATATACGCGGCTCTGCATAAGGAGGAAGACGAAAAATGAGGGCGCACGGCATTGCGCTGCGCGGGTTCGAGGAGCGCGACAGACGCGATTTTTTCGAGATGATACGCGAAAAGATGGCGGAGACGATCTCCGCGTATGACGACCAATACCCGACCGACGAAGCGGGGCTTTCGGGAGTGTTCGATTACTTCAAAACGTGGAGCGACGCCATAGCCGCGTTTGATTCCGAAAGCGAAACGCTTATCGGCTTTTTCGTGATAAACCCGTCTGATGAAAACACGCGCAATTTCGGCTATTTCCTGCGCCCGTCATGGCGCGGGCGCGGTATAGCGTCGGAAGCGGGCGCGCGAGTTATTGAAATGGCAAAGCGGAAAGGCGCGAAAGAACTCGTTACGTACACAGCCGACATAAACGAGCCTTCGAAAAAGCTGCTGATGAGGCTCGGCTTTACGGAGATCGCGCGCAGCGAAGGCGCGACGTTTGTAAAGGACGAGGACGGACGCGACATAAAATTCACGGCGGTTCAGTATACGCTGAAGCTCTGATGCGCAAAGAAGCCCCTACGAACCCGCGTTTTTGAGCGCCTTTAGCTGCCGAAGCAATATTTCGGCGTTCTCCGCGTCGGATTTCGTCGGGTCTGCGTTTGAAAAATGCGCGCAGGGCAGGTCGGGGCACGCGGCGCAGCTTTCATAGCCCTTCTCGATAACGCAACAGGCGTACTGCGGGCACACGTTTTCGCCGGAATACTCAAGCCACCACACGACCCCGCGCTCGGCGCGGCAGCCCCCGCATTCGGACGGGTATTTGTCGCATTCTGCGCAGTCTACGCCGCACGGCGAAAGCAAATCGTTTGTCACTTTTGTAATTCCTTTCAAAGCTGAATGAAAAAACGAGCCGCCGTTCCATAAAGCGAACGGCGGCTGTGACTGAGCGGGAATTATTCCTCGGCGGGCGCTTCCTCGGCGGGAACTTCCGCCACAGGCTCGGCTTCGCCGTCTATCGCGTATTCGTCGGCTATGTCATCCGATCCGACGTTCTCGAACGCCTCGTCTTCGAGCACCTGGCGCACAGAAAGGCTTATGCGCTTGGCTTCGGCGTTCACGTCGAGCACCTTCACGCGGATGACGTCGCCCACGTGCAGCGCGTCTTCGACCTTGTTGATGTGAGTGAGCGCGCACTGAGAGATATGAACAAGCCCGTCCAGACCGGGTTCAAGCTCTATGAACGCGCCGAAAGTCGTTATGCGCACGACCTTGCCCTGAACGGTGCTGCCCACCGGGTATTTCTCGGCGGCGACGGTCCACGGGCGCGGGCGGGTCTGCTTATACGAAAGCGACACGCGCTCCTTCTCGGGGTCTACGTTCATTATTTTGACGTCTATCACGTCGCCGACCTTCACAACGTCGGACGGGTGCTTGACTCTGCCCCAGCTCAGATCGGTCACGTGCACGAGCCCGTCCACGCCGCCGATGTCTACGAACGCGCCGAAGTCGGCTATTCTGCGCACAGTGCCCTCGACGACCGTTCCGGGCACGAGCTTCTCCCATATTTCACGCTTGCGCGCCTTTTCTTCCTCGGCGAGCACTGCCTTGTGGGAGGCGACGATGCGCTTCTTCGAGCGGTCGAGCTCGATGATCTTGAGGGAAATTTCTTTGCCGACAAAATCTTCTATGTGCTCGACATAGCGCAGCGAAAGCTGCGACGCGGGTATGAACGTGCGAATGCCGTTCACGTTCGCGAGCAGGCCGCCCTTAACGGCTTCCTTGCCCACGCCCGTCACGTATTCGCCGGCTTCGTTCTTGGCAACTATTTCGTCCCAGTTTTTGCGGTTGATTATATTCTTTTGGCTCAGCAGCACGTTGCCCTCGCCGTCGTTGACCTTGACGACCTCGACTTCGATTTCGTCGTCGATCTTGACATCGGAGACGCAAAGATCCGTCTTTTTCACCAAACCGTCAGCCTTGTAGCCGATGTTCACACAGACCTCGTCTTCAGTAATCTGGACCACTTTGCCTATGATCGTTTGACCCGGACGAATCTGTACCATCGTCTTTTCAAATTCGGAAGCGAAATCCGACTCTGCAGGCGTTTCGACGGCTTCTCTGGGTTCTTCAACCGCGTTGATCTTGTTCTCGATGTCGTTCATTCGTGCCACAACCTCCTTATATGTACAATCCGGCGTGGACGCGCCGGCTGTAATCCCAACCGATTCCCCACGGAAAATTTCAATGCCCGAAAGCTCCGAAGCGTTCTGCGCCAAGTAGGCGCGCGCGCCTTTCCGCTTAGCAATTTCGTAAAGATTGCGGGTGTTCGCGCTCTTTTTGTCGCCGACCACGATCATCACGCCGCATTCGCCCGCAAGCGACTCGACCTCCGCCTGCCTCTCGCGCGTCGCCGGGCAGATCGTGCGCCGGACGTCGGGGTTTTTGACCCTCGTCTTTATCGCCGAAACGATGTCGTCGTATTCCGACTCGCTTATTGTGGTCTGCGCCACGACCAGCGCCGTGTCGGAAACGGGCAGGCTTTCGGCCTCTGCGACAGACGACACCGCGCTCGCGTTTTCGCCCGCCATGCCTAGCGTGCCGACCACCTCGGGGTGCTCGCGCCGCCCCGCCACTATGACGCGTTCGCCCTTGGCTTTCGCCTGCGCCGCCATGTTATGAATGGCGGATACGTAGGGGCAGGTCGCGTCTATGACCTCGCAGCGCGCCTTCAGCGCGTTCATGACTTCTTCGCCCACGCCGTGCGAACGCACGACCGCTCTCGCGCCCTCAGGTATGTCGGATACGCTTTCGACAGGCACGATTCCCTTTTCTTTGAGGGAATCCACCACGCCCGAATTGTGTATCAACGGCCCGAGAGTGTATGCGGGCGCGCAGTTGAGCGCCATATTGATCGCCCTGCGAACGCCGAAGCAATAGCCCGCCGATTTGGCGACGATAACGCGCCCGCCGCCGGTTTCGACCGCTTTCACATAACTCGCCTACTTTATCATTGCAATATTCTTTAACGCAACTTTCAAATCCTGCCGGCAAACGCGGCGAACACAAATTTTAACAAAAAGAGTCACCTCAGCGGGACAGCGCGCGTATCGAGTCGGATATGCGCTTCGCCGCTTCGCGCATCGTGTTCGAATCGGCGCGCGAACCCAAGTCGGACAAATCGACCTGAGCGCCGATCTTGACGTAAACGCGCCGAAACGCGCGATAGCCGCCCGATATGCACACGGGAACGACGGGCGATTGACTGCGCAGCGCGATTAACGAAATTCCGTGCTCCGCCGCGTGGATCTCGCCGTCCGTGTAGCGATGCCCCTCCGGGAATATGCCGAGCGCGCCGCCCTCTTTCAGTATGCGCAAAGACTCGCGCACGGCGTATATGTCGCTCTCTCCCCTCGACACCGGAAATGCGCCCAACGCGCGCATGACGCCCGCCAAAAGCCTGTTTTCGAACAGCTCTTTTTTTGCCATAAAGCGGAACAGCCTGTCAAGATGCGCGTTCAGAACCATCGGGTCTTGCAAATTCGTGTGATTCGAACACAGTATGACCGCGCCCTCGGCGGGCACGTTTTCGCGCCCCGAAACGCTCACGGGGTGAAACAAACGGCAGTAAGCGCGGTATATCGCGCAAAGCACCCTGCACACGCGCTCATTCACGCGCCGAACCCTCCAGTTTCATGTTGAGCAGAGATATGATTTCGTCGACGACCTGCGATTCGTCCATATCGGACGAATCCAGCTCTATGGCGTCGTCGGCCTTTCTGAGCGGCGACACTTCGCGCGTGGTGTCGTTTTTGTCGCGCTCGCACAGTTCGCTCAAAACCTGCTCAAACGAAATATCCCTGCCCTTTTTCTGAAGCTCCAGAAACCTGCGCCGCGCGCGCGTTTCCTTAGCCGCCGTCAGGAAAATTTTGAGCGTAGCGTCGGTAAGCACGATAGTGCCTATGTCGCGCCCGTCCATTACGAGCGAGCGCCCTTTCGCTATCTCGCGCTGTTTTTCGACCATAGGCTCGCGCACCGAGGCGAGCGCGCCAACGCGCGATGCGGCGTTCGACACGTCGCTTGTGCGGATAGCGTCGGTAACGTCCTCGCCGTTCAAAAAAGTGCGCTGCACATCGCCCGCGTAGTCGACCGTCACGTCGGCTTTCGATATATTTTTTGCGACGGCTTCGGGATCGGTCATGTCGATTCCGGCGCGCATCATATACAGTCCGGCGGCGCGGTACATAGCGCCTGTATCGAGATACGCTATGCCGAGTTTTTTGGCGACGTTCTTGGCGGCAATGCTCTTGCCCGCGCCGACGGGCCCGTCTATGGCGATGGTCACGATTCTTCCGTTATTCATGCCGACCCGCCAGTTCCGCCACGGCTCGCGCCATAATGCGCGCCGACAGCATCATTTTATCGATGTCCATGAACTCGTCGGGCATATGACACGGGTCGTCGTCGCCCGGAAAATTCAGCCCGAACGCGACGGTGTTCGGCATACAGCGCGAATACGTGCCGCCGCCGATCGCGAACGCGTAGCCCTCTAGGCCGGTCGCTTCGGTATACGCCTTCAAAAGCCCTTTCACGACCTTGTGCTCGGCGGGCACGTGGTGGGGTTTGTGCGACGAGCGCAGTTTAACGTACATGCCCGCTTCGGAAACCGCCTTTACGGCCGCACCGCACATCTGAACTTCGTCGGCGCACAGCGGATAGCGTATGTCGAGCTTCGCCTCCAAGTGAGAGCCGTCGTAGCGCAATATGCCCAAGTTACACGTAAGCGCCCCCGAAAGCTCGTCGGAACACGCTATACCGAGCGATTTGCCGTCGCCCTCCGTGCCCAGTTTTGAGGCGAGCGCCTTTATGGCTTCGCGGCTGCCTCCGCCCGCTTTCAGCATGTCGAGCGCTATAAGCAGCGCGCCCGCGGCGTTGAAACCCAGATAGGGCATCGACGCGTGCGCCGATTTGCCGATAGCGGTAAGCCGTATGTCGCCGTTTTTGAGTTTTTCGCATTCGAGCGTATAGCCCGTTTTTTCTTTGACGCTTCGCAGGCTTTCATAAAACCCGGCTTCGTCTTTGACGCGCAAAACCGCGCGCGCCGCGCCCGGCACGACGTTCTGGCGAACGCCCGCGTACAGCTCTTTCACCTGTATGTCCGAACTGCTCTCGCCGCCCGTCACGCAGCCCAGCGTCAGGCTCAGGCCGCCTTTTTCGATGTTTATTACGGGAAACTCTGCGTCGGGGCTGAAGCCGTAGTCGGGCAAATCGCATCTCTTGGCGTAGTATTTCATGTCGGTCATGCCCGTTTCCTCGTCGCAGCCGAGTATCAGCCTCACGGAGTCCTCAAGCGGTATGCCCGCTTCGCGCACGGCGCGCATAGCGAAAAGCGCCAGAATCGCCGCGCCCTTATCGTCCACAACGCCGCGCCCGTATATTCTGTTGTCATGCACCTCGCCGCCCCACGGGTCGCGCGTCCAGCCGTCTCCGGCGGGCACTACGTCCAAGTGACACAGTATGCCCATCGTGCCCGCGCCTTCGCCCATTTGAGCGTGCATACAATAGCCGTCGAAATCACGCGTTTCAAAGCCCATGCGCGCCGCGTCGGACAGCGCCAAATCGAGCATTCTGCGCACCTCCGCGCCGAACGGCGCGTTTTCGCCGCTTCTGGGCGCGTTCACAGAAGGCACGGCGAGCCAGCGCTTCATTGTTTCGATAATTTCGTCTTTGTATGAGTCTACCTTTGCGTCCAACGCGTCATAATTCATAATAAATACCTCCGCACGGTATATTTAACTGACATTATATTGAAGCGGGCATGGAATGTCAAATACGATTATTCGAATTTCGTGGACGTTTTAGTCAAAACGTGTTATACTGTTATGTGGGAATCTGTTTACACTCGGAGGGTTGACAATATTGGAGACGCAGGAGCAAACCGTATCCGAACTGATGTATGTGGACAAGCCCGAGCAATTCATAGGGCTGTTCGGCTTAAACGACGAAAACATCGACCTGATAAGGCGCGAGCTGGACGTTTCGATTTTCGCGCACGGGAACGAGATAACGCTGACGGGAACGCGCGAGCACGTGGATCTCGCGAAGCTGACGCTTGAAAAGCTGATCGAAATCATCGCGAGGGGCGACGTTATAGACCGCTCGCGCATACGCTACGCGATAGACTTGGCGAGCGAGGGCAACGCCGACCGCATCGGCGAAATAATGCGCGACGTGATCGCCATAACGTACAAGGGCAGGCAGGTCAAGTGCAAAACGCTCGGACAGAAGCGTTACGTCGACGCCATAAAGAAAAACACATGCTGCTTCGGCATAGGCCCCGCCGGCACGGGCAAAACATATCTCGCGGTGGCGATGGCTGTCGTGGCGCTCAAAAACAAAGACGTGGAGCGCATAATACTCACGCGCCCCGCCGTGGAGGCGGGCGAAAAGCTCGGCTTTCTGCCGGGCGATCTACAGCAGAAGGTCGACCCGTATCTGCGCCCGCTGTACGACGCCATAAACGAAATGATGGGCGCGGAGGCGTATCAGCGCTTGCTGGAGCGCGGTTCTGTCGAAGTCGCGCCGCTCGCGTACATGCGCGGGCGCACGCTCAACGACGCGTTCATAATATTGGACGAAGCGCAGAACACTACCAGCGAACAGATGAAAATGTTTCTGACGCGCATGGGCATGGGCTCGAAAATGGTCGTCACGGGCGACATAACGCAGATAGACCTGCCCGGAATCCGCAAAAGCGGACTGATAGAGGCGCTGGAGGTTTTGAAGGGCGTGGACGATATAGGCTTCATAACGCTCACGCACAAAGACGTCGTAAGGCACGAGCTGGTGCAGGCGATCGTGCGCGCCTACGAAAAGCAGTCTGAGCGCCCGCGCGAGGGCGTGAAGCGCTATATACCGCGCAGATAACAAGCGGCGCGGCTTCGTTCGCCTTCCGCTGACGGGCGGTAAAAATCGCGGTTAAGGTGGTTTTGTATGAGCAGGAAAAGGCGCAAAAACGCCGACATTCGAATAGGCAAGTCGCTCAGCCGGGTGCTTCTGGCAATAAGCGCGTATTTCGTGCTGTTCGCGCTGCTCTCGGCGGCGATAACTCCCGACAGGTACGACATACAGGTCGGTATGCCCGCTCCGAACGCCATAAAGGCGACGAAGGACGTCGAGGATTCGATAACCACGGAGCGCCTTAAATCGGAAGCGGCTGGCGCCGTGCGCCGCGTGTTCTCGGAAGCGGAGGACGTGAGCGGCAAAGTGATCAAAAACGCGACAGACAGAATGGCTAAAATAAAAGAACTGTCGTCATTGTATTCGACCCCCGACGGCGAAAGCGCCGCGGTCACGGACGAACAGCTCACGGGAGCTAACGCGCATATCGCGCCCGTGACAATCGATTCTTCCCAGCTGAGCGCGCTCGGCTCTCACGACGACGAAACGCTCACAAGGCTTTCGGAAGCGACGATACTTCTGCTGACGGAGGCCATGACGGGCAACGTTCAGGATTCGCAGATAGCGGACGTGGTCGCGGAAATCGAAAAAACGCTCGTGGCGGACGGTTTCGACGCGTCGCTCGCGTCGATTTCGGCAAACATGCTCGACGTGACGGTCGAGCCGAACTATTTCTACGACGAGGCGGCGACCGAAGCCGCGCGGCAGGCTGAGCGCGACAAGGTAGAGACGGTCACGCGCATAAAGGGCGAGGTCATAGTTTCGGACGGCGAGCTGGTCACGGAAGCGCAATATGAAATGCTCGATTCGCTGGGCATGATAAAAGAGAGCACGATGGACATTTCGCTGTACTACGGCGTGGCGCTGCTGGTTGCCATACTGATGGCGGCAGTTGTGATGTACATCGCGCTGTTCGAGCCGGAAATTGGCGGCAGGCTCAAAACGCTGTGCCTGCTGGCGCTCATATCGGTCGTGGTCGTGGGCGCGTCGCTGCTGGCGCGCGATCTGAACCCGTATCTGATGCCGTCGGCGCTCGGCGTGCTGCTTATTGCGCAGCTCATAAACCGCAGGCTGGCGCTCATCGTAAACATAGTGCTCGCGGTAATAACGTCGCTCTTCGCGAGCGCCTCGACGGGCTTTTTCAACATGGCGATGTTCACAATCGTCGTAAACACGATGGTGTCGGGGCCCGTGGCGCTGCTCGTGCTCAAAAAGAGATGGCAGCGCACGACGACGCTGCTTGCGGGCGTGTGCATAGGCGTTTGCAACATGATTTCGACGTTCGCCGTCGGGCTTATAAACAACGCCAGTCTTATGAACGTGCTCGTGATGGCGGAGTGGTCGGCGCTGAGCGGCGTGCTGGCGGCGATACTGTGCATAGCGTTCATGCCGCTGCTCGAATGGATGTTCAATCTGGTCACGCCGTCTAAGCTGATCGAGCTGTCGAACCCGAATCAGCCGCTGTTGCGCAGGCTGCTGCTCGAAGCGCCCGGCACGTATCACCACTCAATAATCGTCGCGAACCTTGCCGAAGCCGCGGCGGGCACGGTGGGCGCGAACGGGCTGCTCGCGCGCGTGGGCGCGTACTATCACGACGTGGGCAAGCTTAAGCGCCCGAGCTATTTCAAAGAAAACCAGATGGGCGATAACCCGCACGACCGCACCGACCCGCGCGTTTCGACGGCTATACTGATTTCGCACACCCGCGACGGCGTGCAGATGGCGCAGAAGGAGCGCATACCCGAGCCCATAATCGATATAATTCGCTCGCACCACGGCGACACCCCGGTCATGTACTTCTATAACAAGAGCGCCAAGGAGAACGACGGCGACGCGAACATTGACGATTTCAGATACGACGGCCCGCGCCCCAAAACGCGCGAGGCGGCTATCGTGATGCTCGCGGACACGGTAGAGGCGGCCGCGCGCAGTATACAGAACCCCGATTCCGACAAGCTCGATTCGCTCATACGCTCGCTCGTCCGCCAGAAGCTGGACGACGGTCAGCTCGACGAGTGCGACCTGACGTTTTCAGACCTTAACACCATTTGCAAGTCGTTTTTGACGGTTTTGTCGGGCGTGTTCCACGAGCGTATAGAATACCCGTCTCTCGAGATTCCCAAAAAGCAACTCGCGGGAAACGCGCAGGCGGCTCAATGAGCGCGCGAACGCTCGAAATAATAGACGAGTCGGGTCTGTGCCCCGACGGGTTCTGCAAAATGTCGGAAAAGCTCGCGCGCGTGTGCGCCGCGCTCGAGGGGATTGACGACGGCCGCGCGTGCCTGATGCTGACCGACGACGACGGCATACGGCGCCTGAACCGCGAGACACGAAACATCGATTCCGCGACGGACGTGCTGTCTTTTCCGTCGGTTTCATACAAAAACGGGCGCACGGCGGGAAAATCGCATGAGAAACTGCGCCGCGCGTTCGACCCGGAGCGGGGCGGCGTCTTTCTGGGCGATATTTGCATAAACGTGAACCGCGCTAAAGCACAGGCGAAGGAGTTCGGGCATTCGGCGGCGCGCGAGATGGGCTATCTGCTCGCGCACGGCATGTTTCACATAATGGGCTACGACCACGCGCTCGATTCGGACGCCATAAAAATGCGAGCAATGGAACGGCGCGCCATGCGAAAGACGGGGCTGTTCAGGCTGCGCGAATCGCAAACCGCGCATACATACAAACCCAAAAGGAGTGTTACGGGCATGTTCACAGACGAGCTTAAACAAAAGGCGCTCGAAGCGCTGAGCCTTTCATATTCGCCGTATTCAAAATACAGGGTGGGCGCGTGCATACTCTCAGACGACGGGCGCATGTTTCAGGGCGCAAACTTTGAGAACGCGTCGTTCGGCGCGACGATATGCGCCGAGCGCTGCTGCGTCGCGAACGCCATAGCGCACGGGGCGAAGCTGTTCACGCACATCGCCATCGCGACCGACGAGGGCGGCGCGTGGCCGTGCGGCATCTGCCGGCAGGTGCTCAACGAGTTCAAAAAGGGCGACATGCTCATTATGATAGGCAGTCCGAACGGTAAATGGACGCAGAAGCGCCTGAACGAACTGCTGCCCGGTTCGTTCGGGCCGGAATATATAGACGTAGACTGAGGAGAAATCAAGTGACTGAAGAAACATACCGCGCGGGCTTCGCGCTGATACTTGGCAGGCCGAACGTGGGCAAATCGAGCGTCATGAACCGCTTCGTCGGCGAAAAGGTCGCAATCGTGTCGCAGAAGGCGCAGACGACCAGATCGCGCATACTGGGCGTTATGACGGACGCGGACGCGCAAATCGTGTTCGTTGACACGCCCGGCCTGCACGCGCCGCGCACGAAGCTCGGCGAATACATGATGAAGGCGGCGCGCGACGCGCGCGAGGGAGTGGACGAGGCTTTAGTCGTGCTCGACGCCACGCATATATACGAGCGCGACTTGGAGATAGTCGCGGACGTTCGCCGCATGAGATGCCCTAAGTTCATAGCCGTCAACAAGACCGACATAGTGAAACCCGACGAGCTGATGCCGCGGCTCGCGAAAATCGACGCGTCGGGCTTCGACGGCGTGGTGTCAGTGTCGGCGCGCACGGGCGACAACATGGACGTGCTCCTGCGGCTGCTCAAATCGGCGCTGCCCGTTTCTCAGAAATACTTCCCCGACGACATGATAACCGATCAGCCCGAGCGCAACATGATTTCCGAAATGATACGCGAAAAAGCGCTCAACAACCTGCGCGACGAGATACCGCACGGCGTGGGCGTCGAGATGCTGTCTATCAAAAAACTGTCGGAAGGGCTTACAGAGATACACGCGAACGTTTACTGCGAGCGCGCGGCGCATAAGTCGATAATAATAGGCAAGCAGGGCGCTATGCTCGGGCTGATAGGCTCGCAGGCGAGGCAGGACATCGAAAAGCTGCTCGGCACTCGCGTCATGCTCAAACTGTGGGTTAAGGTGCGCGAGGACTGGCGCAACCGCGCGGGCGACCTTCAGGCGCTCGGCTACACGGACAAGGAATAGCGTATGCGCACGGGCATCACGTCTGACGCGATAGTGCTGCGCCGCGCGGAGTGGCGCGACTACGACAGAATGGTCACGCTGTTCACGCCGGAACACGGCGTTATAGACTGCGTGGCGCGCGGCTGCCGGCGAGTGAAGTCGCCCCTAATGAACGCCACCGAGCCATTCTGCGCGGGCGAATATCAGCTTTTATACTCAAAGGACAGATACACGATAATACAGTGCCGCATAACCGACTCGTTCTATTCGCTGCGCGAGGACTACGAGCTTCTGACCCACGGCGTATACTGGCTTAGGCTGCTGTTGGAAGTGCTGACGAACGACACGCCTTACGCCGAGCTGTTTCGGACGACGCTCAAGGCGCTCGCGTATCTGGCGAACTCAGGGCTGCCGCCAGCGCTTTTGACGGCGATGTTCGAAATGCGGCTGTGGCGCTACACCGGGTTTTCGCCGAACGTGTCGGAATGCGTCGTGTGCGGAAAGCCCGCCGAAAACGCGGGTCTGCGCTTCGACGCTGAGCGGGGCGGCTGCGCGTGTCCGGGCTGCTCGCCCGCGGGGCGGCCGCTTTCGGAAGGAGCGCGGCGGATACTGCTGAAAGCGCCGAGAGCGCCGTTCGAAACTGTGTCTCTGCTCAAAGAGCGCGAGGAATGGCCGGAAGCCGCGCGCAGGATACGCGAGTTTTCGTATGCGCGCATAGGGCGCGAAATACGCTCCGCGCCCGAAGCGGGCGAATGAACGGGAGGCGCGATATGGAAAGTGAAAGCCTGTTTCAAAACGTGGACTGCGTTTCGTTTTTCGTTGACGACATATACGCGGGCATCGATTTTTACTCGCGCGCGCTCGGCTTGGAGCTTTTGTGGCGCGCGCGGAACTCGTGCGGGCTGGGTATGCCGAACGGCGTGGCGGAGGTCGTGCTGGTTACTGAGCATAACCCGACGGTCGACTTCAAGGTCGAGTCGGTCGAAAGCGCGATCTCTAGGTTCGTATCGGCCGGCGGAAGCGTGAAGCTCGGGCCTTTCGATATAGACATAGGCAAGTGCGCGGTCGTAAGCGACAAGTGGCAAAACGAATATTGCATACTCGACATGTCGAAGGGCAGATACGCGGTTTCGGAGAGCAAAGACGTTATAGGCCTTACGGACGCGGAACAGTAGCCGCGCCGCTACGCGCCAATTTCGCATATCCATTCGACGACGGCGAC
The DNA here is from genome assembly GCA_964453505.1 of uncultured Oscillospiraceae bacterium. Classification (GTDB taxonomy): domain Bacteria; phylum Bacillota; class Clostridia; order Christensenellales; family Aristaeellaceae; genus CAYVPJ01. The sequence continues at coordinate 38,710 of CAYVPJ010000006.1, read as the reverse complement.
CGCCCGCGCGAAGCCGTCGGGCGATATGTCTGCCGACAGAAAAATATCGCTCTCCAAAGCGTCGGGCGGGGCGAGAAAGCGCGCCTTGGCGAGCGCGAGCGCTTCCGAAACGGCCTTCGCGCCGCTTTCGGGCACGGACGCGTTCACATACTGAAATTCGAGCCATTCGGTGCGCACGATGTTCGCGGGCACGAACAACCCGCCAATAGCGAGCTTCACCGTTTTTTTGTCCGCCGCCGCGAACGGGTTATCGCCGAACAGGCGGCGCGACCATATGGGGCTTACGATGTCCGCCTGCACGCTTTCGCGGCCGGTATACAGCTTTTCGCGCGAATACAGCGCGACGGAAGCGTCGGCGCGAGTCCACGTGCGCGCCATAACCACGCCCGACGCGCGAACGGCATACGTTTCGCCGTCGGGCGTTTTGCGCTCCGTTCCCGCTATGAGCACGTCTCCCCTGCGCACGGTGTCGCCCGCTTTCACGGCGGGCGTGCCCGCGAGAGCGTCTACGGACAGTATGACCGCGTCGCGATCCGACACTATGTCGCGGCTGTCGCTCAAATCGAACACATGGGGCGCTTCGTCCGCCTTGACGGGTCTTACGGTCAGCTTAACGCCCGACAGCTTGACCGACACGAACGCGTATTCAGGCATCTGCGCCATGAGCGCTTTCGAGAGCGCCGACACGTCCACTAGATCGCGCTTCACGCCCGCCGTAACGCCGCGCCCGCTCAAAAACTCGGCGAGGCGCGGCGCATCGCCCACGTCGATTATCCACACGCGCCCCGCCAGCATATACAAAAGGCAGCAGCACGCAAAGACGGACGCCAGAAGCGCGGGTCTTTCGCGCAGAAAGCGCGAAAACCTGCGGCAGTAATGATATGTATATTCGATTTTTAGCTCGTCGAGCAGCTTTTTGAGCGTATTTATGTCGCGGGCGCGCACATGCGCATTCAGCGTGCGCGCGTCGGTTTTTTCGATTTTAACAAAGCGAACGCCCGCGCGAGCCGCCCTCTGTATCAGCTTTTCTGACATAAGCGTCTTTATGTCGAAAACGGCGGCGGCGCTCACGGTATTTCACCGTTTACGGGGAACAGCACGCGGCGCAATTCGCCCCTCACGATAAGCGCCGATTCGCGCACTTCGCACAGAGACAGATTCGCGCCCTCGACAGTCATAATGCCCGCCTTGCCCATCAGCCGCACCCTGTCGCACGAAAACTCGACCACGCTTATATAGTTTTCGATCATGCAGCCGTATGCCTGCGATATATGCATCTGTATCCGCCCCGACAGCGCGCCGTCCAGCCACTGCAAAGACGGCGACACGCGCGTTTTCGAGCGCACGGCGTTCACCCCGTTCAGAAAAGAATGCCCGTGAACATGCTATGCCGCCGGAACGAAAAACAGTATCGCCGCCATAGCCCCAAAGGCAACGGCGGCGACAGACAAAAAGTATATGTTTATGAAACGGCGGCGTTCCTACTTCGCGTCCTTGGTTGTGTCGGCCGCTTCCGAATCCGCGACTGCGCCCTCCGCGGCGGCGACCGCGACCGAAGGCTGTTCGGCTTCGTCCCCCCCGCGCCTGTCGGCTAACGCGAGTATGGCGCGCGTCATGCTCTCGTTTAGCCCCGACACGCTCTCGGTGAGCAGTCGGCGCTGTTTGCGCGATTCGTCGCCCGCGCGTTCGCTGAAAGCGTCGAGCTTTTCTTCAAGCGAGCGCACGCGCGCCTGAAGCGCCTTATTCTTCTCGGCGCTGTTCGCCAGAAAACATGTAAGCGCAACCGCCGAAACGGCGAACAGTATCAGCAGACCGTAAACCAGCAAAAACTCGGTAAGCACTCGCCTCGCGCCCTTCTTTATGTGATGAGTCCATTATACATAATTTGGTAAAATAACACAACATAAAAAAAGCGAAGCGCAAAGGGCTATCGCTTACGAAAACCCGGGGGGATGCTCGAAGGGGCGCGCCCCTTCGATATAAATCGTACAGACGCCGTCCCCGTTCCCCACGCAATCGCATACGGAAACTCCGCAGAGTTTCCGTATGCGATTGCCCTGAGCGAAGCGCCCCGAATAAAGGCGCTTCGCGAAAAATCATCAGTCGGCGAGCGTGCCCATGGGATCCCACGGGTCTAAGTGTATAATGTCCGCGTCCAGCGCCGATACGAGCTCTTTGGGCAGAAGCGACTTGCGAACGACCGCCTGATACACGAAGTTGTCGAACCAGCCGTCGTTCATCATATAGTAGCCCTTTTCGCCGTTCTCGTCGCCCCACGAGTTCTGTATCTTCCAGCGCACAGGCTTCATGTCTTCCTCGTGATAGCCGGTGATGGTCATGGCGTGGTTCATGGCGGACATTCTGTAATCGAGCTTTTCGTCCTTCGTCGTTTTGAACTCGATGCCGCCGAAAAGCGGCGAATAGTCGGTCAGGTCGTTTATGAGCGCGCCGCTCGACCTGTCCATAAACCAGCCCACGTCGCTTCCGAACCACACGCTTTCGCCAGAATCTATGGTGCTCATTACTGCCTGCTTCATAAGCGATATGTCGGCGTTCAGATAGCGAATATCGTCGCCGCCCACTACGTTGTTTAAGAAATCGACCGTATACGCGCGCCCGAACGGTTTATCGTCCGTGGGCGAGTGTATGAGCGACACATATTCATCGAACGGGAAAGCGACATATTCCTCGAAGAATTTTACGGGCGTGAGCCCTTTCACGCGCGTGAACTTTTTGTCTTTGTCCTTATATTCAAGGTCGAACGTCTCGGGCGGGCAGCCGTACCCGGCGGTCAGCATTTTGTGTATCTCGCAAACAGTCTGCTCGCAGATTTTGTTGAGCGCTTCCGTGTCAGCGCCCGCCCTGTGCTCGCGGCGCAATACGGCGGCGGCGCGGCGCAGTTTGACGTTTATGGCGGCGTTCAGAGAGCGCGTGTTCTCGGACGCGTGCGTCTCCGGCATGGCATACTTGGGCACAAGCCCGTATTTGAGCACCAGATTCTTGAGCATGTCCCACTGACCGCCGTCCTGTATGCCCGTTTCTACGATATACGTAACGAGCCTGTCGTCCTTTTTGCGGTCGAGCGTCTTCATTATGGAATACAGGAAATAGTTCGCCTTTTCGAGCTTGTCGTAATACGCCATATAGTTTTGCGAAAGCTCGAAAAACTCGACGTTCATCTTCTTTGCGGCGATCTCGCGGAACAGGTTAAGAGCTGCGAACAGCCAGCAGCGGCCGCTGCTCTTCTGGTTGGTCACTTTCATAGTCTCAAGCTCGTGATTGAACAGATACTGCCCCTCTTTGGCGCGGCTCAGGTCGAAAACTACCTCGTTCAGCGGGTGCTTGCTCATGGCGAGCGCCGCCGCATGGAGCGTCGGGTCTGAATCGTAAGCGGCCCTCATGCCGTTTAGCATATTTTTAGTGATGACCATATTGTGCCTCCCGTGCGTATATTTACACGTTTCATGATAGCGCAAAACCGCGCGCGTGTCAATCGCGACATAGCGGCATCAAACGTCTTCGCCGCCCTTTGCCCGCTTCACGCCGAGCGCGATGAACGCGACCGCCGAAAGCGCGAAAATCGCGAGGCTTATCCACTGAGACGTAGAAAACATAAGAAACGAACCGCGAATCGAGTCGTAGCGCAGATACTCCAAGCCGAAGCGAGCGGCGGAGTACAGCCCGGCGTATGCGAACAGAAGCCGGAAGCCGCGCGCGCCCCCGCGGCACAAAAACAGCAGCGCCAAAAATATGAGAATGTTCACGGCGGCTTCCAAAAGCTGCACGGGGAACAGAGGCACGCCCGCGGGCACGTCCGAAATAGGGCTGTGATATACGACGGCGCATACGCCGTTATACGGCACGCCGTAGCAGCAGCCCGCCAGCAGGCAGCCCACGCGCCCGAAGGCGTGCGCGAGCGGCAGGCTCGGAAGTATCGCGTTTATAAGCCTGCGTATGTCCGCCTTCGCGATTTTCGCGCCCAGAAAGCCGCCCGCCACGCCGCCTATCAGCCCGCCCAGAAACACCTGTCCGTTCATCAAAAGCCCTTCGATGTCGAACGTTCTGAGCATTTCAAAAAGCCTGTCGCGATCGACGGACGCAATCAAATAGAGTATTTTAGAACCCAATATGCCTATGCCGCCCGCGCACGCCATGGCGATAATCGCGTCTTCCAACAAAACGCCCTGCTTTTTACACCTGAAAAACGCGACCGCGCCGCCTAACAGTATGCCCGCGACGACCATAAGCCCATAACTCGGCAAAGCCAAACCGAACACTCGCACGAAAGGGTGCATAACTTCCTCCAAATAACAGGCGGCATATCGCTTAATATGCCGCCCGATTTGATTTCAACAGATATCGTGAAGGAAATGATTAGTACAGACTCGCACCAATGCCGCCTACAGCGCTGACGAAAATCACGCAGGCGACGACGACTATCGCGCAGAATACAGTGCCGATTATGCCGCAGACCATGCCGCCCGTAGCCGAACCGCCGAGACCGTTCTTGCGACCAATAGCGCCCAGCACGATGGCAACGATACCGAACACAAGACCAATATAGCTGAATGGACTAAGGAAGATACCAATGATTCCGAAGATGATAGAGAAGATACCGAGTACCAACGATGCAACGCCCACGCCATTTCCCCCTATCCAAAGTAAAAATTTCTATAAACGCGTTACGTTTGCGTTTACGATAGCAAAATTATACAGCATTTCTAAACTTTGTCAACATAATCTCGTCATTTTTTACCTTAATTCAGAATTATTGTATATTTCTATAAAAAATAATGGTAAATTATATAACATTCATATAATCAAACAGGCGCGGGCACTGTTAATAATATGAATATCCGCGCATACCATACGGGTCGAATATGTCAAAGCTGTCGAAACACGTCACGCAGGCTATGTACATAGTCAAGCACAGAGACATGCCGACAATCGAGCACACCATGCCTGCCGTCGCCACGCCCACGCGCCCGTAACCGCTCTTTCGCGCTGAAGCGCCGAGTATGATGCCAATAAGACCGAGTATCACGCCGACCACGCCCACGCCCTTGATAAACGAAAGGCAGACCAAAACAATTGACACGATTCCCAACACCAACGAAGTAACGCCCATACCAAAACCCCATTTCAAATATTGATGCCCTGCAACATAATTCGCATTATCGCATACAGGCAAAAATATGTCAATAGTGTAATATGCGCGTTTATTGCCCGCCGGATAACCGAGCACCGCGCAGCTCGAAATGCAAATGATCGCCCAGCGCTGCCTCGCACAGCGCCGTATCGCCCGAGCGGGCAATCGCGTCGCCCCCGCGCACGCGTTCGCCCACTGACACGCGGCATTCGGAGAGCGACGAATACACGGAACGCGCACCGTCGGGGTGGTCGATTTCGACGGTAAGTCCGAACAGGTCGTCGCGCCCGACGAACGCGACAGTGCCGTCGGCGCAGGCGCGAACCTCTCCAGAACCCGCGTAATCAACGCCCGAATGCGTCTCGAACAGCAAAAGCGTATCCGACCACACGGGCATGTGCGGCGAGTCGCCGCGCAAAACCGAACCGTCGAACGGTTCAGAGTAAACCAACGGAACGGGAGTAAGCGCGGGAGAAACCGAAACAGAGGGCGCGACCGCGACTCCCGGCTCGAACCCCAAAGGCCGCGAAACCAGATATTCCCTGAACCACACCGCGCCCAGCCCGATTATCGCAATAAGCACCAGCGCGCTCACCCTCAGCGCGTACTTGTCATAAACCCTTTTAACAACCGCGAATGTAAGCCCGAATCCCCGCGCCATAAAAGCACCTCCCGACAAGCTCGATTATGGGCAATCCCCGCGATAATAATGCAACCGCCACAAAAAACCGTCTCCCTTCCCCGTAACGGCGCGCCGAAGGCGCGCCCCCGCTTCCCCTCCGCAGAGGGGAAGGTCAGCCCCACAAGCAAACGCAGTTCGCGCACATAACAACCAACGCAAACATAAACGACGCTCTCAGCTAAACCCCGTCCCGCGTTCCCCGTAACGGCGCGCCGAAGGCGCGCCCCCCGCTTCCCCTCCGCAGAGGGGAAGGTCAACCCACAAACAAACGCAATTCGCGCACATAATAACCAACACGAACATAAACGACGCTCCCAACCAAACCTCATCCCGCGTTCCCCGTAACGGCGCGCCGAAGGCGCGCCCCCCGCTTCCCCTCCGCAGAGGGGAAGGT
>CAYVPJ010000006.1:0-32385 GCA_964453505.1 uncultured Oscillospiraceae bacterium | reverse complement strand
CCCCGTAACGGCGCGCCGAAGGCGCGCCCCCGCTTCCCCTCCGCAGAGGGGAAGGTCAGCCCCATAAACAAACACAATTCGCGCACATAACAACCAACAAGAAAATAAACGACGCTCTCAGCCAAACCCCCGTCCCGCGTGCCCCGTGACGGCGCGCCGAAGGCGCGCCCCCCGCTTCCCCTCCGTAGAGGGGAAGGTCAACCCAGTCAATAAAAAACGCGCGTCCCGCAAAATCGCGGTTCGCGCGCAAACAACAGAAATGCCTACTTTCCAATAACAGCTTTGATGCGGCGCACGCCGGCGGATGACGACTCCTCCTTTTGAATCTTGAAGCTGACGAGATCGCCGGTATTCGACGCGTGCGGACCTCCGCAGATCTCCTTCGAGCAATCGCCCATCGTATACACCTTCACGCGCTCGCCGTACTTGCTCTCGAAAAGGCCGATAGCGCCCTGAGCCTTAGCTTCGTCAACAGTCATCTCCTCGCACACGACGGGCGCGCGCTTCCCGATAAACTCGTTGACGATGCGCTCGGTCTCGGCGATCTCCTCCGGCGTCATGCGGCGCGAGAACGAAAAGTCGAAGCGCAGTCTTTCGGAAGTGATATTCGAGCCCTTCTGCTTGACTTCGTCGCCCAGCACGCGGCGCAATGCGGCGTGAAGCAGATGCGTCGCGGTGTGCAGCTTCGCGGTCTCGTCGGTGTTATCGGCGAGTCCGCCCTTGAAGCGCTGCTCAGCGCCCGCGTGGCTCAATTCCTGATGCTGTCTGAACCTGTCGCGGAAGCCGTCCGCGTCCACGGAAAGACCCTTCTCGTTCGCGAGCTCCGTGGTTATCTCTATCGGGAAGCCGTATGTGTCGTACAGTTTGAAGGCGTTCCTTCCGTCGATAACGTTGAGCGACCGCAAAAACGCGTCGATCTCGCGCCCCAGCGCGTCAAGATCGTCGGGCGACTTCAAAAGCTCGATGAGCTTCAAATACTCGGGTTTCGGGGGCAGCGCCTTTATGCAGGACGCAATCTCCGCCCGCATGTCGTCCGCGCCCTTGCCCGCGTCGAGCGCGGCCCTGACCGGCGCGGCGGCGGCGGCTAAGCGTCCGATATTGGAACACAGCTTGTCAAATTCCTTCATGCCCTGTTTGAGCGTTTTCTGAAAGCGCTCCTCCTCGAGCAAAAGCTGTTCGCAAATATGCGCGTCGTTTCTGCGAAGCTCCGGATACGCGTCCTCGTACTTCGCGATCACGACCTTCGCGATCTCGGCGGTAAATCCCTCCGGCAGGCCGAGCGTCATGCCGTGGCGCACGCTGCGGCGTATAAGGCGGCGCAAAACATAGCCCTGATCGACGTTCGACGGCGTGATGCCCCTGTCGTCGCCTATCATGAACGTCGATGTGCGTATATGGTCTGTGACGATGCGGAACGAGCGCGTATACTCGTCATCGTTTACGTACTTTTTGCCCGAAAGCTGCTCGATTTTAGCGATTATGCCCGTGAAAAGGTCGGTGTCATAGGCGCTTTTCGCGTTGAACAGCACGCCTATCGTGCGCTCAAGACCCATGCCCGTGTCGACGTTCTTCTTCTCGAGCGGCGGATAAGAGCCGTCCGCCTGCTTGTTATACTGCATGAACACGTCGTTCCATATCTCCAAAAACCTGCCGCAGCCGCAGGCGGGCGAGCAGTTCGGGCCGCATGGCGGTTTGTCCTTAATGATGAACATCTCGGTGTCCGGACCGCACGGGCCGGTAAGTCCGGCAGGTCCCCACCAGTTGTGCTCCGCCGGCAGGTAGTATATGTTTTCGGGCTTCACGCCGCACGCCTTCCAATATCCGGCGGCCTCCTCGTCGCGCGGCGCGTGCTCGTCGCCCTCGAACACAGAAAACGCGAGCTTATCCTTGTCGAGTCCCAGCCATTCGGGGCTCGTCAGAAACTCCCACGACCAGCTTATGGCTTCCTTCTTAAAGTAGTCGCCCAGCGACCAGTTGCCCAGCATTTCGAAGAACGTGAAGTGGCTCTCGTCGCCCACTTCGTCGATGTCGCCCGTGCGCACGCACTTCTGAACGTCCGTAAGCCGCGTGCCCATGGGGTGCTTCTCACCCAGCAGGTACGGAACGAGCGGGTGCATACCGGCGGTAGTGAACAGCACGGTCGGGTCGTTTTCGGGTATGATAGACGCGCTGGGTATTACGGTGTGACCCTTGCTTTCGAAGAATTTGAGGTATAAGCTCCTGAGATCGCCCGCGGTCTTTAAGTTTGCGTTCATAAAAAGCCCTCCGAATCTAAAAAATACACGCCTCCTTCGATCCCCAAGGACGAAGAGGCGCTCTTTCGCGGTACCACCTTGCTTGATCGCGCTTTCGACGCGACCCACTCAAAACGCACATAACGGCGCGACCCGCCGCCCCATTTCCTGGGCGGAGCGCTCGCGGCGGCAAATCGCCCGTCGCCGCGTCGGCTCGCACCCCCGCCGACTCTCTGAAGCGACAACAAAACGATTCTCCGCAAGCAAAGCTTCAATATTACGCCGATTATATGACCGAACCGCCCGATTGTCAAATTAAGTTCTCAAAAACAAAATATCAGACGGGCGAGTATTCGCGTCTCAGGAGGGAATAGACGAAGTGGTCGTAGTATTTGCCCCTGAAAAAGTGCCTGTCGCGCATCACGCCTTCCGGCCGGAAGCCGAGTTTTTCGAGCAGGCGGCACGAGCGGGCGTTTTCGGTGTGCACGAACGCCTGCACGCGGTTTATGTCGGTTTCAGAAAAGCAGAAAGCGAGTATCGCGCCGACGGCTTCCGTCATGTAGCCGTTGCCCCAGTATTCGGGCGAAAGGTCGTAGCCCAGCTCGCAGATATTGTTCGTCAGGTCTATGCAATGAAAGCCGCAAGTGCCCAGAAACGCGCGGTCGGAGGCGCGTTCGATTATCCATCTGTGGCGGTTGCGCGGTTCGGGCTGAGTATACCAGTTTATGAGCTCCAGCGCTTCGTCGGCGCACGAGTAAGGCTCGCAGTCTACCAGATATTCGGAGACGCGCTCTTTCGCGAAGTGTTCGTATATTGTCTGAGCGTCGCGCGCGTCTATGGCGCGCAGCGCAAGGCGCGGAGTGGTTATGTCGGAAAAATGGATCGCGGTCATATTGCACCGTCGCCTCCCGTCAGTTTACGAACAGCATGTACAAATCGTTCACGTTCGTGCCCGTCGCGCCGGTTTTGATGAGCGCCGAATGCTTTTCGAGTATTCTGTACGCATCGTTGTTTACAAGATGCCGCCGTATTTCGTCTATGCCCGCGGTTTTCACAAACCCGCCCGACACGACTCCGCCCGCCGCGTCCGTCGGGCCGTCGGTGCCGTCAGAGCCTACGGCTATGACGCAAACGTCGTCGCGGTCGGCGATGTATTCGGCGCAGGCGAGCGCGAGCTGCTGATTGCGGCCGCCCAGACCGTCGCCCGTCACCGAAACGGTGATCTCGCCGCCGAATATATAGGCGGTTTTGGGTTGTGCGCGCTTCAGACAGCCCGCGATTTCGGAAACGGCGAGATTCACGTCGCACGACATGCGCGTGTTCACTACGACGGGCGCGTATCCGATTTCGGACGCGTGACGCGCGGCGGACTCGCACAGCATTTCGACGTTGCCCGCGATGAAAGTCGAAACGCGGTCGAGCGCCTTGGGCGTTTCCGTGTTAAGCGCGCGTCTTACGGCGTCCGAAAGCGCGATATGATATTTTTCGCACGCCGCCAGCGCTTCCGCACAGGTGCTTTTATCGGGGTGAACCGGCCCGGACGCAATAACGTCGGGCGAATCGCCGAGCACGTCCGACAGGACGACGCCGGTTATGTCGGCGGGCGCAAGCAGTTCGGCGAACCTGCCGCCCTTGACCTTTGAAAGGCGCTTTCTCACGCGGTTTATGTCGGTTATGTCAGCGCCTGAGCGCAAAAGATCGCTCGTTACTTTTGCGATGTCGTCAAGCGACACGCCGTCCGCCGGGCACTCGAACAGCGCCGAACCGCCGCCCGATATCAGTAAAAGCGCCGAATCGCCGCCAGTCAGATTTCGCGCCATCTCTATCGCGCGCTCGGTCGCCCTCACGCAGTTTATGTCGGGCACGGGGTGAGCCGCTTCGAATATCTCAAGCGCCCCAATCTCGCCCTCTGAATGACCGTATTTGGTTATGACGATTCCGCCCTTGACGCGCTCGGCGCCCAAGCACATATACGCCGCGCGCGCCATGCGCCATGCCGCTTTGCCTATAGAAAAAACGGTAACGGGCTTCGAAAATTTACACGCGGAAAGCGCGCGGACGACGCTGTCGTCGGGCTTCATGTCGTTTATCGCCGAGAGCGCAACGCTCACGGCGTCCTTTGAAACGCCTGAAAACTGATTCATAAAATACCTCCGAAACGGGCGCGAATTTGACCCGTCAGACATTCGACGCGGGCGCGCGTTTTTCCTTTATATCTTGCAATTATAACGCCCGAGTAGTATATTCAGGCGTACAGGAACGCGCTTGGGGAGGTATTTCGCTTATGTTCGATTATACGTCCGTTTCAATAGACGAGGACAGACTGATACGCCTGCGGCGCGAGCTGCACGCCCGCCCCGAACTGGGCTGGGAGCTTGACGAAACCGTCTCTATAGTCGCGCGGGAGCTTACGGACGCGGGCATACCGTTCGAGAGGGACAAATACGGCAGGAACACAGTCGTCGCGACCATAAACCCGCAAATAAGCTCGTTCACTCTCGGCATTCGCGCGGACATGGACGCGCTGCCCATATGCGAAGCTGACAGAGGTCAGCCCTACATATCTCAGAACGCGGGCGCTATGCACGCCTGCGGGCACGACTGCCACACTGCTATGCTGCTTGAGACGGCGCGAGCGCTGTTTTCGGTGCGCGACAGGCTCTCGTGCCGCGTGAAACTGCTGTTCCAGCCGTGCGAGGAGGGCAAGCCCTCCGGCGCTAAGGCGATGTGCGAGCGCGGCGTTATGGACGACATAGACGCGATCATAATGTGCCACGTCAACTGCAACGACCCCTGCGGCGCGCCGTCGTGCCGCGCGGGCGTCACGAACGCGACCTCGGCGCGGTTTTCGGTGACGGTTCACGGCGAGAGCGTGCACGTGGCGTCGCCGCACAGGGGCAAAGACGCGCTCGCGATGGGCGTGAAAATTTATACGGGCATTCAGATGATGCTGTCGCGGGAGCTCGACCCGTTCAACCCGTGCGTGGTCGCGGTGTGCAAGATGCGCGCGGGCGAGACCATAGCCGTAAACGCGGACAAATGCGAAATGGAAGGCTCTATACGCTGTTTCAATTCGGAAACGCTCGAATGGGCTAAGGCGCGCATACAAAAAATCGCCGAATCAGTTTGCGGCGAGGCGGGCGGCTCATATGAGTTTGATTCCACGCCCGACCCGCTCCCGTGCGTCGTAAACGACGAAAACATGTACAGGGCGTTTGTGAAATCGTCTGAAACAGTGCTCGGCGCGGGCGCGGTGAGGGAGCTTTTGCCGTCGCCGGGCGGCGAGGATTTCGCGTACTACGCGCGCATTAAGCCGGGGCTTCTGTTCGGCTTGGGTCTGCGCAACGACGCAAAGGGCTTCAACCGCCACGCGCATACGCGCGACTGGGACGTGGACGAGAGTGGACTAAAAACGGGGGTCAGGCTGTTCGCGCAGTTCGTCATATCGAATATGAACGGAATATGCTAATCCAGCGGGCGCGCGTCTTTTATAAGGTTGGTGCGCGCGGCTCTGTTTAGCATTTCAGCCAGCGCCGACACGATTTCGTCGACGTCCTGCGAAAAACCGCCGCGAATCCAACTGTCGAGCAAGCCGCGCGCGCCCGCGATTATGAAATCCACGGCGTAGGCGCGGTTCGTGCCCGCCTCGTCCATGCGCCTTTCTATGTCCGGGCGGATTATTTCCAAACACCTTTCGATCAGCCGCAGGCTGTCGCCTTTGGCGCACGCGTTGAAGACGTCGGCGTTTTCAAGCATGAAAGTGAGCGCGCCCGAAAGCGCCGCCGAGTTAGACACGCCCGCGCAGTGCTTGACGGCCTCCTTGAAAAACTCGTCCTCTATACAGTCGCGCAGCGCGTATACGTCTGAATAGTAAGCGTAAAACGTTGTTCTGTTTATGCCCGCCATGCGGCATATGTCCTGAACGGTTGCTCTGTCCATGCCCTTTTCGGCGCAAATGCCCAAAAACGCATCACGGATTTTAACTTTAGATAATTTACTACGAGCATTGTTGCGCAAATTCATACAAATACTCCATTACTCCGACATTTTCGAAAAAATTGTTGATTGCGGATTTACCTGTTTTTGTGTAAAATAATTATATCCGCGAGCGCCCGATTTGGCAAGCCCCGAAACGCCAAACGGCGCTTAAACGGCCGGAAAGGCCGCAAAACAATAACGGGAGGTAAAACCATGCGTAAACTCATCTCCGTACTGCTGGCTATACTTATGCTGGCGACAATGTCGGTTACGGCCGTCGCCGAGGACGAAGAGCCGTTCGTGATCACGATCGTCGCCCCTCACTATGACGAATCGCCGCCCGAGAACACCACCGGCGACGAGGGCAACCCGGTTCTTGAGATCGTCGAAGAAAAATGCAACGTCGATCTGCGCATAACATGGGCGCCTCAGGGCGACTACGAAACAAAGTTCAACACGGTCATGGCTTCGAGCGACCAGCCGATGGTCATGGTCATACCGTCGGGCGTGACCACAAACGCCAACTACATTCAGATGTGCCAGAACGGCATATTCTGGGATCTGACCGACTACATACAGGCGAATGACTTCTTCAAAAACGAGCTGACCACGCCCCCGTGCCTCAAGGTGACGGCGGTCAACAACCGCAACTACCTGTTCCCCGCCATCATTTCGTCGGCGCGCGTGGGCGTTGTGTACCGCGAAGACTGGCTCAATAAGCTGGAGCTTGAACTGCCCGTCAACGTCGAAAAATTCAAGGAAATGGTGCGCGCGTTCACAGAGGACGATCCCGACGGCAACGGCGAGAAAGACACCATCGGCTTCGCGTACTGCGACAACGGCGACAACGAGCTGGTTTACGCGGGCTTCAACACGCTCGCGGTCATGCTGGGCGCTCCGAACATGTGGGGTCTGAACGCCGAAGGCGACCTCGCTCCCTACTTCATGTTCGAAGAATACTACGAGACGCTTGACCTGTTCAACTGGATGTATGTAAACGGATACATGAACAACGATTTCGCGATCAACACCGCGAAGCACGCCCCCGTCGAGAACGGACAGGCCGGCTCGATGATAACGACCGCGACGAACGCGCGTATGCCCGACGGCCGCTACTACAAAAAGCTGAAGGACTTCTGCCCTGAAGCGGTTACGAACGTCGTGCAGATCATGGAAAAAGCAGACGGCACGCCGATAATCAACTCCACGGTCTCTTACGGCGCGCTCGGCGGAGTGCTGATACCCAAGTACACAGTTACCGACGAAGAAACGCTGCTCAAAATACTCGCCTTCTTTGAGAAGGTGCAGGACGAGTGCGGCATAAACCTCGCGGTCGGCGTTGAGGATCTGCACTGGACGCGTCAGGCGGACGGCTCTATAACCGTATCCGACGAACAAAAGCAGCTCCGCTCCGAAGACGGTTCGGACAGCGTGTTCTCATCGATGTTCCCGCGCCGCGTGCAGAGCCTCGACTACGGTCAGGGCCTGACGACCACGCAGCAGATCGTCGCGCGTTCGATCGCCAACGAGAAGTACGCCGTGACCGACATGTCGACGGGCTACATTGACAGCGAGTTCATGAACCTGCAAACCGAAATCGCCAAAACAATATCCGACGCCCGCGTCAAGTATATAATGGGCGAAATCGACCGCGCGGGCTTCGAAGCCGAGGTCGAGAAATGGCTCGAGCTGGGCGGCGAATCCATAATCGACAACGCCAACGAAAACTATCACGCCGCGAACGGCTGATAAACAAAACCGAATAAACAACGCGCGCCCGTGCGGAAAAAACCGCACGGGCGCGACATAAAGCAAGCTCCCGAAAGGACTGAGCGCTGATGCAGGCTCTAAGACCCGTAAAGAAAACAAAATTTGCTAAGAAATTTCGCCACATACTCAGGTTTAAGTGGCTCTACATAATGCTTATTCCGGCGTTCCTCTACTATTTTATATTCAAATTTCTGCCGCTTTTGAACCTGCGAATCATATTTCAATATTATCTGCCGCAGAACGAGCTGCTCGGCAAACCCATCGAATGGCTGGGTCTGCGCAGCTTCGCGGTGTTTTTTCAGCACAGAGATTTCTGGCTGCTGCTCAGAAACACGGTGTATCTCGCGGGCTTGAACGTGATTTTCTATTTCCCGTTCCCGATTTTTCTGGCGCTTTTATTGAACGAAGTACGCGCTATGCGCTATAAAAGGATCGTGCAGTCGGTTCTGTATCTGCCCCACTTCATATCGTGGGCGGTGCTCGCGTCGATAATGCTGATGCTGTTGGGACCTTCGCCCAACGGGCTTGTGAACAACGTGCTCGTTTCGACGGGCAGGCAGGAAATACAGTTCATGGCGAGCGAAGCATGGTTTCGCCCGATGTATCTGATAGAAATCATATGGAAGGAATCGGGCTGGGGCACAATAATTTATCTGGCGGCGCTCTCGGGGGTCGACGAACAGCTCTACGAGGCGGCGGTCATCGACGGCGCGGGGCGGTTCAAGCAGCTTTGGCACATAACGCTTCCGTGCATACGCCCGACGATTATCGTTCTGCTAATACTGCGCATGGGCTCTTTCTTAGACAACGGCTTCGACCAGATATACCTTATGCGCAACTCGCTCAACCGCGAGGTCGCCGAGGTGTTCGACACATACATATACGAGATCGGCTTGAAAGCGAAATACTCGCCCGCTCCCGGCATAAGCAACTATTCATATTCCGCCGCCGTGGGCGTGTTCCGTTCGGTGATAGGTCTGGGGCTTATGATGTTCACAAACCGCATGGCGAAACTGGCGGGAGAGGAGGGCATCTGATATGGGCGCAAAGTCAATGGTGAGCCGCAATCAAACGAAGGCGGGCATGGCGTTCGACATATTCAACCACGTGTTCATGACGCTGTTGGCAATACTGATGCTCGCGCCGCTTCTATACGTCGTCGTAGGCTCGTTCTCGTCGCGCG
Source organism: uncultured Oscillospiraceae bacterium (assembly GCA_964453505.1). Classification (GTDB taxonomy): domain Bacteria; phylum Bacillota; class Clostridia; order Christensenellales; family Aristaeellaceae; genus CAYVPJ01. Next base: position 23,220 of record CAYVPJ010000006.1, on the reverse strand, counting down.
GCTTGGCGCTTTTCAAGTTCGGAAAAGTCAGCCTGAACGCATACGAGCTTATATTCTCGTCCGACCGCATACTGATAGCGCTCAAAAACAGCGCGATAATAACGCTGTGCGGCACGCTGATAAACATTGTCGTCACGTCTTTGTCGGCATACGCGCTCAGCAAGCGCAACCTGCCGGGGCGCAACTGGATGATGCTCGTGGTAATGTTTTTCATGCTGTTCTCGGCGGGTCTTATACCCGATTTCATGCTGGTCGCCAACAAACTCGGGCTGAAAAACACGTATTGGGCGGTGTGGCTGCCCGTCGCCATATCTTCGTCTAACCTGATTATAATGAAAAACTTCTTCCAGCAGCTGCCAGAATCGATAGAGGAGAGCGCCCGCATAGACGGCTGCAACGAAGTCCAGTCGTTTGTGAAGATAGTGTTGCCAATGTCGAAAGCGTCGATAGCCACGTTCTCGCTGTTCTACGCCGTCGGACACTGGAACAACTACCTGCGCCCGATGATATACTTTGACGAGTCCGCGATGTGGCCCATAACGGTATGGCTGCGCCAGATAATTATATTGGCGACGTCGTCGATAACGGAAGACCTGCCGCCGGAAGTGGTCATATACGCGCCCACGGAATCGGTAAAATACGCGACGATAGTCGTGGGCACGCTGCCGATAATATGCGTGTACCCGTTCTTGCAAAAGCATTTCACCAAAGGCGTTTTGCTTGGCTCAGTAAAAGGATAAAAAAGAACAACCCGCCCTTCGCCAAAAGCGAAGGGCATTTTTTACTGCTCCCACGGGAGGCATGGAGGGTCGCGATCCTCAATTTTTCAATCAATTCCGACGACATGCGCGTCGACGACGACAAAAAATCATTACCTTCGACATTGAGCGCTCACAAAAAAATCGCCGCAGCGATTTAACGCAAAAACATTGTACCATTGTTCCCCGTCCCCGCGTCCCAAGCGGCGGTAGTCGGCTAAGCCGAATGCCACCGCATCTATTTTGTGCTTTACAAAGAGCGATGTTAGGCTATATAATTGAGAAAAGAGGTTTTTGAAAGGGATGTTCATAATTGGCGATTCGCAATTCGGCGAAGGCGCTTATATTGCACGACGGAAGGCTGCTGCTGAACCGCTGCGTGTCGCGGCTGGGCGTATACTACGCGCTGCCGGGCGGCGGTCAGCGCGACGGCGAGCTGCTCACCGAGGCTGTTAAGCGCGAAGTCATGGAGGAAACGGGGCTTTCCGTCGAGCCAATGCGATTGAGCGCGATATTCGAGCGCGTGAACGACGGGCGCGACGGCGGCGCGGTGCATAAAATGTATTTCGTGTTTCTGTGCAAATATTTATCCGACGTGCCCGTGCGCGAGCCGTCCGAGAGAGACGCGTACCAGACGGGCATGGAATGGCTCACCGTTGAAAAGGTAATGAAGGCGAGCCTGTTTCCGCGAGTGCTCAGGGACAACATACCCGCCATGCTGTCATACGGCGAAACGATATATCTGGGCTCTGAAAGGCGAGTGTGACGGCTTGATTGTGCTTGGCATCGACCCCGGACTGGCGCTCATGGGCTACGGGCTTATAGAATCGGACGGCACGCGCCATAAACTGATACAATACGGCGTGCTGTCCACGATGGCGCACTCGCCCACGCCGCAGAGACTGCGCTCTATATACGCGGGCGTCAATCAGCTTATGGACATGTTTTCGCCCGACGACGTGGCGTTTGAGGAACTTTTCTTCTCAAAAAACGTAAAAACGGGCATGGCGGTGTCGGCGGCGCGCGGCGCTGCGCTGGTCGCCGCCGCGCAGCGCACCGAAAACCTGTACGAATACACGCCCATGCAGATAAAGCTGGCGGTGACGGGCTACGGCCGCGCCGATAAAAAGCAGGTTCAAAACATGGTGAGGCTGCTTTTGAACATGGACGAAATCGCGCGACCCGACGACGCGGCGGACGCGCTCGCCGTCGCCCTGACGCACGCTAACAGCGCGAAAATGAAAAACCTGTATAAAATCGAATGAGGTGGTCTTATGTACGCTCACATTGAAGGCGCGATAGCCGAAAAGACGGCGGACGGCGTGGTCGTGGACGCGGGCGGCGTGGGCTACGAACTGTTGTGCGGCGCGAACACGTTAGCCGCGTGCCCGCAGGCGGGCGAGCGCGTGAAACTGTATACATATCTGAGCGTGCGCGAGGACGCGATGGAGCTGTTCGGGTTCTACACGCGCGAGGAAAAGCGCATGTTTTTGCGCCTGATAGGCGTAAGCGGCATAGGCCCCAAGACGGCGCTCGGCGTGCTGTCGGCTCTGAGCGTGCGCGACTTATCGCTGGCGCTCGTGACCGGCGACGCGCTCGCGCTCGCCCGCGCGCCCGGAATAGGCAAAAAGACGGCGCAGAGGCTCGTGCTCGAACTGAAAGACAAGGTTTCAAACGAGGAGCTTACGGGCGCGGGTATGCCCGCCAACGCGAACAAGGCGCTAAACAACGCTGAAAGCGAAGCGGTCGAGGCGCTTATGTCGCTAGGCTACCCCGCGAGCGAAGCGGCGAAAGCCGTCGCAAGGGTTTCGGGGCAGTCCGACAAATCGGACGAGCTTTTGCGTTTGGCGCTCAAGGGCATGACGGGCGGCTGACGCAAAAAAGTTATGGCGCTCAATAAAGATAGCGGGCGAACGCAAACGTTCGCCCGCTATAATGCTTGTAAACGCGTTTATTCGCCCGCGAGCGCCAACGTGTCGAGCGCTATAGCAAGCTCCTCGTTCGTGGGTATGACCCACACGTCGACGTTCGAATCGTCGGACGATATGCGCGTCTCGATTCCGCGCGCCTTGTTTTTGTCTTTATCGATCTTGACGCCCATGAACTCAAGCCCTTCGCACACCTTAGCCCTGCCCGCGCCGTCGTTTTCGCCAATGCCGGCGGTGAATATGACGGCGTCCAGCCCGCCCATGGCGGCGGCGTAAGCGCCGATATATTTGCGAATGCCGTAAGCCCACATGTCGAGAGCCAGCTTGGCGTCGGCGTTACCCGCGTCGGCCGCCTTGTTCACGTCGCGCATGTCACTCGACACGCCGCTCACGCCGAGCAGGCCGCTCTGCTTGTTCAGTATGTTTACGGTCTGCGCGGCGGTCAGCCCTTCGTTCGTCGCTATGCATTCGACGACGGCGGGGTCGAGCGAGCCGGAGCGGGTGCCCATCAAAACGCCCTCGAGCGGCGTAAGCCCCATAGACGTGTCGAAGCACTTGCCGTCTACGACGGCAGACAGAGACGAGCCGTTGCCCAAGTGGCAGATTATGATCTTATCGCACGCCCTGCCCTCTTTTTTCAGTATTTCTATGGCTCTGCCCGACACATACCTGTGGCTCGTGCCGTGGAAGCCGTAGCGGCGAATGGCGTATTTTTTGTAATATTCCATCGGAATGCCGTACATGAACGCCATGGGCGGCATCGTCTGATGAAACGCCGTGTCGAACACAGCCACCTGCGCGACGTTCGGCATCACGCGCTCGCACGCGTTTATGCCCATAAGGTTCGCGGGGTTGTGCAGAGGCCCTAAGGGTATGCAGTCCTCGATCGCCTTTTTGCATTTATCGTCGACTATGCACGACGCGGTGAACTTGTCGCCGCCGTGCAGCACCCTGTGTCCGACCGCGCCGATTTCGGAAATGTCTGAAATCACGCCGTGGTTCGGGTCTGTCAGCGCTTCGAGCACCATCTGTATGGCGGAAGTGTGGTCGGGAAACACGGTGTCGACCGTATATTCGAGCTTGCAGCCCGCGCCGTATTTATGGGTGAGCTTCGACGCGCCCATGCCGATGCGCTCGGCGAGACCTTTCGACAAGACCGTCTTGTCGGTCATGTCGAAAAGCTGATATTTAAGGGACGACGAACCGGCGTTTATAACGAGTATTTTCATATTGTTCGCATTCTCCTCGGTTTACTGCGCCTGAACGGCGGTTATGGCGACGGTCGCGACAATGTCCGAAACGGAGCAGCCGCGCGACAGGTCGTTGCACGGCTTCGCTATACCCTGCAATATAGGCCCGTAGGCGGAAGCGCCGCCCAAGCGCTCGACCAGCTTGTAGCCGATGTTGCCCGACTGCAGATCGGGGAACACGAGCACGTTCGCTTTGCCCGCAACGGGGCTTCCGGGCGCTTTCAGCGCGCCGACAGCGGGTATTATGGCGGCGTCGAGCTGCAATTCGCCGTCGAGAGCCAAGTCGGGAGCTAATTCCTTCGCAAGGGCGACGGCCGTCTGAACCTTCGTCACGTTGTCGTGCTTCGCGCTGCCCTTTGTTGAGAACGAAAGCAGCGCCACTTTAGGCTCTATGCCCGCGAGCGTCTTGGCGCTCTCGGCGGCGGCGACGGCAATGTTGGCAAGCTCTTCGCTCGTCGGCTCGGGTATGACGGCGCAGTCGGCGAATATCATAACGCCGAACTGCGGGTCTTTGTTTTCCATCATGAAGCACGACGACACGGTTTTGATGCCGGGCTTGCACTTTATGATCTGCAAAGCGGGGCGCAGCATGTCGCCGGTAGAGTGTATAGCACCCGACACAAGCCCGTCGGCGTCGCCGCTCTTGACCATCATCACGCCGAAGTACATGCAGTCGGAGACCTTTTTGGCGGCCTCTTCCTCGGTCATGCCCTTCGCCTTGCGCAGCTCGTACAGCGTGTTCGCGTAGGCGGAAGCCTTTTCGCTCGTCGCGGGGTTTACGATTTTTATGCCGCTTATGTCCGCGCCCGCTTCCTTAGCTATCGCGTTCACCTTTTCGGGGTCGCCCAACAGCGTCACGTCGGCTATGCCCTTTTCCGCGATTATCGCGGCGGCCTTTACGTTGCGGACTTCCTCGCCCTCCGGCAGAACTATGCGCTTGACGTTCGCCTGCGCTTTTTTGATTATCACGTCGATTATTGCCATATCGCATTCCCTCCGATTTTATACTTCATACATTATATACCGCTTCACGCTTTTTGTAAAACGCAATACGTTACTTTTGTCGCGCCCGCAAGTTAAATTGTGTCATATAAAAGCAGGACACTTTAGCGCGGCGTCGAATGAATAAAAGCATAATGCGGGAGGTGCACGAATATGAAAACCGTGATAATTTACAAGAGCAAATACGGTCACGCGAAGGCTTACGCGCTCGAGCTTGCGAATCTGACGGGCGCTGAGGCGCGCGACATATCAGAAAACGCCGACCTGAGCGGCTGCGAGTGCGCGGCGCACGTGGGCGGCATATACGCGGGGCTGGTGTCGGGGCTAAAAAAGACGGCGAAGCGGGCGGCGGCGGCGGGCGTTAAAAAGCTCGTGATCGTGACGGTCGGCATGACGAACCCCGACGACAGGGCGTACTACGATAAGCTCGCGGCGACGATCAAAAACGGCCTGCCCGACGCGTACAAAAACACCGCGCTCATAGTAAACGCGCGCGGCGGCGTGGACTACGAAAACATGCGCGGCCTGCACAGGCTCGTAATGAAGCTGATAATAAACCAAATCAGGAAAACGCCGCCCGAGAAGCGCACGAAGGACAATCAGGCTATGCTCGACTCGTTCGGCAAAAAGACGGATCTTTCGGACATGGCGGCGCTCGCGCCCGCGGTCGAAGCCCTCAAAGCGTAGAGCATACAAAGCGAAACCCCGGCAATAATATGCGCGAGGTGAGCTTTTTGAACGATTTCATCGGAAGAGCCGACGTGCCCATAGGCTTCGCGCTGGCGCTTGCGGAAAACCTCGACGCTATGCGCTGCTTTTCGCGAATGGACGAAAACCAGCGAGCGTCGGTACTCGCAAAAGCCAAGACCGCGAAATCGGCGGACGAAATGCACGCCATAACGCGCGCGATTACGGGAGCAAACGCGACAAACGCCTGAAAAAGCGGTCGCGGGACGGAGAGGACAGCGAAATGCCGAGCGTTCACATCATATGCAACGCGCACATAGACCCCGTGTGGCAATGGGAGTGGGAGGAAGGCGCGGCGGCGACTGTGACGACGTTCCGCGCCGCCGCCGATTTTTGCGACGAGTTCGACGATTTCGTGTTCTGCCACAACGAAGCGAAGCTGTATCAATGGATAGAGGAATACGACCCGCCGCTGTTTGAGCGCATAAGGGCGCACGTCAGGTCGGGAAAATGGCGCATAATGGGCGGCTGGTATTTACAGCCCGACTGCAACATGCCGTCGGGCGAGTCGCTTATACGCCAGATAAAGCTCGGCCGCGAGTATTTCGCCGAAAAATTCGGCGCGCGCCCTGAGACGGCTATAAACCTAGACCCGTTCGGACACAGCCGCGGGCTTGTGCAGATACTCAAAAAATCGGGCTTCAAGTCGTATCTGTTCATGCGCCCAAGCGCCGAATGGCTCGACCTGCCCGCGAACGATTTTACATGGGTGGGCTACGACGGCAGCCGCGTTTCGGCGCACAGGCTCGACGGCGCGTACAACTCGCAGCTAGGCTGCGCGCTCGACAAAATAAAGGAGTGGCTCGCCGAGCGCCCCAAGTCCGAGATATATCTGATACCGTGGGGCGTGGGCAACCACGGCGGCGGCGCGAGCCGGAAGGACATATCCGACATAAACGCGTACAGGCGCGAAAACCCGAACGCGGGAATCAGGCACTCGTCGCCCGACGAATATTTTACCGAAATGCTCAAACTGAAGGGCGGGCTCCCGGAATATTCCGGCTCGCTCAAGCCGTTCGCGGTGGGCTGCTATACCACGCAGACGCGCGTGAAGCGCGCGCACCGAAAGCTCGAAGGGCTTTTGTCGGCGACGGAAAGAATGCTGTCTCACGCCTGCATGGCGGGGCTTATCGAATATCCGTACTCCGAAATTCGCGAAGCGGAAGAAGACCTGTGCTTTTCCGAATTTCACGACATACTGCCCGGTTCGTCCATACAGCCCGCCGAGGAAGCCGCGCTCAGGCAGATCGACCACGCGCTCGAAATACTTACAAGGCTGCGCGCTCGCGCGTTTTTCGCGCTCGCGGCTTGCGAAAAGGCGGCGGCGGCGGGCGAATACCCTGTGCTTGCGTACAACCCGTTCCCATACGAAATCACGACCACAATAGAATGCGAGTTCATGCTTGCGGATCAGAACTGGAAAAGCGAGTTCACCGACTTTTCTGTGTATAGGAACGGCGAAAAGATCCCGGCGCAGGTCGAAAAAGAACACAGCAATCTGCCGCTCGACTGGCGCAAGAAAATCGTGTTCCGAACCGCGCTCGCGCCTATGCAAATGAACCGCTTCGACCTTAAAGGATTTACGCGACCCGAAAAACCGCGCCCTGAGTGCCGCGAAACAGGCGACTGCTTCGTGTTCGATTCGGGAAGCACGCATATAGAGATAAGCAAAACGAGCGGTATGCCTGTAAGCTATATATCGGACGGCTTCGAATATATGAAGGGAGGGGCGCGCTTAGCGGTCATAAAGGACAGCCCCGACCCGTGGGGCATGACGGTCAGAGGCTTTAAGGACGAAATAGGCGCGTTTGCGCTGACCGACTATAAAAGCAGCGCAAAAATCGCGGGCGTTGACGCTGACGAACTGCCGCCCGTGCGCGTTACAGAATCGGGAGATACGCGCATCGTGATCGAGGCGAGCCTCGCATACGGAAAATCGGAAGCCCTTGTGACGTACAAACTTAATAAGCCTGACGGCAGCGTTCAGATAGACGTTCGGCTCAGCTTTTTCGAGAAAGACCGAGTGGTGAAATTCTGCGTGCCCACGACCCTTAATGAAAAATTCGTGGGTCAGCAGGCGTTCGGGCACGAGGAACTGTATACAAACGGCGACGAATGCGTGTTTCAGCAGTGGGTCGCGGCGGAAGATCGCGACCGCGCGTTCGCCGTTATAAACGACGGCGTGTACGGCGGCAGCTTCGAAAACGGCGAAATACGCGCGACGCTTGTAAGGGGCGCGGCGTATGCGGCGCACCCGATATACGATAGGCAAATACTGCCCCAAGACAGGTTTTCGCCGCGCGCGGATATGGGCGAAAGGCTGTATTCGTTCGCGCTCATGGCGGGCAAAAAGTCGGATATAATCGAAACGGTGTCGCAAAAAGCGCAGCTTTTTAACGAGCCGACGTTCGCGCTTTCATACTTCCCGAACGGCTCGGGCGGCACTCCGACCTGCGGCGCGCTTCTAGCGGGCGCGGGCGCGCTTATGACGAACATGCACAAAACGCGAAACGGCGGCTTCGCCGCGCGTCTGTTCGAGAGCGCGGGCGAAAAGCGCAGCGTGAATATCGCGTTCCCGCTTCTGAACGCCGAATCGAATATCGAGCTAAACCCTTTCGAAATCGCAACTTTGAAAATATCGGAGGACGGCAAAATCGAAAAAACCGACATGCTTTCGTAAAGCGTCGGTCGCTTTACGCGCGGCAAGTTTTAATTTTTGGCTTATTGCTATGGATAATGCGTTGTGTTATAATGGTTGACGAAGCGGCTGTTTAATTTAACACAAACTATTTTAACGGCTTTTTCTGCGCCGGCCGTTGCATATGCGGCGCGGTTCGGGCGCTTTTGAAAGAGGGTTATTGTTTTTGATTGGGTTTTACAACTACTCGGTAATACTTACATACGCGGGGCTGGTGTCGGCAATCGTCGGCATGGCGGCGACGCTCGGCGGAGCGAACGACCTGCGCACCGGCGTTTTGTGCCTTATGGTGTGCGGTCTGTGCGACATGTTCGACGGCACCATAGCGTCGAAATGCCACCGCTCTAAGGACGCGAAATGCTTCGGCACGCAAATCGACAGCCTGTGCGATCTGGTTTGCTTCGGCGTTTTTCCGGCTATGCTCGTATACTCGCTCAACAAAGAATGGTACACTGTTGTGTGCATGGCGCTTTACGTGCTCGCGGCGGTCATAAGGCTCGCGTATTTCAACGTGCAGGAGATAAACCGAACGGGCGACGAAAAACGCACTCACTACGAAGGCCTGCCCGTGACGAGCTCCGCGCTGATTTTCCCGATTGCCATTTTTCTTATAAACATAATAGAGCTTAAATGGCAGCCCGCGTACAGCATACTGATGTTTATAACGGCCGTAGCGTTCATAACGCGCATACGCGTTAAAAAACCATACATGACCGGGCTTACGATACTCGCGCTGATAGGGCTTGTGCTGTTCGCGCTGATATTTTTCTTCGGAGACGCGATAATAAATGTATGAAAATCTGTACGGCTCGAAGCCCGGCAGAATCATAGCGTCGATATTCGCAAGACCCGTCATATCGCGCGCGGCGGGCGCGTTTTTAGACGCCGCGGCGTCGCGGGCGCTGATAAAGCCGTTCATAAACAAAAACGGCATAGATATGACAGAGGTCGAAGAAACGCGCTTTCGCTCGTTCAACGAGTTTTTCACGCGCAGGCTGAAGGGCGGCGCGCGCCCGATAGACGCGGACCCCGACGCGCTTATAAGCCCGTGCGACGGATATATGTCGGCATACGAAATCGAGCCGAACGGCAGGTTTTTGGTTAAGGGCACGCCGTACACGCTTTCCGAGCTTACGCGCGACGCCGAGCTTGCGCGCGAGTTCGAGGGCGGGCTGTTTTTGTCGTTCAGGCTCACGCCCGCCGACTACCACAGGTATATTTTCGTAGACGACGGCGAGTTCGCGTCGGCCGAAAAACGCATAGACGGCGTTTACCACACCGTGCGCCCGACGGCGCTTGAAAACGTTCCCGTGTACAAGACGAACACGCGCGTATACGCGGTTTTGAACACGCGCTCGTTCGGCAGGATAGCGCAGATGGAAGTGGGCGCGACTCTGGTGGGGCGCATCAAAAACACGGTTTCGGCGGGCGCGTTCAAGCGCGGCGACGAAAAGGGAATGTTCGAGTTTGGCGGTTCGACCGTCATACTGCTCATAAGCGCGAACATGGCGCGGCTCGACGATTCGGCTTACGGAATCGAGCGCCGAGTGAAAGCGGGCGAGCGCATAGGCACAAAACTTACGTTATGAGGACGGAAGCATAATATGGCGAAAAAAAAGAGAACGACGGCAAGCGGTAAGAAAATACCGCTGATACCCGTATACGCGCGTCTGCCGCTTTTGTTTTGCGGTATAACTGACCTGATAGTATACTATCTTCCGCGCCTTATGAACGTGCGCGGGCGGCCGCAGCTTTTCTACATCGAAAAGCTGGATTCCGCAATTCCGCTGATACCCGCGTTTGCGTATATATATCTGGCGGCGTTCGTGTTCTGGACGATTAACTATATATACATATCGCGCCAGAACCGACGGCTGTGCATTAAGCTGGTGTTCGCCGACACGGTCGCGAAAGCCGTGTGCATGTATTGCTTCCTGAAAATCCCGGCGACTATAACGCAGCCTGACTTAGCGCAAAACACGGACTTAGGCGCGTGGCTTTTGCGCCTCATATATTCGCTGGACGAGCCGAACAACCTGCTGCCCTCTATACACTGTTTCGTGAGCTGGCTGGCAGTAAGGCCGATGCTCACGAAGGACGCGTGGGACATAAACAAGGGCTACAAGGTTTTCTCGATGATATTCGCGCTTTTGATATGCGCGTCCACGCTGTTCACAAAGCAGCATTTCGCGGCCGACGTATTAACGGGCATCTTCGTGGCGGAGGCGGGCTGGCAAATATCGCGGCTGTTGAACGTCAGAGAGCTGTGACGTCGCGAACGCGCTCATAGAGCGCGGGCAGTATGCGCGGGAAGCGCATGACGGGCGGCAGCGCGTCCATCAGCTTTATCTCCGCCATCTCAAACGGCGGCATTTCGCCGAAGCGCGAAACGTCCGCGATGTAAACCTTTCCGTGTGAAAACTCGCGCGAGAGCGCGACGGTGTAGTCGAACAGCGGGCGTATGTCGAAATCGGCAGCGCCCGTTTCTTCATATAGTTCGCGCTTGGCGGCGTCGAGCGGCGTTTCGCCGTTCTCGATGTGCCCGCCCGCCGTTTCGAAGCCGTCGCGCGTTTTACAGCGGCAGTACACCCATTTTCCGGCGTGGCGCGCGAATATGACGACGAAGCGGTACGCTGCAAGCTCGCCCTCCGACGCGATTTCGACGCGGCAGCGCGAATCGTCCCGATAAGGCGACACGAGGTCGAACGCCTTATACGAACAGAGCCTGCCGTCGTCGAACACGAGGCGGGCTATCCACGGCATACGCTCGCACATGTCGAAAAAATCGTCGTAGCCGAAATCGGGGCACAGACCCGCGAGCAAAACCGAGAGCGCTATGCCGTGCGAGCCTATCGCGATCGTTTCGCCTGCGTAACGCGAAACCGCGCTTTCAAGCGCGTCGGAGTTGCGCTTGCGCAATTCCGCAAAGCTCTCGCCGCTCGCCTCTTTGAGCGAAAGATCGGCGAACATGCGTTGCATTGTCTGAAAGAATTTCTCGGTAGGTATGTAATAGCCCGACCACTCGCGGAAGCCGTCGACGATCTCGACGTCTGAGCCTATCGAGCGCGCGTAGTCAGAAACGGTGTCCACGGCGCGCTTGTAGGGGCTTGACAATACGCGCGAAACGTTCGCTTCTTTCAAAAACGCCGTGACGAGCGAAACGTCGGATAAACCCTTGCGCGTGAGCGGGCGCGACGAAGCGTCGGAAACGCTCGAATCGGATTCACAGTGGCGCACGAAATAGACCGTGGTAAGCACCTGACATCACCTCATTTTCATTATATACTGTAAATGTAAAATGAATCGGACATATGGCGAATTATTGCAAGATATGATATACTGCTATATATTTTTATTGAAATGCGGAGGATTTACGCATGGATAAATGCATTATACCCGACACATACAAAAGCGTTCTGTCAGTGCAGGAGACCGAGAAGGCAATAAAATACGTGAAGGACACGTTCGAGCACACGTTCGCCGACGCGATGCGGCTTTTGCGCATATCCGCGCCGCTGTTCGTGCCAGCCGATTCGGGTTTGAACGACAACTTAAACGGCGTGGAGCGCCCCGTGTCGTTTCAGATACGCGACATGAGCGGACGCGACATGGAGATCGTGCATTCTCTGGCGAAATGGAAGCGGCAGGCGCTCAAGCGCTACAACTTCGGTATGCACGAGGGTTTGTATACCGACATGAACGCCATACGCCGCGACGAGGAAGCCGACAACCTGCACAGCGTATACGTCGACCAGTGGGACTGGGAAAAGATCATATCGCGCGGCGACAGGAACACCAAATACCTCGAGGACACGGTGAACGTCATAATGCGAGTGCTGGCGGCGACCGAGCTGGCGACGTGCGCCATGTTTCCCAAGCTGACCCCGACGATAGAATCGCGCGTGAAGTTCATAACGGCGGAAGAGCTGGAAGAAAAATACCCGACGCTGACGCCTAAACAGCGCGAGGACAAGATCACGCGCGAATACAAAACGGTGTTCTTGGAGCGCATAGGCGATTCGCTCAAATCGGGCGAACCGCACGACGGGCGCGCGCCCGATTACGACGACTGGAGTCTCAACGGCGACATACTGGTGTGGAACGAAACGCTTGGGCGTGCGTTTGAAATATCGTCTATGGGCATACGCGTCGACGAGGAATCGCTCAAATCGCAGCTCGAAAAATCGGGCAAGACGGAGCGCGCGAGCCTGCCGTTCCACCGCTCTTTACTCGCGGGTGAGCTGCCGCTCACGATAGGCGGCGGCATAGGTCAGTCGCGCATATGTATGCTGATACTCAAAAAAATACACATAGGCGAGGTTCAGGTAAGCGAATGGCCCGACGAAACGCGCGAAACCTGCCAAAAAGCGGGCGTGTTCCTGTTGTAGTTTTTCAGAAAACAATGTATAATTTATCCGTATTACACGCGCGGAGGAAATGAATATGAGACTGGGAGTGGTCGGACTGCCCAACGTGGGCAAATCGACTTTATTCAACGCGATAACCTGCGCGGGCGCGCAGGCGGCTAATTATCCGTTTTGCACTATAGAGCCTAACAACGGCATGGTCGCCGTGCCCGACAGCCGCTTAGACGTGCTGAGCGATATGTATCACCCCGAAAAATACACGCCCGCGACGATAGAGTTCGTCGACATCGCCGGCTTGGTGAAGGGCGCGAGCCGTGGCGAGGGCTTGGGCAACAAATTCCTGAGCCACATACGCGAAGTCGACGCTCTGGTGCACGTCGTGCGCTGCTTCGAGGACGATAACGTTATACACGTGGACGGCAGCGTAGACCCCGTGCGCGACATAGAGACGATTCAGACCGAGCTTGCGCTCGCCGACTTGGAGACCGTTCAGAAGCGGCTCGAAAAGGCGCAGCACCTGCTCAAGAACGGCGAAAAGAAATACAGAGACGAAGCGGAAGCGGCGGAAATACTGCTCAGTCACCTAAACGACATGAAGCCCGCGCGCACAGCGCCGCTGACTCCAGAGCAGGCCGAGATCGTCAGGGGCTGGTTTTTGCTGACGATGAAAAAAGTTGTCTACGCGGCGAACATATCCGAGTCGGACGTGGGCGAGGGCGCGGACGAATTGCCGCTCGTAAAGCGCGTTAAGGAAATCGCCGAGCGTGAAGGCAGTCAGGTACTCGTAATATGCGCGAAGGTCGAGGAAGAAATAGCGCAGCTCGATTTAGACGAAAAGCAGATGTTCCTATCCGAAATGGGCATAGGCAAGAGCGGTCTCGACAGGCTGGTGACGCTGGGCTACGATCTGCTGGGGCTCATATCGTTTCTGACGGCAGGCCCTAAGGAAGTGCGGGCGTGGACAATCGAAAAGGGCACGAAAGCGCCTCAGGCGGCGGGAAAAATACACACCGACTTTGAAAAAGGGTTCATACGGGCAGAAGTAGTCGCCTATGACGACCTCGCGCGAGAAGGCAACATGAACGCGTGCAAAGAAAAGGGTCTTGTGCGCAGCGAGGGCAAGGACTATGTCATGAAGGACGGCGACGTTACGCTGTTCCGTTTCAACGTGTAAGCCGTGCGCGATATAGAACTGCTCGCCCCCGCGGGCGACGCGGAGAGCGCGGGCGCTGCCGTCAGGTTCGGCGCGGACGCCATATATCTGGGCGGCGGAATGCTGCAGCTCAGGGCGGGCAAGACGGCGTTCACGCTGGACGAAATGCGTCTGGTTTCGGAATCTCTTCACAGAGACGGCAAAAAGCTGTACGTCGCCGCGAACGCGTTCGTGTTTCCCGACGAAATAAACGCGCTGGGCGACTACGCGAAAGCGCTTAAAGACGCAAACGTCGACGCGGTCATAGTGTCCGACTTGGGCGCGCTTATAGAAGTCAAACGCGCGTGCCCGGAGCTTGACGCGCACATAAGCACGCAGGCGAACTGCACAAACCACGTATCCGCGCGCGCCTATTACGACATGGGCGCCGAGAGGGTCGTTCTGTCGCGGGAGCTTTCGATACCCCAAATCGCCGAGATGCGCGAGAAAACGCCGAAAGGCCTGAAATTCGAGGCGTTCATACACGGCGCAATGTGCGTCGCGTTCTCCGGCAGGTGTCTGCTCTCGAACTACATGACCGGGCGCAGCGCGAACAGGGGCGGCTGCGCGCAAAGCTGCCGCTGGAAGTACGCGCTCACCGAGGAAAAGCGGCCGAACCAGTATTTTCCGATAGAGGAGGACGCGCGCGGCGCGACTATTCTGTCGTCATACGACCTGTGCGCGCTGCCCGTGCTCGATAAGCTGATTTTAGCGGGCGTGGAATCGCTAAAGATCGAGGGGCGCATGAAGACCGCGTACTACGTCGCGACGACCGTGAACGCGTACAATATGTATCTGAACGGCGCGAACTTTTCGATATGCATGGGCGAGCTTAATTCGGCGAGCCACAGGCCGTATTCGACGGGCTTCTACGAGGGCGAAATAAAGACTCTGCCGAACGCGCCGGAGGGCTATCTGCGCGATTTGATATATTCGGGGCGCGTACTCTCGCGCGAGGGCGACAGGATACGCGTTGAATTGAAGAACAAAATAGAGGAAAACGACGCGCTGCGCCCGCTCACGCCGGGTCTGAGGGCGAACGCGTTTACGGCGCGCGACATGCGCGATTCAGACGGAAACCCGGTCGCGGCGGTGAAGATGCCCGACGCGATATTCACGATGCCCGCGCCCGAAGGCGTGGAGGCGGGCGACTATATTCGCAGCGAAAAAGCAACTGCATAAACATCGGGGAGGACACGGGCGCTTGAACGGCAAACTGATAAACTTGATAGCCGTCGACTTGGACGGCACGCTTCTTAACGAGCGGGGAGAACTGACGCGGCGCACTATCGAAGCCGCGCAAGCGGCGATGCGGCGCGGCGCGAGCTTCGTGCTCTCGTCGGGGCGTATGCCTGAAGCTTTGAAACGATTCACGGACGAGCTTAACGCAAACGCGCCCGCGGTGTGCTACAACGGCGGCGCGGTCGTCGACATGCGCACGTTTGAATATTTATACAAAACGCCCGTGCCCTTGGAGCTTGCCCGCGAAATCGCCGCGCAGGCGGAGAGCATGGGACTGTATATACAGGCGTTCACCGAGGGCGGGTATATCGCGCCCGAATACTGCGACTACACGCGCCAATACGAAAAGCTGTCGGGCGTGAAAGCCCGCGTCGTCGGCAAAAAAATATCGGAAGCTCTTTCGGAAGCGCCTATGAAACTGCTCATAATAGACACGGTCTCCGGCGCTGAGGCGGCGGAAGCCGCATTAAGGCGTGATTTTGAGGGCAGGGCGAACATAATGCGTTCGCAAAAACATCTAATAGAATGCGTCGGGCGCGAAACGGGCAAGGCGCGGGCGCTCGATTTTCTCGCGAATCGGCTTTCAACGCGCGCTGAACGCGCGATAGCGTTCGGCGACGGCAGGAACGATTTGGACATGCTGAAATGGGCGGGCGCGAGCTATGTCATGCAGAACGCGCCCGACGAGCTCAAAAACGCCGACGAAAGGTTTCTGGAAGCGCCGTCGAACGCCGAGGACGGCGTGGCTAAGGTGCTTGAAAGCCTGCTCGAAAACGGCGGGATCGGATAGTGACAGACATGATTACGGAAAAACGCTTGGTCGAGGCGCTCGGGCTGCATGTGGAAGTGCCGTCGGAGGACGGCGAACTGCCGATAAGCGAAGCGGACGTGAACCGCCCCGGCTTACAGCTCACGGGCTTCTGGGATTATTTCGCGTTCGAGCGGCCGCAGTTGTTCGGCAAGGTCGAGATGTCGTATTTGCAGACTCTCGACGAAGACACGCTCAACGCGCGGCTCAACACGTTTTTCAGCTTCAAGCTGCCGTGCGTCATAGTGTGCAGGGGCATCAAGGCTTCGGAAGTGATGCTCGAATGCGCGAGACGGCGGCACGTGCCCGTGTATACGACGGAAGAAAACACGGTCAAAATCGAAATGGCGATAATCAGTTTTCTGAACGCGGAGCTCGCGCCGAGGCGCACGATGCACGGCGTTTTGCTGGACGTGCACGGCGTCGGAATGCTCATAACGGGCAATTCCGGCGTGGGCAAGAGCGAAGCGGCGCTGGAGCTGGTCAAGCGCGGACACAGGCTCGTGGCGGACGATGTGGTCGAGATATGCCGCGTGTCCGATTCGACTTTAATCGGTCAAGCGCCCGAGCGCACCCGTCATTTCATGGAAATACGCGGCGTGGGCATCATAAACGTGCAGACGATGTACGGCATAGCCTCCGTCATACGCGAAAAGACGATAGACATGGAAGTGCACATGGAACTGTGGCGCGACGGGCACGCATACGAGCGGCTGGGGCTTGACAGGCGCACGACGACCATTCTGGACGTGAGCATACCGTCGCTCTTGCTGCCGATACACCCGGGGCGCAACATAGCGATAGTGCTCGAAGTGGCGGCGCGCAATCTAAGGCTCAAGCAGATGGGCTATTCGGCCGCCGAGGAAATGCTGCGCCGGCAGACGGGCATTATGACGCGGCCTTACGGAACGCACGAAAACGAAACAGATTCCGACAGTTGAGGAGGATAATCATATGGTATACATAGGCATCGACTTGGGCGGCACGAGCATCAAAGCGGGCGTTGTCGACGAAAACGGCAAAATACTCGCGAAGGCGAGCCTGCCCACGCTGGTCGAGCGCGGCGCGGAAGCGGTGGTCACGGACATGACGAAACTGTGCTTCACGGCGCTTGAAAAAGCGGGGCTTTCGATGGACGACGTGAAAAGCGTGGGCATCGGTCTTCCGGGCATACAAGACCCGCGCACGGGCGTCGTGCCCTTCTGCACAAACCTGCACTGGCATCAGGTGCCGGTCATAGAGTGGATGAGGCGCGAAATCGACAAGCCGATATTCATAGACAACGACGCGACCGTCGCGGGGCTTGCCGAATCCGTCGCGGGCGTGAGCGCGGGCTGCAAAAACAGCGTGTTTCTGACGCTCGGCACGGGCGTGGGCGGCGGCATCGTGCTGAACGGCAAGGTCTACGCCGGCTCTCACGGCGTGGGCAGCGAGCTTGGACACATGATAACCGTCATCGACGGCGAGCAGTGCACCTGCGGAAACAAGGGCTGCTGGGAGCGCTATTCGAGCGCCACGGCGCTCATTCGCATGGGGCGCGAGGCTTGCGAGAAGCACCCCGAATGCGCGATAAACGCGTATGTGGACGGCAAGCTCGACGACATAACCGCCAAACACGTGATAGACGCGGCGAAAGCGGGCGACGCGTTCGCGAAAGAAGTATTCGACAGATATGTATACTATCTTTGCGCGGGACTCGTGAGCATTATAAACTTCATCGACCCCGAAATGATAGTGCTCGGCGGCGGCGTGTCGCACGCAGGCGAGTTCCTGCTCGAAGCAGTGCGCAGAAAACTGCCCGAAATGGTGTTCTACAAAACAATGCCCTACACCAAAATAGAGCTGGCGACGCTGGGCAACGACGCGGGCATAATAGGCGCGGCGATGCTCGGAAAATAAAGGCGAATAGACATTCAAAGGTGTTTCGCAAACAACACAACACAAAACTATACGGGACGGGAAACAAACTCCCGCCCCGTACTTTTAACTGCAAACGCAAATACACGCGCCCCCGTACCCCAGTCCATATAAATCAAAACCGCGCCGAAGCGCGGTCTCCTTTTCGTGCGCGCCCGCAGGCGCGCCCCCCGCTTCCGCCCCGCAGGGCGGAAGGTAAACCCTCATATCTCCAAAATCCCGTAACAGCGAACGCCAAAACAAATATATTAAAGCCCCCGCGTTCTAAAAAATCTCATCTTTCAATAAGTAATTCCGCGTCATACAGCCCAACCTGCGCCAACCCCGCGCGCTCCGTTCCCCGTCCTCATAAAACAGAAACCGCGCCGAAGCGCGGTCTCCTGTTCGCGCGCGCCCGCAGGCGCGCCCCCGCTTCCGCCCCGCAGGGCGGAAGGTTATCCCTCGTCACTCGTCCATGAACAAATCGTCGCCTTCGCCTTCGGCAGTGCCGTCGAGGAACGGATCCAATTCGTCCTCAGGATACGCGAACTCGGCGTACAGTATCGCCGTCGGCCAGTTCAGATACAGCGCGGGCTCATATTTCGCGAGCGTAGGCACGCTGAAATCTACGTAAACATTCGCGTAAATCGGCAGAGTCGGCAAGACTTCATTAAAGTACAGCTGCATTTCAAACCAGTTCGTGAAGAAGCCCAGCACGTCGCCCGGCTCGACCCTCGACATATTCCGCGCAAGCTCCGCGAGCTTTTCGTCGCGCAGACCCGTGGTGTTCGCCACGCCCTGATATTTATCGTCCACCGCGAAAGTGAGCGTCGGGTCGAACACGGCATTGAAGTTCGTCGCCATGTAGAACATGTCGTATTCGCGCTCGTCGAGGCGATAATACTGTCTGAGCATCTGCGTGAACGGCATCTCGGTGATCACGAGGTCCACGCCGATTTCGCTGAACGCGGGCGCAATAAGCTCCTCGATTTTATCCGAAGCGGCGGTATCCGAAGTTTTCGCCCAGCGCAGTTTGAGCGGCAAAATTTCTCCGTCAACATTCTTATAGCGAACGCCCGAAACATAGTCCTCGCCGTTTGCGTCAAGCGTCCAGCCGTCCGACGCGAGCAATTCTTTCGCCTTTTCCAAGTCGTAGGCGTATTTATTCAAAAGCTCCAAATCGACGGCGTCCCACGCCTGTTGTTCCTCGTCGGTCAGGTCCTCGGGTATGATAGCGCCCGTCGCCGCCTGCGCCATCCACTGACCTATGCCGTAATACCCGTAAACGGCAAGCCCGTAGTTGGCGAGATAATCCTGTATGAACGTATCGCTATCGAGCGCGTAAGCGAGCGCCTGCCTGACCTCTTTAGACGACTGCGGCCCGTACTCGCAAGCGAAGCTTATAAAGCCATAACCGCTGCGCGCGTATGTCTGCGCGTTGTTCTCGGTTTCCATGCCCTTTAATATGGTATCGAGCGACACGCATTTATTCACAAGCTCGAATTCGCCCGCCTGCATACGCTCGATAATCTCGCCCGAAGGCGCGTATGTGAACGTCACGTTCGAGATCGCCGGCTTCGCACCCTCGTGGTTTCCGGGAAAATTCGGGTTCGCGGTAAAGGACAGGCTTCCCGCCGACGCGATATACTCGTTCAGCACATACGGGCCGGACACGACGTTCGGGTGCGACACATAGCCCGTGTCCGCGTCAAACAGCGTTTCCTGCAGCAATTCGGAAGTAAAGCGCGGCGTGTCGCCCGCGTCGAGAACCTCGCCCTCGACCAAACTGGCGGTGTTGGCGTTTACGATATACGCGCCCTCGCCGTCGTCCGCGACCACGCATTCGGGCGCTATAACGCTGATGGGGTAGGGCATAACGTCCAAGTAAGCATATTCATAGAAGCTCGGCAAAAACTCGCCGCGCAGGCGCACAGAGAACGTATTGTCCCTAATGAGCCTCACGCCCGCGAAGACTTCGCTCTCGCCCGAATGGTACGCGTCATAACCGTAATACTGCGAATACGCCGTTTCGGCCGCGCCCAGTCCGCGAATCTCGTCAGACGCGAGCAGTAATATTGAAAACACATAGTCAGCCGCGGAAATGGAAGAGCCGTCGCTGAACATAAGCCCGTCGTTGAGTATGAACACATACTCCCTGTCGCCGCCCGCGAGATTGCTCTGGCGAACCTCTCTCACGACGGTCGGGTTTACGACGATGTCGGTCTGACTCTGCCACGCTACCGTCGACTGCCCGTGAAGCATATAGCGAACGTCAGTGTCGCTCACATTATTGCCCCACAAGTCGGTAAAGAAGTAGCCGCTCGGGCGCGTCGTCGCAGCGACGCGCAGCACGGTGGGCAGCGGTTCTCTTTCGACTACCTCCGAAGCCGTCGCCTCGTTCGAATCGACGAACATCTCTGCGAAAACCGCCTGCGTGCTTAACAACATCGCAAGCGCAAGCAACAAAGTCAATACTCTCTTCATGTTTGCCTCCTCCATGCCGCGAATCCGCCGCGGGCGCGGCGCAATAGCGCCGCGCCCAATAAGTAGTTATTCAGGTTTCATCATTCCGGACAGTCGCCCATGTTGCCGGAGCCGATCCCGGCAAGGGGTATACGGTCGTCCTCGATCACTATCAGGTTCACGTCGGACGTGTTGGTGAACGTAGCCGTCCAAACTCCGTTCGCCTCGTCATAGTTGATTGTCGAGCCTATCATATCCGAGCCGGCGGGTCTTCCCGTCTCCTGAACCGTATAGCGGTTCAGAGTTCCGTTCGGGCTGTACTTCTCAAGGTTCTCGAAGGCGAAGAACGTGCCGTTCTCAAGAACGCCCGTGCCGGCCTCTTCGTAGTTGCGGTACAGCGTAAACTCGACTTCTCCGGCGGGCGCGGCGGCGTTGCCGTCGTCGTCAACCCAGTTCTTGTACACGAGCACCTTCACGCGAGCCGGGTCGTATGTGTTGGTTACGTCGAATATGACCTGATTGCCTACAACGTCTTTCGTTATATACGCTTTGTAGTCGGTCAGCATACCCTCGGTGAGCGTGTACTTGATTTCCTTGCCGCGGTTATAGCGGAACCCGGTCATCGTGACGGTCTCTCCGTCGTCGAAGTTGTACAGACGGTTAGAGAACATCTCGCCGTTCGCGGCGACCATCATGGCAACGCGCTCGGGTCTTCTGTTAGCGGCGTTGTCGTTATCCGCCCAGTGCTTCGTAATGCTTATCTCGACGGTTTCAGGCGTATGCGAGTTAGTGACCTCGATCGTGAAATCGCTTATAAGCTGATCCTCCGCGTCGCGGATATTGCCCTGTACGTCGTTTCCGACATATTCGGCTACATATCCGTCGAGCACAGTGTTCTCGACCAGCGTATACGTGTACTTCTTGCCTTCCTTATAGGCGGGCAGGTCGTTCATCGCATACGTGAGATCCGCGTCGTTCCACAGCCAGCCGTCGCCGCTCTTTGACAGCGTGAACGTTTCGATCGTCTCGGTCTCTTCGCCGTCGCGAGCTCCGAGCAGCGCCAGCTCGATTGAGTCGGGTCTCAGTCCGTCGCGGTTGTCGCCGTCGTCCCACACCTTGTTCACGGTTATGTTGATTAGTTTCGGATAGTATGTGTTGGTGACGGTTATAACGTCCTCGTCAACAATACCGCCTTCGTAATCATCGTCGCCCGCGACAAAGCCCTTGTCGTATGTTTCGGTGTATTCGAGAGTCTCCATATCCAGTCCGTCTATCGTGGTTTCGAGCACGCTGTACGCGATGCGCTCGCCTTCCAGATATACCGGCAGCGACTCCCATTTGTACGTAAGTTCGTCAGCGTTCCACTCGCCTGTCGGAGAAGCGAGCGTTCCGACCGCCGCATTGGCAACCGGCTGCGCCTCGCCCTCGCCCACCTTGGAGTAGAGCGTCAGATTGACAGCGTCGGGTCGCGCGGCGTCCTGATTATTCGCGTCGTCCCAAACCTTGTTGACAGTCACAGACATAAGCTCGATTTCGTGCGTGTTCGTGAGCGTAACCGTCTGCGCGTCTGTGCCGTCGGTGTTCTCGCCTATCACGGTTATCGGATCGAACGCGTTTACATATTCGTCGATAGCGTCTTCAGCGAATGAGTACTCGATCTTCGCGTTGTCGACGCTGTGCACGTTCAGGCCGACCCATGTGTATGTGAGCTCGTCGTCCTGCCACAAGCCGTCGTCGCCGTTATCTAAGACAACTCGCTTGTCGGTCGCTTCTTCACCGTTCGCGAACAGCGATATGGTTATGGAGTCGGGTCGCTTGCCGTCGTTGTTCTCGGAGTCGTCCCACACCTTCACGACGGTCAGATCCATCAGATCGTCCACGCCCGTTATGGTGATAGTCAGCGTTGCCGTCGCCTCGTCTCCGTCAGAGTCGATTATCGTATACTCGAACATCTCCGTAAGCGTATCGCCGACGTTCAGCGCCTGCACTTCCTCAAGAGTCGTGTCGAGCAGATACTCATACGTGCCGTCAGCGTTGCGGGTGATCTGACCGTAGAGCGCGTCGGTGTCGGTCCATACGATGTATTCGGCCGCCCTGCCGTCGGCGTGGAAGTCGTCGTTCACAAGCACGTCGCCTGTTATAGCGTCGACCGCGTCCTCGGTAAGCTCGTTCACATCGTCCTCAGCGACAGGCGCGTCGTCTATGATGTCAACCGTCACATCAACAGTTATCGGCGTGCCGTCGTTCAGCGTCGCGTCGAGCGTGATTATCTCCGCTCCGTCCTTGCGCGCGTCGCTCTCAAGCTTGTCATGCGGGTAGACCAGTTTCTGTACGTATGTCGCGTTGCCGTCCGCGTCGACAGTTATGTCGCCGTATACAGCGTCAGTGTAAGTCATGTTCGGTACGAGCGTAGCGCCTACGGGTATGTTCTCGAACGCCACATCATGCGCTTCGACATCAGCCGTCAGCGTCTCGGAATCACTGGATTCCACGCTGCCAGCGTAGTCGTCGTACACAGTAGGCTCTATCTCCGCCGTGGTCTCCGCCGTATCGATGTCGTCGTCATTGTCGGTCACGGTGAATACGAATACGTACTCAGTTCCGCCACCCGATGTCGGTATGCCGCTGTACGTGAACCCTCCGGTCGTCATATCGAGCGTCAGCGAAGTTCCGTCCGCGAACGCGTAGGTGTAGTTATCCGCGTTGCGCGCGCCCGTTCCGTTAGCGCCGTTCACAGTGACTTCAACATTCTTCTCGCCATCAGCGCCGAAGTCGATGTTCACATCGCCCGTGATGTCAGTATTGTAAGCACCAGTCGCTTCCGTGCCGATCTCTATAGAAGGCACATCGTCAACGATGTCCACAGTCA
>CAYVPJ010000005.1:98833-110132 GCA_964453505.1 uncultured Oscillospiraceae bacterium | reverse complement strand
CTTTGTTGGAATAGCCCCACTCGTTATCGTACCACGCGACGACCTTCACGAACGTGTCGGTGAGCGCGATGCCGGCCTTCGCGTCGAAGATCGAGGTGCGCGCGTCGCCGATGAAGTCGGACGACACGACCGCGTCCTCGGTGTAGCCGAGAATGCCCTTCAGTTCGCCTTCGGAGGCTTCCTTCATGGCGGCGCAGATTTCGTCATACTTCGCGGGCTTCGCGAGGTTGACGGTCAGGTCGACTACGGACACGTCCAGCGTGGGAACGCGCATCGACATGCCGGTGAGCTTGCCGTTGAGCGACGGAATGACCTTGCCCACAGCCTTCGCGGCGCCGGTGGACGAAGGAATGATGTTGCCCGAAGCGGCTCTGCCGCCGCGCCAATCCTTAGCGGAGGGGCCGTCGACCGTCTTCTGGGTGGCGGTGGTGGAGTGAACGGTGGTCATCAGACCGTCGGTGATGCCGAACTTGTCGTTCAGAACCTTCGCGATGGGGGCGAGGCAGTTGGTCGTGCAGGAAGCGTTCGAAACGAACTGCATGTCCTTCTTGTAGGAAGCGTTGTTCACGCCCATAACGAACATCGGGGTGGCGTCCTTGGACGGGGCGGACATAATGACTTTCTTAGCGCCCGCGGCGATGTGACCGCCCGCCTTTTCCTGCGTGAGGAACAGGCCGGTCGACTCGACGACGTACTCAGCGCCCACTTCGTCCCACTTGAGGTTCGCGGGGTCTTTTTCGCAGGTCACGCGGATTTCGCGGCCGTTGACGATGATGGAATGGTCGGTATAGTCGACCGTGCCTTCAAAGCGGCCGTGAATCGTGTCATATTTGAGCATATAAGCCATATAATCGGGCGAAATCAAATCGTTGATGGATACGACTTCAACCTCGGGGTGGCTGAGGCTGGCGCGGAATACGAGACGACCGATGCGGCCAAAGCCGTTGATACCGATTTTAATCATGTTATAGTTCCCTCCATTATTTTTTCCACACTGTATTTTACCAAAATTCGCGCCGTTTTACAAGCGTTGGGAGCGCTTGGGTATGTTCAAATCACGATACAATGAAGTTAAATGTTCCGCCTGCGCGTATGTCGGCGCGGGTTTACGCATTTTTCATGTTTTACGGAGCTTAAACTGCGATTTCGGGTGTTGTAATTCCGAGCGGCGCGTGCTATAATTATTATGTTCGCTGCTGTGCGGCGACAAACATGTGTTATGGTATGCTTTCGGACGCTTCCGAAAGCGCGCCCAAACGCCGCGCCGCATATGTCGGGCGCGGTTAATGTTTGAAACGGCTCATGATTTATGCGCGGAGGAGAACTGTTTGCCTAATCAATCGACGCTGCTCGCGGGTGTTGAACGCGCGGCCGTCCGCCTGGCTTGCGAGCTCGGCTACGAATTTGTAGACGCCGAGCTTGTTAAAGAACCCGGCGGCAGGTTTTTGCGCATATATATAGACAGCGACGGCGGCATCACATTAAACGAGCTGGAGACATTCCACCGAAAAATACTGCCGATGGTTGAAAATATAGATTACGACTATATGGAGGTATCCTCGCCCGGCGCGGATCGCCCCCTGAAAAAGCCGCGCGATTTTGAGCGCGCGGCCGGTGAAAACGTTGAAATCAGGCTGTACGACAAGCGTGATGGCTCGAAAACGTATTTCGGCAAACTGGTCGGGCTTAATGACGGGCGCGTGACCATTTTGCAAAACGAAACCGAAATATCGTTTGAGCTTAGCGCTGTGGCGCTCGTCAGGCTGTCTCCCGAGATAGATTTCACCAAACTCGACGACTGCTGAAATGCTCACACGACACACTAATATTGAAACCGGAGGATAAATTCATGGCGACGGGTTTCGCTGATTCGGCCGAGGTAATCTCCGCCATTGACGCGCTGGCAAAAGAGAAAAAAATAAACAGAGACATGCTCTACGGTAAAATCGAGAGCGCCCTCGTATCCGCCTACAAACGCAGCTTCGGCAAGGCGGACAACGTGCGCGCGTCGATAAACCGCGAGACGGGAGAAATAGAGGTGCTCGCGCGCAAGGCCATCGTGAGCGAAGTCAAAGACTCTTCCATAGAAATATCGTTATCCGACGTGCGCGAGCAGTTTCCCGATTTCGCCGTGTACGACGTGGGCGATTTGATCGAAGTGCCCACCACGCCCAGCAGATTCGGGCGCATAGCCGCGCAGACCGCCAAGCAGGTCATAGTGCAGCACATACGCGAGGCTGAGCGCGGCGTTATATACGACGAATACATCGAGAAGGAAAACGAAATACTTACCGCGATAGTGCAGCGCGTCGAAAACGGGCGCGCATACGTCGAGCTGGGTCGCACCGAGGGCGTGCTGGAAGCGTCTCAGCAAATGCCGGGCGAGGAAATACGCGTCGGCGACCGCATAAAGGTTTACGTATTGGAGGTCACCAAATACGCCAGAGGCCCGCAGGTCATGGTGTCGCGCACTCATTCGGGGCTTGTAAAGCGCCTTTTCGAGATCGAAGTTCCCGAAATACGCTCCGGCGTCGTCCAGATAAAGTCCATTGCGCGCGAGGCGGGCTTCCGCACCAAAATGGCGGTTTTCTCGACCGACCCGCTCATAGACCCGGTCGGCTCGTGCGTCGGACAGCGCGGCATACGCGTTGAAAACGTCGTGAGCGAATTGAAAACAGAAAAAATCGACATTGTGAAGTGGTCAAACGACCCCAAGGAATATATCGCTTCGGCGCTAAACCCCGCCCGCGTGCATACCGTGTTCATAGCCGAGCGCGAAAAAGCGGCGAGAGTCGTAGTGCCCGACAACCAGCTTTCGCTTGCCATAGGCAAAGAGGGTCAGAACGCCCGCCTCGCCGCGAAGCTCACCGGCTGGAAGATAGACATAAAGTCGTTGAGCCAGATGGACGCGGCGCTCGCCGCTCAGGCTCAGGAAACCGAGTACGAAGAGCTGCCGGCGGAGCTTGACGAATATGCAGACGCGACCCCGGAGGTCGGAGAGAGCGATGCCTAAAACGCGTAAAATCCCAATGCGCATGTGCGTGGGCTGCCACGAAATGCGCCCCAAGCGCGAGCTTCAGCGCATAGTGCACTCGCCGGAAGGCGATGTTTCGATAGACCCGGTGGGCAAACGCCCGGGCAGAGGCGCTTATGTGTGCCGAAACCTCGAATGCCTGAAGAAAGCCCGCAAAACAAAGGCTCTCGAGCGCAAATTCGAGGCGGCGGTGAGCGACGAGGTTTTCTCGGAGCTTGAAGCGCAGTTCGCGAACCTTCCGCCCGCGCCGGAGGAAGCGGAGTGAATCCCGCCTACGACATGCTGGGGCTGTGCCGCCGCGCGGGCAAGCTCGTTTCGGGCGCTCAGGCGGTGGGCGACGCGCTCAAAAAGGGAAAAGCGCACTTGGTGCTGATAGACGCGTCCGCGTCCGAAGCGACCAAGAACGCTCTTAAAAATTCTTGCCGCGGCCGCAACGTGGCGGCGGAGGAAATAGAATCTCAGGCGCTCGGACATGCGATAGGCAAACCCGAACGCATGACGGCGGCGGTGACCGACGCGGGTTTCGCCGACCGAATCAGAAAGCTGCTGAATAACGGTGGCTGTAGGTAATATTATCGGGGGTGTATTCAGGGAATGGCGAAAGTCGCAACCAAGGAACTCAGCGTAAACGCCGCCGGCTTGCTGGAGAGCGTAACGCGCTCTCGCAAACAAGCGCAGGAGACGCTCGGCGCGCTCAAGCGCATGTCGGACGAGCTCACGCGCGCGGAGAGAGAAAGAAGAGAGGCGGAGGAACGCGAGGAGCTTCGCAGAAAGTACGAAGCCGCCGTGAAATCCATGAGCGCCTATTCGTCGGATCACCCGTCGACCGAGGAAGGCGACGTATCCGACGCGTCAGCGCAGGCCGCCGCGCCCGAAATCACAACCCCGCCGTCCATAAAACAGGAAGACGAGCCAAAAATCGAAATCGTCGCGGAAGCGCCGAAAGCGGAGGAACCCCAAACCGCGACTCCTCCCGAAGCGCGCGACGAGGCCGTTACAGAAAAACCTGTGGTAAAAGCGCCGCAGGCCGCCGTTCCGCGCCCGCAGGCGAAAGAGCCCGCGCCCGTCAGAACGCCCGCCGAACCGGCGTTCCGCCCCGCCTCTCAGCAGGGCTATCAGGACCGCCCGTTCCGCCCGCAGGGGCAGGGAGCGGTTCAGGGTCAGCAAGCGCCGCGCAGACCGTTCGGCCGCCCCGTGAATCCGGGCGCGCCGGGGCAGCCCGCGCAGGGACAGCCCGCGCAGGGCTTCGCGCCGCGCGGTCCATACGGCCGCCCCGTGAACCCGCCCGCGCAGGGACAGCCCACGCAGGGCTTCGCGCCGCGCGGTCCATACGGCCGCCCCGTGAACCCGAACGCGCAGGGGCAGCCCGCGCAGGGTTTCGCGCCGCGCCAGCCCTTCGGCCGCCCGCCCATGGCGGGAGCGCCGGGGCAGGTCAATCGCGCGCCCGGAGCGCGTCCGCCGATGGGCGGTTCACCCCGACCCGGCTTCGGGCCTCGCCGCCCCGCCGCGCCGGAGCTTACGCCCAGCGTCGAAAAGGAGCGCGTAAGCAATTACGACCCCAAGAAAAATCAGTATGTGCGTCAGGTAGACCCTGAGCGCAACGCCAATAAAGCCAGGGTCAAACAGACGCGCTCAGCCGCGCCCGCGTCTGCGCTCGACGACGAGTATATCCGCGGCGGCAAGCGCAAGCGCAAGTCCGCGATGCTCGCGCCCAAGCCGGAGCCCATCGTAATCGACAAGGCGGTCATGACGACGGAGCTCATAACGGTCAAAGACCTGTCCGAGCGCATAGGCAAGCCCGTGAGCGACATAATCAAAAAGCTGCTCATGCTCGGCATATTCGCCAACATAAACAACGAGCTCGACTTCGACACCGCGCAGCTCATATGCACCGAGTTCGGCGTTGACCTTGAACTGAAGCTCACCGAGACCGCCGAGGACGCGCTCGAAGCCGAAGACGTTGAGGATAAGGACGAGGATTTGCAATCACGCCCGCCGGTCGTCACCATCATGGGTCACGTCGACCACGGCAAGACTTCGCTGCTCGACTATATCCGCAAAACCCGCGTCACCGCGGGCGAGGCGGGCGGCATAACTCAGCATATCGGCGCTTACACCGTCGACCTGCACGACCGCCGCATAACGTTCCTCGACACCCCCGGTCACGAGGCTTTCACCGCGATGCGCGCCAGAGGTGCTCAGGCGACCGACATATCCATTCTTGTCGTCGCCGCCGACGACGGCGTCATGCCGCAGACGATCGAGGCCATAAACCACGCGAAGGCCGCGGGCGTGCAGACGATAGTCGCCATAAACAAAATGGATAAACCCACCGCCGACCCCGACCGCATCAGGCAGGAGCTCACCAAATACGACTTGGTTGACGAGGCGTGGGGCGGAGACACGATAATCGTGCCCGTGTCCGCCGTTACGGGCGAAGGCGTAGACCAGCTTCTCGAAATGATACTGCTCGTCGCCGACATGCAGGATTATAAGGCGAACCCGAACCGCAAGGCGCGCGGCGTCATAATCGAAGCGCGGCTCGACAAGGGGCGCGGCCCGGTCGCCAACGTGCTCATAAAGAACGGCACGCTGAACATAGGCGACACGATAGTCGCGGGCATGGCATACGGCAGAGTCCGCGCCATGGTGAACGACAGGGGCGAGCGCGTCAAGCAGGCGTTCCCGTCCGACCCGGTCGAGGTCATAGGCTTCGGCGACGTGCCGGAGGCGGGCGATATAATCTCCGCCGTGGACGACGACAGCCTGAGCCGCAAGGTTGCGGAGGAGCGCAAGGACAAAGCGCGCGCCGCGCTCGTCAAAGCCTCCGCGAAGACCACTCTGGACGACCTGTTCACGCAGATATCCGAGGGTCAGGTTAAGGAACTGAACGTCATAATAAAGGCCGACGTTCAGGGCTCTGTCGAAGCCGTTAAGCAGTCGCTTGAGCGCCTCACAAACGACGAGGTGAAGGTGAAGGCGATACACGGAGGCGTGGGCGCCATAACCGAAACCGACGTAATGCTCGCGTCCGCGTCGAACGCCATCATAATAGGCTTCAACGTGCGCCACGACAACACCGTGCGCGACATAGCCGAGCGCGAAAAGGTCGATATAAGGCTGTACCGCGTTATATACAACGCCATCGAGGATATACAGGCTGCCATGAAGGGTATGCTCGCTCCGAAGTTCAAGGAAAACGTGCTCGGACGCTGCCGCGTGCGCCAGACATTCAAGGTGACGGGCGTGGGCACTGTGGCCGGCTGCTATGTAACCGACGGCAAGATCGTCCGCAACGCTCAGATCCGCCTGCTGCGCGACAATGTGATCGTGCACGAAGGCAAGATCGATTCGCTGAAGCGCTTCAAGGACGACGTGCGCGAGGTCGCCACGGGCTACGAGTGCGGCTTGGGCATCGAGAACTACAACGACGTGAAGGAAAACGACGAAATCGAGTGCTTCACGATGGAAGAGATCGAGCGCTGATAAATTCTCAATACATCGCGGTCGGCGGACATATTGCCGCCGACCGCGTTTTGAACCGGAGGTATAGTAAATGGCTTTCGAAAGAACCGACAGAATTTCAGAAGAAGTGCGCCGCGCGCTCGATAAGATAATCCGCGACGAAATAAACGACCCGCGCGTGCGCGGCACTTGGTCCATACCGCGCGCCGAAGTGACGCGCGACCTCAGATACTGCAAGGTGCGCGTGTCTATATTGGAAGAAGACGTCCGCAAAGATATGATGACCGCTCTAAAGAGCGCGGCGGGGTTCATTCGCCGCGAGCTTGGCAAGGCCGTCGATCTGCGTTATACGCCCGAACTCATATTCGAAATCGACACGAACATGGAATACGCCGCCCATATACACCAGATACTGCGCGACGACGAGAAACGCGCGCCCGCGAATACGGAGGACGAAGCATGATAGGCAGCGCCCGAAGCATAGCCGACTGGATAGCTCAAAACGACGACATCGCCGTGTGCGTGCACTTCCGACCCGACGGCGACGCGTATGGCACGGCGCTTTCGCTGTGCGAGGCGATTCGCTCGCTCGGCAAGCGCGCGTTTCCCGCATGCGACGACCCCGTTGCGGAAAAATACCGCTTCATGCCGGGCTGGTCTGATTTTTCGGCGATCGGCGACATGCCGTTCTCTCCGAAAGCTGTGCTCGCGGCGGACGTGTCCGAAGCGGCGAGGTTGGGAAAATACGCCGAATTGTTCAGCGCTTCCGAAAACGTATGCGTGATAGACCATCACGCCACGAATATCGGCTTCGCCGACGTCTGCTATGTCGACCCGTCCGCCGCGTCGGCGGGCGAACTGGCGCTCGACGTCATAGACGCGCTCGGCGTTTGCCTCACAGGCGACATGGCGCTCAATCTATACGTCGCCATATCGACCGACTGCGGTAATTTTTCGTTCGAGAACACCACCGGGCGCACATACCGCTACGCCGCCCGCTGCGTAGACGCGGGCGTGAACGTCGAAGAGGCGACGCGCCTTCTGTACAGACTGCGCTCGTTCGCTAAAACGCGCCTGCTCGGAGACGCGCTCACAAAAATCGGGCTGTACGAGCGCGGGCGCGTGGCAGGTGTAAAAATCACAAAGCAAATGATAGAAGCGGCGGGCGCTACGAGCGCCGATACGCACAGCATCGTAAACTACCTGAACGAAATCGAGGGCGTGCGAATAGGCTTCATATGCGAGGAACAGGATTCCTGCGCGAAACTGTCGTTCCGCGCGTCGATGGGCGCAAACGTCGCCGCGCTGGCTCAGGAATTTGGCGGCGGCGGGCACATAGCCGCGTCGGGCGCGAACGTGTACAACGCCGATTTCGACAGCGTGTACGATAAGGCGGTCGAAGCCGCTTCGCGCCACGCCCGTTTAAGCGAATAATGGACGGCTTCATAAATTTTCTGAAGCCGCCCGGCATGACTTCGTCCGATTGCGTGCTGTTCGTTAGGCGCTTGCTTCCCAAGAAAACGCCCGTCGGTCACGGGGGCACGCTCGACCCGGACGCGGCGGGCGTGTTGCCCATATGCGTTGGCAGGGCGACGCGCCTGTTCGATTACATCATAGACAAGCAAAAGACATACATAGGCGAACTGTCGCTTGGCGAAGCGACCGACACTTGCGATTCGTCCGGCAAGGTTATCGAGAAAAGCCGCGTGTCTGTCGCGGCGGCGGACGTTCGCGCGGCGCTCGGAGAGTTTACGGGCGACATAATGCAAGCGCCGCCCGCGTATTCCGCCATAAAACGCGGCGGCACGCCGCTGTACGCCCTCGCCCGACGCGGCGAGACCGTCGAAACCGAATTGCGCCGCGTGCGCGTTTACGGTCTTGAGTATATGTCTCAAACCGCCGAAAACAGGCACTTATTGCGTATAACGTGCGGCAAGGGCGTATATATACGCTCGCTGATGCGCGACATAGGCGAGCGTTTGGGCTGCCCCGCGCATATGTCGTTTCTGCTGCGCTCTTGCGCGGGCGCGTTCGATATTGCCGATTCGTTTTCGCCTGACGAGCTTTCAAACATTGATAACATAGAGAGCGCGCTCAAGCCGCTCGATTTTCCGCTGGGCGCGTATCCGCGCATAGACTTGACCGAAACGCGCCGCCCTAGTGTTTTGGCGGGCGCGCCGTTCCGCCCCGAACAACCGACGGATGCCGTTTCGCGCGTATATGTTGCGGGAGATTTCGCGGGCATGTGCGAGCCGACCCATGACGGTCTCTGCAAATTCCGCTGTATGCTTTTGCGTCCCTGACAGGAGGTGCCGCCTATGAGCGCAGTTTTTCACACGGGCAGAAAGGCGCTTCTGCGCCCCGCGCTCTTAAAAATGCTGTCAAGCGCGCTTAACTCAGACGACGGCGGCGACATAATAGTGCTCGTGCCTGAGCAGTTGACGCTCGAGACCGAAATAAACGTATTGCGCGGCTTGGATTTGACGGGCTCTTTTAGGCTGAGCGTGCTGTCGCCCGAACGCCTGTGCCGCCTTATATTCGACACGGCCGGCCGTCCGGCGCTCACCTGCATTGACGAGCGCGGCCGCGCGATGCTTATGGGCAGAGCGCTGCGCGCTTTGAACAGGCGGCTCAAATGGTATGCGGGCGCTAAAGACAGGCGCGGCTTCGAAACGCGCGTAATCGCCGAGATAACCCGATTGAAACAGGCCGACATAACCCCTGACATGCTCTCGCAGTACGCCGACGCCGCGCCGGAGGGCGCTCTCAAATCAAAGCTGACCGACATGGCGCTTTTGTATTCCGAATACGAAAAGGCGCTCGCCGGGCGCTTTCAGGACGGCGAGGACGAAATATCCGAAGCCATCGCGCGTATGCGCGGCTCTCCTTTCATAACAACTGCGCGCGTGTTCGCGTTCGGCTTCGACCTGACGCCGCCCATCATAAACAGGCTTTTTGCGGCTCTCGCGCTCGAATGCGCGTCTTTTGACGCGCTCATTCCGCTGGAAAACGACGGCGGCGCGCGCGACTTTTCGCTCTATATGCCGCTTCAATCGTCATATGAAAATCTCGTTCGCGAGATGAGAAGCGCGGGCGCGAAGTGGTCGCGCAAATATCTGTCTCAAAATGAAAATCGCGCCGACAACGCGGCCGCGCACTTCGCGCGCGAGGCGTTCTGTTCGCCCGCTTCCCCATATAAACAAAAAAACGCGGCTCTGCAGGTAGCCGCCCTTAAAAACCCGATGGACGAAGCGCGCTTCGCGGCGGCGCTCATACGCAGGCTGGTAATGAAAAACGGCTGGCGTTATTCCGACGTATTGGTGCTCGTTGACGACATAAAGACATACTCAGACGCGCTCGACAGCGCGTTTTTGGAATACGACGTACCGCTGTTCACGCCCGAGAGCCGACCCGCGCTGTGCCATACGCTGCCGCGCTTCATATGCGAAACTCTCGATATACTCGCGGGCACGGGCGGCGATCTGAACGCTCTGCTCAATACGGGCTGCGCGAACATAGACGACGACGAGCGCGACACGCTGCTTTCATACTGCGCCCGCTACGCTCTGCGCCCGCGCGACATACTGAAACCGTTCAGGCGCGCAAACCCCGAAACGGGCGACGACGCTGAAGCGATACGTAAAAAACTCGCTGAACCTCTCATAGCGCTCGATTCGCGCCTGTCAAACGCGGCTATCCTGTCAGAACAGCTTTCCGCCGTATACGATTACGTCGAGTCGCTCGGCTGCCGCGCGAAGGGCGAATCCCTGCGCAAGCGCCTGACGGAGCTGGGTCAGCGCACCGCCGCCGCCGAGGACGCGCAGGTCTGGAACAGGGTGATGGGCACTCTCGACCAGATGAACGAGCTTATGGGCGACAAAAGGCTGTCAAAATCGCTGCTCGCCGACCTGATGTCCCGCGCGTTTACCGCTACCGTCATAAAGCCTCTGCCGCAGTCGGGCGACTCCGTGAACGCCGTGAGCGCGCTCAAGGCGGGCTTTCCCGACATAAAGGCGCTCATAGTCATCGGCGCGACCGTCGCGGGCGCGAAATCGCCCGAAGGTCTTTTGATGCCCGACGAAACTAGCGCCCTGACCGTTTCGACAGGCAAACATATCGACCTGGACTCGCTTTCGCGCACGCGTTACGAGCGCGCGAAGCTCAAAGACGCTATGTCGCTCGCAAGCGACTATATATGCATAACATATCCCATCAGCGCTCAGGACGGTTCCGCTTTGTCACCGTCGGCGCTCATATCGGAAGTTAAGCGCGTTTTCCCCGATATTCGCGTAAGGGGCGGCATATCGGGCGATTCCTCCATAAACTCGATGCGCTGTTCCGCTCCGCGTGCCGCAGAAACAATAGCCGCTTCCGAATTGAGCCTGTCTGAAATGACAGACGAGGTTCTTTCGGCTGTTTCGGCGTTATCCGCCGACGAAAACGCCCGCAAGGGCTTGGAAGCCCTCGAACGCGCGCGCACAATTACGACGCGCAGCGAGGACATGGGCGAAGAGCTTGCGAGCCGCGTGTACGGAAAAATTAACGCTGTTTCGGTAACAAGGCTCGAAACGTTCGCCCAATGCCCGTTTTCGCATTACGTGCGCTACGCTCTGCGCCCCGAGCGCGACGAGCCTTTCGTTTTGAACGCCAAGGACGAGGGCGGCTTCTATCACGAGGCGGTGCGCTCGTTCCTGAAAGACAATTCGAACGAGCTTTCCGAAATATCGTCGGACGAGGCCGGCAGGCGCATGAACGCCGTGGCGGATAAGCTGTTTGAGGGCGCGATAAAGGACGTGCTCG
>CAYVPJ010000005.1:22269-98823 GCA_964453505.1 uncultured Oscillospiraceae bacterium | reverse complement strand
GGTATGCGGCGCACGGTGAATCGCGCCGCGAAAGCGATATGCGCGCAGTTGAACGGGGGAGAGTTCAGGCCGATAGAGCTTGAAATGGAGTTCGGCGACTCATCGACCGCCCTGAAGCTCAGAACGGGCGCGCGCTTAAAGGGCAGAATAGACCGCATAGACGCGCTCGGAACGGGCAACGACATGTATTTGCGCGTTATCGACTACAAGCGCGGCTCGAAAATGCCCGACGCTTCCGAAATATACAACGGCATACAGCTTCAGTTGGTCATATATCTCGCGGCCGCGATGGAGAAATTCGGCGGTAAAAGCGCGGGCATATATTACTTCCGCGTCGACGACCCCGTCGTCGCGACCGAATGCTTAGAAAGCGACGTAATAGAGCGCGAGCGCTTCGACAAGTTGCGCCTCGCGGGTCTGTTGCCCGACAATCCCAATTTGATACGCCGCATGGCGGGCGAGCCTGAGCGCGCCATAAAGCTCAGATTCTTGAAGAGCGGCGAGCTTGACGCGCGCACGCCCAAGGCGACCGACGCGCAGTTCGACGCGCTTATAAACCGCGCGCTCGACAAGGCGACCGAATACGCTCTCGAAATATCGCAAGGCGTAACGCGAATATCGCCCGTCAAAACCGATTTGACCGACGCTTGCGCATATTGCGATTATAAAGCGTCCTGCATGGCTGACAAGCGCATTCCGGGGGGCGAAGCCCGCCGCATACGCAGAATGACGTTTGACCAGGCGTATGAAAAGCTTCTGAACGGCGATTGAAAAACACAAGCAAATAATGTATAATGAATAAAACTCAAAATATACGCGTGGAGGAAATTCAAATGGCGACAGGCAGGCTTATAGGCGACTACCCGACAATAGGCATTCGACCCACCATAGACGGGCGCAGGGGCGCTCTCATGGTGCGCGAGTCCCTCGAGGAGCAGACGATGAACATGGCGCGCGCCGCCGCGAAACTGTTCCGCGAAAACCTGTTCTATTCAAACGGCGAACCCGTCAACGTCATAATCGCCGACACCACCATCGGCAGAGTCGCCGAAGCCGCGGCGTGCGACGAGAAATTCCGCAAGTCGGGCGTCGCGATAACGCTCACCGTCACGCCGTGCTGGTGCTACGGCGCGGAAACGATGGACATGGACAGAAACACCATAAAAGCCGTGTGGGGCTTCAACGGCACGGAGCGCCCCGGCGCCGTGTATCTGGCGAGCGTGCTCGCGTCTCACGCGCAAAAGGGTTTGCCCGCGTTCGGCATATACGGGCGCGACGTGCAGCCCGCCGACAGCTTGGATATACCCTCCGACGTTTCCGAAAAGCTGCTCCGCTTCGGCCGCGCCGCCGTAGCCGTAGCCACGATGCGCGGCAAGAGCTATCTGCAAATCGGCTCTATATGCATGGGCATAGCGGGCTCTATCATAAACCCCGATTTCATAGAGGAATATTTGGGAATGCGCGTTGAGTCCGTTGACGAAGTAGAGATCATTCGCCGCATGACCGAGGGCATATACGACGAGAACGAATACGAAAAGGCGCTTGAATGGACGAAAGCGCACGCCGTCGAGGGTTTCGACAAAAACCCGACCGAGCTTCAGAAGAGCCGGGCCGAGAAGGACGCGGACTGGGAATTTGTCGTCAAAATGATGTGCATCATAAAAGACCTCATGAACGGCAACCCGAACCTGCCCAAGGGCTGCGAAGAGGAGCGCGTGGGTCACAACGCGCTCGCGGCGGGCTTTCAGGGTCAGCGCCAGTGGACAGACTTTTATCCGAACTGCGATTACCCCGAAGCCCTTTTGAACACGGGCTTCGACTGGAACGGCGCGAGAGAACCGTACATACTCGCCACCGAAAACGACGTGCTGAACGGCTTGGGCATGATGTTCATGAAACTGCTCACAGGGCGCGCGCAGATGTTCGCCGACGTGCGCA
Organism: uncultured Oscillospiraceae bacterium; assembly: GCA_964453505.1. Classification (GTDB taxonomy): domain Bacteria; phylum Bacillota; class Clostridia; order Christensenellales; family Aristaeellaceae; genus CAYVPJ01. The sequence goes on along the minus strand of CAYVPJ010000005.1, from coordinate 96,885 downwards.
CATACTGGAGCGCGAGCGCGCTCAAGAGCGCCGCGGGCTACGAGCTTACCGGCAAAGCGAAGGACGCGGGCGGGTTTATACACCTCATCAATTCGGGCGCGTGCTGCTTGGACGCGAACGGCGGCGCAACCTCTGAAAACGGAGAGGCGCTCATCAAACAATGGTGGGACATAACCGAAGCCGATCAGGCGGAAATAATGAAGCGTACCACGTGGAACTACGCCGATTTGGGTTATTTCAGGGGCGGCGGATATTCGAGCCGCTTCGTGACCGACTGCGAGATGCCCGTAACCATGATTCGCCTGAACCTTGTCAACGGCTTGGGGCCGATGCTTCAGATAGCCGAGGGCTGGACGGTCAAATTGCCGTCCGACGTAAACGACATACTCTGGAAGCGCACCGACTACACTTGGCCATGCACATGGTTCGCGCCGCGCGTCGACGGCAAAGAGGGCGCGTTCAAAGACGCCTACAGCGTAATGAACAACTGGGGCGCGAATCACGGCGCGATAAGCTACGGTCACATTGGCGCGGATCTCATAACGTTCTGCTCTATGCTGCGCATACCCGTCGCAATGCACAACGTGCCGGAAGATCAGATATTCCGTCCCGCCGTGTGGAACGCGTTCGGCATGAACAAAGAAGGCGCAGACTACCGCGCCTGTCAGGCATACGGCGCTTTCTACAAAAAATAGAGCGTCATAGGGAGGAAGATTGACGACGGCGAACGATAACCAAAGCCGCCCGTCGGCGTTTCGCCCGCTCGCGGTCGTCGCCGCCGTAATCGTTGACGGCGACCGCGCGCTCGTGTCGCGCAGGCGCGCAGGCACAAGCAACGCGCTGAAATGGGAGTTTCCCGGCGGCAAAATCGAACGCGGCGAAACGCCTGAAGCGGCGCTTGAGCGCGAGATTTCCGAGGAGCTGGGCATTTGTATACAGTCAACACATATATACGATGTCTGTTTACACTCCTATGAAAACGACGACGTGCTGCTTTTATTCTATGAAGCGCGCATATCCGAAGGCGCGCCGCGCCCTATAGACTGCGACTCTTTGATGTGGGCGAACGCCCGCGAGCTCAGGCGCTTGGATTTTTCGGACGCCGACAGGCGCGTGCGCGACAGGCTCGCCGATTCCCTCGAATGCCGGAAAACCGACATTTGAACGCGCGTATTGTATGTTTGGGCGGTTATGTCTTTCTCGCCCGCGAAAGCGTGATATAATCACGTCAGCATAACTCATGTGAAGAAGGTGACATATATGGCGGATATACTCAACTTTCTGGGCGCGAACATACTGCCGCTTATACTGATGCTCATCGGTTTTATACTGTTGATCGTCGAAATGTTCCTGCCCGGCTTCGGGCTTCCCGGAATATCGGGCACGATACTGCTCGTCGCGGGCATCGTGTTGATCGCGAACACGTTTTTGCAGGGCTTGCTGATAGCTCTGGTCGTGGTGGCGCTTTTGTGCGTCGCTTTCTCAATCGCCATTCGCTCGACATCGAAAGGCAGGCTGTCGAAATCGAAGCTCGTTTTGAACAGCGTCGCCACAGAGCAAATGACTGAAAACCCGCTCGACTTCTATATGGATAAGCTCGGCGTGGCGGCGACTCGCTTAAACCCTGTGGGCAGCGGCGATTTCGACGGCGTGCGGCTCAGCATACTCTCGGACGGCGAGTTCATCGAGGCGGGCGAGGGCGTGAAGGTCGTCAGGGTAGAGGGCAAGCGCATATACGTGCGCAAGGCTCAGTAAACGCGTTTAACCCGCGCGGCGGGTTTCATAATAATCAAAGGGGGCGTTCGTTTGGATAATACTTCCATCACCATCTTGATTTTGGTGTCGGTCGTGGTCGTTTTCATCATCTACTTCTTCGCTCGTTTCTTCCCCGTCGGGCTTTGGATTTCTGCCGTAGCGTCGGGCGTGAGGGTCAAAATCGCGATACTCATCGGTATGCGCTTCCGCCGCATCTCTCCCGGCGACATCGTTCGTCCGCTCATAAAGGCGACTAAGGCCGGGCTTGACATCAACATAAACGAGATGGAAGCCCATCTGCTCGCGGGCGGTCATCTGAACAAGGTCATCGACGCGCTCATAGCCGCGCAGGCCGCGAACATAGACCTGTCTTTCGAAAGCTGCCGCGCGATCGACTTGGCTGGGCGCGACGTGCTCGAAGCTGTCAAGACCAGCGTAAACCCGAAGGTCATCGAAACCCCGATAGTCGCCGCAGTGGCGAAGGACGGCATAGAATTGCGCGCCAAAGCGCGCGTGACCGTGCGCACGAACCTCGGTCAGTTGGTAGGCGGCGCGGGCGAAGAGACTATACAGGCGCGCGTAGGCGAGGGCATCGTCACCACGATTGGCTCGGCCTCCACGCATAAGGAAGTTCTCGAAAACCCCGACAAGATAAGCAAAACCGTGCTCAACAAGGGTCTCGACTCCGGCAGCGCCTATGAAATACTTTCAATAGACATCGCGGACGTAGACGTAGGCCGCAACGTGGGCGCTCAGCTTCAGATGGATCAGGCCGAGGCTGACCGCCGCATAGCTCAGGCGAAAGCCGAGGAGCGCCGCGCGATGGCTGTCGCTCAGGAGCAGGAAAACATTGCGTCCGTGCAGGAAATGCGCGCCAGAGTCGTCGAGGCGGAGGCGGAAGTGCCGCGCGCCATGGCGGAGGCTCTCAGAGCCGGCAAGCTCGGCGTTATGGACTACTACCGTATGCAGAACGTTATATCCGACACCAAAATGCGCGAGTCGATTGCCGAAGCGGGCGTGCCTGAGGACGTTGACAAATCGATGCCCGAAGACAAAAAAGCCGGCAAAAAGTGACGCCCCGAGCGCGTGAAAGGAGGCGGTGACCGATGCCGTGGGTAGCGTTCATAGCTATCGCCCTATACGTGATAATGATGCTCGCGCGAGCGGGCAAGATCGCCAAAAACCGCCCCGGAGTTGCCCGCGCGCCCCGCAAACAGGCGGACAATGCAAATTCCAACGAAATGTCTCGGGAAACGCGCGATTCCCGGCCGACTTCATACGGCGATAATCCCACGTTTGAGACGGTTCGCAGAAACGATAAATCCGGCGCAGGCTCCTTATCGGGCATACACACGTACAGGCGCAACGCTCTCAACGCCAAGAGTATGCGCAGAGCGATGATAGTTTCCGAAATCATATCAAAACCCGTGTCAATGCGCGGGGAATGATCGCGGTTTCAATGTCCGCGCCTCGGCACGCAAGTGCCGGGGTGCGGTTTCGTAAATCAAAACACGGGAGGTGGCGGCGCGTTGGACCTGATACGCATATTGATTGCCGACGACGACAGCGGCATGAGGCTCGTTATGCGCAAGCTCATCGAGAAAACGGGCGGCTTCGAGCTGGTGGGTGAGGCCGAAAACGGGCGCGACCTCATCGACCTGAACAACAAACTCCAGCCGCAGGTTATATTGCTGGACGTTGAGATGCCCATTATGACGGGCGTCGAATGCGCGAGGATAATACAGGATGTGAACCCGAAAACGATACTCGTGTTCGCGACCGCGCACGAAAAGTATATGGGCGACGCGTTCGAGGTGTACGCGTTCGACTATCTGCTAAAGCCGTTCAAAGAGCAGCGCGTAATGCAGACGTTCGCGCTCATACGCCGCCGACACGCTGGCGAGGGCGAGGGAGTCAGCGTTAAACGCGAGACAAGCCCCGCGCCTATGCCCAAAAAGCTCATGCTCAGGCATAAGGAAGGCGTGAGCTTCGTAAGCCTCGACGAGATAATGCTGATACAGCGCGAGGAGCGCTCGACCGTATTGTATCTGACCGGCGGCGAGCGGCTCGTGACGAGCGAGTCGCTGTCCGACATCGACGAACGCCTGCCCGACGACATGTTCTTCCGCACGCATAAATCCTACGTCGTGGGGCTGAACCACATAGACTCCATAACGCCTTACGGGCGCTGGACATATATTGTCAAACTGCGCGGTACGCAGCACGACGCGCTTATAACCTCCGAGCGCCTCGACGCGCTCCAGAAGATGTTTGCATAAAGGAGTACGCACAATGCTTAAAAAGACGGCGGCCGAGCGCGCGATTTCGAAGGCTCTGTCAACCGGCGGCGACTTCGCCGAGATATTCTACGAGGACACGCGGCGCTCTCAGCTTTCACAGGTAAACGATAAAATCGACTCAGCGACGACCGAGCGCGCGCACGGCGCGGGCTTGCGCGTGTACAGGGGTAACAACTCCGTGTACGTATACACAAACGACACGACCGATTCGGGGCTTATGTCGCTTGCCGACCGCGCTTCCGGCGCGCTCGACGGAGTGCGCGCATCGTCAGACGGCGTGCGCTTGGTGGGCTCCGTAGTCAAAAACATACACGACATACGTATGCTTCCCATGGACGTCGACGGAAAAACGCGCATGGCGCTTTTGAACGAGGCGTGCGCGGCGGCGAAATCGGAGAGCCCTGAGATATCTCAGGCGTCGGCGGCGCTCAGCGACTGGGAGCAGAACGTGACGATAGCCAACTCCGAGGGCCTGTTCGTTTGCGATAAGCGCGTGTATTCGCGAATCCTGATACGCGCTGTCGCTTCATCGGACGGTGAGAACCAGACCGGCACGGAGTCGCCCGGCGCTATGCGCGGTTTCGAGCTGTTCCGTTCTCATATTGACGTATCGGAGAGGGCGAAAATCGCGGCGCGCCGCGCCGTAACAATGCTCCACGCCGAAGCGTGCCCGGCGGGCACTATGCCCGTTATAATAGATGGCGGTTTCGGCGGCGTCATATTCCACGAGGCGTGCGGGCACTCGCTCGAGGCTACGAGCGTCGCCTACGGAAATTCCGAATTTTGCGGTAAGCTCGGAACGGTAATAGCGTCCCCGATAGTCACCGCGATCGACGACGGCACGCTCGAAAACGAATGGGGCAGCGAGAACATAGACGACGAGGGCAACCCGACAACCCGCCTCGTGCTAATCGAGAACGGCGTTCTCAAAAACTACATGATAGACCGCCTCAATTCCCGCCGCATGGGTATGCCCGTGACGGGCTCCGGCCGCCGCCAGAATTATTCATACGCGCCCACGTCGCGCATGAGGAACACATACATACAGTCGGGCAGCGACGACGAGACCGAAATAATAGCGAGCTGCGCAGACGGCCTATACGCGAAGGTCATGGGTGGCGGCAGCGTGAACCCGCTCACGGGCGAGTTCAACTTCGCCGTGGGCGAGGGCTATCTGATCAAAAACGGCAAAATCGACCGCCCCGTGCGCGGCGCGACGCTGATAGGCAAGGGCGGGCAGGTGCTCAAAAAGATAGACCGCGTCGGCAGACGCATGTGGATGGCTCAGGGCATGTGCGGTTCGTCAAGCGGGTCAGTGCCCACGAACGTTGGTCAGCCCATGATACGCATTACCGATATGACGGTGGGAGGCAGATAAATGGATAAGGAGCAATTCATACAAAAACTGTTCGACGCGGCGCTCAAAGCGGGCATATCGGAGTGCGAAGCGTACTGCTCCCGAAACGACGAACTGACGGTTCAGGTGCTCGACGCTCAGATAAAGCAGTATACCGCCGCCACGAACGCGGGTCTGTGCTTCCGCGGCGTATACAACGGAAAAATGGGCTACGCGTCCACCGAGGAGACCGACGACGAGGCAATCGACATGCTCGTCGAGTCCGTAAAACAAAACGCGTCGCTTTTGCAGACGGGCGACGACGAAACGATATACGAAGGCGACAGCGATTATCCGTCGATAAACGCGTACTATCAGGAAACCGCCGACATGACCGCCAAGGAAAACATAGACCGCGCAATGGAGTTGGAGCGGCTCGTAAAAGCCAAGGACGGCCGCATCGTCCGCGTTCACGGCTGCTACTCCGAAACGCAGACTTCGGAAACGCGCATCGTCAATTCCAAGGGCATGGACGTTTCGTTCCGCGCGACCGTCGCGGGCGCGGTATGTGCGCCTATAGCTAAGGATAATGATAACGTAAACTACGCGTTCAAAACGCAGTATTCGTTCCGCAAAGACGCGATCGATTTGGAAGACATTGCCGAACGCGCCGCCAAAGAGGCTTTAAGCGGCCTGAACGCCAAGAGCATACCCTCCGGCAAATACAAAACCGTTCTCAGGTACGACATGGCGGCTACGCTGCTCGCAACGTTCGCCGACGTGTTCTCCGCCGAAAGCGCGCGCAAGGGGCTGTCGCTTTTGAAAGGGCGCGAGGGCGAAACGATAGCGTCCGAAGCGGTTACGATAATCGACGACCCGCTGCTTGAGAACGGATTCGCGTCGAAGCCCTTCGACGCGGAGGGCGTCAAGACGTTCACAAAGACTGTCGTCAAGAACGGCCGCCTCGAAACGCTCCTGCACAACCGCGCCACCGCCAGGGAACTGGGCAAAGTCACCACCGGCAACGCCGCCAAGGCGGGTTATTCCGCGCCCGTCAGAGTCGCGCCCACGAACCTTTTCATAAAACAGTCCGACACGGCGTTTGAAGACCTTATAAAGTCTGTCGGAAACGGTCTGCTCATCACGCAGCTTTCGGGTATGCATTCGGGCGCGAACCGCATAAGCGGCGATTTCTCGCTCGGCGCGAAGGGCTTCAGAATCGTGAACGGCGAAATTGCCGACCCCGTCGAGCAGATAACAATAGCCGGCAATTTCTTCGACGTGCTCAAAAGCGTAAAGCGCGTCGCGAGCGATATAGACTTCGGGCGTCCCGGCTCAAGCGCCATCGGCAGTCCTTCCGTATATGTGGGTGAAATGTCCGTCGCGGGCAAATAACATAAAGAAACGAGAGTGTAATCGCATGGAGAAGATCAAAGTCGCCATCATCGGCTGCGGCACAATCGCCAACAGCGCGCATATGCCGGCGTACAAGGCCGCGTCCGACATCTGCGAAGTCAAATACTTCGTCGACATAATTCCCGAACGCGCCGAGGCGCTGCGCGATAAATACGGTTCGGGCACTGTCGCGACCGATTACCGCGAAGTGCTCAGGGACGAATCCGTCGTCTGCGTTTCGGTGTGCACGCCTAACTACGTTCACGCGCCGATAGCGATAGACTGCCTCAACGCGGGCAAGCATGTGCTGTGCGAGAAGCCCGCTTCCGTAAACGCCGACCTCGCCGTCGAAATGAAGGCCGCCGCCGACAAAAACGGCGCGATACTTAACATTGGCGTGTGCAACCGCTTCAACACCGCCGTCGTGAAGATTCGCGAGCTGATAGCCGACGGCGCTCTCGGAGACATATATCACGTATACTGCTCGTTCCGCGCGTTCCGCTCCATACCGGGTTTGGGCGGCGCGTTCACCACGAAAGCGCTCGCGGGCGGCGGCGCGCTTATCGACTGGGGAGTTCACTTCCTCGACCTTATATTCTATTGCGTGGGTCAGCCCGAAATCAAAACCGTGTCCGCGCAGACGTATTCCAAGCTCGGAAACCCGATGGAAAACTACGTATACGCGTCGATGTGGGCAGGCCCGCCCAAGTATGACGGCGAGTACAGCGTCGAGGAGTTCGTTACGGGCTTCGTGCGCACTTCCGGTCCGACCCTCACTATGAACGGCGCGTGGGCGCAGAACATAGGCGAGGACGCCATGTTCATAGAGTTCCTAGGCGACAAGGGCGGCATAAAGCTGAACTACGGCGGCAATTTCACGCTGTGGTCGACCCGCAACGGCATGTTGTCGGAAACGAAGTTCACGTATGCAACCGAGAATATGTACAATGCCGAGATACGCGATTTCCTCGAAAAAGCGCCCAAGGGCATAAAGACAAAGGCGAACATCGATCAGGCGCTCGTAACCTGCAAGCTGATGGACATGATATACAAGTCGAGCGATTTGGGCATGGAAATCAAAGCGTAGTCTTTGATAACATGAATGTTACACTCAACGGCTTGACACTCGCGTCTCGCGGGTCTATAATCGCTTAAATCCTAGGCATGACGGAGATATAAGCCGCGAATAAGCGCAACAGAGATTGCCCGCCATTGGCTGAAAACGGGCATTGCAGACCGTTCGCGAGCGCACCGCCTCCCGACCGAAGGCGCATGGGGAGCGTTACAGCCCCGCGCAAGCGGCGAAACGCATTTGTTTCGTCAGTTGGGTGGAACCACGGGCATACCGCTCGTCCCTTCATTGGCAAGGGACGGGCGTTTTTATTTGAGTTTGGAGGAAGCAATATGAAAATCACATTCAACGGCATTGTCCGCGAGTTCGCGGATTCGACAAACGCGCTGGACATAATCGGCGAGATCGACAAGGATCTCAAAAAGACGGCGCTCGCCGCCCGCGTGAACGGCGAAGTTCGCGATTTGGCGGCGCCCATAAACGGCGACAGCGAGCTTGAAATACTGTCCGACTGCCCCGACGGGCTGCGCGTGTTGCGCCATACCGCGTCGCACATACTCGCTCAGGCCGTAAAGGCGCTGAAACCCGAAGTGAAGCTCGCGATAGGCCCCGCCATAGACAACGGCTTCTACTACGATTTCGACGCTCCCGAGCCATTCACGCCCGAGTTTCTGACCGCAGTCGAGAAGGAAATGTCGCGCATAATAAAGAAGAACTCGCGCCTTGAGCGCTTCGAGCTTCCGAGGAGCGAGGCTCTTGAGCTGATGAAGGACGAGCCGTACAAAGTCGAGCTTATAAACGACCTGCCGGAGGGCGAAACAATATCGTTCTATAAGCAGGAAGGCTTCACCGATCTGTGCGCGGGTCCGCACCTGCCTTCGCTCGGCAAGGTCAAAGCGTTCAAGCTCACGTCCATCGCGGGCGCGTACTGGCGCGGCAGCGAGAAGAACAAAATGCTGCAGCGCATATACGGCACGGCGTTTTTGACAAAGGAAGCCCTCGACGAATACATCGCCCGCATGGAGGAAGCGAAAAAGCGCGACCACCGCAAATTGGGCAAGCAGCTCGACCTGTTCGACATATTCGACGAAGGTCCGGGCTTCCCGTTCTTCTTCCCCAAGGGCATGATATTGCGCAACCAGCTCGAAGATTACTGGCGCAGAATACACCGCCAGCACGGCTATGAAGAAATCAAAACGCCGATGATGCTGAACCGCCAGCTCTGGGAGCGCAGCGGCCATTGGGATCACTACCGCGACACGATGTATACGACCCAGATCGACGACACCGATTTCGCCATAAAGCCGATGAACTGCCCCGGCGGAATGCTCGCCTATAAGCGCCGCATGTGGTCCTACCGCGACCTGCCCCTCAGATGCGGCGAGCTGGGTCTGGTTCACCGCCACGAGCTTTCGGGAACGCTGCACGGCCTCATGCGCGTCCGCTGCTTCACACAGGACGACGCGCACATATTCATGACCCCCGACCAGATACGCGACGAAATCAAAGGCGTGTATAACCTGATCAACGAAGTGTACGGCGTGTTCGGCTTCAAATACCATGTCGAGCTGTCCACCCGCCCCGAAAATTCGATAGGTTCTGACGAAATGTGGGCGCTTGCCACCGACGGCCTTCAGGGAGCGCTCGACGATATGGGCGTTAAGTACATCATAAACGAGGGCGACGGCGCGTTCTACGGCCCGAAGATAGACTTCCACCTTGAGGACTGCATCGGGCGCACATGGCAGTGCGGCACGATACAGCTCGACATGAACATGCCCGAGCGCTTCGACCTCACATACACAGGCTCGGACGGCGAGAAGCACCGCCCCGTAATGATACATCGCGTCGTGTTCGGCTCTATCGAGCGCTTCATAGGCATACTGACCGAGCATTTCGCGGGCGCTTTCCCGCTGTGGCTCAGCCCCGTTCAGGCGCGCATAATGACGATCACCGACAGAGCCGACGCGGCGGCCGAGGAAATTCGCCGCGCGCTTGAGGACGCGGGCATACGCGCCGAGCTGGACTTGCGCAATGAGAAGATCGGCTTCAAGATTCGCGAAGCGCGTATGATGAAAACGCCGTACATGCTCGTGCTCGGCGATAAGGAAGCCGAAAGCGGAACAGTCGCCGTGACCCGCCGCGACGGAGACTTGGGCGTTATGAGCGTGACCGAGCTGATAGCGCGCATGAAGGACGAAATCAAATCCATGGAAATTTTCTAAGCGGGAGAAGAACATGCGCGCGCTGAAGATCACCGTTTCGACCGAAGACGACGGGCGCATGATACGCCGCATACTCTCGTCGCGCCTTAACCTTTCATACCATCAGCTCGCCAAGGCAAAGGCAAGAGGAAACATACTGCTCAACGACTCGCCCGTCCGCGCCGACGCGAAAGCGTCGGCGGGGGGCGAGATCACCGTCATACTCGCGGACGACGAAAACAAAAACCCGTTCACCGCACCCCAGAACGCGCCCGTGAGCGTCGTATACGAGGACGACGACATTATAATCGTCGACAAGCCCGCGCCGCTCCCCACGCAGTCGTCGCCGCGTCAGCCCGACGACGCGCTCGAAAACCGGCTGCAATACTACTTTCGGGACGTAGACAACTATATTTTCCGACCCGTCAACAGGCTCGACAAGGGCACGAGCGGACTCATGGCAATAGCCAAGCACGCCCACGCGCAGGCGCGGCTTTCTTCGTTTCTGCACACGCCCGATTTTGTCAGGGAGTATGTCGCCGTGACAGACGGCATACCGTCGCCCGATTGCGGCACTATAGACATGCCCATAGGCAAGGCGGACGGCGCGACAGTCAGGCGCGAAGTCAGAAGTGACGGAAAGGCGTGCGTTACGCATTACGAAACCCTAAAAACCGCGAACGGGCGCGCCGAACTGCGCGTCGTGCTCGAAACGGGGCGCACGCATCAGATTCGCGTGCACATGAGCGCGATAGGCTGCCCCGTGAGCGGCGATTTTCTGTACGGCATTGAAAACGCCGACATTCTCGCGGGCAGGTTCGCGCTCCATTCCGCGCTGATACGCCTGCCGCACCCCATAACCGGCGCGATTTTAACGTTCACGTCACCCGCGCCAAAAGAGTTTGACGCGCTGCTGGGCTTGTAACAGATGAACGGAATATGCGTATAAACTTGTTAGCGGTATTCTTGCGGAGGGGAGGGGAACGCGCCGTGAAAATGTGGAAGCTCAAAAAGCGCGCAAAGGACTGGCTCAGGTCGGCTGATATGCTCAAAAAGCCTGACTTTTATTGCAATATCTGCTGCCGCGACGTGCGCTTCGCTCTCGATTCGCCACGTCACATGTCTCCGCTTTTCGAAAGCGGCAACATCGTGGGCGCGGGTTTCAGACCGCGCACAAAATGCCCGTATTGCAACGGCGGCGACAGGCTGCGCTTCGCGGTCGAGGTAATTCGCCGCTGCACGGACATGCTCACCGCCAAATGCCGTGTGCTCGAGTTTGCTGCCGCGGAGGGCACAAAATCGCTTCTCACAAAAAACCCGAACTGCGAATACCATTCCGCCGACATAAATGAGGGCGCGGCGGAAATGGTTATCAATATAACCGACATCAATCTGCCCGACGACTCATACGACTACATAATCTGTATGCACGTGCTCGAACACGTGCCGGACGAGGCGAAGGCCGTGAGCGAGATGAAGCGCGTGTGCAAAAACCGCGGCAAGCTCCTTATAACCGTGCCCGTCGACATAAGCCGAGATCAGACTTTCGTATCTCCCGAAGCCACTACGCCCGCCGACAGGCTGCGCCTGTACGGTCAGAGCGACCATGTGCGGCTGTACGGTTCGGACGTCTGCGACCGCCTCAGCTCATACGGCATGAAGGTGCGCGAGTTGCGCGCCGACGAGTGTTTAGCCAAGCACGAAATAAAGCGACTGAAAGTGATACCGAACGACCGCGCGTTCATTTGCGAAGTTCTGAAGCCGTAAATATTACATTATAATGTCATTGATTCGCATTTCCGGACACAGTATTTGACAATTCCGAAATATTCGTGTATATTACTGTATGGAATAATTTCCATGCGGAGGTTTTCGCTCGCATGAAGCGTACATATGCGTTTTTTATCATCATCGCTTTTCTTTTATGTTGCCCGCAGTTTTGTCCGCCGTCATACGCCATAACGACCGCCGAGAGGGATCAGAACCGCGAAACGATTTACACATATCTGACCCAAACGCTCGGCATGACCCGCGCGGCGGCGTGCGGCATACTTTCAAACATACGCTCCGAGAGCAATTTCAACCCCGAAGCCATAGGCGACAGCGGCGAAGCATACGGCATATGCCAGTGGAACTCGCGCCGCGAGTCGCTCATCAAATACTGCGCGAACAACGGTTACGAAGACTGGACTTCGCTCGAAGGGCAGTTGGGCTATCTCGCGTACGAGCTTTTGAACAACGAGCTGGACGTGGGGGAGTACCTCAAAACCGTGCCCGACACCGCGCAGGGCGCGTATGACGCGGCGTATACATTCTGCGTCAAATTCGAGCGCCCCGCGAGCGCCAAGGCGAAGGGCGTATTGCGCGGCACGACCGCCGTGAACACATACTATAAAGCATACGGCGGCAGCGTCTCCGAATACACGATAACATACAATCCGAACGGCGGCTCGGGCGCGCCCGCTTCGGGCAAAAAAACGGAGGGCGTGCCGTATCTGATAACGTCTCTCGCGCCCGTGAAGGCGGGGTTCGAACTGGCGGGCTGGTCTGAAAGCGCTAACGCGAATCGGGTAGATTACGCCGCGGGCGATAACTTCACAGATAACCGCAACGCGGTTCTGTACGCCGTGTGGGAACGCTCGATAGAGGCTGAAACGCCGTGCGACAGGAAAACTGTATACGACGGTCATACATACGAATATTATTCGGGCGCTCACACGTGGGCCAACGCGCAAAGGATAGCCTCGCTCAAGGGCGGCAGGCTCGCGAGCGTGCGCAATGCGGGCGAATACGCGGCGGTTTCGGAGTTGATAAAGGGCTACGAAGGCTCGTGCTGGTTGGGCGGCGTATATGTAAACGGCAACTGGATGTGGCAGGGCGGCGAGGCGTTCAGCGATTCGTTCGCTGCCGCGCTCTGGGAGAGCGATCACCCGACCGCCGTATACGGCGAAAACGCAAACGGCCGTCTGGCGCAATCCCAAGACGGCAAATGGCTCGATTTGAGCAACGAATACATCGGCGCTTCGGGCTTCGTAGTCGAATACGGAAGCGCCGACGCGGAGGTTTATCAGACATACCTGCTGTGCGTAAGCTCGTCTCTTAATCTGCGTCAAGGGCCGGGCACGGGCTATTCCGTAATAACATCGATGCCGAGGGGCGCGACAATCACTATATACGACACCGTCCCCGGTTCTTCATACGATTGGGGCTGGGGCGTGTGCAGCACGGGCGCGTCGGGCTGGTGCGCTATGAAGATACCCGCGTACATGGTGTCAGTGAGCGGCGTCGACGAAGCCACGGGCTTGGCATACGAACTCGGAGAAGCGGGGCTCACGGTCGTCGGCTATGTCGGAAGCGCCGAAACCGTTACCGTGCCTGAAACGATAGGTTCGTTCAACGTGGTCGAAATAAAGGCCGGCGCTTTTAAGAGCGGAACGACGCTCAGAGGCGGCGCGGGTTCGCCCGCGCACTACGCGGCGGTGCGCGACGGGCTGAAATTCGAAATCGTGCGCCCGGAGGGCGCGTTTTCCGCGCCCCTGAACATAAACGAAATAGGCGCGTCGGCGTTCGAGGGTTTGAGCCAGATTGAATATCTTGACCTGTCGAACACTCCGCTTACGGTTCTCGGCGAGAACGCTTTCGCGGGCTGTATAAACCTGCGCGTCGTGCTATTGCCGTCCACGCTCGTAAACATCGCGGAAAGCGTGTTTCCCGATTCGGCGAGCGCCCTGTTCGTGTGCGAAAAGGGCACGTATTCCGATTCATGGGCGCGTTTCCACGGATACGACGTAATGCCGTATTCGGGCGCATAACCGCCGCTACAGCGCGATTTGCATGAATGCGCATAGCCCGCACAGCGCCGCGAGCGCGCCCGACGGTATGACTTTCGACAACGGGTCTTTCGCGGGCTTAATCTTGAGCAGCAAGACCATCATAACGAACACCACTGCCGACGTCGCCAGATTCTGGTAAACCATGTGACTCAAAAACTTCTGCGTTGACGAAATCACCGATACATCGCGTATGAACGCGGGCGACACGAGAACATACAGCGCGTACATGCCGCGCCACAGCGTGTTGAAGCCCAGCGAGAACGCGAGCGCGCCCGAAACGCGTTTGGGCATACCTTTGAACGCCGTGACGACGCACGCAAACGCGAGCGCTTCCAGCACTACCGACACGGCGGGATTTATAACCATGTCGAGCCGCGCCGGCATCGCCAGATTCGTGAGCTTGAACGCGCATGTAATAATCGACGCGCACACGACCGCCGCGCGGCTGCCCGTGTCTCTGTATACGCGCGCAATGCACCACGCCGCGAGCGGCGTCCACACCAACCAGCCAATGTTCACTATGGGCAGATGCAATAAGTAGCCCACCGTAGCCTCGAGTATTCCCCAGACCGCGCCCCAGTATATCATGGCGCGCATTTTCGGCATGGCGTTCCTCATACAGAAAGCCTCCCTTCGCTTTTACAAGCATATTGCCGAAAGCGCGCGTCTATGCGATTACGTCGTCATTTGCGCGGGCGTTGCGGTTGACGGCGCTAGCTCGCGCAGCGCTGCCCTTATCTCCGAATAGCTCGTGCAGCGGCACAGATTCGATTCGAGCCACGTTTCCATCTGGCGCTCGTTCGCGTCGGGTATGTTGTTAAGCAGCGCGTAGCTCGCCATCAGAAAGCCGCTCGTGCAGTAGCCGCACTGAAACGCCTTGTTCTCAATAAACGCTCGCTGCAGCGGCGTGTTTTCAAGACCTTCGACCGTCAATATGCTCCTGCCCTCGCATTCGACGGCGAGCGTCAGGCAGCTTTTTACGGGCAGACCGTCCATCACGACCGTGCAAGCGCCGCAGTCGCCGTTTTCACAGCTCGGCTTCGCGCCCGTCAAGCCAAGGTTTTCGCGCAGCGCGTAAAGCAGCGTGTCGCTCGGCCTGACCGACAGCCGCCGCGTCTCGCCGTTTATGTTAAGCGCGATTTCGCTGATGCCCGAATACGTTTTCAAGAGATATGACCCTCCAATCTGTCCATGGCGTAAATCAGCGCGTTTCGCGTCTGAAACGCGCGCCAGTCGGCGTTCGCCAACACGTCAGACATAGGCTTTTCGGGCAGCCTGTTCATTATTTCGTCCGCGCGCTCCGACGACGGACGTTTTCCGTCAGAAAACACGCGCTCGAGCGCGAGATCGCGAAACGGATACGCCGTCACGCCCGACAGCGCGAACCGCGCTCCGTCCGGCGTTTTCACGGCGGCTATCGTAACGACCGGGTAGTCGATTTTATCGCCGCGCGTGCGTTTAGCGTGTACCCACGGCATACGCGCTATATCCGTATCCATTTCGAATCTCAACGCCGCTTCGCCGTTTTCCCTTATCAGGCGCTTGTCGAACGCGCGCATGATCGGGCGCGTGCGGGTCTTCCCGTTTCTGACAGTCACGATTTTCGCGTCGGCTATAAGAAGGGGCAGCACGGCTTCGCGGTACGCGATAGTGCCGCAGACGTTTCCGCCAAGCGTGATCCTGCATTGATTCGTGTGGTCGGCTATACGCGAAACCGTCTCCGACAAAAGCGGATACGAGTTGTCTTCCGCCACGCTCTTCAACGTCGCCGCTGCGCCCGCCGAATACGTGCCTGTCCGCGAGCGTATTTGCGTAAACTCAGGGATGCGCTTTAGGTCAATCAGCGTTTTGGGCGCGATGCTCCCGACCCGCGCCATAGATATTATTTCGGAGCCGCCGCCGTAATAAAGATAATCCTCGCCGTACATACTGCCGCACACGTTCTTCAGTTCGTCGAGCGTCTCCGGGACGCAGAACACAAAATCCGTCGCTATCATTTCGCCGCCGCCTTTCCGCTCGCCCGCCATACGCTCTCGAATGTCAGCGGAAGCATGTCCAGCGGCTTCCCGACCGCCCGCGAGAGCGCGTTGCCGAGCGCCGCGGGCATACCGATAATGCCGTGCTCGGTATAGCAGCGAGTGCCGAACGGCGCGTCGAGCTGCGGGGTTTCGACAAATTCGACGAACATGCGCGGCTCTTCGCCTATATGCGTCGCTTTGTATGTGCGCATACTCGTGTTCTCCATAAGGCAGTCCGCAGAGTACGCGCATTCCTCGCCGCGCGCCATGCTTAACCCCATGCCCATGCCGCCCATCGTTATCGATTTCATGGTGTCCGCATCTATCACTTTGCCCACGTCCATGACCGTCCACGCGTTCAGCAGTCTGTACGTGCAGTCTTTGGGTTCATACTCGACCTCTACCGCCTGCGCGCCCACAGTCCACGCGTGTCCGACCTTGCCTTCGCCGGTGTCGGGCGCGAGCGCTCCCACGTGCCGCATTATGGCGCTGCCGCGTCCTATCACGGGCTGACCTATCGAGTTTCCGTCCTGCATCGTTATGCCGTTCACCAAGTCCTGATAGCCCGCGCAGAATTTGGGATTGCTCAGCATGAACACGCGCTCCGACGCGTAATCGAGCTCGTCGGTCTCGCACCTAAGCACCAGCGCCGCCAGCTTTTTGAGCTGCGAAACCGCGTCGTCGGCCGCTCGCATACACGCCTTTGCCGCAAGGAACTCCGACAGGCTCGCTACGGTTTTGAAATATTCGGGCATCGTGCGCGTGTCGACCTTCATTTCCACGTGAACGCGCTCGTACTTCATGCGCAGTTTGTCCGCGACCATCTGACACAACTGCGTCTTGTCGGCGCTGCCCATCTCGACCACGCCGACGATCAAGTTGCAGCTGCCGTCCGGGTTGAACGTTATAACCGCGCCGCTCGACGCGTTCACAGACGGATTGGGCGTTTTCCACATGCACGCAAGACCCTTCGCGCGTATTTTTCCGTTATCGAACCGCCTGTAATCGCCCGAATCCCAACCGCACATGCCTTTCAGTTTTTCAAGGCACGCGCTCAGATCGCCGGTGTTCGAAAGCGTGCTCTCGACGCGCGTGGGCGTTAAGTCGCCAGGCCTAATGGCGTTTATCTCGCGCAGGCGCATCGGGTCGATTTGCAGCTTGCGCGAAAGCTCGTCAAGCGTTCTCTCCAAGCAGAACGTGTACGCTTCATGCCCGAAGCCGCGATACGCCGTCGAATACGTGTGATTCGTGTACACGGTCAGCGAGTCGCACGACAGGTTGTCGAGCCTGTAAGGCCCTGTGCAGTCTACGGCAATAGCCTTCGACATGTTGGGCGATATGTCGGAATACGCGCCGCAGTCAAGCCAGAACGTCATTTCGCCCGCGAGTAACTTTCCGTTTGCGTCCGCGCCGAGCTTCACGAGCGCTTCCAGCGCGAGCTTGCACGGCGCGCCCGCCATATCCTGTTCGCGCGACAACACGAGGCGCACTCGCTTATGCGGAACGGCAAGCGCGCACATCGCGGCGATATATTCAAGCTGCACGCTGCTCTTGCCGCCGAAACCGCCGCCCAAGAGCGCCGTCTCTACGCGTACCATGCCCGGCTCGATGTTCAGAAGCCCCGCCACCAGCTTGCGAACCGTAAACGGCGCTTGCGTGGCTGAAAGTATCCACAGTGTGCCGTCGGCCTTCAGCTCCGCCTGAGCCGTGCGCACTTCCATAGCCAAGTGCTCCGAATGCGGCATGAAACAGCGCTTTTCTACGATTTGCGAACACGCGCTGAACGCTTCCGCGGGGTTTCCCTTGCGTATGCGGAAGCCCGAAGCTATGTTCGTGCCCGCCTTCGGTATGCAGTCGTCAACCAGCGCCGCGTATGAGTTGGCTTCGGGGTGCAGAAGCTCCGCGTCGGGTTTCAGCGCTTCTGCGATAGACCCGACGGTCGGCAGCGGCTCGATTTCCGCCCGTATGAGCCGCGCCGCCGCCTCTGCCTGCGCTTCCGTGCGCGCGACTACGCACGCAATAGGCTCGCCCATATACCTGACCTTGCCTATGGCGAGCGGAGGCCTGTCCTGTATGAGCACGCCCGTGAGATGCAACTGGCTCGAACCCGTTACGACAGCGAGCACGCCCTCCGCCGCCTGCGCCCGCGAAATATCGACGTTCTTCAACAGCCCGTGCGCGACGGGGCTTGTGAACAGCCGCGCGCACACCGTGCCCGCCGGAACGATGTCGGACGCGTATTTAGCCTGTCCCGTGACCTTTTCCTGCGCGTCCTTGCGCACGACGCTTTCGGGTATAGGCAAGCATATATCAACTCCTCTTGGTTTTCTACATATTCTCTCCGCCTGCGCGTTTTCAATACGCGCGCGTTTCAACATATTGACAAACGCGCGTCTAATAGACTATCATATGGAATGTGACATTACTCATCGGAGGATAAATGAATGCAGGAACATACAGTGTCTGTGATATGGGCGCTCATCGCCGTGATCGCTCTGATTTCTACTCCCGTCGCGCTGCCGATCGACACGGCGACGGCGTCCGCCACCGAAATTGTAGAGCCTGAGCCGACAGCCGAACCGGAGAGCGTGCTTACCGACCTTTCGGGCTATAACGTAGGCGATGTGTTCACTTTCGGCAGGTGCGAACAGGACGGAAACGTGTCAAACGGCTTAGAGCCGCTCGAATGGCTGGTGCTCGATAAATTTGAAGACCGTATAACCGTTATCACGCTGTACTGTCTCGATTCGCGCTCATATTACAACCCGCCGGGAATCAAATACAAATACACCACATACGAAGGCTGCGACCTGCGCAAGTGGCTCAACGGCGGCTTTTTGAACGGCGCGTTCACAGACGCCGAAAGAGCGTCGGTCGCGCTCACGCGCAATATAAATTCAGACAACCCCGAATACGACGTAGAGGGCGGCAAGGATACCGAGGACTACATATTCCTCATGAGCCACGACGAGTGTATGCGCTATTTCCCGACCCGCGACTCTCGCCGCGCGAAGCCTACGAAATATTGCGTGTCGCGCAACGTTGACGTTGAAAAAGGCTATTGCTACTGGTGGCTGCGCACTCCCGGCACGTTCCGCTGCAACGCCGAGTACGTGTTCAACAGCGGTCGCATAACGACTTACGGAAGCGACGTGGGTCACAACTCCGTCGCCGTCCGCCCGATGATGAACCTGTTTCTGAACGACGCGGCGAAGGCGGCGGGAGGGGACGCGGCGTGGCAGTGCCCGTATTTCGCAAGCCCGTCCAACTCGCCCGTAGCGCCCGTACCGCAGTGAAACGGAGGACGGCATGACTAAGATCGGCGTTTATGAAATTACGAAGCTGCGCGAGGGGCTGTACGCTCTCGACGAAGGCGGCGTGCGCATGTTCGCGTTCACGGGAGGGGAGCGCCCGCTGCTCATAGACTCGGGCTACGGGAAGGGCGACCTCAGAGCGGCGCTTAATGAAATCGCGCCCGACATAAGCGAAATGCTGCTCACGCATTCCGACCCCGACCACAGGGGCGGCGCGGGTTTGTTTTCGAAAGTCTACATTCACCCCGCCGAGGAAGCGCGCTTGGCGGGCTACGACGGCTGCGTTTCATATGTAAACGACGCAGACGTCATTGCGGCGGGCGCTTACAAGCTGCGCGTAGTTCACTTGCCGGGGCACACGCCCGGCAGCGTCGCGCTTCTGTGCGCTGAGCACGGCTTCCTGATTTCGGGAGACAGCGTTTCGACCGCGCCCATTTTCATGTTCGGCGCGGGCAGGGACATACCCGAATACGTCAAAAGCGTCGATAAGCTCGCGGCTCTGCGCGATTCGTTCAGCGTGATATACCCGTCGCACGGCGCTCTGCCGCTCGCGGCGGACATACTCGACGACCTCGCGGAGGGCGCGAAACTCCTGCAAAGCGGCGACCTTACCCCCGCCGACCCGCCTATGCCCCTGCCCTGCAAGGTGTATTCGCACAGGCGCGTAAAATTCCTTAAATAGCGCAAAGCCGTTTATTTGCCCGCCTCCGCACATATATTTCGGCGGAGGTGGGTTTTATGCAGCCCGTTTTGATGATTACGTCCGCCGTAGAGGGCATTGTGTACATAAACGGCGCGTTCGCAGGCGCCGTGCGCCCGGACGCGCCGCTGTTTCGCCCTGTCAGCGCCTACGGAAGCGCATATATCGAACACCGCCCGCTGAAGCGCGGATACCTGCCGCTGGCGGCGCTCGCCGCGTTTTCGGCGGGCAAACCCGTGCCCGCGTCTTTCGAATCGGCAGACGGCGTTCGCGGCGTCATATGGCCTCATGGCGTGACTGAGATCGAGCTTACGCCTGAGAAAACCGTAGATACGCCGCCCAAAACGCGGTTGTCGTCGGGCGCGGGGTTCACTTTCAGATACACGTCGTTCGGCGATTCCCGATCTATAGAAATCGAAACGCCTTCGGGCGCGCGTGAGTATAGGCTGCCCGACGCGGCGAACCCGCCCGCGCTCGCCAAGCAGGATGAAAAACTCTTCATATCGGGCGACGCGCCGTCGGGAGAAAGATACCTTCTCGCGCTCAACGAAAACGCGTCGGAAGAACTGCTGCGCGTATCCGCGCGCGAGATCGTGTTTCTGGGCGGCGGCAGAATCCGCGTGACGGAGGACATCGGCGGCGCGCTCGGTTGCTCGCGGTCGACCGTGTATGCATACGCAAGCGGCGGCTATACGGCGGAAACCACAGAAATCTCCTCCGACGCGCAGCCTCAGTTTTTGACGCCCGTGGACTGCGCGCTCGCCGCGCTCGAGTGCTTCCAACTCGGAGACGAAAACTGTCTCAACGGTTTGTTCGCGCCCGAAGCGTCGCTTTCTCAGGATACGAAAGCCGCCTTAGCCGACACAACGGGCGCTGTGAAACTGCGCTTTACGCCCCCGGACGGCAGAAGCGCCGTCGGCGCGCTGAGGCTCATAAACGCTTCGCTCGCAGAAGCTGTATGCGTGTATTACCGCGCCGAAATGTTCTTGGGCGCGTGGAAGCTCGTCGAATTTGCGACGTGACTCTATAAACTTAACGGGGCGCAATATTGACAGCCGCGCCTGTTGGGTGTATTATAGCAAGTGTTATATAACAGATGCGGAGGATATATATGCCGCCTAAAGTGAAGATCACGCGCGACATGATAATCGACGCGGCGTTCGAAATTGCCCGCGAAAGCGGCATCGAAAACGTCAACGCGCGAAACGTCGCCAAGCGCATAGGCTGTTCGACGCAGCCGCTTCTGTATTGTTTCAAAACAATGGACGAAATCCGCGACGCGGTTTTCGAGCGCGCGGACGATTACCACACGCATTACTTAATGGGCGACGGCGAGTTCTCGATGCTCAACGTGGGGCTTGCCTACGTGCGCTTCGCGGCCGAGGAAAAGCGCCTGTTTCGGCTGTTGTTTCAAAGCGATCATTTCGCGAAGCAAAGCCTGAACGACTTAATAAACGACGAATCCGTCAGTCCCATGATAACCGCCGTCTGCCGTGAAAACGGCATAACGCCCGACGAGGCGAAAGACGCGTTCACGGCGAGCGCCTTGCTTGTGCACGGCATGGCGAGTCTGCTCGCGAACAACTCGATGGAATACGACCCCCAAACGGTCGCGCATATACTCGAAAATCAATTCAAATGATCGCGCCGGAAGCGCGAAAAATATCGGAGGTCGATTCGCATGGTGTTCAAAGCGAAGGAAATACTTTTGAAAAACGGCGAAAATGCAATACTGAGAAGCCCGACGACCGACGACGCGGAGGAGCTTCTTAAGTGTTTCAAGACGACCGCGGCGGAGACCGACTATATATTGAGCTATCCCGAGGAATGTGACTACACTATCGAATTTGAGCGTTCTTTCATTGAAAATGTCAATTCGTCCGCGAACGCCGTCATGATCGTATGCACCGTAAACGGCGAAATGGCGGGAAGCTGCCATCTGTCGTTCATGGGGCGAATCAAGAATAAGCACCGCGCGAGCGTCGCCATAGGCCTTATAAGCAAATTCTGGAATCTCGGCATAGGCTCGGCGATGTTCCGCGAGATGATACGCATCGCGAAGGAGCGGGGCACATATCAACTGGAGCTTGAATACATCGAGGGCAACGCTCGCGCGAAAGCGCTGTATGAGAAAGTGGGCTTCGCAGAGGTTGCGGAGCACCCTAACGCCATACGCTTGCGCGACGGGCGTATGCTGAGCGACTTTTTGATGATATTGCCGCTCGACCGCGCATGAACAAAAAGCGCGGCATAGCCATAGTCGGGCTGAACGGAAGCGGCAAGACAACTCTCGGAAAGCGCGTCGCGAACCTAACGGGTCGGAAGCATATGGACATCGAAGACTACTATTTCAGCGATTCCGCCATTCCGTTTTCAAACCCGCGCACGCGCGATGAAGCCGTCGCGCTTTTGACCGAAGACATAATGACCTGCGAAAATTTCGTCGTCTCGGCAGTCGACTGCGATTTCGGCGACTGCATAAATTCTTTGTACTCGCTGATCGTATGCATTAAAACGCCGTGCGACATAAGGCTGTCGCGCGTTCGCAGTCGCTCGCTTAAGCGCTTCGGCATCCGAGTCGCCGAGGGCGGCGACATGTATTTGCAGGAACAAAAATTCTTCGAATTTGTAGCCGCGCGCTCCGAAAGCGACACAAAAATGTGGCGCGAAGGCATCGACTGCCCGATTATATTCGTAGACGG
The DNA here is from genome assembly GCA_964453505.1 of uncultured Oscillospiraceae bacterium. GTDB lineage: Bacteria > Bacillota > Clostridia > Christensenellales > Aristaeellaceae > CAYVPJ01. The sequence continues at coordinate 74,256 of CAYVPJ010000005.1, read as the reverse complement.
CGAGAAACCCATAGAAGAAAACGCGCTCTTGATCGCCGAACGGCTGAAACCGTTAGCGTAAGAGCGCGCTTTCACAGCGCTTTTCTCATTATCAGAAACGCAGCGCCCGAGCGTGCGTGCGTGACCGTGCGTTCGACTTCGAAGCCGAGTTTCGCATAAACGCGTATAGCGCGCTGATTGAACGCCGCGACAGTCAGCCGCGCGGCGTGCGCCCCGAAACGCGCTTTCGCCGTTTCAAGGCATCTGCTCACAAATTCTGCGCCCAAGCCCCCGCCGCACAAATCGGGGCGCAGACCCAAGCCTATATCCAAGTGATCGTCGGCATAAGGGTAGTTCTCGACTGTCGGTATGCGCCCGTCAGCCCCGAACGAAAAGTGCGCGGCGACGCGCCCGTCATCGTCGATCAGTACGAAACCCATGCCGTCCAATGGCGCTTCCTCATCGTCTCCGTCGGAATTGTACACCGAGTATATGCCCTCATACTTCCAAGCCGCGATTTCTTTCGCATATTCCGCCGTCATGAGTTCGGCTCTTAAATCTCTAATGTTCATTTTTCAAGCATTTTAAGCGCGCGGGCGTACAGCGTGGAGTCGATGAGGCATGTCACAAGCGTGCCTTCGCCAGAATACTCCTCGCTTTCGACCTGACCCTGATCGTGCAAAAGCGACAATACCGCGCCCTTGTCATACGGCACTGTCAGCGATACGCGTTTGCGCAGAGCGGCTATGCGCTCCGAAATCGCCTGTTTGAGCGCGTCCAGCCCCTTGCCCGTTTCGGCTGAAATCAGTATTGCGTCCGCCGGTTCGACGGCGCCGCCTATCGAAGCCTTATCCGCCTTGTTGAGCGCTTCGAGCACGGGTTTTCCCTGCGCGCCGAGCTGTTCGAGCACTTCGTAAACCACGCTTCGCTGGCTCATATAGTTGGGCGACGATATGTCGCTCACGATGACCAGCAAATCCGCCGTGACCGCTTCCTCCAGTGTAGACTTGAACGCCTCTACGAGCATATGCGGCAGCTTCCTTATAAAACCCACCGTGTCGACCATCATGCACCTGCGGTTTTCGGGCAGCTCCACCTGACGTATGACCGGGTCGAGCGTCGCGAACAGCTTATCTTCGACCAGCACGTCCGCGCCCGACAGCGCGTTCAGCAGCGTCGATTTGCCCGCGTTTGTGTATCCCACCAGCGCCACGGTCGTCATTTCGAGTTTGTTTCTGCGCGCCCTCTGCATACCGCGCCTGCGGGTAAGCTCGCTCAGATCGTGCGTCAAGTCGTCTATGCGCTTGCGAATTATACGGCGGTCGACTTCAAGTCGCGTCTCGCCCGGTCCGCGCGTGCCTATGCCCGCGCCCAAGCGCGACAGCGCTTCTGACGAACCGGCGAGTCGCGGCAATCTGTATTTCAACTGCGCGAGTTCCACCTGCAATTTGCCCTCGGCGGTCTGCGCGCGCGATGCGAATATGTCGAGTATGAGGCACGTTCTGTCTATCACGCGCACGCCGAGAGCCTTTTCGAGGTTTCGCTGCTGCGCGCCCGTCAATTCGTCGTCGAGTATTGCCAAGTCCACTTCGAGCGTCTGGCATGTGAGCGAAAGCTCCTCAGCCTTGCCTGAGCCTATAAACGTCGCGGGGTCGGGCTTCGCTCTTTTTTGCAGTATCTTGCTCACGATTATAGCGCCCGCCGTGTCGGCTAAGCTCGCGAGCTCGTCGAGAGAGTCTTCGCTGTCTGTCGATATCAGCATGACCCTTTCGGCAGTATCCACTATGCCGCCCTCGGCGATAGCCTGCTTAACGCGCTCCTCGCTCTGCTCGATTTCGCGCAGCCACGCCTGCTGCGGTATGCGACCCGGCTTCACCGGTCCAAGCACCACGACCGACAGGCGGCTGTATTCGATATTTCCTAAGAACGCGGCGCTGATTCCCGTGGCGCGCCCGTCCGTCACGCCCACGGCGCACATAGCGTCGAAGCGCAATAGCCTTAACGCCTGCAGATCGACATCCGAGAGCGTCGCGTTTCCGCCCGGGTGAGTGTGTATGCACCGAAAGCCCGTGAGCCTGTCAAAATTGCGGCGCAGGTGCATTTCGGTAAGCCCGATGGACGATATTGAGCCGACCGCCACTTCGAGCACCTCGCCGGTACGGCTCAGATAGACCATCATCTCTCTGTTGAGCTGCTCCGTGAAGCGTATAAGCATCGATAAAAGCCTGTCGGGCAAGAACATCGACCTGTCGAACTCCGTGTCGTAAAGCCGCTCCATCTCCTGTATGAGCGACTCGCGCACGCCTTCAAGATTTCCGTGTATCATTTATGCCTGCTTTCCTTACGCCCGCTTTATTGGGGCGATTTTCCATATTTCGTTCGAGTATTCCGACACCGTCCTGTCGGACGAGAACATGCCTGCGTGCTTCACGTTTTCAAGACACTTTCGCGCGAAGCCGTCGGGGTCTTTCGCGCAATCGATATACGCGTCTATTCGCGCCTTCTGATACGGAATGAAGTCGTATAAGACGAAGTAGTGGTCGGGCTTGTGCCACGACGCGCCCTCCAAAAGCGACGTTCTCAATTCGTCAAGCTCCGCGTCCCCATTAAGCGAGTCAACAGCCCGCTTCACGCGCGGTTCGCTTTCGTATATCTTCATTGGGTCGTATTCGGCTTTTATGGAATCGATCTCGTTTATGTCAGCGCCGAATATGACCTCGTTCTGCTTGCCCGCCGCCGCCGCGATTTCGATGTTCGCGCCGTCGTATGTGCCTATTGTCACCGCGCCGTTCAGCATGAATTTCATGTTGCCCGTGCCGCTCGCCTCCGTGCCTGCGGGCGAAATCTGCTCCGAGAAATCCGCGGCGGGAATTATCTTTTCGGCATACGAGCAGTTGTAGTTTTCGACGAAGCACACGCGCATTCGCCCGTTCACGTCGCCGTCTTCGTTTACAACGCGGGCGAGCGCGTTTATATAGCGTATGATAGCCTTCGCCCGCGCGTAACCGGGCGCGGCTTTCGCGCCGAATATGAACGCGACCTTCGGAAAATCCTTAAGATTGCCGGCTTTCAGCTCCGCGTATATGTCGTACAGAGACAGGGCGTTCATAAGCTGCCGCTTGTATTCGTGCAGCCGCTTCACCTGCGCGTCGAATATGAAATCCGTATCGATTTTTACGTTCTCGCGCTTCAGAATATACTCCGCGAGCTGCCTTTTCTTTTCGCGCTTGACCTCCATAAACTCCTCTACCAACGCGCCGTCGATTTGCAGCTTCTCCAATTCGGCAAGGTTCGTCAAAAACCCATCGCCCACGCGCTTCTCTATTGCGCCGCTCAGTTCGGGATTGCACAGACCCAGCCAGCGCCTTTGCGTTATGCCGTTTGTGACGTTCACAAACTTTTCGGGCGACAGCCTGTACCAATCCGCGAACAGATCGCGCTTCAAAAGTTCGGTGTGCAGTTTCGCCACGCCGTTCACCCTGCTGCCCATATAAATCGCCAAGTCAGCCATTGACGCGCGGCCGTTCTTTATGATGCTCATGCCCGTTTCGTTCTTGCACATTTTGTCTATGCGCTTGAGTATTATGGCTATTTCGGGCTGAACGGAGGCTATCATGTCAATATCCCACTGTTCGAGCGCTTCGGGCATGACCGTGTGATTCGTGTATGCGAACACGCGCTTTGCGTACTTCACGGCGTGCGCGAATTTCTTGCCGCGCGACGTGAGCAACCGTATAAATTCGGGTATCGCGAGCACCGGGTGCGTGTCGTTCAGCTGCACCGCGTTCTCCTTGTCGAAATAGCGGTAGTTCAAGCCGTGCCTGCGCTCGTAACGCGCGAGTATGTCCTGCATAGACGCGCTCGACAGCACATATTGCTGTTTAAGGCGCAGCCGCTTGCCCTCCGCGTCCCAGTCGTTCGGATATAATGCTTTTGTGATGTCCTCGGCGGCGTTCTTGTCGGCGCACGCTTCTTTATATTTATAGTCGTTGAACAGCCTAAAATCGAACTCGTTCAGGCTTTCCGTCTGCCACAGCCGCAGCGTGCCTATCGACGCGAGCTTATAGCCTATCACGGGCATGTCATACGCGACCGCACGCACGTCGCCCGTCGCCATGCTGACTATATATGAAAGCTCGTTCCGCCGCACGCTCCACGCGTCGCCCGCCCGCGTCCAGTCGTCGGGTAACTCTGTCTGCGCGCCCTCTTGGAATTTCTGCTTGAACAAACCGTAGCGGTATCTCAACCCATAACCCGTCAGCGGCAGCGCGTGTGCCGCGGCGCTGTCCAGGAAACACGCCGCGAGCCGTCCCAAGCCGCCGTTTCCCAAGGCGGCGTCCTCGCAGTCCTCCATGACGGCTATGTCCGCGCCTTTCTCCGCGAGCAGCTTCTTGACTTCATCAAGCGCGCCCATGCAGTACAGGTTATTGTATACGAGCCGCCCCGTCAGGTATTCCGCCGACAGATAGTGCGCCTGCCTGCCCTTTTCGCGGGCGCGCTCGTCGTTCGCCCAGTTTGCGCCTATCGCTAGCAGCGCCGCCTCGCCCAGCGCTTCGTTCAGCATGTCGCACGTCGCGTCCTTTATCTTTACGCGATGCCGCCCAGCGAGTATCCTCTCAACGTCTTTTATGAGCGCCTTTGTGTTTATCATTTGCTTATCCTCTCGTATGTTTCATTCAGCTTCCTGAGCTTTTCGGCAAGCTCGTCTGTGAGCGCGTTTTCGTCCATGCGCCAGCGCCAGTTCGCGCCGCCGACCGTGCCCGGCATGTTCATGCGCGCTTCGCCGCCCAAATGCAGTATATCCTGCATGGGCAGAACCGCCGTTTTCGCGGGGCTTGCGAGCGCCGCTTCCATCATCGCGTCGGCGATGTTTTCGCGCTGCGGCAGGTTTTTGAGCGCGAACTCTTTCACGTTCGGTTTTGCCTTGTCCCACCAGCCCAGAACCGTGTCGTTGTCGTGCGTGCCCGTGTAGCATATAGAATTTTTCACCACGTTTTTGACGAAATGCGGGTTCTTTTCGTCCGAATCGAAGCCGAAGCACAATACCTTCATGCCGGGATAGCCTGTATATCGCTTCAAACGCCTGACGCGCCCGTTCACCTCGCCCAAATCCTCGGCTATGACGTTCAGATCGGGCAGCCTGCGCTTCACCTTCCTGAAGAATGAAAAGCCGGGCGCTTTCTCCCATTTGCCGACGCGCGCGTTCTTGGCGCCCGCCTTTATGGCGTAGTAGTTCGCGAAACCTATAAAGTGGTCAACCCTGAGCATGTCGTACATCTCCGAGGCGGTCGAAAGCCTTTTGAGCCACCACCCGTAGCCGCTCTTTTTCAGAGTTTTCCAGTCGTATATAGGGTTTCCCCAAAGCTGCCCGTCCTCCGAGAAGTAATCGGGCGGCACGCCCGCGACTTTCACCGGCCGCCTGTCCTCGTCAAGCGCGAACATATCGGGGTTCGCCCACGTGTCAGAAGAATCCTCAGCCACATATATCGGCATGTCGCCGAATATCGAAACGCCGCGCTCGTTCGCGTATTCTTTGAGCGCCCGCCACTGTCTGAAGAACAGATACTGCGTATACTTGTAGAAATCGATCTCGTCGGAGAGCAGCTTTGAGTAGCGCTCTATCGCGTCTTTATCGCGCATACGAATGCCTGCATCGTCCCATTTCGTCCACATAACGCCGCCGAAATGGTCTTTTACAGCCATGAACAGCGCGTAATCGTTAAGCTCCGAATGGCTTTCCAAGAATCTGTCCACTTCGCCCTTCACGCGCGGATAGCTCTCGCGGAAACTCTGTTTGAGCGCCTCGAGCTTGCGCTTTTTACCGGTCTCTATGTCGTCGCCCGAGTCGCCGTATCCGCCCGCGCCGCCCGACAGAAGCCCGTCGTTCTCGAGCGCGGGCAGGTCTATCAAATACATGTTGCCGGCGTGCGTGCACGGGCTTTGATACGGCGAATCGCCGTAGCCCGTTGGACCTACGGGCAGCACCTGCCACACGGACATGCCCGCTTTCTGAAGCCAGTCTATAAACCTGTACGCCTCCCCGGCGAGCGTTCCTGTGAACCCTGAACCGCCGAGCGACGTTACGTGCGCCAATACGCCGCAGTTTCTCATAAACGTAACCCCCCGTTCATTCGCGGATTGTATAATCGATTATATTACCCGCGCAATCGCGCAGTCAACGCATTTTTGAGATTAGTATCATTTTTTACGAATTTTTTGTCAAATGGTTGCGTCAAATGCCCTGTTTGTGATATTATATGCGTCTGACTGTTGAAAGGGAGGCGTAAAAATGGCGCAAATCGAGCTTGACGGCATATGCAAATCGTACTTTGTGGCGAAGCGCGACGGCGGGCGCTTCGGAACGCTCAAGAGCGCGTTCAAACGCGACAAGACCGAAATCAAGGCGCTTACAGACGTTTCTCTTAAAATCGAATCGGGCGAACGGGTGGGATACATAGGCCCAAACGGCGCGGGCAAGTCGACCACAATAAAGATAATGGCGGGCATACTCGTGCCCGATTCGGGCATGGCGCTCGTCGACGGCCGCGTTCCGTGGCGCGAAAGGCGCGAACACACGCGCCACATAGGCGTCGTGTTCGGTCAGAGAAGCCAGCTCTGGTGGGATACGCCCGTCGCCGATTCGTTCGAATTGCTGCGCGACATATACTCCGTGTCCCGCGCCGATTACATATCACGCCTCAAAAAGCTCACCGAGCTTATGGACGCGGGCGACCTGCTGGCGACTCCCGTGAGGCAGCTTTCGCTGGGTCAGCGCATGAGATGCGAGCTTATAGCCGCTCTGCTGCACGCGCCTGAGATACTATTTCTGGATGAGCCGACGATTGGCTTGGACGCGGTAACTAAGCTGGCGCTGCGCGACATGCTTAAAGAACTGAATGCCGAAGGCGTTACAATGCTGCTCACCACTCACGATATGGACGACATCGAGGCGCTGTGTCCGCGCGTTATAGCCTTAGGAAACGGCAGAAAACTGTTCGACGGCGGCATGGACGACCTGCGCGAACGTTTCGCGCCCGTGCGCGTGTTGAAAGCGCGTCTGAGGTCGGATTCCCTGAAGCCCGACATACCCACAGCCGAGAGCGTCAAGCTCGACGGGCGCGAACTCGAGGTCAGATTCAGACCAAAGTCGGTTTCTGTTCAGCAGATCATATCGGCAATAGCGGAACAGTGCGAGCTTGCCGATCTCACTGTCGAGGCGGAGGACGTTGAAAGGATGGTCGCGGAGATGTACCGCGAGTTTCATCTATGCGCTCGCTGAGGGCTTACGCGGCGATTGTGCGCATATACCTGCGCAACAATTCGCAATACAGGCTGGGCATGTGGTTTAAGCTGCTCACGAACATATTCTGGGGCTATGTCGGAACTGTGATCGTACACGTTTACTACAAATACGGTTTCGGAGCGCCGTCTGACCTTACGATGGGTCAGGCCGTGAGCATGATATGGCTCATGCAGATCGCCATAAACCTGCTGCCGGGTTTCGGCGTGGATCTGATCGTGTGGAACGGCATAAATAAGGGCGACGTGGGCATAGACCTGTTGCGGCCGCTGGGAGTATACGGATATTGGTACTCGCGCGCGTTCGCAGGAAAAGTTTCTCAGTTCATGTTAGCCGTTGTGCCCGTGGGCGCTGCCGCGCTGCTCGTGCCGGGCGAACTGGGTCTGGGCGCGCCCGCGTCTGTCCCGCATCTGGCGGCGTGCTTAGTGACTCTGTTTACGGGCTTGTTTTTGTCGTGCGCTTGCATCAATCTGTCATACGCCATGTGCATGGACGCGGGCATGGGACCCGCTCCCGCGAACATACTGATGACGCTGATGCAGATACTGGCGGGCGGCTATCTGCCGTTGCAGCTGTGGCCGGACGCTATGCAGAAAATACTGTACTATCAGCCGTTCGCGGCGATGGGCGATTTGCCGCTTCGCTTCTACGTGGGCGCTGCGGACACTGCCGACATATGGGTCGTGCTGCTCATACAGCTCGTATGGGGCGTCGCCTTGGGTCTCGCGGGACGCGCGTGGATAGGTCGGAACGCGCGCAAAATCGTCATACAGGGGGGCTGAGATATGAACGGTTTCAGATTGTATTTCAGATATATACGCCTGCACTTCCGCGCGAATCTGCAATACAAGGGCTGGCCTATACAGATTTGCATGACCGTGTTCAACGTATTCACAGACCCGATAGAGGTGTTTTTGCTGTTCGCGCGCTTCGGCGCGCTCGGCGAGTGGACGGGCGAACGCGTGATGCTGATGTACGGCATCGCCGTCGCCGCCTACGGGCTTTCAGAAACTTTCGTGCGCGGCTTGGACTATTTCCCGCAACTCGTGCGCGGCGGCGAGTTCGACCGCGTGCTTCTGCGCCCGAGAGCGGCGCTCTTGCAGGCGGTCGTGATGCGCTTCCACATTCACAGGCTGTCGCGCGTCGTGGGCGGACTTGCAATGATATGCCTTTCGCTTAGCGGCATGAACGTGCGCCCGAGCTTTGCAGACATTGTAATGCTCGCGTTGGCGCTCGCGGGCGGGCTTGTCGTCTACGCGGGCGTGTTCCTGTTCTCCGCCGCCATATCGTTTTACACCGTTCAACCGCTCGATTTCACATACATATTCACAAACGGTTCGTATCAGGTGGCGAAGGTCGCGCCCGACATGCTGCCCAAATGGCTGAAGACGCTGTTTTTCTACATTGTGCCCATGCTTCCGTTTTGGTATCTGCCCGCCGCCGCCGTGTGCGGATGGGGCGTCGATTACGCGCTCGGCTTTCTGGCGCTGCCGGCTGCGTGCGCGTTCTTCCTGCCCGCATACGCCGCGTGGAATTTCGGGCTCAGGCACTATAAGAGCACCGGAAGCTGACCGTTCAGGTTTATTCGTAATAAAACACCGCGAAAGCGGTATTTTATTATAGGTATTTTGAAAATAATACTTGACAAATAGTATCGCGCGAGTATAATTGGAAACATCAAACAAACGGGAGGTAATCATTCATGTCTCACAAATCCGACGCGGTCAATCAAACGCTCAAACTGCCCCAGGGGCGCGAGTTCGAAGCGCGGCTTCAGCAGCTCATATCCGACGAAAAGGACTTCGTCGTCGCGATGCTCGACGTAGATTCTTTCCTGACTGTCAACACCGAATTCGGTTACGACGTAGGCGACGAGGTCTTGATCAAAACCGGTCAGCACTTTCTCAAATGGGTGACTGACGGCGTTGAATTTTACCGCTACGGCGGCGACGAATTTGCGATGCTGTTCCTGAACGCCGAAAAAGAAGAAGTTTTTCTGAAAATGGAAAAGGCGAGAAGCGAATACAACGTCGTTCTGCCGAGCGGCGTTCGCCAGACCGTTTCAATAGGCATAGCCGCCGCGCTGGAAGACGCCGCCACTCCGGGCGAGATAGTGCGCAAAGCCGAAGGCGCGATGTTCCGCGCCAAGAGCAACGGCCGCGACCGCGTGTGCCTCGCGCGAGAGGAAAAGATGGTCACTAAAACCGCCCACTACACCGTCGAGCAGCTCAAGCGCCTAACCAAAATTTCGCAGCGCGAGGGGATAGGCGAGGCGATCCTGCTACGCGAGGCTCTCGACGCGCTTTTAAAGAAATACGACGTTTGACGCGTAAAAAAATAAGCGGGGTGCGATTATTTCGCGTTCCGCTTATTCGGCTTCGTTCAACTTCACTTTGCCGCGGCTTTTGCCTGCTCGGCGAGCGCCGCGAACGCTTTCGCGTCTGAAATAGCCAGCTCTGACAGCATTTTGCGGTTTATGTTTATGCCGCTCTTTTTAAGCCCGTTCATCATGCGGGAGTAGGAAGTGCCGTTTATACGCGCTGCGGCGTTTATACGGGCTATCCACAGCCTGCGGAAGTCGCGCTTTTTGAGCTTGCGGCCGATATACGCGTACCTGAGCGAACGGCGAACCTGCTCGCTGGCGGCGCGATACTGTGTGCTTTTTGCGCCAAAGTAACCCTTGGCGAGTTTCATAACCTTGCGGCGTTTTTTGAGTGCGTTTACAGCACGCTTAATTCTTGCCATATTGGATTCGCCTCCTTACTTGTACGGAATCAGCTTTTTCATGGTTTTGCCTTCGGTGGTGGACAGATACGCGGCTTTACGCAGGTTGCGTGTGCGCTTCGTGGGCTTTTTGGTTAGTATGTGACGCTTGAAAGCCTGCGCGCGCTTGACCTTGCCGGATTTTGTAAGGTCGAACCGCTTCGCGGCGCCCTTATGCGTTTTTTGTTTGGGCATCTTCGATGTTCCTCCTCTCGCTAATCCTATTTCGTATCGCGTGGACCGACCATCATGGTCATGTTTCGACCCTCTACCATGGGTCTGCGCTCGACCACTCCGTAGTCCTTTATGCGCTCGGCAAATTCCTGCATAACCTTGTGACCTATTTCGGAGTGGGTTATCTGCCTGCCCCTGAAACGTATGGTCACTTTCAGCTTGTTGCCGTCCTGCAGAAACTTGACCGCTTGGCGATACCTCACGTCAACGTCGTGGTCTTCGATCGTCGCCGACAGGCGCACCTCTTTGGTCTCGATGATCTTCTGATTCTTCTTGATCTCGCGCTCGCGTTTCGACATTTCGAAGCGGTATTTGCCGTAGTCCATCAGCTTGCACACCGGCGGACGGGCGGTCGGCGCGATATTGACTAAGTCCAACTGCTGCTCCTCCGCGAGTTGCATAGCCTGAACGGTCGGCATTATGCCCAGCTGTTCGCCCTTCTGAGTGACCACGCGAACCTCTCGATCGCGAATCTCCTCGTTAATCATGAGATCGTTTATATAGATACACCTCCCGAATATCGCGCGTAAAAAAAGACCGATGCATACGCACCGCTCCCACAACGAACGCCGACAGGCGGCATTCAATATGTGAACCCGTGCTGGCTGTAGCCGCAGGGTGAGAAGCGGTTGCTTCTGCTTTGACCCGTGAATCATACCATACCCCGCCCCGATTGTCAACAACGCCCGCGCAAATTCACCGAAACTATACATACGCGTTGGAATTAGCGTTTGCTTTTACCGCCTATGTGTTATACAATGTAGCGGAAAACATAGCGAGGTGACTGATATGGCAAGCATCAGAAAGCGCTCCGAAGTGCCCGTGAAGGACACTTGGAAGCTCGAAGACATCTATGAAAACGAACAGGCGTGGGAAGCGGACTTCGCGCTGGTAAAGGAAACCTATCAAAAGCTGCGCGAATACGCGGGCAAGCTCGACGACGAAAACAATCTGCTGGCGGCTTTGAAGCTGTACTTCGGCGGCGACAGAAAACTGTCCTCGCTGTTCGTATACGCGAGAATGCGCCGCGACGAGGACAACAACGACACGCGCTATCAGGCGCTCGTGTCCCGCGCGCAGTCGCTTTCGACCGAAGCCTCGACGGCGGCGGCGTTTCTTTCGCCCGAGCTTCTGTCGGCGCCCGAAGGCTATCTTGAAAGGCTTATCAAAAAGCCCGAATTTGCCGACTACGACATGTTCTTGGACGACATTCTGCGCTCGCGTCCGCACACTCTTTCGAACGCCGAAGAAAAGCTCTTGGCGATGGCGGGCGATTTGTGCGCGTCTCCCGCCAATATATACGATATGCTGAACGACGCGGACATGCGCTTCCCCGACATTGCGGACGAAAACGGCGAACCGACGCGCGTTACCCACGCGAGCTACATTCCGCTCGTAATGAACCGCGACCGCGGCGTGCGCAAGGCGGCGTTCGATTCGCTGTACACGACGTATCGCGGCTATTCCGCGTCAGTGCCCGCCATATACGCGTCGAACGTCAAAAAGGACGTTTTCAACGCCCATTCCCGCAAATACGCGAGCACGCTCGAATACAAACTGTTCCCCGACAACGTGCCCGTCGAAGTGTACGATAACCTGATACTCGCCGTAAACGAACACTTGGGCTCTCTGCAAAAGTTCGTAAACGTGAACGCGAGGCTCAACGGCATATCCGACATGACATTCTACGATCTGTATCTTGCGCCAAAATTCGGCTTCGACATCAACCTGCCGTTTTCGGAAGCCTATGAGCTTGTCGTGGATTGCCTGAAGGTGCTGGGCGACGATTATGTGAGCGTGCTCAGGCGCGCCTATAACGAACGCTGGATCGACCCGTTCGAGAACGAGGGCAAGTCGTCGGGAGCGTATTCGTGGGGAACTTACGATTCTCACCCGTATGTGCTTATGAACTACGCGCCCGATCTCGATCACCTGCAAACTGTCGCGCACGAGATGGGGCACTCGCTTCACACATGGTATTCCAATTCGCGTCCGTACTCCAAGAGCGATTATTCGCTGTTCGTCGCGGAAGTCGCGTCCACAGTCAACGAAGTGCTCGTGCTTATGGAGCTGTTAAAGCGCCATACTGACGACGGCGCGCAGGCGTATTTGCTCTACAGCCTGCTCGATTCCTTCAGGGGCACTGTGTTCCGCCAGACGATGTTCGCCGAGTTTGAGAAAGCCGCGCACGCCATGTCCGAGCGCGGAGAGCCGCTAACGGTCGATACGCTGAACGATGTCTACGCGTCGCTCAACAAAAAGTATTACGCGAACCTAAAATTCGACGAGCTTATATCGTATGAATGGATGCGCATACCGCATTTCTACAGATCGTTCTACGTATACAAATACGCGACCGGTTTCTCGGCCGCGATGGCAATCGCGGGCATGATTATGAAGGAAGGCGCGCCCGCCGTCGAGAGGTACAAGCGCTTTTTGAGCGCCGGGTCGTCTCTGTACCCGATAGACGCTTTGAAGCTCGCGGGAGTAGACATGTCGTCGCCCGAGCCCGTGAGAAGCGCCCTTAACGAGTTCGACGAGCTGCTCGGCCGCTACGAGGAAGTCACGCGCAGAATGTAGAGCCTATACGCAAAAAACGCGCCGACGCGATTCGGCGCGTTTTTGCTGTCACAGCTCAATCGTGTTAAGGTGCGAGTAATCCTCCTCGACCTCCGCGCGGTCGCCCACGCGCCCTACGAGCATGTAGGTCTCGAGCACGGGGTCGTAGAATAGCTTGTGCAACAGGTGAAAGCCCGTTATGTCGCCCGTGTTTGCCACGTGCATACGCGGGCCTGTGCAATAGTGCAGTTTGTCTCCGAATTTGATGTGCGTCTCGTCGTAGAACGACACGGGCAGCCTGTCGGCTATGCGTTTGTTCACATATGCCTCTATGGCGTGCGTGTCAATGTCGGGCTTTTCATCGAATTGCAGTATGAAGCCGCGCCGCACGTCGCCGTGTCTGAATTTGTTTTGATACTTTTCCCATAACTGACGCTCGGTAAGATCCTCCGCCGTGTGCGCCATCTTTCTGTATTTGATAGTCTTGAACACCGCTTCGGCTATAACGTTAGGCTCTGGACCGAATATGTTGGGTCGGGTGACGATTATTTCCTCGCCCACGCCTATCAGCAATTCGGCGTTGTAGTCGAGATACGGCCGCAGCAGCTCGAAGTGCTCGACGACGACGCGCCGCCCTCTCGCGAGTTGCCTCTTTACTGCCTGCGCGAGCACGCCTATCTGCGTGAACGCCATCTCGAAGCGTATGTCGACGTGGTATGTGTGCGGCGAGTAAAACACGGACTCCTCGAAATCCAGAAGCGGCAGAGGGCGCACGTTCACGCCGTTGTCGTCGTTCGTCATCTCAAGCCCCGGAAACATGCCCTTTACGAGCATACTCTTTCCCGAACCCGCCTCGCCGACGATGCCTATCAGCTTGTCGAACGTGTTCAAGTGCCTGATCGATATAAGGTTGCCCATTTCCGCCATGCGAACCACGCCCCTGGGCGCGAAGTATGCCGCGTATATCAAGCGCTCCTGAAGTTGTTTGATGATCTCGCCCCCTCCGACCAGTATATCTGTAATTATATTGGCGAACGCCCCTCAGGTCAAGGAAAAGGGGACTGAATTTGTGAACCTTGTTTTGAAAATAGCTCTTTTCCCGCGTTGACACGCGGTTTTGTTTGTGATACACTTTTTTCGAACCCGTGATAAGAGGTGGAGTCTGTCATAGAGCGCCGTCGGCGTTCTATTTATCGGGGTTGGCTGCGCGTGTTTCGCGCGGTCGATTTGACTTCACATACAGTGGAGTTATTTTTTTGTAATTATAGTGTACGGAGGCTGAAACGTTGTCGATTGATGTGTTCATATCACAGGCCTTGTCAAACCCGGCGCTGCTCATAACGGCGGTGCTGACCCTCGCCGTAATACTTGTGAACGGCTGGACGGACGCACCTAACGCTATAGCCACATGCGTCTGCACCCGCGCGATAGGCGTGCGTTCGGCGATACTCATGGCGGCGGCGTTCAACTTTCTGGGCGTATATGTTATGTCGCGCCTGAACGCGTCGGTGGCGATGACCATATACAACATGGTCGATTTCAGCGGCGACGCGCACACGGCGCTCCTGGCATTGTGCGCCGCGATGGTGGCAATCGTCGTCTGGGCGACTCTCGCGTGGTATTTCGGCATTCCCACAAGCGAAAGTCACGCGCTTATAGCGGGGCTTACGGGCGCTGCCGTCGCACTTCAAAACGGCTTCGGCGGAGTGAACGCGGGCGAGTGGGTGAAGGTTTTATGGGGCTTGCTGCTCTCGACGGTGCTCGGCTTCGGGTCGGGGCTGGGCTGCGTGCGCGTGATCGAGCGCTTGTTTGCAAAAGCGAACAGGCACAGGGTGAACCGCGTTTTCGGCAGAGCGCAGGTCGCGGGCGGCGCCGCGATGGCGTTCATGCACGGCGCTCAGGACGGTCAAAAGTTTATGGCGATATTTTTGCTGGGCACGTTCCTCGCGCAGGGTCAGTCGGGCGTGACCGTGTTTGAACTGCCGCTCTGGCTCATGATAGTCTGCTCGACCGTCATGGCGCTGGGCACGTCAATCGGCGGCTACCGCATCATAAAATCCGTCGGCATGGACATGGTCAAACTGAGGCCGCATCAGGGGTTTGCCGCCGATATGGCGGCGACCGCGTGTCTGCTTGTGTCGTCCGTGCTCGGCATACCTGTGAGCACCACGCACACAAAGACGACCGCCATAATGGGCGTGGGCGCGTCCAAAGGCATAAAACGCGTCAACTGGTCGGTCGTCAAAGAGCTTGTGCTTACGTGGGTCTTGACTTTCCCGTGCTGCGGGCTGATAGGCTACGCTGCCGCGTGGGCGGCGATCAGATTTTTCGCATAGGAGTGACGATACATGAAAACAGATTATTTCAGCATCATGGAGAAACAGGTGGAGTGCAGCCTGAAAGCGGGCGAGCTTCTCAAAACGATACTCGACGGCTATACGCTTGAAAAACTCACCGCGAGCCGAGCCGAAATGCACGCCATAGAGCATTCAGCCGACACCGTCCGCCACGAGGCGCTCTTAAAGCTCGCGCGCGATTTCATCACGCCCATAGAGCGCGACGATTTGCTGGCGCTTGTGCAGATACTCGACGACGTGACCGACGCCATAGACGAAGTCGCGATAGACCTTTATATGTATTGCATCGACTCCCTGCCTTTAGCCGTGGGCGGTCTTGTCGACGTTATGCTCGACTGCGTGCGCTCGCTAAAGTCCGCCGTCGCCGAATTTCGCAATTTCAAGAAGACCGATAAACTCATGCCGCTGCTGATAGCCGTAAACACCGCCGAGGGCAAGGCCGACAGCGTATACATCGAGGCGATGCACGAGCTTTTTGCAAAGCCGTTCGACCCCAAGCGCGCCGTGGGCATAAAAGAGATATACAATTCCCTCGAACTCTGCTGCGATTTATGCGAGCACGCCGCCGACGTTATAGAGAACGCCGTCATGAACAACACCTGACGGTTCGCGCTCTCGTGTTTTTACGCCTGAATCGGAACCGAATTATTACACGGCATTGCGCCGACTGCGCCTTGACAAAACCGCGTACATTCATATATACTGATATGGTTGTCCACATGGAATGCCTGCCCGCGGACATTTCGGTTGCCGGGGGCGATTCAATATAGGGCGGTGAACAAAACCGCTCATGCGGCGAACGGCATTCGACCGCGACGCACCGTTATTCGGGCGTACAGAAAAGAAAGGAAGTAACCCTCATGTTCAGAACCTACCAACCCAAGACACGTCAGCGCTCCAAAGTGCACGGCTTCCGCGCCCGCATGAAAACCAAGGCGGGTCGCGCGGTGTTGAAATCGCGCCGCGACCGCGGCCGCAAGCGCCTCACGGTGTAACCGTTAAGGCGGTGGCAAACGAAGCTCGGCGCTTCCGTTTATGCAGGAAGAAATATAGCTTAGGCAGAAACAAAAATTATCAATACGTATACCGCAAGGGCAAGAGTTTTCCCTCGCGGTATATAGTATTGATATACGTTCGCGCCCGCGATACGAAGGTCGGCTTCTCTGTGTCGTCAAAGGTCGGAAACGCCGTAACGCGCAACAGACTCAGACGGTATATGCAGGAGGACTTTCGTATGCTGCGCCCCGACCTTAAAGAGGGCAAGTATATTTTCGTCTCGCGAGTCGCGGCAAAGGACGCGACCCATGCGCAGCTTTCCGCGCATATGCAAAAGCTCTTGACGCGCGCCGAGCTGTTCAAGGCGGAGGGCGAGCGACATGTCGCCGAGTGAGATTCCGAAAAAGGCAATGCTCGTTTGCATTCGTTTTTACAGGCGGCAAATAAGCCCGGCGCTTCCGCCGAGCTGCCGATTTTTGCCGACATGCTCCGAATACGCTCTGCAGGCCGTTGAAAAATACGGCGCGCTGAAGGGCGGATACTTAGCGCTTAGGCGAATATTGCGCTGCAATCCGTTTCACAAAGGCGGGTACGATCCCGTCCCATGACCGCCCCCGAACCGTGATTAGGAGGAACTTTATCAAATGACGTCATTATTGCGCTCAATCCTCGATTGGGTACAAACTATAGTAGGCAACTACGGCTGGGCCGTGATTGTGTTTTCGCTTCTGATAAAGGGCGTGCTTTTGCCGCTCGACTTCAAATCGCGCAAGTCTATGCGCGCTATGGCGGCTTTGAACCCGAAGCTCGAGGAGCTTAAAAAGCGCTACGCCAACGATCAGGAAAAGCTCAACCAGAAGACTACCGAGCTATACAGAAAGAACAAGGTCAACCCGCTCTCGGGTTGTCTGCCGATGCTCATACAGCTGCCCGTGCTGTTCATAATGTTCTCCGTCATGCGCAACGCGGCGGCGTCCATGCAGCTTCGCATGATGTACGACTGGGTTGTAAACTCAAACCTCGTAAACTTGGACACAATGGAATTCATATCCGATAAATCCGCCGCGTTTGAAGAAATAATCGCCAAACTCTCAAGCGGCGACGGCATCGCGATGTTCGGAGACACGCATAGCTGGCTCTGGATAAAGAGCGTTTTCCAGCCCGACACGTTTTCAAAAACGTTCATTCCGACTATGAGCGAGTTAAACACGATGATTGGTCAGTATAAAGACGCGCTCTCAGCCGAAAACATGAACGTGCTCAAGCTCTACGCCGCCGATACGAACGGGCTTGCGTCCGCTGTCGACGCGGCAGTCCGCTCAAATTGCGGTTTTACGACGTATAACCTCTTCTTCAACTTCCTTCCGATAAACATTCCCTCAAACTGGAGCACGTATGTAAACGGCTACTTCATACTCCCCGTGCTCGCCGGCGTTACGCAGTTCATATCCTATAAACTCCAGCCCGCTCAGCCGGCGACTACTTCCGCAAACGGCAAAAAGGGCGGCACAGGCGCGTTCATGAAGTGGTTCTTCCCGATATTCTCTGTCTATATCTGCATATCGTCCACCGCCGCGTTCGCCATATACTGGGTGTTCGTAAACATTTGGACGATGGTAACAAACTTCGGAATCAACAAATTCCTCGAAATTAAAGAATCGAGATCATTAGCCGATAAGGAGGCCGTTCAGCCTTGAAAACCATAGAGACAAGCGGAAAAACCGTTGAAGAAGCTCTGCGCGCGGGGCTTAAAGAGCTCGGCTGCGACATAAGCGAAGTTAAAAACGAAGTGTTGGACGCGGGTTCGCCCGGGCTGTTCGGCATGTTCGGCAGGCTGGCGCGAGTGCGCCTGACCGTAAAAGAAGCCGATACCGACATGGATTTCGACATGCCCGTGTTGACGCTCAACCCGCAAACCGACAACGACGACAAAAAGCCCGCCAAAAAGGAAAAGGCGAAACCCAAGCAACCCGCGCGCTCGGTTTCAGTTGAAGAAACCGAAAAACCCGCCGAAGCCGCTGTCGTTTCCGACGCGCCCGAAGCCTCCGAAAAACCCGCCGCTCCGAAAGCCCGCCGCGAAAGGACGCGCAGGGAGCGCCCGATGATAGCCGAAGCCGCGTCTGACGAAACCGCCGCGCAGCCGGAGATCGCGCGCCCGGAGCTTCCGCCGCTCGAATTTGACAAGCTCGGCGCGGACGCAAAGACGGCATACGAGTTTTTGTCGAACGTCACGCGCATGATGGGCGTGAATATCGACATTCGAATGCTCGAAGAAGAAAACCACCTGACCGTCGAAATGACGGGCGACACGCTCGGCATATTGATAGGGCGCAGGGGTGAAACGATGGACGCGCTGCAATACCTGTGCAGCCTCACCGTAAACAAGGGCAGGGAAGAGTACACGCGCGTGTCGCTCGACGTTGAGCATTATCGCGCGAAACGCGAAGAGACCCTGCGCCGTCTGGCGGTGCGCATGGCGAACCGCGCCAAAAAGACAGGCCGCCGCGTCGTGCTCGAGCCTATGAACCCGTATGAGAGGCGCGTATTGCACTCCGCTTTGCAAAACCACCCGGGCGTTCAAACGCATTCCGAAGGCGAAGAACCGTACCGCCGCGTTATAATCACGCTCAAGTAAACCATGAGAACCGAGCCGGCGAAGCACATATTGCAAAGCGTGAAGGATTTTGACGGATTCTTCCCGCGCGACTACAATATGAACCTGTACAGGGGCTGCTGTCACGGCTGCATATATTGCGACGGGCGCAGTTCGTGTTATCATGTCGAGAATTTCTCTGGCGTAAGGGTCAAGGAAAACGCGCTTCAGATTCTCGAAAGCGAGCTGCGCCTGAAGCGCAAACGCGGAATCGTGGGCTTGGGCGGCATGTCAGACGGCTATAATACGTTCGAAAAGACAGAGCTTGTGACGCGCGGCGCTTTGAAGCTCCTGAAAGAACATTCCTTCGGCATAGGCGTGACCACAAAGAGCGCGCTCGCGGCGAGGGACATCGACCTTTTCAGGGACATTCGCGAAAATTCAGTAGCGCACGTCACGTTCTCGATAACGACCGACTCCGACGAGGTATCCAAAAAGATAGAACCGCACGTGTCGCGCACGAGCGAACGGTTTTCGGCGCTTAGGGAAATCGCGGGCGCGGGAGTGCCCGCGGGCGTCTGGCTAAACCCGATGCTCCCGTTCATAACCGACGACATCGACGGCATGACTCATATACTTGAGCGCACGAAAGCGGCGGGCGGGCTTTACGCCATATGTTTCTTCGAAATGACCCTGCGCGAGGGAAACCGCGAGTACTTTTACGCGGCGCTCGACAGGGAGTATCCAGGGCTTAAACTCAAATACGCCCAGAGATACGGAAATTCATACATCATACGCGTTCCAAACGCCGACGCGCTCGAGCGCAGGTTTAATGAAACATGCGAAAAGCTGGGGCTTATAAGCGATTTCAGAAAAACCCACGACATGCTTTCAGAGAGCGGCTGTCATAAGCAGCTCTCGTTCCTATAACGACCGCTTCCGAATTGGAGGGTAAACAAATGACGCGACTTGAAATGGTGGAGAAAATAAAGGACAAAACGGGCGTAACATACGATACCGCCCGCGAAACGCTTGAACAGGCGAACTGGGACATGCTCGACGCTATCGTCCGCTTGGAACGCGCCAAAATGAACGGCGAAGCTCCGCAGGACGCTCCCGATTCGCAAACTGCGGAAGCCGATGAGGAGCCTAAAAAGCGCCAGCCCCGCCGTCAGTCATCGGGCGAGATGGGCGATAAAGTGGCGACCGCCGTGCGCTGGATAGGAAACCTGATACGCAAGGGCGAGCAGAGCCACGTGGAGGTCTACAGGAAAGACGAAAAACTGCTGTCGCTTTCGCTCACGTCCGCCGTGCTTCTGATGCTGCTGTCGTGGTGGATACCGCTCATATTGGTCGCCTTGGGGCTGTTCACCGGTTATAAATTCAAGTTTTCGGGCGGCGCGGCGGCGAGCCGAATCGTGAACAGCGCCGCCGAAAAGGCGAGCGGAAAGGCGCAGGAGTTCAAACACAGGTTCAGCGAGGACGACGAAGCGTAGGGGAGAGTCCCTACGACGTTTACGTAATTTCATGCTTTAATCGCGAATACTTTACTTTTTTCGCTTGACCCACGCGGCTGAATGCAATATAATGCCGCTAATAAAGCTGTGAACGGGAGAGCTTCGGAGTCTTCGTTTCAAGAGATCGGTCGTCGTCGGCTGAAAGCGACCGAAAACGAATCCGCAGCGCGTGCACCCGCGAGCTTCGCCGATGAAGCGCTAACAATAAGCGCCTATGCGGCGACGGAAGCCCCGTTACAGGCAATCGAGATTGGAGCATACGCATATAAAGCGTAAGTCCCGAAGCAGAGTGGAATCGCGCGCCACGCCTCTGTATGAGGCGTGGATTTTGTTTATGGGAGGAAGTTAAGCAATGAAGATTTACAACACGCTCACGCGCCGCAAAGAGGATTTCATACCGCTCGAAGAGGGCAAGGTTTCAATGTATGTGTGCGGTCCTACGGTTTATAACCTGTTTCATATAGGCAACGCGCGCCCGTTCATAGTGTTCGACGTGCTCAGGCGTTACTTTAAATATTCCGGCTACGACGTGAAATTCGTGCAGAACTTCACCGACATAGACGACCGCATGATAAAGCGCGCAAACGATGAAGGCGTGACCGTATCGGAGATCGCCGAGAGGTATATAAAGGAGTATTTCACCGACGCCGAGGGCTTGGGCGTCGAAAAAGCCGACGTTCACCCGAGGGCTACGAAACACGTGGGCGAGATAATTCAAATGATAGTGAAGCTCCAAAAGAACGGCTACGCCTATGTGAACGAGGCTGGCGACGTTTTCTTCGACACACGCGCCTACAAGGGCTACGGCAAGCTCTCAGGTCAGAACCTTGACGACCGCGAGGCGGGCGCGCGGGTAGAGGTCGACGAGGGCATGGGCAAGAAAAACTATATGGACTTCGCGCTCTGGAAGGCTCAGAAGCCGGGCGAGCCGGCGTGGAAGAGCCCGTGGGGCATGGGTCGCCCCGGCTGGCATATAGAGTGCTCCGCGATGAGCACCAAATATCTGGGCGACACGTTCGACATACATTGCGGCGGCGTTGATTTGCTGTTTCCGCACCATGAAAACGAAATCGCACAGTCCGAATGCGCGACGGGCAAGCCCTTCGCGAGGTATTGGATGCACAACGGGCATATAAACGTCGACAACCGCAAAATGAGCAAGTCGCTCGGCAATTTCCTGCTCGTGCGCGACATCGCGAAGGAGTTTGACTTAGAGGTTGTGCGAATGTTCATGCTGTCCGCGCACTACAGAAGCCCGATAAACTACTCGCACGATATGCTCGTTCAGGCGCAGTCGTCGCTCGACAGGCTCTACACCGCGCGCGACAACGCGTTCTTCGCGCTGTCACACGCGCCGGAGCGCGAACTCAACGCCGACGAGAAAGCGTTCTCGGAGCGCGCCGCGGCCGCCGTCGCGGCATTCAAAAGCGCCATGGACGACGACCTGAACACCGCCGACGCCATCGGAGCAATATTCGAATACATCAGGGACATGAACATACTCGTCGCGTCGGCCGAAAAGCCCTGCCGCGACATAATCAAGACAGCGCTCGACGCGCTTTCTGAAATGACCGGCGTGCTCGGACTGTTGCGCCGCGAAGCCGACGACACTCCCGCCGAGATACTTGAGCTGGTCAAAGCGCGCGCGGACGCTAAAAAAGCTAAAAATTTCGCGGAGGCCGACGCCATACGCAATAAGGTCACGTCTCTGGGTTACGTGATCGAGGACACGCCGTCCGGCGCGAAAGTCAAGCGCCTGTAAGGAGAGGTAAACGTGAGAATGGACATGGAGTGCTATATAAGGGCAAGACGTTTGGGCTTGAAGGCGTACCACTCGTGCCTGCAGGCGCGCAAGCCGCCGTATCTTACGGCGCTCGACGAACGCGTGCCGAACGTAGTCGCGCTCACGCGCGTGTCGCTGGGGCTTACGCAGATACCCATAGAGCGCGTCGTGGGCACGAGCGCCAAGGGGCGCGCAAACGCCTTCGCGCCCAACTTCATGCCCATACTCGAACCCAACAGCGAGTTTTCGCTCAAATGGACGCGCCTGTACGACGGCATAGTCGCCGACGGTATGCGCCAGCCTGTCACCGCTCTCGAATATATGAACGAATACTATATCGTCGAGGGCAACAAGCGCATAAGCGTTATGAAATATCTGGGCGCGGTGTTCGCCGAAGCGGAAGTCACGCGCATAATCCCCAAGAAAACGAAGGACAGGGAAAACCAGATATACTTCGAGTTTCTGCCGTTCTACGCCGAAAGCGGCATAAACGACATCTGGTTTTCGCAGGTGGGCGCGTTCGACAGCCTGCGCGAGCTCACGGGTCATAAGCCCGGCGAAAAGTGGGCTGACGAAGACAGAATGGATCTGCGCGCCGCGTATCTGTATTTCAGAACGGAGTACAAAAACATATACTCCGAAAAACTGCCCATAACGACGGGCGACGCGTTTCTTCTGTATCTGACCATATTCGGCTATGAAAACGCGAAGCGCAAGACGAGCGCGGAGATCGCGGAAGACCTGAAGCGTATGCGCTCCGAATTTGAGCGCAAGAGCGACAGGGAGAGCGTCAGCCTGATAATGGATCGAGCCGAAAAGCATTCGCCGGGGCTGCTCAACGCCCTGTTCGGGCCGTCCAAAGTCAAGGCGGCGTTTATGTATCACCGTTCGCCGCAGGATTCCGGCTGGAACTATTGGCACGACTTAGGGCGCATAAACTGCGAAAACGCGCTCGGCGATAAGCTCGAAACCACAAGCCGCGCGCTCGAAAGCCCCGACATGTTCGAGGAGTGCCTAAACTCGCTCATCGAACAGGGCAACCGCGTCATATTCGCGACTTCGCCTTTGATGCTTAACGCGTCTGTGCGCCCGTCTATCGACCACCCGGAAGTCAAGATACTGTGCTGCTCGCTGCTCGCGTCGTACCACAACGTGCGCTCGTACTATCTGCGCATATACGAAGCGAAATTCCTGATAGGAATGCTGGCGGGCGCGATGGCGCGCGACGACAAAATCGGATACATCGCCGATTACCCTATATACGGTTCGCCCGCTTCCGTAAACGCGTTCGCCATGGGCGCGCGCATGGTGAACCCGAGGGCGAAGGTCTATCTCGAGTGGTCCACCAAAAAGGATTTCGACCCTGAGCACCCATTCGGAGATAACGATATAAGCATTATATCCAACAGGGACATAAACGCGCCCAAGCATTCGTCCATGGAATACGGGCTGTATATACGCGAAAACGGTTCGACGAAAAATCTCGCGATACCCGTGCTCGACTGGAGCAGGTTCTATCAATACATAATCGAAAGCGTGCTCGACGATAGCTTCGATTCCGTAAAGGAAGGGCCGAGCGCGCTCGACTACTGGTGGGGCATGTCGTCAGACGCGATAGACATCGTGCTGTCCTCTCACTTAGACCCCTATATAAAGCGGCTCATAAGCAGCGTAAAGACCGGCTTGCAGTCCGACCAGTTCTGGCCTTTCGAGGGCGAGATTCGCTCCCAGGACGGTCGTCTGCGTTCGGGCGGCGACACGAGGCTCACGCCCGCTGAAATACTGCTCATGGATTATCTGGCAGACAATGTTGTCGGCTCTATACCTTCCGCGGACGACGTTAAGGATTCGGCTAAGCCCTTAGTGCTTATGCAGGGCGTGCGCGGCATACAGCCGCCGCGCGCCGAGAACATCAGCTGGAAATTCAACGGATAGGAAGCGAGAGTATGCGCGTGCTGGCGTTGGCGGACGAGGCAGACAAGCTCTTATGGGAGCACCTCGACAGGCGGCTTTTGGAAGACGTTGGGCTCATACTCTCGGCGGGCGACCTGCCCGCGGAGTATCTGTCGTTCATAACGTGCTTCACCAAAGCGCCCATACTGTACGTGCACGGAAATCACGACGCGAAATATACTCAGAAGCCGCCCGAGGGCTGCGTCTGCATAGAGGACGATATATACACCGTAAACGGCGTGCGCGTGCTGGGCTTGGGCGGTTCGATGCGCTACAAGCCCGGCGCGTGCATGTATACTGAGCGCGAGATGCGCAAGCGCGTTCAGAAACTCCGCTATAAAATCTGGCGCGCGAAGGGCTTCGACATATTGCTCACCCACGCGCCCGCGCTCGGCGTAGGCGACGAGAGCGGCGTAGCGCACAGCGGGTTTCAATGCTTTCTCGACTTAATGAGCAAATACAGCCCCCAGTATATGATCCACGGTCACGTTCACCCCGAATACGGCGCGTTCTTCGAGCGCGAGCGCGCGTACCTCGAAACGAAGGTCATAAACGCTAACAGGCGCGTTTTCTTCGACGTGTCGCCCGCCCCAAAAGAGCTTACGAAAACAGCTCTTCCGCGCTCATAGAAGTCAAAAACGCTATATACGTGTCGGGCATATGCCCCGCGAACAGTTTCTCCAAGCCCGAAAGCGTCTGAAGCAGCGGCATATAGCTTCCAAGCCGCATATACGCGTTGCCGCCGCCCGCGCTTTCGATTTCCGTAGCGCATTTAAGTCCCAGCGCCACATACGCAAGCGTGACCGAATACGCGTCCGAACCGACGGGCATCAGCGAGTCTACGAGCGTGCCCGCCTCAGAGAGCATATCGCCGCCGTCCGCGCCGTAAATGCTCAAATACGCCGTCAGCGGATATTGCGCCCAACCGTTCGTAAGCCTTCCGCGCTCCTTTTTGAGCGCCGCGAGCCACGCTTTATCGGCATATTTCTCTTGAATTTCTGCAAACGCAGCGTCGCTTATGCTGGAGCTGTTCACCTGAGTGTTCAATACCCGCATATAGCTCGTGAACAGATTCTGCCAGTTTTCTGCGTAATCGTCTATTTCGCGAATGCTCGCGCGCATACCGGTTATCGTCTCGTTCACCATGCCGCGCAATTCGCTGTATTGTTTCATATCAAACTTCATGCCCGTTATTTCGACGTATCTGTCCATTGCGGGCTTATATGTTTCACTCAATTCCCCGACGGTCGCAAGCCCGTCGAATTTCGCGAACCTGAGCGTGCGCCCGAAGCGCGCGTATCCCCAACCCGCGAGCGGCAACTCGGTCACTATATCGGCGTCGCTCACGATGTTGAATATGTTATCGTACAGCGCGTCGCTCTCGTTCGCCATGCCCTCGCGCACCGTGGCGGGAGTTGCGAACGTATACGCGAACACGTCCTCCGCCTTGAATTTTACGTTTCCCTTCGCGGCTTCTTCGTCCAAAGTCCTCGCGGCGAGGTTCGCGACCGCCGCGCCCCTGCTGTAGCCGGTTATCCAGATTTTCGCGCGGTCTGATTCCACTCGCGTTTCTATATAGTTCAAAAGCGCGTCCGTAACGCCTTTCGCGGATTTCGTGAACCCTTCGTGCGTCTCGCCCGCGCCGACGTTAAAATTGCTCGCCCATTCAGCGCCGTAATTCGCCGAGCGGACGAGCGCGAGCACTAACTCGCTCCCGTCGGATAGCGCCCGTCGGGCTATCGAAAACGCAACTTTGTCGGAAGTGTCGTTGAGCGATATTTCGTAATTCGCGGTCGCCGCGTCAGTGAAACCGAGCTTCTCGAACGCGTCGAGCGCATAACGCTCGCGTTTGAAATCGCCGTCCGCGCCGTATGCGTCCCCGCCGCCGTTGCCCGCCTGAGACAGCGCGATCGTTGTTCGCATAAGCCCGTGGTCGTATTCATACGAGCTCTTCGCGAAAAAATCTTCGTTAAATTCAATCGCCATGGCCCTTATACCCCCGTACACGCTCGGTATGCCTATCGTCACAGTCTCCGCGCCCGCGCAGAACGACAAAAGACACAACACCGTAAGTATGCTTATTATGCGCTTTCCCATGCTCCGAAACACCCGCCTTTCAATATATAACTATACAATATAATACCCCCAATAATCGAACCGCGCAAGTCGCATGTAAATTTTTCCGAACCGTTTCAGCGTTATTTTTCGCGAATCGCGCATTGGAAGTATTCCGCGCGTGAGCATACTATAAACGGAGAACGATTATGAGGAGTGGTTGTATGAATCCTTTCGAACAAAGACCTATGCCTGTCGAAAACTTTTTTATTGACTGGAATCACATGCGCCCGCAGTCGTATGACAAGCGCAGCGTCGACCCGTACACCCGAACCCGCGTCATACTAATGAACGGCACGGAGTTCGAAAACGTATGGTTTTCGCACCAGTTCCAGCGCAACGAACCGAACAACGATATTCGGCGGGAGCTTGCGCTTTTGCGCCGTCAGGAGCAGCAGCAGCAAAAACTGATAAGCGTCATAAAACCGCCCGATGAGACTTTGCTCGAACACACTATAGGCTACGAGCAGCTTGCCGTAGACCTGACCGCTGAGCTTGCGCAGCGCGAGCCCGACCCGTATGTCAAAAAGGCGCTCGATTTCGCGCTGCTCGAGGATTTCGACCATCTGTATCGCTACGCTAACTTCCTGGACTCCGAGACCGGCGAGAAGGCAGAAAACCTCGTGGGCAGGTATACGGAAATAATGCCGGGCAGACCGACCATAGCGCACCACCGCCACCCGTTCGATTCGGTGCGCCGCTATATCGACAACAAGTGTGCCGCGCCCCAAACGCGATTGTCCGTCGGCATCATAACCGCCGCCGAGCAGCAGACCATGAACTATTATATGAACGTCTCCACCGCTTATCCGAACGACAAGGGGCGCTGGCTGTATCAGGAGATCGGCATGATAGAGGAACAGCACGTCACGCACTACGGAAGCCTTTTGGACGTGAACGCGACGTGGCTCGAAAACCTGCTTATGAGGCAGTATATCGAAGCGTACCTGTATTATTCGTGCATGGAAACCGAAACAGACGACTGCATTCGCCGCATATGGGAGCGTATGCTCGACATGGAGATCGCGCACCTTCACCGCGCCGCCGACATGCTCAGAAGGTATGAGAACAAAGACTACCGTCAGGTGTGCGGAAACGGCGACTTCCCCGCGCCATTGTCGCTGCACTCAAATATCGACTATGTGAGAAAAGTGCTCGGCGAGTCGGTTCAGATGACGTCTCAGTGCGAGGATTACGAGTGCGTGAACTGTCTCGCGCCCAACAACCGCTTCTTTGCCTATCAGTGCGCCGTGAACGCGGATATATGTTCCGTTCAAAGCCACGTAGTCATCGACGACCACATTCGCGACATCGGGAGCGACTACCGCTTCGAGGTAGCCGAAAATCCGATACCGCCTTTGAGGGACAGAACGCGCGACGACACCGACGTGGGCAGAACCCCGGGCGCGTCCGACGCGTGCAATCTGGATATAGACTAAACTTCCGGCGTATGGGGGAGTGACATGCGTTTCGGCACAAGGCGGGCGCGGCCTGTTTTAGTCGCGCTCGCTCTGGCGGCGCTCATAGCGCTGCTGGGTTCCCGCATAGCGCCCGCGGCGCGCATCGCCGCGATAGCGCTCGTCGTGTCGTATTTGCTCGAACCGCTTGTGCGCAAATTCGAAAGGCGCATAAAGAGATGGCTCGCCGCGCTGCTCGCTTTGGCGCTCGTGCTTTTTGTTATAGCGGGCATAGCGTGCGCCGTCATAATACCCGCCGCGACGCAGCTTTCTCAGCTTCCGATATACGCTCAGGCGGCGACCGCGCGGGCACAGACAATAATCGACCGCGCGCTCGCCGCCATTTCCGAAACGGGTTTGAACGCGTCCGAGATTGGACTGCCCACGGGCGGCGACGCGATTTCGCGCGCCGCCGTGAGCGGCGTCTCTATGCTGCTTTCGGGCATAGGCTCGCTCGTGTCGGCGCTGACGGGCGGCATGATCGTGCTCGCGCTTTCATATTTCTATTTGCTCGATTGGCGCAGGCTGTCTCTGCGGCTGGCGCTGCTCGTGCCGACCGCGTGGCGCGGTAAATGCGTGAGAGCCGTCAAATGCGTGCGCCGCGAACTCGGTATGTATATGAGAGGACAGGTAACGATTATACTGACGACCGCGACGATGGCGTTCGTCGCGATGACGCTCACGGGCACTCCGCTTCCGCTGGCTATGGGGCTTGTGTACGGCCTCCTGAACGCCATACCGTATTTCGGACCGCTCATAGGCACGATTCCGCCCGTGCTGGCGGCGCTCGCCGTAAGCCTGCGCTCTGCGCTTATAACGCTGGGTGTGTTGCTTTTCGTGCAGCAAATAGACAATTACGTCATATCGCCGCGCGTCATGGGCGCGGTTTCGGGGGCGGGTCCGGCGATGATACTGCTCACCATTGCGGCGGGCTCGGCGCTGGGCGGCGTGCTCGGCATGTTTCTCGCGCTGCCCGCGCTCGTGACCGTAAAAGCCGCGTACAGGGCGCTAACTGCGGCGGACGACAAAACCGGCGCTTAATATGCGCGCGATTGACACGCGCCGCCCGTTTTTGCTATATTATCATGGGAGATGATGCGCGACGGCGAACGCTTTTGAAGTAAACACATATCATATACGCTTAAGCGACAGCCGCGCGGCGGGCTTGCGCATAGCGCTTGTCGCCGATTTGCACAACCGCCCGTGCGAAGCGATAATCGACGCTATAAAACGCGCGAAGCCCGACATAATCGCCGTGGCGGGCGACCTTATGGAGCTTATTGAGCCAAACGCGCCCGACGCTTCGGGCGGGATTTCGAACCGCTCGCCCGAACGCCGTCGGAACTTTTTCGGAAGGTTTCTGTACACCGCCGACGCGTGCATACCCAAGCGCCTGACGATAGCGGGCGAGTGCGCGAACGCGAACGCGTATCGCTTTCTACGCGAATCGTCCGCCATAGCGCCCACGTTTTACGCGCTCGGAAACCACGAGCGCTACGTATCGGCTGACGAGATCACTAAAATCGCAAAGACGGGCGCGGTTATGCTGCATAACGCCGATAGCGCGTTAAGCGTTCGCGGCATAAACGTGCGCGTGGGCGCGCTCTCGACGGCGCGCGACGCAGACTGGCTCGAGAGATACCGTAAATCCGAAGCGGACGTTCGCTTGCTTCTGTGCCATCACCCTGAATACTATGAGCGCTGCGCGCTCAAGACCCGCGCCGACATAATACTTTCGGGTCACGCCCACGGCGGGCAATGGCGCTTGTTCGGTCAGCCCGTGTTCGCGCCGGGTCAGGGCTTGTTCCCGAAATACGCGGGCGGGTTGTACGATAACGCGCTAATAGTGAGCCGCGGGCTTGCGAACACGGCGCGAGCGCCGCGCCTGTGGAACAAACGCGAGCTTGTCATCGTCGAAACCATATAATCGAAAGAGGAGAGGATACCATGAAAACGCATATTCCGTATGGAAAACTGTCGAAATCGCAGCGCAGGGAGCGCGACAGGCTTAACAGAGCCGATTGGAACGGCGTGAACCCTGTGACGCGCAGAGCGGAGAACCCGAAAAAGTATGACCGCGTGCGCGAAAAGAACCGTCTGAATGCCGAAATGCGGCGCTCGGACGGTTCGCTTTTTACAGCCGCGTAGAACTTTCTTCGAAACATTACAAAATCATATCGCAAATATCGATTGACAAAATTCAGCGCTACGCTTATAATAAGCGCTGTTGCAAAGGCTTGTGCCTGTAGCTCAGCCGGATAGAGTGTTTGGCTACGAACCAAAAGGTCAGGGGTTCGAATCCCTTCAGGCACGTATAAAACGCCGCGAACGTTTTCCGTTCGCGGCGTTTTTCATTAAAACTCGCGCCGCGCGGTATTGTGTTAATTGTTCGCTATATATGAAAACACCGTTTACGATTGAACAACTACTGTTGTATAATTATATTGCTTGACACGATTCATATTCATGAATGCATTCATCGATAATTATTTCAACAGAATTATTACACGTGAAGGGGAGGCAGCAATATTGAAAAAGATAATGAGCGTTATTCTCATATTTTTTTTACTTGGGATTGCTTACAGCGAAGAACCATCGTCAGATGAAGGCGGTGTATTTGTTCCTTTTTACGATAGCTTCATGGAACGCTTATGTGAAATGGTCGATGAAAAATTCGCTGTGATAATTAATCGGGAGCTATATTCCGATGGTGTATGGGATGACTTCCCATATGGTAATATTGATTTTGTCGGAAGCTACATGTTTTACATGAATACTAAAAAGAGCCATAACTTTCTCGATACTTTTTCATTAAGTATTAGCGAAGACATCTACGCAGTAAATGTCGAAGACTACTTATCGATAATAAAATGTGCAATGTACGCCTTAAGAGAAGATTATGATGATGTAGAAGCTGACGCTATGATAGATTCTCTTTTAGTCAACACAATCACATCTACACCGATAGATTACATGTCTCAACACGAGAACGATGGAGTATATCGATACGGGTTTACAAAATCATATGGAATGTACACATTCTCAATGGACTTTTCTATCTATGAATATAACTAGTTGCATTTTAGGATTATCGTTATACATCGAGAAGAGATAAATTTGTTGTTTATACGATATTGAATAGTTGCATATGAACCAAGGGGTCAAGGGTTCGAATCCCTTCAGGCACGTATAAAACGCCGCGAACGTTTTCCGTTCGCGGCGTTTTTCATTATAGCCCGCGCCGCGCGGTATTGTGTTAATTATTCGCTATATATGAAAACACCGTTTACGATTCAACAACAACTGTTGTATAATCGTATTGCTTTACACAGTATATATTCATAAAAATGTTCGAAACGATTCTTACGGAGGATATACATAATGAGCCAACCACGCGGTTCTTCACACACAAATCGCCCCGCGCCCCGCAGGAGCGCCGCCCCGACGCGCGTAAACCCGAACGCAAAACGCCGCAAAAAGAAAGCCAGCAAAGCGCCCGCTTTTATCGCGCTTGCAGTGCTGCTCTTAATCATTGCGGCAATTGCGTATATCGTGATTTCCGGCGGCCTGAATAATGACAAAGAAAACAAAACGCAGCCGACCCCCACTGTTTCGACGACGGGCGGATCGAGCGTTTTCTCCGAATATCTGAACAGCCAGACCAAGAGCAGCACCGACAACCTCGATAGATCGCTTGAGAACTCGATTAACGTAGACAATCTGAGCGTTTTCGAAGGGCTTGACGAAAACTGGCACAATATTCTGCTGCTGGGTTCTGACGTGCGCATACTCACCGAGACGTCGCGCACCGACACAATGATCATATGCTCCATAAACAACAAAACGGGCGAAGTGAAGCTTGCGAGCATTATGCGCGACACCGCCGTGACAATTCCCGGTCACGGGCTTCAGAGAATGAACAACGCGTTCTTCTACGGCGGGCCGGAGCTTGCCATCAAAACTGTGAACGAATTGTTCAACATGAACATTGAGCACTATGTGCTCGTCGATTTCAACGGCTTCGCGAGCATCGCCGAAGTATTGGGCGGCATAACGATGGACGTAACCGAGTCCGAGGTCTATCATATCAACTATAACGTAGCGGGTCAGTATCTCGATCTCGTCAATCAGGGCAGAATCGAGTATGCCGAGGCGGAGAGACAGTGCTTGGCGATGATGATAAACGATGCCGGAAACGGCATACACCTAAACGGTATGCAGACCCTCGCATACGCCCGCATCCGTAAAATCGACAGCGACTTCGCGCGGGTCGAGCGCCAGCAGAAGGTGCTCAACAAGCTCATGGAGAAGGCGAAGGGTCTCGGCGCGCTCGATATATACAAGATGCTCAGCGAGTGCTCGAGTTATTTCAAGACGAATATATCGATTAACGATATAATGAACACCGCCAGTCTCGTTCTGAACCGCAAGGATTTTGCGCAGGCGCAGACTATGAGACTGCCCGCGCTGGGTACATACAAAGAAGAAAAACGCGACGATGTCGCCATGCTCTACGACATGGACCTTGAAGCGAACCGCACGAAGCTGCATAGTTTTATATATCAATAACCGAAATAACCGCGTTCCGGATTCAATGAGCATAAAACCGCGCGGCGAAATTCGCCCGCGGTTTATTTATGCTTGTGAACGGCTTAAATATCTGATATAATCGTGAGAGCATCTGCGAAGGGTAAAGGTCTGTATTATGGAATTACTGTCGCCCGCGGGCGATTGGGACGCGCTCGTCGCCGGCGTTGAAAACGGCGCGGACAGCGTATATCTGGGCTTGAACGCGCTCAACGCGCGCATGGGCGCGAAGAATTTTTCGCCCGACGAGTTGAAGCGCGCCTGCGACTATTGCCACGAGCGCGGCAAAAAAGTCTATGTCACCGTGAACACGCTTTTGAAACAGTCGGAGCTTGAGAGCCTGCATAGCGCAGCTGAATCGTTGGCTGACGCGGGCGCTGACGCGGCTATCGTGCAGGATTTCGGCGTGTGCGAAATACTTAACGAAACGCTTCCGTCCCTCAGACTGCACGCGTCAACCCAAATGGCCGTAAACAACGTTCAGGGCGTGAGGGTTCTTAAGAAAAAGGGCTTCGAGCGCGTAGTGCTCGCCCGCGAGCTTACGCTTAACGAAATCTCCGAGTGCGCTTCGGAAGGCGTTGAAATCGAGGCGTTCTGTCACGGCGCATTGTGCACTGCGTGTTCGGGTCAGTGCCTGTTCTCGAGCATTGTCGGCGGCAGAAGCGGCAATCGCGGCATGTGCGCGCAGCCGTGCCGCCTGCCGTATACGCTCGAAGGCGCTAAGGCCGACGGGTATTTATTGTCAACGAAAGATCTGTCTGCTGTAGACATGGTGTCCGCCCTGCGCGACGCGGGCGTTTCGAGCCTCAAAATTGAGGGCAGGCTCAAAAGAGCGGAATATGTCGCCGTCGTCACCCGCATATACCGCCGCGCCATAGACGGCTTCAGAATAACCGACGCTGACAGGGACGCGCTTTTGCAGATATTCAACCGCGGCGGCTTCACGCGCGGCTATCTAACGGGCGTTGACGATTCGGACATAATAAACCCTGCCCGACCGTCCCACTGCGGCGTGAAGGTCGGTACTGCCGCTAACGAACGCGAAATACTTTTGACCCGCGACGTCGTGAACGCCGACGCGCTCGTTTTGCGCGCGTCGGGCGCGGAAGATATTCCGCTCAGGCTGAACGCCCGCGCGGGCGAGAGGGTCAAAAACCCGATTAGGGCGTGCGGAGACATTATAAGGCTCGTAAGCGCCGCGCAAATGGCGGCCGCCAAGCAGAGCGTGAACGGCATTAGCAAAACCGTGCCCGTCACGGCTGAAATCAATTTGCGCGTTGGCTCGGTCGCGCGCGCGTCCGTAACCGACGGGCGCTTCACTGTCGGCGCGGAAGGCTGGCTTGTGGAACGCGCTCTCGGAAACGCGCTCCCCGAATCGCGCCTTACAGAACAATTCTCGAAAACGGGCGGCACGCCGTATATCATGAAAGACGTGAAAGTGTCGTCAGACACGGACGCGTTCGCGCCCGTGAACGGCCTAAACAAACTGCGCCGCGACGCGCTGTCGGCGCTTTCGGAAGCGCGAGTGCGCGGTCTGCGCGGCTGCTCTCACGCCGTACTGCCGTTTGAAGCGCCGGAGCTTATCGCTACGCAGGTAACGGGCAGGCTCGTTGTTCAGGCGCGCGATTCTGTTGCGCTTTCGCGGGCTATAGCTGCGGGCGCAGACGAAATCGCGCTCTCGCCGCCCGATATTTGCGCAGGCGCGCTCGAACGCGCCGCCGTCGGGCTCGATAGGTTTTTCATAGCGCTGCCGCCCGTTGCGCCCGCCGAGTCGCTTGAAGGTCTTTTCGAGTGGGCGGGTGCGAACGCCGAACGCGTCGCGGGCGTGTATATATCGAATATCGGTCAGCTCGCGTATGACTGGCCGGGCGAGACTCGATACGATTATCATATGAACATAGCGAACGCGCCCGCGCTTAAATTTCTGAACGTCGGCGCAAGAGTGTACTCGCCGTCTCTGGAGCTTACGGCGGGCGAAATATCGTCGTTCGGCGGAAACCGCGAGATAATCGTATACGGCGACATTCCGTTGATGTTCCTAAGGCATTGCCCGCTCAATCAGGCGCGCGGCGGCGCTGCCCACGCGCTCTGCTCCGCCTGCGACAGTGGCGCAGTCAAGATCGATTCATGCGCGTTCATCGACCGTATGAAGGCGCGCTTCCCGCTTGCGCGCACAAAAACGCCCGCGGGCTGCGTCATAAGCGTGTTGAACAGCGTGCCTTTGTCGCTTGAGAACCGCTTCGATAAACTGCCCGAAGCCAACCGCCACCGTTTGATATTCACAAACGAACCGCATGAGACCGTTTTTAACATAACAAAACGCTTCCGCGCGCTGCTCGACGGTAAAACGATAACTGAAAGCGACGAAAGCGCGCACACCACAGGACATTATTTCAGAAAAACCGATTAAGGGGTAACAAGTATATCATGAACGAAAAATACAGGCGCGTGCTCGAATACGATAAGATTCTCAAAAAACTCGCCGAGTTCGCCGTGTCCGACATGGGGCGCGAGAGGGCTTTGTCTCTGTGCCCGTCGAGCGACGCGTTCGAAGTCAGAAACATGCAGGCGCAGACCGAGCAGGCGCTCGCGGTCATTGCCTATACGGGCGGAAACCCGATGCTGCCGTTCACCGACATTCGCGAATACCTGAAACTCGCGAGCATGGGCGCGACGCTTTCCATGAAAGCGCTCTTGTCCACCGCCGAAGCGCTGCGCGCGTTTCGCGGCGTGCGCAGGGCGCTAGTCAACGAGCGCGAGGACACGGCGCTTCTTTCCGATATGGGCTCGCGCATAGCCGTAAACCGTATGCTCGAGGAAGACATATTCGCGGCTATCATATCCGAGGACGAGATGAACGACCGCGCCAGCTCTGAATTATACTCGATTCGCCGCCATATTCGCACGCTGAACGACCGCGTGCGCGACAAGCTGAACGCGTATATACGCTCGCAGTCCACGTCGAAATACCTGATGGATACGATAATCACGATGCGCAACGGGCGCTACGTCATACCCGTCAAATCAGAATGCCGTCAGTTCGTGCCGGGGCTTGTGCACGACCAGAGCGGCAGCGGTTCGACGCTCTTCATAGAGCCTATGGCCGTAGTCGAGGCGGGCAACGAGCTTAAAGAATGGCTGCTCAAAGAGCGGCAAGAGATAGAGCGCATATTGAAAGAGCTGTCCGAAAGGGTAGCCCCCGACGCGCCGCTTATATCGTCGAGCCTGAACGTTATGGCGGAGCTGGACTGCATATTCGCCAAGGCGTATCTGTCGCGCGAAATGAAGGCAGTCGAGCCAAAGCTCAACGAAAACGGCCGCATAAACATAATGCGTGCGCGCCACCCGCTGATAGACCCCGAAAAGGTCGTGCCGTCGGATTTGTGGATGGGCGAGGATTACTCGATTCTGATAATCACCGGCCCTAACACGGGCGGCAAAACCGTCACGCTCAAGACCGTCGGCCTTCTGACGCTTATGGCGCAGTCGGGTATGCAGATTCCCGCCCGCTTCGGAAGCGAGCTGGCTATATTCGACGAGGTTTTCGCGGACATTGGCGACGAGCAGTCTATCGAACAATCGCTTTCGACGTTTTCGTCGCATATGACGAACATCGTCTCTATACTCGATAACGTGACCCCGAAATCGCTGGCGCTGTTCGACGAGCTGGGCGCGGGCACAGACCCGACCGAGGGCGCGGCGCTCGCTATGGCGATACTTGAGCATCTGCTCTCCATGCGCGTCACGACTCTCGCGACGACTCACTACTCCGAATTGAAGGCGTTCGCGTTGGGCACCAAGGGCGTTGAGAACGCGTCTGTCGAGTTCGACGTTGAATCCCTGCGCCCGACATACCGCCTGTCGATAGGCGTGCCCGGCAAGTCGAACGCTTTTGAAATATCGCGCAAACTGGGCTTGCCCGACCCGCTGATAAAAAACGCGTCCGACAGGCTTTCGCGCGACCAGATACGCTTCGAGGACGTCATAGCGAACGCCGAATACCATCGCCAAATCGCCGAAAAAGAGCGCAAGCTCGCCGAGGACGCGCATGTCGAAATGCAGAAACTGCGCAACGAGGCTGAAAAGATGCGCGTAGAATACGAGCAAAAGCGCGAGACGATGATGGCGCGCGCCAAGGAGGACGCGAAAGGCGTGCTCAAAAAGGCGCAGAGGGAAGCCGAGACGATCATTGCCGAGCTTAAAAAGGCAAAAAACAACTCGCTCAAAGAGCACGAGATGCACGACATGCGCCGCAGATTGCAGGACGGCGTGGACGACATGAGCGAGCATATATCTTCGAAAGAATCCGGCGAAGCGCCAAAAACCGTGTCTGTCGGCGACCGCGTGGAGCTTACGCACATAGGCGCCCGCGCCGTCGTGCTCACAAGCCCCGACTCGAAGGGCGAGTGCACCGTGCAGGCCGGTTCTATGAAAATGAAAGCGAAGCTCTCTCAAATGCGCGCTGTGAAGGAAGAACCCAAGAAAAGCGCTCCGCGCTCGGGCGGTTCTGCGCCGGAGATCAAGCAGGCGACGATGGAAACCGACGTGCGCGGCATGACTGTCGAGGAAGCCATTACGCAGGTCGACCTGTTCATAGACGGCGCGCGCATGAACGCTTTGAAGACCGTTTCGATAATTCACGGCAAAGGCACGGGCGCTCTGCGCGCGGGTCTGCACGCTCACTTGAAGCACAACCCCGAAATATCGGAGTTCAGGCTGGGTCGCTACGGGGAAGGCGAAGACGGTGTGACGATAGTCACGTTGAAATAATCACACACGAAAGAGGTGCTCACTATGTGGAAGACAGTCTGCGCGGTACTGCTGACGGTCATAATGCTTTGCTCCTTCGCGGCGGCAGAGTTGCCGGCGACATACGATTTGGTGTATACCGATAAAAACCCGCTTCCCGCGATTTACGAGAGCGTGTCTCCGTCCGTTCTGGTGCTCGTTTGCACGACCACCAAGTGGGACGAAGCGACCGGCGCTGTCGATAAAATAGACGAAGGCGGCGGAAGCGCCGTATACGTCGACGAGCGCGGCTACTTCATAACGAACTACCACGTGGTCGAGGAAGCCGACGAGCTTGAGCTCAGGCTGTCGGACGGAACGGCTTACGAGGCATTCGTCGTAGGCTACGACGCGGCTTCAGACGTAGCCGTACTCAAAATCGACGAAAAGATAGACGCGAAGCCTGTCGCGATCGGCAAGTCGTCCGACTTGCGCGTGGGCGAGCTGGTATGCGCGATCGGCACGCCCGTAGACGCGAAGGCGATGTACAACACGCTCACGTCCGGCATAGTTTCGGGCCTGAACCGCGAGGACGCCGACCCCACGTCCGAGAGGGCGGTCGGGCTTATTCAAATGGACACCGCCATAAACCCCGGCAATTCGGGCGGCGCGCTTTTGAACGCTAAGGGCGAGCTTGTGGGCATACCGTTCATGAAGTATATGGGCTACTACTACCGCGACGAGCAGGGCGAGGAGTTCATTGTTTACGAAGGCCTGTCGTTCGCCGTGCCCATAGACGTTGCGTGGCCTATAGCTCAAAGCATTATCGAAACGGGCGTTTACAACCGTCCCCGCTTCGGCGTGTCGGTCTTGTCTATAAAAGGCCCTGAAGAACCGCTCAAAAACTTCCCGCCCGCCGGTTTGCAGGTCGTCGAAATCGATAAAAACGGCTCGGGCGCGCGCGCGGGTCTGCGAGTAAACGACGTCATAACGCACGTAAACGGCGCGCGCATATACGATTTCCGCGAGTATACGAAGCTCATAGACAAGCTCGCGGAGGGCGAGTCGTTCACGATAACCATCGCCCGCTACGACGACGAGAAGGGCGAGAAACTCAAGAAGTTCGAGGTTCTGGACGTAAGCGTCACGCTCGCTATAATCGACTGACGGGCGACCGATACGCTAAAATACGCTTCAGACAACCTAAAACTTGACACGGCTCGCAAATTTCTATACAATAGCCGTGAAATGAAACGATTACCGAGGAGGCGCACATCATGTATAAGGCAAAAATCGAGGAAGCAAAAGCCAAAATGGAAAAATCCCTCGCAACGCTCAAAAAGGATTTCTCAACCCTGCGGGCGGGTCGCGCCAATCCGCAAATACTCGACAAGATCACGGTCGACTACTACGGCACTCCCACGCCGCTTTCGGGAGTCGCCAACATATCTTCGCCCGAACCGCGCCTGCTCGTGATAGCGCCGTGGGAATCGAAGATGATAGGCCCTATCGAAAAGGAAATTCAAAAGTCGGATTTGGGCATAAACCCGTCGAACGACGGGCGCGTGATACGCCTGCTCGTGCCCGAATTGAACGAGGAACGCCGCAAGGAACTGTGCAAGCAGGTCAAAAAGGCCGTCGAGGATTGCAAGGTCGCCGTGCGCAATATACGCCGCGACGCGATGGAGGCGTTCAAGAAGCTCAAGAAGGATTCCGCCATTACCGAGGACGACCAGAAGATAGCCGAAACGCAGCTTCAGAAATCGGTTGACGAATACATCAAGAATATCGATAAAGCCGGCGCGGACAAAGAAAAAGAGATAATGTCCGTATGACGCTTTCCCTTGCTGGTATGCCGCTAAACGCGGCGCTTGAAAGCCTAAAGGCGCTTGGTATCGCGCCTAAGACAATCGTAGAAGTCAACGCGCCGCGGGAGAGAATCACCCGCGGCACGTTGCGCGTAGTACGAATTTCGGAAGGCGGGGAAACGCTCACATGCGCGCGCTTCCCCGACCGTATAGAGGACGATCAAAGTGTTCAAACTTGATTTGACGAAAATTGCCTCGCTTTTCAGAAAGCAGGTCGTTTCGAACGACGCGCCGCCGCCCGCGGAAAAGCTGCCGCGCCACATTGCCTTCATAATGGACGGAAACGGCAGATGGGCGCGCTCGAAGGGTTTGCCCAGAAGCGCGGGTCACGCGGCGGGCACGGAAGCGCTGCGCGACATCATTCGCGCCTGCGACGATCTGAAAATCGAATACATGAGCATATACGCGTTCTCGACCGAAAACTGGCAGAGGCCTGCGGACGAAGTGAACACGCTTATGTCGCTCATAACGAAATACTTTCTGTCGGAGATAGACGAGCTTCACGAAAAGGGCGTGCGTATACGCATATTGGGAGACATTTCGGCATTCCCCGACGAGCAGAGAGCGGCGCTCGAAAACGCGCAGGCGCGCACGCGCGACAACGCGGGTCTCAAACTGAATATCGCGCTCAACTATGGCGGGCGCGCCGAAATCGAGCGAGCCGCGCGAATACTCGCCCAGAAATGCGTGTCGGGCGATATTAGCCCCGCCGACATCACGCAGGATATGCTTTCGCGCGAATTGTACACGCGCGGCGAGCCGGACGTGGATCTGCTGATACGCACGAGCGGAGACAAGCGGCTTTCGAACTTCATGCTGTGGCAGACGTGGTATTCCGAGATAATATTCAATCCCGTTTATTGGCCGGACTACAACCGCGCGCATTTGATAGCCGACCTGAACGAATACTCGCGGCGCGACAGGCGCTTCGGGCGGGTGAAAAACGCATGACAAGGAAAATCGCCGTGCTGGGCGCGACCGGGTCTATAGGCACGCAGACTCTCGACATAATCGGGCGCTACCCCGACAGATTCGAGGCGTGCGCGCTCACCGCGAATTCCGACGCGGAAGGCATGTTCGAGCTCGCGCGCAGATTCAGGCCGAAGGTGTGCGCGCTTGTCGCAGAGCCAGAGAGCATACCCGACGACCTGAAGCGCATAGAATGGTTTTTCGGGAAAGACTCAACCGTCGCGGCGCTAGCGGCTGCGGGCGCGGACGACGCGGTCTGCGCCATCGTCGGCGTGGCGGGTTTGGACGCGGTTCTGAAAGCGCTCGACACATGCTCGCGCGTGTTGCTGGCGAACAAAGAGGCGCTCGTGACGGGCGGCGAATTGGTAGTTAAGAAGGCGAAGCGACTGAACCGCAAGCTGCTGCCCGTTGACAGCGAGCACAGCGCCATATATCAGTGCCTGACCGCCGCGCGCGGCAACTTGCCCGAAAGGCTGATACTCACCTGCTCCGGCGGCGCGCTGCGCTCATTCACCAAAGAACAAATAAAGAACGCGCGCGTTTCCGACGTGCTTAAGCACCCGACGTGGCGAATGGGCGCCAAAATCACTGTCGACTGCGCTTCGCTCGTGAACAAGGGGCTTGAAGTCGTCGAGGCGCGCTATCTGTTCGACATGCCGCCCGACAAAATCGACGTGGTGATTCACCCTCAGAGCGTCATACACTCTATGGTCGAGTTTTCCGACGGTTCTGTGATGGCGCAGTTGGGCGCGCCCGACATGCGCGCGCCTATAAGCTACGCGCTCGGCGAACCGGATCGCCTGAGCTTCGGCGGAAAGCGCCTGAATTTCTCGGAACTCGGCGCTCTGACGTTCGAAGAACCCGACTTGGAGCGTTTCCCGTGCCTGAAACTCGCATACGACGCGCTCGAAACGGGCGGCAGCGCCACAGTGACGTTCAACGGCGCGAACGAGGAAGCCGTGAGCGCGTTCCTGCGCGGCGAAATCGGATTCGGACAAATTTATGATGCTATAGTGAAATCTCTCGATAATGCGGAACAACGCGCGATAACGTGCGCCAAAGACGTATACGACTGCGACCGCCGGGCGAGGGAACTGGCGCGGCGGGCGCTGAACATAGCGGGACATTGATAGCGGAGGCGTGTTGATGGGCAATGTGCTGTCGGTTTTACTGGCGCTCATAGTGTTGGGCGTCATTATAACCGTTCACGAATTTGGTCACTATATTGTCGGCAAAAAACTGGGCATAGGCATTGTCGAATTTTCGATAGGCTTCGGCCCGAAGCTCGTGTCGTGGAAGCGTAAAGAAACCAAATATTCTATAAGGCTGCTGCCCCTGGGCGGCTATTGCGCGTTTTTGGGCGAGGACACGGACGCGAACGCACCCAACGCTATGAACAATCAGCCCGTGTGGAAGCGTTTTATGACAGTGCTCGCGGGTCCCGCCCTCAATGTTTTGGTGGCGTTCGTCGCGGCCGTCGTACTTATCGCGGGCGGCTATATATACAACCCGTTCAAAACCCAAGTTTTCCCCGTGCTTGTCCAAATCGCAGACGATTCGCCCGCCGACAGAGCCGGTTTGAAGGTCGGGGACATTATAGCGCGCGCAAACGGCGAGGAAATATCGTTTGACACATCGGGCACGGAGAAAGTCCGCGAAATAATTTCTGACAGCCCCAATATGCCCGTCGCGCTCACAATCAACAGAAGCGGGACGGATTCGCCCGATTTATCCGATATTCCGCAAGACGGGCTCTCAGACGAAACTGAACATGAAGAAATTGAAATCGTAATCACGCCGTTGATCGATGAAAAAGAGGATAGGCCGATGATAGGCGTGTCGTTCGGCGCGTACTACGATAGCTACGACTGCAACGTCATAACCGCGATACCCGAAGCGGCGTTGCTCCTCAAAGAAGTCGTCGTGATGACCGTCAGCTTTTTGAAGGACATGATAGTCGGGCTGATAGGCGGCAGGGGAGTCGACGACGGCGCTCTCACGGGCGTGGTCGGAATAGTCGCCGAAATGTCGACGGACGTAAAGCAGGGCATAATGCTCAATTTCTCCGACGGCATGTTGCGTATATTGAATTGGATACTGATCATATCGCTCAATCTGGGCATCATGAACCTGCTGCCCTTGCCCGCGCTCGACGGCGGACGGCTTGTGTTTCTGGCGATAGAGGGCATACGGCGCAAGCCGCTTAACCGCGACAAGGAAGGCATCGTTCATCTGATAGGCTTGGCGCTGCTTTTGGCTCTCGCCGTGTTCATAACATACAAAGACATCGCGCGGCTTATAGGCGGCTGAGCGCGAAGGAGACAAACATGAGCGAATCGCATACGAAAAAGGTATTCGCGGGCGGCGTGCCCATCGGCGGCGGCGCGCCCGTAAGCGTTCAGAGCATGACGAACACAGACACCCGCGACCTAAACGCGACCTGCGCGCAGATAAAGGCGCTGTGCGACGCGGGTTGCGAAATCGTGCGCGTAAGCGTGTTCGACGACGAATGCGCGGCTAACGTGCGCAAGCTCGTCGATTTTTCGGAAGTTCCGCTCGTCGCAGACATACATTTCAGGCACGACCTCGCCATAAAGTCAGTCGAGAACGGAATTTCTAAAGTCAGAATAAATCCGGGCAACATAGGCGGCATTCAAAACGTCAAAGAACTGGCGGACTGCCTGAAAGCTCACAACGTGCCCGTTCGCGTGGGCGTCAATTCCGGCTCGCTCGAAAAGGACATACTGCGCAAATACGGCGGCGTGACGGCCGAGGGCTTGGCTGAGAGCGCGCTCGGACACGCGAGACTGCTCGAGGAATGCGGCTACGACAACATCGTTCTGTCCGTGAAATCGTCCGACGTGAAAATGACTGTCGACGCGTGCCGCGCGCTGGATAAAATGTGCGATTATCCGCAGCACATAGGCGTGACCGAGGCGGGCGGCGTCTTAATGGGCGGCGTTAAGTCGGCTATAGGCATAGGCGCGCTGTTGCTTGACGGCATAGGCGACACGATTCGCGTGTCCCTCACCGGCGACCCCGTTCACGAAGTGCGGGCAGGGCTCGACATATTGAGGGCGACGGGCGTTCGCCGCGACTGCATAAACATTATCTCGTGCCCGACCTGCGGCCGGACGCGCATACCCGTGCTTGAGATAGCCGAGCGCGTCAGGCGCGAAACCGCCGATATACATAAACCGCTCACCGTGGCGGTGATGGGCTGCGTCGTCAACGGACCGGGCGAGGCTCGCGAGGCCGACATGGGCATAGCGGGCGGCGCTGACGGCGGCGCGCTGTTCATAAAGGGCGAGCCGACGCGGAGCGTGAAGGGCGATTTGGCGCGCGCTCTGATAGACGAGATACGAAAGAGAGCTTAGAATGAGCGAGGTTTGGACGCGGCTTTTCAAGGACGCGGGCGCGGACATAACAAGCGTCATAACGCTCGACCGCGTGACCGTGTCGCGTTCGACGGGCGATATGCGCGCTTATTTTCACGCGTCCAGACTTCTGACAAAGCGCGAGTTTCAGATTGTCTCGAAGGCAATGAAGAGCGGTTTCCCGCAGAATAATCTGACAGTCAGCGTAAGCTACCCGAGCCTGCGCGAGGCGGCTCTTTCGGACATCGACGCGTACAAGGGCGTCATAATTGAATGCGTGCTTGCCGAAAGCCCCGGCTCTATGCCGTACCTTACGTGGAACGACGCGAAATGGGCGTTCAGTGAAGACCTGCTGACGATCACGCTGAACTCCAAAGAGGGCGCGGATTTTGTTTCGCAGCGCGGAATAGACGGCATAATCACAAGAAAGCTCGACGAGCTTTTCGGCATTTCAGCAAGAGTTATCGTCGAAGTCGCGGGAGTAGAGGACGAGCGCATACTGCGCATAGCCGAAAAGAGGCGCGAACAGGAAGCGAAGCTCGCCGACTCCATGCGCGCGCTTGCCAAAACCGAGAAAACGGTGTCGGATTCGCCCATGTCGGT
Source organism: uncultured Oscillospiraceae bacterium (assembly GCA_964453505.1). Classification (GTDB taxonomy): domain Bacteria; phylum Bacillota; class Clostridia; order Christensenellales; family Aristaeellaceae; genus CAYVPJ01. Next base: position 30,518 of record CAYVPJ010000005.1, on the reverse strand, counting down.
CGTGCGAGGTTCCGCGTTTTCAGACCACATCATTTCTATGAGCGAGCTTACGGAGGACGCGGGTCGTGTCGCGCTCATGGGCGAAGTGGTCAAGGCTGAATTGCGCGACTCAAAGAACGGCGACAGAAAAATACTGCTTTTCACGCTGACGGATTCCGAAGGCAGCGTCGAGTGCAAGGCGTTTTTGCAGCCCAAGACAGGCAAATCGGGCGTTTCGCTCGAAAAACAGGTCGAGGGCGCGAAAGCGTTCGTCAAGGAGGGTTTATGGCTCAAAGTCCGCGGCGAGTATAAATACGACGATTTCAGACGCGGATTCGTCCTCTACGCGGACGACATTGTTCCCACCGCGAAGGTCGTGAGAGTCGATACCGCGCCCGTGAAGCGCGTCGAACTGCATCTGCACACCCGAATGAGCGCCATGGACGCGTGCGCTTCTCCGACGGAGCTCATCAATCAGGCGGCGGAATGGGGACACGACGCGATCGCCATAACGGATCACGGCGTCGTGCAGGCGTTCCCTGAGGCGTTCGCCGCCGCGAAAAAAGCGGGCATAAAGCTGATACCGGGCTGCGAGGGCTATCTGATAGAGGATTTTCCCGAAATCGTGGAAAACGCCGACTCGCGCCCCATGGACGGAATAGAGTTCGTAGTCGTGGACGTTGAGACGACGGGGCTTAATACCGCGACTGACAAAATCACCGAGATAGGCGCGGTCAAGGTCAAAAACGGCAAGGTCGAAAGCGAATACTCGCAGTTGATCGATCCCGAAAAGGCGCTGCCCGAGAAAGTCACGGCTCTTACGGGAATCACCGACGCCATGCTGCGCGGTCAGCCCGTAATCGAAGACGCGATACGCGGGTTCGCGCAGATGGCGGACGGCTGCGTGCTCGTCGCGCACAACGCGTCGTTCGACACCGCGTTCATAAAAAGAGCCTATGAGGCTGCCGGATTGAAATTCGACATGCCTGTGCTCGACACGCTGGCGCTCACGCGCAACCGCTATAAAGCGCTCAAAAGCCATAAACTGGGTCAGATATGCAAATCTCTCGGAATAACGCTTACGAAGGCGCACAGGGCTGTAAACGACGCGAAGGCTACTTCCGACGTGCTCCTTAAAACGCTCGCCGACATGAGCGCGGAGCGCCCCGTTAAGCGCTTAGACGAGCTGAACACATTTTTTCAGGTAGACGCGGGCGGCGAAAGCCGACACATAATACTGCTCGCCGCGTCCCGCGACGGCATGACGAACCTCAACCGCATCATAAGCGAAGCGCACCTTAAATACTTCCACAGAACGCCGCGTATGCCGCGCGGGCTCATACAAAAATACAGGAACGGGCTTATAATAGGCAGCGCCTGCGAGTCGGGCGAACTGTTCCGCGCGCTCGTTGGCGGCAAAGACGACGACGCTTTGGAGCGCATCGCGTCGTTTTACGATTACCTCGAAATACAGCCCATAGGCAACAACGCTTTCATGATACGCGAGGGTTTGGCGAAGGACGAGGACGAGCTCAGAAAACTCAACATACGCATAGTCGAGCTGGGTAAAAAGCTCGGAAAACCCGTCGTCGCGACGGGCGACGTTCACTTCAAAGAACCCAAGGACAGCATATATAGAGCGATACTGATGGCGACCAAGGGCTTCGAGGACGCGGACATGCAAGCGCCGCTCTACTTCCGCACCACAGACGACATGCTGAAAGAGTTTTCGTATCTGGGGTCGGAAACCGCCCTCGACGTGTGCGTGAACGCGCCGCGCGAGATAGCGTCGCGAATCGAGCACATAAAAGACCTGTTTATGAAAGCGCCCGACGGCGGAGATACTTTTCAGCCGTTCTGGCCAAGCGCGGAAGCCGACCTGCGCTCTCTGTGCGAAAACAGGGCGCATGAGATATTCGGCGAAGAACTGCCCGAAATCGTGCGGGCGCGGCTCGATAAAGAATTGGGCGCTATATGCGGCTACGGCTTTTCGACATTGTATATGATCGCCGTGAAGCTCGTGAATAAGTCTCTTTCCGACGGCTACATCGTAGGCTCGCGCGGTTCTGTCGGCTCGTCTTTCGCCGCGAAACTCGCGGGCATAACCGAGGTCGACGCTCTGCCGCCGTATTACGTGTGCCCCGACTGCAAGCATTCCGAATTTGACACGCCCGCCGGGTGTCTGTGCGGCTTCGATTTGCCTGAGAAGGCGTGCCCCGTATGCGGTTCGCAAATGAAGCGCGACGGCTTCAACATACCGTTCGAAGTGTTTCTGGGCTTCAAGGGCGACAAAGTGCCCGACATAGACCTGAATTTCTCGGGAGTGTATCAGCCGGAGGCGCATAAATTCGTCAAAGAGCTGTTCGGCGACAACAACGTTTTCCGCGCGGGCACGCTCGGGACGATAGCCGAAAAGACGGCATACGGCTATGTGCTCAAATATTCCGAAGAAAGGCAGATAAGCTATTCACAGGCCGAAAAAGAGCGCCTCGCGCGCGGCATAACGGGCGTAAAGCGCACGACGGGTCAGCACCCCGCGGGCATGGTCGTCTTGCCGAACGATTATCAGATATACCAGTTTACGGCTATACAGCACCCCGCGGACGATTTGGACAGCGAAACTATAACAACGCACTACGACTTCACTTCGATGCACGACGTGCTCGTGAAGCTAGATATACTCGGTCACGACGATCCGACTATGCTGCGCGACCTTCAGGAGCTTACGGGCATACCTCCCAGAAGCATACCGCTTGACGACGCCAAAGTGTTTGAAAACATCATATCGCTGTTTTCTAGCCCCAAGGCGCTGGGGCTTACTCAGGAGGAGCTCGGCGCGCCGACCGGCACTTTGGGCGTGCCTGAATTTGGCACGCGGTTCGTGAGGGGAATGCTCACCGATACGAATCCAAGCTCTATGGACGAGCTTGTGCGCATATCGGGGCTTTCGCACGGCACGGCTGTGTGGCTCGGCAATATTCAGGAGATAATAAAGAGCGGGCAGGCTGATTTGAAGCACGCTATATGCACGCGCGACGATATAATGAACCAACTGATGGGCTACGGCGTCGAAGCTAAGACGGCTTTCGATACAATGGAGTTTGTGCGCAAGGGCAAAGCCGCGCTCGCGAAGGGCGGCGACCTGAAGGAAAACATGCTGAAGGCTATGACGGACGCGAACGTGCCGGAGTGGTTCATCGGCGCGTGCCGAAAAATCGAGTATCTGTTCCCGAAGGCTCACGCCGTAGCGTATGTCACGATGGCGCTGCGCATAGCGTACTTCAAAATATACTACCCCGCCGCGTACTACACGAGCTTCTTGCAGAGGAACTCGGTCGACTTCAACGGACTTACGATGATTTCCGGCGTGAACAGACTGCGCGACAGACTCTCGGAGATCGACGACATGGAGAAGGACGAGCGCGACAGGCACGAGGGCGAGTTTTCGCTTATCGAATCGCTTATCGAGATGAACCTGCGCGGCATATCGCTTGCGCCCGTAGACCTGTACGAATCAGACGCGACGCGCTTCAGACTCGAGGCGGACGGCTTGCATATTCGCCCGCCGCTTTCATCGCTTCCCGGATTGGGCGCGAACGCGGCCGAAAACGTGGCGGCGGCGCGGGCGGGCGGACGGTTTTTGTCGCGGGAAGATATGATCCGTAAAAAGATCGGCAAGTCCGTCATTGAAATACTCGCTTCCGCGGGTTGCTTGGACGGCATGTCCGAGACCAGCCAGCTCAGCCTGTTCGACTTTGGCATTTAACGGAGGTGTCGGCATGAAAAAATTGTTTGCGCTCATATCGGCGCTCGCGCTCGCCTGCGCTTGCGCGCCCTCGGCGACGGCGGCTATAGCCGTAAACGGCACGCTGTCGGCGCTGATAGGCGAAAACGGCGCGACGATCATAGAGCCGGGCGTGTATCAGGAAATATTCGACGTGCGCGCGGGCGAGCTATTCGCGGCGAAGGATATGTCGAGCGGCAATTATCTGCTTTTGAACTCAAGCGGTGAAGCGCTGAGCGACGCGGATTATTCGTATTTCGAGAAAACGGACGGCGGCATAATGTACGCTAAAGGCTCGAAATACGGTGTTATGGATTTTGAGCTTAACGAGATCGTGCCATGCGAGTATACGTGGATAGTGCCCAACGGAAACGGCGAGTATCTGGCGCTCAGAACCGATATTTGGGACGACAGCCCCGACGGCGTGTATCTTATTGACAAGACGGGATATGTGTCTCCCACGGGCGTTAAAGTCGCTCAGTTCCTGATGCCTTTCAACAGCGGGCTTTCGCCCGCCATGTCAACCGAAAACGGCAGATACGGCTATCTTGACACTGAAGGTCACTGGGCGCTGCGCCCGCAGTACGTTTACGCCGAGGACTTCATAAACGGCCTCGCGATTGCGTCGCTCGATTCGGGTTTCGGCGTTATAAACGAGCGCGGCGACTGGGTGATCACGCCCAAACACGACTATGTGAGCGTGGGCGCCCGCGAAGATTCCGTCATTATAGGCGTGAATTTCGATAACGACGTGGTCGTTTACGACGCCGCTACATTCGCGGAGATATTCACATACGACGCGCACACATATGGCGCGTATGTCGTAGGAGGCGGCGATATGATATTCGTGTACGCCGACGACGGCGTTTCGGCGGTCGACGCTAAAGGCGACGTTATTATGAGACTTCAACCCGACGCGCTCATCGTTGCGGCGGGGGACAGCCACTTAATCGTTTTCGACGGCGAATGGGGCGGCGAAAACGCGTATGTGTGCGACCTGAATGGCAATCCCGTAACGCCTTCGCGCCAGAACATAACGTACTTCGGCGAGTACGACGGCTTGAGCTATTTTGTGTTCGACGAGTTCGACGCGGAGGAATCAGAGACTTCTGAAATTATATGGTATTCTGACACAATAACGTGCGGGCTTATGGACGAAGACGGACGCGAGCTTTTACAGGCGGAGTATACGTTGATAACGTCGCCCGCCGACGGATACGTGTTCGCCGAAAAGAGCGACGGCATGTATTTGTACGACATGCAGGCTCGCGAGATCTGGCGCGGCGATTTCTGACGACCGAACTGGCGACGGGGGGTGCGCGCTCGCGAAACACAGTATTTCAGGCTTTTCGTTGCGCGCACGCCGTAGCTTTCTGCTTGTCGGTCAAGCTGCGTCGCGCCATTCGCCGCTTTATTCGTCGGCGGGGGATTCGGGCGCGAGCTCCGCGCTCAGCCAGCCTTTGTACTGCACGATATACTTCCTGCGCGGGTAGAGCTTATCGCGCACGCTCGGGTTTCTGTACTCCTTGGGCGATACGCCGATGACCTGCGAAAAATAGCGGTTGAAAGCGGAAATCGTCGCAAACCCGACCGCGCCCGCTATGGAGATTATTGTGTCGTCAGTCGTGAGCAGCATTTCGCACGCCTTGTTAATGCGCGTCGTGTTCAGAAAACTGATCGGCGACTCGCCTATGACGCTTGCGAACAGCCTGCGGAAGTGCGTCGTGCTGAGCCCGCACATCTCCGCCAGCTCGTCAGCCGTTACCGGGTTCATGTAATCGCCCGCGATGCGCTCCATCGCGGGTTTTAGTTTGAATGTGTTTACGCTTTTCAGGCTTTCGCCCTCGGCCGACGCGCGGTCGAGCCTCTGTATTTCCTGATACAGCACCGTCGCCAGCCGCGTGACCATAAGCTCGCAGTCGGGCTTTTTGTCTAGCAGCTCGTCCATTATGCAAGTCGTCAAAAAGTGAACGCGCGGGTGGTTCACCCTGTCAAGCACCCAATAGCCGTCGATGCTCGCCTTTTGCGCGCCCTCCAGCTGCACCAACCGCTCCAAATCAATGAAAATATACGACCACCGACTGCGCGTGCCCCTCAGAGAACACGTCGTATGCGGTATGTGGCGCGGAATGACAGTCACATCGCCCGCCTTGAATGGCACTGTCTCGTTTTCAAACACCAGTATGCCGCCGTCCGTATGGCACAGCCCGAGCTCCAGACAGTTGTGAAAGTGCAATCGGTTACTGAGCACGTCGGATATTCGCCAGTGTTCGCCCGACAGGCACATCACGGGGAAGACGAGCGGCAAATCGTATACCCTGAACTCAAGCACGTTCGCGGTTTTCCGCGCCATAATCCCGCCTCCCGCCGAAACCGTATGAATGTATGTAATCACTTTCGACGCTAAACCAAAAACTCCTTCATATTGACCACGCACGGCGTTCGAAACGCAAATTTTTCTTGATTATTATGGGTAAAATGCCCGAAATTGCGGCGGCGAATATGCGCAATAGCCGAGAATGAATCCAAATGAATAATTATTTATGGTCGAAATTAGGCAGTTTCGTATGCGTTTTTGCGTAGACTGTGTACGTTAAGTTTTATACAATTCCAGTGTTGGGGCGCGTATTCGCCGTTTTGCGGAACGCACGCGAAAACCGTGAAGGGGGGACTGTAGGTGAAAAGATACGGCGCTTTCAAAAAACTGATGCTGCGCGACTGGCAGCTCTATTTGCTCCTGCTGTTCCCGCTGGGCATGGTGTTCGTGTTCAACTACGCGGCGTACCCCGGAATGCGGCTCATAGCGCTCGACTATAAGCCCGCGCTCGGCTACGACGGCAGCGTCTATGTGGGGCTAAAAACGTTCGTAAAGGTGTTCAATAACGCCGACTTCATACGCGCGTTGCGCAATTCTATAGTGTTCAATATAATGGACTTGGCGGTCGGCTTTCCGATGCCTATCATACTCGCGCTGATGCTCAACGAGCTGAAATTCCCGAGATTCAAGCGCGTGTCACAGACAATACTGTATTTGCCGCATTTTCTGTCGTGGGTCATAATCGCCAACGTCGCGTATTCGCTGTTTCGCCCGTCAACGGGCTTGGTCAACATGTCGCTGCAAAGCATGGGCTTGATCGAAACCGGCATACCGTTTCTGAATGAAAAATGGCATTGGGCGGGCACATACCTGTTCTTTGGCGTGTGGCAGAACATGGGCTGGGGCACTATCATATATCTCGCCGCCATATCGTCTATACCCGGAGAATTGTACGAAGCCGCCATGATAGACGGCGCGGGGCGCTGGCGGCGCATGATAAGCATAACGGTGCCTTCTATTCGCGGAACTGTCATAACGCTGCTCATACTCAATTTGGGTCGCCTTATGGGCAGCAATTTCGAAAGGCTCACCGTGTTCGGAAACACGATGGTCAAGGACTTCCAATATCAGCTCGCGATCTATATCTATCAGGTGGGCTTGGGCAGCGGTCAATTCGCTTCGTCCACGGTCGTAAACCTGTTCCAGTCGCTTGTGGGGCTCGCGCTGGTGCTGATGGCCGACAAATTCGCGAAGCTGCTCGGCGAAGACGGCCTGATATAGGAAGGAGGCGTAAAGGCGTATGGATATAAAGCGTATCAAAAAATCCAACCACGCGTGGGGCGTGGACGGGCTTCACATTGGCGATTACGTTATCGTGTTCGTGCTCGTAATACTTTGCGCCACATGCGTCGTTCCGTTCATACACTTGGCGGCTAAGTCGATTTCCGACAACAAGGCTGTGATCGCCAAGCAGGTGTTTTTCTTCCCCAAAAACATAAACTTCGAAGCGTACATTTCGATATTCAAAGACGGCTCGCTCACATATTCGATGGTTTACACAGTCTTCGTCACGCTGATATTCACGTTCCTGGGCATGTTTGTGTGCACCTGCGCCGCGTACCCGCTTTCAAAATCAAGGCTGAAGGGTCGCACGGCGTTCACGTTTTTGCTCATGTTCCCGATGTATTTCGGCGCGGGGCTTATACCCACATACCTCCTGCACTTCAAACTGAATCTGATAGACAGCATGTGGGTCCTGATACTGCCGCTCATTTACTCTCCGTACAACATGCTCATAATGAAAACATACTACCAGAACAGCGTGCCCGTTAGCCTCGAGGAGTCGGCGTTCCTCGACGGAGCGGACAACCTGACGATTTTATGGAAGATATTCCTGCCGCTCTCAAAGCCCATACTCGCGACGCTGTCCCTGTTCTACGCCGTCGGGCGCTGGAACTCGTATGCCGACAATATGTATTACATACAGTCGGAAAACCTTAAAACGATACAGTACAGACTATACCAGATGGTGTCAAGCGCGACCGAAGCGCAAACCACCTCGCTTTCGGAAGCGGCGGCCGTCACCAGCACGCCGGAGGTATTGCAGGCGGCGGCGGTAATGTTCGTAACGATTCCCATCATAATCGTGTATCCGTTCCTGCAAAAATA
>CAYVPJ010000005.1:0-22259 GCA_964453505.1 uncultured Oscillospiraceae bacterium | reverse complement strand
AAAGGGCGTCATGATAGGCGCTATAAAGGGCTGACGATTTCTGCCCGACATTCGTTCGGGTCGATATAATGGATCACAAAAAGGAGGAAACCACATGAAACTCGGAAAAATGCTGACAGTCGCGTTGGCGGTGTGTATGCTCATCGGCATGTTCACAATCACCGGCGCAAGCGCTTCGGAAATCGGCGAGCCGTTCGCCGAGCAGGTGCTTTTGAGGGTGCCCGTGTATGACCGCGGCGTAGAGGGCGTGCCCACAGTCAACGACAACTACTGGACTCGCTGGATTCAATCGGAATTTGGCGATAAATACAACGTCAAGGTCGAATACGTGCCCATCACGCGCAACGCCGTCATGACCGACTACTCGCTGCTCGCCTCCAGCGACAGCCTGCCCACGATCCTGATGGAATACGATTACCCGAAAGTTTCCCAGTGGGCGAACGACGGCTATCTGACCACGTTCGACATGGAAGCCTTCAAGGAAGTCGCTCCGACATACTATAAGCAGATGGAAGACAATAACCAGCTTACATACACGGAGATGAACGGCGAAACATACTTCGCGCTCGCTCTGCGCCCGAACTGGAACACCGGCTATACGTGGCAGACGTTCGTCCGCATGGACTGGCTGCGCCAAGTCGGCTATGACTACGTTCCCGTTCCGAACGAGAATTACGCCGAATTTGTCGACGCCATGGAGAAGATCAAGGCGGCGGGTCTGTCCGAGTATCCTCTGGGCGGCTCTCTCATCACCGGCGTCGGCTCCGACCAGAACTACGCGTTCCGCGCTCGCCCCGAAGACGAGGCCGAGTGGGCGATGTATTCGTCGGTTTCCATACCGATGCTCGCATGGGAGCCCGCTCAGAAATATCTGAAGCGCGTCAACTTTGAATACAACAACGGCTTGTCTCACCCCGAATACTACATGACGACCGTCGAAGAAGACAAGGCGCGTTTCGTAAACGGCGAAACATACCGCTTCGGCGCGTATGTCGCTTCCAACATGGACTTCCTGAACGCGTTCTACGAGAACAACCCCGGCGCTGAGCTGGCGATAGACCCCGTTGCCGTGACTCCCGACGCGGAAGGCGGCACGACCCCGGCATACCGCGCCGACAACCCGTTCGGCATGATAGTGTGCTTCTCCGCCAAGGCGACCGAAGACCAGCTTAAAGCGGCTTGGATGTACATGGAGTGGCTCATACAGCCCGAAAACCTGTTCGCGTTCCAGTGGGGCGTGGAGGGCGAGAACTATACTCTCGACTCCGAGACCGGACTGCCCGTCGCCGTGGGCGGATATGAGGGCGAATACAAGCAGGGCTACAACAACTCCAAGGACTACTGGTGCATAGTGGTCGAGGCGCGCAACGCCGGCACGATCGAGCAGCAGATAACCTCGATGTCGCCCAAGGGCTTGCCGCAGGACTTCACGCAGCAGATAATAGACAACTACTATCGCCGCGTCAAGAACGCCGAAGAAGGCTACACCAGCAACGACCCGATATTCTCAGTCGCCATACCCGAGGAAGCCGAGTACAGCACGGCGCTCATCGAACTGTATAAAGAATACCGCGACAAGCTGACGCTCTGCTCTCCCGAGGAGTTTGACGATCTGTACGCCGAATACTCGCAGGCCTACCTCGACGCGGGCTTCCAGGCTGTCATAGACGCGCGTCTCGCGGCATACGAGGCGGGCAACAGCACGAAGCTGCCCAAATAAACCCGCGCGCTCAGCATATAGCCTCCGGGTTTTCCGGAGGCTATATCATATAATCCGCCGCGACACGCGGCAATATGAGGAGAGAGACGGATGAACAAAGGTCATTTCACACTTCCGGGCGAGGCGGGCTACGAGGAGCTGACGCTCAATCTTGCGAAACGCTGGGGCGCGGACGTGATTCGCGACTGCGACGGCACGCGGCTGTCCGACTCTCTTTTGAACGCGGGGTACGGCATATACTCCACCATATGCATAATCCGCGACCATAACGAGTGGATCAAAAAGCATATGCACGCGCGCCAGCAGTGCTTTCTCATAACCGAGCCAGAAACCGCTAGCTCAGAAGAACTGCGCGTAAACATAATGTCCGGCTTTTTCGGCGGTCAGTTTTCCGTAAACGAGGATTGCTTCGATTTAATGCAGGTGTGCGACCGCACGACGGGCGCGCAGCTTGGCAAAGACATGTTTTCATATAGCCGTGAAAACACATGCGTGACCGTTAAGGCGGAACCGTTCCACACATACACCGTCGGATTTTTGGCGTGGCGCAACTGGGAAGAAATATCGATGTACAACCACACCACGAATAATTGGCAGACCGAGCGGCTCATGCAGCTTGACCCGTACTACCCCGAAGCGCTTGAATACATCTGCGAATGGCTCGAAAACTGGTGCGTCGAGCACCCGCGAACGACCGTCGTGCGCTTCACGTCAATGTTCTACAACTTCGCGTGGATATGGGGAAGCTCCGAAAAAAGGCGCAATGTGTTCACCGATTGGGCGAGCTACGATTTCACGGTGAGCGAGAGGGCGCTTCGCGATTTTTCGGAGAAGTACGGTTATTCGCTTACATGCGAGGATTTTGTAAACGGCGGCAAATACCATGCGACGCACACGCTTCCGACGCGACAGAAACTCGATTGGATGAAATTCATCGGAGAGTTTGTGAGAAGCGCCGGCAAAAAGCTTATAGATATAGTCCATAAATACGGCAAGAAGGCGTATGTGTTCTACGACGACAGTTGGGTCGGCGTAGAGCCTTACGGAGACAACTTTTCAGAGTTCGGCTTCGACGGCATCATAAAATGTGTGTTTTCGGGCTTCGAGGCGCGCCTGTGCGCGGGCGTGAAGGCGGACACTCACGAAATTAGATTGCACCCATATCTGTTCCCGGTCGGCTTGGGCGGCGCGCCCACGTTCTCAGAGGGCGGCGCGCCCGACGTTGACGCGCGCAGGTACTGGGTCAACGTGCGCCGCGCGCTTTTGCGCCAGACCGTAGACAGAATAGGCTTGGGCGGCTATCTGCACTACGCGGCAGAGTACCCCAAATTCATCGACGCTGTAGAGGACATCGCGAAAGAGTTTGAAACCATACGCGCGCTTCACCTGTCGGGTTCTCCCGCCAAGCTCAAAAAGCGCGTGGGCGTGCTGACGGCGTGGGGGAGACTGCGCTCTTGGACGCTGTCGGGGCATTTTCACGAAACATATAAACACGTGCTCATACACATAATCGAAAGCCTGTCGGGTATGCCTTTGGACGTCGAGTTTTTATCGTTTGACGACGTGAAAAACGGAAGGCTCGACGGCTTGGACGTTTTGATAAACGCGGGCAGGGCAAATTCGGCGTGGAGCGGCGGCGGGCTTTGGGACGATTCTTCGGTGCTCGAAAACGTCGCGCGATTCGTATACAACGGCGGAACGTTCATAGGTGTGGGCGAGTCGTCGGCGTGCGCGGGCTCGGACCGATTCTTCAGAATGGCGAACGTGCTCGGAGTCGATCTCGATACGGGCGAACGCTGCTGTCACGGCAGATGGGCTATAGACGCACGCGTCGATGAGAACCTCGCTTGCGACGGCGCGAGCATCGCCGCTAACGAAAACATATATGTAACCGACCCCGAAACGCGCGTGCTCCTGCAAGACGAACACAATAACCCGATCCTGACGTCGCACGCGTTCGGTTCGGGCGCGGGAATATATATGGCGGGCTATTCGCACACGCCCCGGAACGCGCGGCTGCTGCTCAGTATAATCGCGGGCGAAACGGCTAAGTCGCTGTCGCCCGCTGATGCCATGACCGAATGCACCGTGTTTGAAAACGCCCGCAAGCTGGTGTTTGTGAATAACTCCGACGCTCATATACAAACCTCGTTTGTCTACGGCGGCGTCGAATACTCGTGCGCGCTTTCGCCGTTCGGCATGAGCGTAACAGACATGGCTTAAAAGCAACCGCCTACACTATGCCGGCGGGCAACTGCGCCTCCAGTTCGCCCAGCATCGACTTGACTTCCGATGTGAAGCCCGAAAGCTCCCTGCGGCGGTCGTCCTCCGGCATACACAGGAAATTCTTGATGGGCTTCAAAAATATCTGTATGGCGTTCACAAGCGACGGCGACTGAAACTTTTCGTCGCGCCGCGCGGACTCAATCAGCGCCACGAACGTTTCGCACGCCCTCACGATGTCGTTGTCGCCCGATTTGTACGCGCTTTCGGAAAGGCTTCGGCAGGCGTCGTCGGCGCTCGGACGGCGGCGGCGGCTCACCTCGGGCGCTGAACACTCGACCCCGTCGCCGTTCAGCTTTTCGACCAACTGTTTCACATATTCGGGGCGGCTTTTGAGCACCGCCCTGTATTTATTCTGGTATCTGAGCGTCAGGCTGTGGTCTCCGCCCGCCAGCTTTTGCAGGCACGCCCGCACGCTCGAACCGTTCGCTCGGCCTATCAGCACCTGCGTTATCAGCCATTCCACTTCCTCGTCCGAAAAGGGCACGAAGCGAGCGGCAATATGTTCCTCGCCTTTTTTGCTGCGCGCCTGCGCATAATAGTAATTACGTATGCTGTTCGGGCGGCGGCCCGTACTCTCGGCTATGCGCTCGAACACCGCTTTGAGCGGCAGACCCTGCTGCTGAGCCTCGTCGGCGGTTTCCCAAAGAAGGTTAGCCTCCGCGTCGCTCCAGCCCGCGCGGCGGTTGCCCCTCGTAATCGCTTGCTCCATAGAAATCCCCTCCTGCATTGTCGATGATAAAGATTATGCGCGAAGGTGTGAAACGATATACACATAAGACGTATTTTTTATTGATTAAAAGTTTTCGCCCGTATTGCATTGAACGCGGCGGAAGTGTAATATATAATACGTTGAACGCTTGAAAGGAGGAAACGATCATGGTTGATAAAACAATGAGCATTGGCGAGGTGCTTCGCAAAGATAAAAACTGCGCTCCGATATTTATGGAGTTCGGTATGCACTGCCTGGGCTGCCCCCACGCCACCGCCGAGAGCCTTGAAATGGCATGCGCGGCTCACGGCGCGGACGTGGACGCGCTCGTCGAGAAGCTGAACGAGTATTTTGCTCAGAAGTAAAAAACACAACGCATAACGGGCGGCGAACGCGGGTTCGCCGTCTTTTACATAAAGGAGTTTTTCATATGCCGATACGCCTGTACATACTCGGCGATTCCACCGCGTCCACATACCCGCCCGAACGCGCGCCGCAGGAGGGCTGGGGTCAGGAATTTCAACAGTTTTTCGACCCCGACAAGGTCGAGGTCGTCAACAAGGCGATCGGCGCGCGTTCGAGCAAGAGCTTCATATACGAAGGCCGCCTGCGCGAAATCGAAGCCGCCGTCTCAGAGGGCGATTATATGTTCATACAATTCGCTCATAACGACGAAGCGAACCTCGTGTGGCGGCACACGCGCCCGTTTTCGTCATATATGAACGCCGTATCGCTAATGATTGACACGGCGCGTTTGAGAAAGGCGATCCCTGTGCTGCTCACGTCGATATGCCGCCGCGTGTTCGACGAAAACGGCAACGCGGTGTCCACTCAGGACGAGTACGCGCGCGCCGTCAGGGCGCTCGTGATAAAAACGAACTGCGCGCTCATAGACGCGCACTCGCTCACTATGGAGTTTATCGAAGCGATGGGCGAGAGCGACAGCCGCGGGCTGTATATGCACCTTAAGCCGAATGAAAGCCCGTTCCACCCCGACGGTCTGAAGGACGACACGCATACGCGCGAATTGGGAGCGTATTCGTTCGCCCGCCTGATAGCGCGCGCCGTGCGCGGGTCGGGCTTGGATATATCCGCTCATTTGAACGGGAGGGATCTGTGATATGATATACGTTGTCGACAAGAGCGGCGCGGGCGACTTAACCGGCATACAACAGGCTATAGACGCTCTGCCGCCGGGCGAGGGCGCGCCGACCACGATTGTTTTGCGAAACGACGAATACGGAGAGAGCGTTTGCATAAACAAAAACAATATGCGCATAGTCGGCGAGGCGCGCGAACGCGTGCTTTTCAACCTCGCTGGAAACGCCAGAATAACCGTTTCGGGAAACGGAGTCGAGCTTGACAACATATCGTTCATAAACGCGAACGGCGAATACATATGCATAACCGGCGACGGTTTCCGCGCGCGCAACTGTTATGTAAACGGCGCGGAGGAATCGCTTGGCGGCATAAATTCCGAACGTCAGCCCATCGCATACCTGTCGGGCGACTTCGACATGTCGCGCGTTCCGCCCGAAACGCTTCCCGCGCGTGTTAATGTAAACGACTGCACCGTTGCGGGTTGCTCCGCAAAGAGCTTCGTCGCCGAAAAGCGCTTGGCTATGATAGAACTGTGCCTGCTCGACGGCGACTATGTGCTCGTCGGCTTCGGCGGCGGCAACTCAAACCCCGACATGCTTTATTTCACAGACGCCGACATAATATACCCTGAATATCTCGCGATGTTCGTATACGCCGCCCGCGACAGAGGCGCGACCCCTATATTCATAGCGCAGGACGGGCGCGCGTCGGATAAGTATTCATACGCCATGCGCGCGCTCGCCGACACTATGGGCGTTATGGTGATAGACGCGGTTTAGCGAATATCGCTTTTGAGTATGCCGTATATGTGGTAATCGCAGTACGTAGACACCATTTTGCCCTCGCGAATCGTGCCTTCGCGCCTAAACCCGCACTTTTCGAGCATTCTGATGGAAGGAGCGTTGCGCGCGTCGACGTCCGTCCATATGCGCCTGAGCTCCGTGCGCTCAAAACAAAACGCGACAATGCTTATCAGCGCTTCGGAGGCGTAGCCCCTGCCTTGATATTTCCGCGACAGCCGTATGGCGACCTTCGCCATGCGGTCGTTTTCTATCAGGTATATCCACGCTTCCCCGATAACTTTGTCGCAGTCGGCGAGCGCTATTCCCCAGTGGAAGCTCTTTGTCGGCTTCTCCGCTTTCGCAAACATAAGCCGCGGGTCTTTGTCGGCCTTGCCCGCGCTTTTGCCCCAATATCTGTAAATTTCCGCGTCGCCAGTCCATTCGCGTAGGCTGTCCGCGTCGCCTATTGTCATCGGACGCACTCGCAGCCGTTTAGTCGCGATCGTCGGCTTCGCGCAAACATATTCCGCCAAGCTCACGAAACCGCCCCCCTAGAAGTTAAACTCCGCCGCCCAATCGAAATCGCCGCTGCTCTCGACGCTCATGGGCCAATGCGCGCACCAGTCGGGCACTTGCGGGCATTCAACCCTGTCGGCGCTGGGCGTGTACGGCTTTATGTCCAGTACGGGCGTGCCGTCGAAAGCGTCTATCCACGCGAGCCTGACGACCCCGCTTTCCTCGTCCGCGCTTATAATGTGGCAGACCGAAACCGCGATGGGGTTCGGGCGCGCGGGCGAGCGCGTCGCGAATATGCCCAATTTGTCAGGTCCTTTCACATACGGGCGCTCGACCGTTCTCGCCGCGCGCGCCTGAGCGTTGTCCAGTTTGTCGCACCACCACAGCACCTGCGCGCACCCGAAGCCCTCAAGACCCTTCAGCGCCTGCGCGTATTCACTGTCGAGCGCGACCGAGAATCCGTCCTCTCCCGCGCGCACGACGCCTATCTGTTTTACCGTGAAATCCATATATAACACCTCCCGCGACCAATTATACTGAATGTATTATATACTTCAACCCTTAATTCACATTTAACAATAAAAGGCGGAGCGACAATCCGCGCCGCTCCGCCCCATATAAGCACTGTCACTCAATCGGAAAATCGAAGTATGTATCCTTGTATTTTTCGTCAGTCAGCCTGTAATGCCACCATTCGTTTTCATACGCCTCGAAGCCGTTACGCTCCATAATGCTTTTCAAGAGTTCGCGGTTTTCAAACGCTTCTCTTGAAATTCCGGTAAAGCCGTGATGCGACGATATATCCATGAAATCGAAATCGCCGCCCATGTCCAACAGCTTGCCCGTGTTCAGGTCGTATAATGTAAGGTCGACCGCGCTTCCCCTGCTGTGCGACGATTTCGCGCTCACATAGCCTTCGCTTATCATATCCGCTTTGTCTATTCTCGGATAATGCCGCGACTTTGTAAGCCCGTCCTCGGGCGAGTTTGCCCACCTTACGAAATGCGCCACCGCTCGCGCGGGGCGGTACGCGTCCCACAGCATGAAGCCCAAGCCCTGCCTGACTGTCTCCTCCGCCGCGCGCGCAAGCGCCGACGCGAGCTCGCGAGTGCCCACGACGCGGTCGGCCATATATCCGTCCACACGCCGCCCCACGAAGTTGTCCGTTCCGAAATACTTCGCGTCTGCCTTGCAGTAAGGCACGCACCCGTCAAGATAAACAAATCCGTCGATCATATTTCCCTTTCGATCCGTCGCAATCGGCACAGACGCTTTCCGTATAGAAAAAATGCACGAGATTGCTTAAATCTTGTGCATTGCGTCGAGGTGACAGGATTTGAACCTGCGACCTTTTGGTCCCGAACCAAACGCGCTACCAAACTGCGCTACACCTCGATGGAGCCAATGAAGGGACTCGAACCCTTGACCTGCGGTTTACGAAACCGCTGCTCTACCGGCTGAGCTACATTGGCATCCGCTGACGATTATAGATTATACCACTCCGCGTAAACGTTTGTCCATACTCGGAGTAACATTTAACATCAGCCCGTATGCTCAGACTGTTATTGCGTTCCTGACGTTTTATGAAACCTCGTTTTTGACAATTCGGCGCGTTTGTGATAGTATATGTCGCGTACTTTATTTTGTGGAGAACGTTCGATATGAAGTGTCCCAAGTGCGGAGCGCCTTTGAAGGCGGACACGGACAGATGCCCCAAGTGTCAGCTTCCGCTTATACCGACCGATAGAGCGCAGATCACGCGTCCGATGCCCATATGGCTGTTGCTGACGCGCGTGTTCATCGTGCTGCTGGGTATGCTGGCGACCATATGCATGTTCACATTCGCGGGCGTGCGCATATATTACTGGCGCGACGCGAGAAAAGTCGCTTCCGAATACGTAAACCACACGATAGAGATCGTCACGTTCGACAACGGCATGGCGGGACACGCCATATCGTTTTTCGGGAACGACGGAGACACGCTGTACATAAAAGAATTGCGCGAGAGCTATATGTTCATAGGCGGCGTGGCGCGCGTCGAGTTTGTCGACTCGATGTGGTTCGACGACGACCCTAAGGATATCGAGAGCGCCATGATAACGCTGTCGCCGGTCGTCATATCGTCGCAGGGCGACAAGACGAAGCTGCCCGTGTTCACTATGAAAATTCCGGTGCCCGAAGCCCCGATAATTATGGTGACGCCCACAAAGACGCGCATGGACGTGATAACGTCGCTCACGCCCGTAAACATGAACGTCGTGTACGGAAGCCAAGTCATTATAAACGGCGAGGACGTGACCGACAGAGTCGACAGGAGCGGCGAGCTCGCCATAAACATAAACGTTTATCCTATAGGCGACAACAACATATCAATAATCGTGCGCACGCCCAACCATAAAGAGGCGCGGCGCGACCTCGTGTTCTACAGGCAGGAAATGGAGATAAACCTCGAAGTCGCCATGTCGATGGGCTACACGAGCACGCTCAACTATATGACTATCAACGGCAAAACCGACCCCGGCGCGTGGATAGAGGTCGACACCGAATACGACACGGGCAGCCTGAGCGTCAATCAGGAAACCGGCGCGTTCTCGTTCAAGGCGCGGTTCTCGACTTTCGGAGACAACCTCGTCCGCTTCCGCGCCACACAGGAGGGCAAACGCGACAGCACGATTTCGTTCAACGTCAAATACCTGCCCGCGAAGGCCGAATACTCGCGCAACGCGTGGGCTATGGACTATAAACAGCTGCGTTCGCTGTACGAGCAATGGCACGGGCGCGTGTTCCTGTGCAAGGGCAAGATCGTCGATATGTACTATGAGAACGAAAGCCAGTACGCCGTTATGGACGTCGGCAAGGAAGAGAGCCAGCTCGTGATACTGCAAAACGAGTCGGAGATCGGCACGCTGAACGTGGGCGGTCAGTACGCTCTGTACGCGGACGTCGCGGGCAGACTCATATACAACGCGAACTACTATCCGTATCTGATAGCGAGATACACACAGACAAACTGACGAGGGGCGATATGTATGGAGCTGAAACACACGCAGGCGCGCCGCCTGTTCGACAGCGTCGCCGATAACGCGGGGCGCGAGACTGCCGAAGAGCTGCTCTCGAAACTGCCGCTTCCGAAAACGCCCACCGAAAAGCGCAAGCGCGAATGGGCGTGCGAAGCGTGCGCGGCGCTTGACGATATGTTCGACGCGTCCGCAGTCACCGCCATACGCAAGTGCTGCCATTGCAAGCCGTCGCCGGACGCGCTTAAGAAGCTCAAAAAGTTATTCGACGAAAGCGCCGACTTAAATGAATTTGCGCTGATGGCAAGCGAAGCCTCGCGCGCCTATAAAATCGAAGCCGAAGCGGACGCGCTCGTGCTTGTATATCCGCGCTGTTACTGCTCGTTCGCCAAACACTCCGACGAGCGGTTTCCGTCAAGCTGGTGCGACTGTTCGCTCGGCTACGCCGAAGACATGTTTACAAGCGCCACGGGAAAACCCGTTAAGGCGGAATTGATTTCGAGCGTATTGCAGGGCGGCGCGGAATGCCAAATACGCGTATCGTTCGCATAATGAAAACGGGGTCGCGCGCGACCCCGTTTCTTCAGCGGTGGCGATAGCTGCCGCAGCAGCTTTCGTCCTCGGGACTGCCGTTCGTGCAGCACTTGCACGGCTCGACCTGTATAGAACCCAGCGAGCAATAATCTTTTTCCCCGCAATGGAACGCGCAGCTCTGCACGCGGCAGCGTATGTCTGAGTTTGCCTGTTTTTGCGACATATATTTGTCCTCCACGTTTATTCGCGCATACGGCGCACCGTAATTATGCGCGAAAACGCGCCGCGCTATTCGAGCCGCTCGCCGCTCACTGACATGTAAAGCTCAGTCGCGAAAGACGGTTTTATCTCGTCGTAATCCTCGGCGGAACACCACGCGTAGACTGTGTATGTGCGGTTGGCGGCGGTCTGCTGCGTTATTTTTACTTCCGCGGCGGGCTCTTTCAGCAAGTCCTCGCGCGCGTACACCGCCGACTCTATGCGCCTGATCGTTTCCGCAACGTCGCATGACAAATCGAACGTCAATGTCGCGTCAATCCTGCGTATCTTTTCGGCGGTATAGTTTATTATGCCGCTGTTCGTAAGCTGTCCGTTGGGCAGTATCACGCGGCTGTTGTCGCGCGTCACAAGGATCGTGTAAAACGCGGATATTTCGCGCACCGTGCCTTCCATGTTCAACGCGCGTATGCTGTCGCCCACGCTGTAAGGCCTGAAGAACATGATCATCAGACCACCCGCCAGATTCGAAAGCGAGCCTTGCAGCGCCAAGCCGACCGTGACGCCCGCCGACGCGAGTATCGTTATAAACGATGTCGCGGGGATTCCCAAAATTATGCAGACCGTGACGACGACCGATATTCTGAGCACCAGTATTATTATGTTTCGAATGAACCCCGAAACGCTGGGGTCGAGTTTTTCGGACAGTTTTGATTTGCCAATATATCGCGACAGCATTTTGATGAGCTTGAAGCCTACGAGCAGCACCGCCAGCGCGCAAACCAGTTTTAAGCCTATCGTCTGACAAAACGCGAGTATATCTGTCCATATTTGATCCATCGCGCGCACCCCCGCAAAACTTTCGTATATGTTCATTCTACAATATCAAACGTGTTTTGTAAACGAAAACGGCGTTTTTATAGCTTTCATTTCGCTCCGTGCAGGATTCGGCCGCCCGCGCGATGAATATTGTATGTCTAAAACGCATTGAACGCTTGCGAATCCGGAGGACGACCTCATGAAAACATATCTGGGGCTTGACATTGGCGGCACGAAATGCGCGTGCGTGCTCGCCGGAATCGGCGGCGGCATACATATACTCGATTCCGAGCGAATGCCTTCGCACGCCGAGCGCGGCTTGGACGATATGCTTACGCGCCTGTTCGCGGCGACCGATCGCCTGCTTGCGCGGGCGAAAGACAAGCCCTGCGCGATTGGCGTAAGCTGCGGAGGGCCGCTCGACAGCGCAAACGGAATCGTGCTGTCTCCTCCCAATCTGTTCGGCTGGATAAACGTGCCCATCGTAAAAATGCTCGAGGAGCGCTACGGCGTGCCCGCGTTTTTGCAAAACGACGCGAAAGCCTGCGCGCTGGTCGAGTGGAAACTGGGCGCGGGTCGCGGAACTAAAAACATGATATTCTGCACAATGGGCACGGGCATGGGCGCGGGCATTATAAGCGGCGGCAGACTGCTCACGGGCGCGTGCGACATGGCGGGCGAGATAGGGCATCTGCGCTTGGCGGAGGACGGGCCTATAGGTTTCGGCAAAGCCGGCTCTTTCGAGGGCTTTGTCAGCGGCGGCGGCATAAGCCGTCAGGCGCGAAAGTTCACGCAATACCTGATAGACAACGGCGAACAGCCCGCGTGGATAGCCGACGGGAACGCTCTTGACGACTGCGACGCGAAACTCCTGGCGCGGTACGCGTTCGACGGCGACTCGCGCGCTATCGAGTTTTACAACGAAATCGGGCGAATGCTGGGGCGCGGGCTATCGCTGCTTGCCGACGCGTTCAACCCCGAAATAATAGTCATAGGCAGCATATTCACGCGTTCGGAGGCGCTCTTGCGCCCGTCTATGGAAGCCGAAATGAAGCGCGAAACGATACCGTATTCGTATTCGGTTTTGAAGGTCGCCGGCGCTGAAACGGGCGAGAGCTTAGGCGATTACGCGGCGGTCATGACGGCGCTCCACGCCCTCGGAGTCGACCCGACGCGCGAAACCTGCGAAACGAACCCAAAACCGCTTGAGCATTTCGAAAGGCTGTTCAAAAGACACCCGCAGCTTGAAACGGTTCGCGAAAGCGTTATGGACGCGTATATGGCGCTCTTGAACTGCTATGAAAACGGCGGAAAAACGCTGATATGCGGAAACGGCGGCAGCTGCAGCGACGCCGAGCACATCGTGGGCGAACTGATGAAGGGTTTTCTTTTGAAGCGCCCCGTCGCGAGCCCGCGCCTTCAGGGCGCTCTGCCCGCTATTGCGCTTTCGGCGCACACGGCGCTCTCGACCGCTTTTTCAAACGACATAAGCGCCGAGTACGCGTTCGCGCAGCAGGTTTTCGGCTACAGCACAAAGGGAGACGTTTTCATAGGAATATCCACGGGCGGAAACTCGAAAAACGTGCTGAGAGCCGCCGAAACGGCTAAAGAAAAAGGGCTCGTCACGATCGCGCTCACAGGCGGCGACGGCGGCGCGCTCAAAGACGTCTGCGATATATCGATTATCGCGCCCGCTCGCGCGACGGCCGAAGTTCAGGAAATGCATCTGCCTATATATCACGCGCTGTGCGCCATGCTGGAAGCGAAACTTTTTGCCGAATAGCATCATTCATATATCATCACGCGTTCGCCGCGCTTTACCGCGCCTGCGAGGTATTCGGCTTCGGCGTTTGAAACCGCTATGCAGCCCGCAGTCCAGTCGCCCGTTCGCCCCGCCGGATCCGCGCCGTGTATCATTATAAACCCGCCGAGCGGCGTATTATATGGCGGTCTTACGCGCAACAGGCTCGCGAACGCGATTCGCATAAGGTCTGTCACGCCTATCTCCGCGCGCTTGTACGCGTCCATTGCGTCCCGCGCGTTCGGATAGTTCAGCCCCATCGATACGTGAAACTTACTCTTATAATTCTTGGATATTATCCTGTATTCGCCTTCCGGCGTTTTGCCGTCGCCTTCGCGCGTCTTTCGCCCTTCGGGCGCGAAGCCCAACGACACGGAAAAGCGCGACGCTTCGCCGCCGTTTCCGCCGTCGTAAACCAGTTCGCGCTTTGATTTATATATGGTTATCATCGCTTCGCCATGAATATTGCGCTCTCGTCGCCCGATATTTCGATAAGCTCGGACACGGTGACGAATGTATAACCGTCGAGTATGAGTTCAGGCAGTATCATGCCCAGCGCCTCGGCCGTGTTTGCGCCCGAATCGTGGAAAGTCAATACAGCCCCGTCGAAGCACTCCGAAACGGCTCTGTCGCGAATCTGCTCGGCGGTCGCGCTCTTTAACAGATCGAACATGTCGGCGGATTTGCCGACGAACCTGCGCGTATCGAGGAACGACGAAAATATCTGCTTTGGCAGGCTTGCGTCGGGCGCGCGCAGCAGGGTAGCCTCCCTGCCGATTGCCGCGTAAATCAGAGCGTCCGTCTTTTCGATAGCGGTCGCGATCTCAGCCATCGTGGACATGTTGAAGCTCGTGTTGTCGTATGAGTGATTGCCTATCTCGTGCGGCGTGTCGGAAAACAGCTTCGCCGTGTCCTTTCGCGCCTCGACGTTCGCCCCCAGCAGGAAAAACGTCGATTTTGCGCCGAACGCCTCCAGCATTTCAAGCACACGCGGCGTGTTCGCGGACGGCCCGTTATCGAACGTGAGCGCCACGCGCTTTACAGTAATATCGTCGTTTTTGAGAACCGTCGCCTTGCAGCTCGCCGAGAGCGCGCCGTCCTCCGTGGACGCTATTATAGTCGCCACGCCGGGATTTCTGCCATAGAGTATGCCGTCTTTGACCGAACACACGTCGGGGTCGCTCGACGTCCACTTCAGCGGTATGCCTGTCGGCTCGTTAGAGCGCGACACCACTTTCACTTCGAGCGCCGTATACGCCTCAAGCGTATAGCCAGTGCTCGGAAAAACGATAGAGCGCGTGTCCTCGTACACCCGAACTTCCGCCGTAGCGGTAAGCCCGCTGTCTGACACGGCGGTCACGCTCGTCGTGCCGTATCTGACGGGCGTGAGCAGCCCGTTTTCGTCTACCTTGGCGACTCTTTCGTTATCGACTGTCCACTTTATGTCCTTTTCGAATGCGTAAGACGGCGTGAATACAAGCTCGGCTTTTACGGCCTGCCCGCCTATAGTAAGCGCGTATGTTTCATTCCGAAACGCCATTTCTTTGGCGCTTTCGCTTACGTACACCACGCACTCCGCGCTCAAACCGTTTCGCGCGGTCGCCGTAACGATAGCCCTGCCGTAACCCACCGCCGACAGCTTGCCCTCGCGAACCGTCACGACGTTTTCATCGGACGACGACCAGTTCAGTTCGCAGCCCTCCGCCGCCTTTGGCTGCACGAGCGCCGAAAGTTCCGCCGCGCGCTCGTCGCGCGAGAGCACGACCGTCGCGGACGAAAGCGTCATGCTCACCGGCGCTTTCGCGACGGTTATGTTCGCCGCCGCCGATACGCCGTTTTTGGCGCGGGCGGCTATCACGCACATACCTGTGGATATGCCGCTCACAGTGCCGTTCGAATCAACGCGCGCCACGCTTTCGTCGGACGACGTCCACGTAAGCTCGCGCCCGCGCGCGTTCCCGGGGAATACATACGCGTCCAAGCGCGTTTCACCGCCCAACGCCACGAAAGCGTCGGCGGGGTCGAGCATGATGCTCTTAACGTCGGACGGCACATACACGCTCGCGTTCGCCGTAGTGCCGTTGGCGGATATGAGCGTTATAACGGCCGTGCCGTAGCCCACCGCCTTTACAAGCCCGCTCTGGTCGACCGTCGCGACCTTCGGGTCGTCACTCTGCCACAGCACGCGTTTGTCGTCGGCGTCCTCGTTCATTATATATGTAAGCTGAGCCGTCTTGTTTATTTCAAGTTCGATGTCGGAATCGGTTATCGCAAGCCGCGTCACGGCTTTTCCCGACACCCTGACGAACACGCGGCATTCGTCGCCCGACTCTATTGTCGCGTGCACATACGTCGTGCCCGCCGCGTGACCCGTGACGCGCCCCTTCGCGTCCACATTCGCGACCAACGGGTTCTCGCTTGACCACGCTATGTTGTGTTCTATCAGGTTGACGGGTTCGATGGCTACCGTAAGGTCGAGCGTCTGCCCCGGCGCTAACGTGATTTGATCGGCGGGATTGATCGTGACGGTATATGCCGTCTCGGCGGCCGAGACGCTCAGAGCGAACGCGAATACAAGCACAAAAACCGCAAGTGTTTTCGCAAATCGCATACGCCGCGCCGCCTCCTTATATGTACATGTCGTCATTATATATGTTTACGCGCAATCGGTCAATAGATTTGCAATGAAAAATACGCATTATGTAATAGCTCTGTAATAACTATCGCCGGGCTTGCATTCCGCCGACGCGTGATGTAAAATGACATAAACGGAGGCGATTACTGTGATTTTAGACATTGCGCCGCGCGACCTGACCGCGTTTCTGAAAAACTGCGAGGACTGCGAAATGATCTCCGACGGCGAATACGTCGTGGATCTGTTTACCGAAACGCCGCCGCTCACGCTCAACATACGCGTGAGCGATTCGACCGTCACAGCGCTCGCCGCCGCCGCGCTTATATACAGCGACGATGAAGACGGCTGGTATATGGGCGACCGCGTCGAAGACGCAAACGCGATAGCTGAAGCGCTCAGGCGCGCCATGCGGGCTTCCGAATGAGGGCGCTCACCGAATCCGAGCTTGAAAGCGTTTCGGCGCTGCGCAGACTCGCGCGCATTGTGGACCCCGACTGCCTGAGCGACGCGGATATGCGCGAGTTTCTGTCGGACGAGGGACTGCCGCGTTCGCTCTACGAAATGTATTCGGGCGACATTCGCCTGCGCGTCAGTATGTCCGCGCCCGCGGCCGAGATTGTCGACATGGTCGACGATCTTTCGAAATACATCGAAATCGAAAAATTCGGCGCTCGCCCGTCGCTTGGCGCGTACCCGCTTTCGTGCGCGTATTTGTCGGCTCTGTTCAGGGCGACCGCGACCGAACAGAGCTACGTGCTGTTTCTGAGCGCTTCCGGCAGGCTCGATAACGCTGTTCTGCTTCAGAAGGGCACAATAAACCGCATAACGATATACATGCGCGATCTGGCGCTCGCGGCAGTCAGGAGCGGAAGCCCCTACGCCGTGCTCGCGCACAATCACCCGGGCGGCTTCGCCGCGCCCTCAATAGCCGATCTGCGCGCCACCCAGCGCGCGCAGTTGGCGTTAAAGGCGGTCGGCTGCGCGCTGCTCGACCACATAATCGTAACGGACGCGCTGTGCGTAAGCATAAGGCGCAACGGTAAACTCGACGACGGCATGTGGGATTCGCCACGGTGTAAAGACACGCTAAACGCCGAGTGGTTCGGCTCGGTTTCGGATTCCGACGGGAGGTATATTTGATGCAAAGCGTAAAATGCGTAAAGTGCGGCCGCGAAACGCTGTATGAACGCGATATTCCGAGATACTGCGCCCATTGCGCGGGCGAACTGCGAGCGCCGGGAGCCGACGAAAACGGCGAGAAGCGCGCGCTGCTCGACAGGGCGCATTCCGAGGAGGATACGTCTCTGCGCTATTCGATATTGCTTGAGGCGCGCGAGAAATTTCCGAACGACATTGACGTTGAGCGCGAAATACTCTATTTGGGTCGCCTTTACGAGCGCGGCGGCAGACCCGATTTTTATCGCATACCGTACTGGCCGCTGAACGCGCTCGAAAACCCAAACGATTACTCGCCGAAGGACAGGCGAAAAATGCTCTCGAGCTTCTTTGACAACCCTGAGCTTGAAAGGGTCATGTCGCTTTCAAACGATAAAGACGCTTTTTTATCGGAGTACATGCTGCACATGGCGCGCGAATATGTAGGTATGTTCATGAAATGCGCAAGCTCGAACTCTCTGCTGTTCGGCTTCCGAAGGCGTCAGGGCGAAGTCATGAAGCGCTGTTCGGCGTGCATGACGCGAATGCTTCAAAACGCGGAGGCGAGCGAGCTTGTGCCCGAAGGCGTTAAGCAAACGCTGGTAAAATCCCTGTGGCACGCCTTCATACTCGAGTTTCCCGACCTGCCCGCCGAGGAAACGCTCTCTGCGGCGGCGGAGGGACGCGTCAAATACAAACCTTGAAAAATAATGAAAATATCGGAACATAAGCCTTTTTGCGAACGTCTAAACCGCATCAAGGCTTATCGGGGGTGCGCACCGTGAATAAAATGAAAAAGTGCCTATGCTTCTGCCTAATACTGACGCTTCTGACCCCGACGATCGCTTTCGCCGCGGGTCTTACGGCGGGGGAGAACACGAGCGCCGTGTACGTCGGCAAAGGCGGCTCTGTTCGCCAGACGTGGTACGACGTTGACATCGTGCCCGAGGGCTGCGAATGGATAGTCGGCGTAAGCGGCGATTACGTTTACTATCAGGTTCAAAACCTGACTGACAGCATATCGGGAAACTCATATCAGTCGCTGTACCGCGCCAAACTGTATAAACCCGACCCCGAAGCGACTTCGGGCGAAGCCGAGGATGATACGTCGATTCCGACGTTCGCCCTGCAGCCGGAGCTTGTCGCGGATAAGGTCGCGGGCAGAGCCGCGATGGACACAAACAGCGGATACATATATTATGTAAGCCCCGACGACGCGCGCGCTTTGCGAATCGTCGCGTGGTATCCGTCGATAGGCAAGGTAGACGTGGCGGCATGTGCCCTTAACTCGCCCATCAACAATATGTATATGACAGCGAACGGGCTCGCGCTCGACACCGACGAGGGCGGATTCCTGTATCTGCAGCTCTTATCGAGCGCCATTCCCGTGTCCTCCGACGCGGACAGCGCCAAGTCCACCGAAATGCATTCGGGCTTCGAGATCGTGCTGACCGACGCGGGCGCTCTGCTTCTGCGAGCCGACATCGTAAACAATGTTACGGTCGCTATAGACACCGACGTGCTCGCTTACGCCGTATACGACGGAAGCATATACTACATGCGCCGCACACGCTGGCTTACCGAAATAAACCGTTTCGACTTAGCGACGCAGACCGCGTCGGTGCTGTGCCGTATGCTGCGCCAGCTTTTACCGCAGATAACGGTGGCGGGCGACAAACTCTACGTTATAGACGAGGAATACACCGTCTATCACATAAGTCCCGAAACGGGCAAATACGCGACTTATATGCTGCTCGCCGAGCCGTATGTCGGCTACGACGACTATGAGCCCATGATTACGTCGTCGGGCGGCGAACTGCTCGTGTACGACAGGCGCAAGAACAGCGACGAACTGCCTAAATTCTATTACAACGTATACGTCGGAGGCGAGGAGCGCCCCACGGCTTCGCCGACCGCTTCGCCCACGCCCAGCCCTTCGCCGACATTGCCGCCCACGCCGACCCCCGCGCCTATCGTGTATAACGAACTCAAGCGCGGTTCAAGCGGCGCGAACGTGCGCGATCTGCAGACGAAACTTATCGAGCTGGGCTATCTTGTCGACACTGTCGACGGCAAATTCGGCGCTAAGGTGCAGGCCGCTGTCGAGCAGGTTCAGTTTGACTACGACCTCGAAGTCACCGGCATAGCTTCGAACGAGTTTTTGCATATGCTCTACGGCGGAACTGTCACTCCTTACGACGAATACCTGCCGCTCGAAACGGGCGACAGAAACGTGCGCGTCGTCAAACTGCAAACGCGACTGCGCGAACTTGGCTTCTTGGCGGCGACCGCCGACGGCATATACGGTCAGGCGACCAAAACCGCCGTGGCGCTGTTCCAGAAACAAAGCGGCCTGCCGGAAACGGGCGCCGCGGACAGAGAAACGTTAAAGGCGCTGTACGCGGATACGGCGCCGCAGAACACGGCGTACATTGACCTTCAAGTCGGCGACAGCGGAATACGCGTCGCCGAACTTATAGACAGACTTATCGAATTATACTACCTGCCGAGCAATAAACGCGGTTCTGTTTACACTGCGAGCGTCGAAAAAGCGGTCGAGGCGTATCAGGCGC
This sequence comes from uncultured Oscillospiraceae bacterium, assembly GCA_964453505.1. GTDB lineage: Bacteria > Bacillota > Clostridia > Christensenellales > Aristaeellaceae > CAYVPJ01. The sequence goes on along the minus strand of CAYVPJ010000005.1, from coordinate 2,395 downwards.
GCTCATATCAATGGCAGTCAGGCACTGCGAGCACGTACACGCTTTCGCGCATGTTTTCGTCAAGCGCGCTCGAAAACGCGGATTATGTCGACTTGATGTACGGAGATCAGAACGAGCGCGTCGAACAGCTTCAGACCCGCCTCATATATCTGGGATACATGAGCGGCTACGCCGACGGAAAATTCGGCGCGACCACCAGAACCGCCGTCGGCAAATTCCAATATACCGCGGGCTTGCCGGGAGACGGCATCGCGACCGCCGAAACGCAGTCGCGGCTGTTCTCGCAGAACGCGCCCACACCCACGCCCGCGCCCACAGCCACGCCCGAAACATTCAGAAATGCGGGCGCTAACAGAGTCGCGCGCGTCGACAAAAGCGTCACAAACGTATACGAACAGCCGAACACCGCGTCGAATGTGTTGGGCACGATGTCGCGCTACGCCGAGGCGCAACTGCTCGCCACGAGCGCTTCGTGGGCGCGAGTTCAGAACGCTTTCGGCGAGATAGGCTATCTGCTGTTAAAAGATATATCCATCACAATCGTCAACCCCACGCCGACTCCCACGCCGACTCCCACGGCAACGCCGCAGTTCATATACGTGTCGGGCGATACATACGGAAACGCCGTGAACATGAGCGTGACGGCAGCGTACACATATCTGTACCAAGAACCCGACAAAACCTCCGCCCGCCTGCTCGCCCTCGCCCGCAACACGAACGTTTATCTGTTCGCTCATAACGGCATATGGGGCAGAGTGCGCACGGCGGACAATAAGACGACCGGATATGTGCCCCTTTCCGACATGATCGTCGTTCAGGCGACGCCCACCGCTACGCCCGCGCCCACGACCGCGCCCTTTGTAAACGTGTCGGGCGCTCTGTACGCGCGCGTCAACGCGTCATACATTAACATATACAATCTGCCGAGCGAAACTGCGACCGTCGACGGTTATCTGCGCTACGACGCTTATTTGCCCATTCTCGCGACGAATGGCACATGGGCGCGCGTCAGCTATAACAATTCGGCGATAGGATATGTGAAGCTATCCGAAGTTACGGTCGTTACTCAAACGCCCGCGCCGTCGGCAACGCCCGAGCCTTTCACGAACGTTTCAGACAATATGTATGTGAAAGTCACCGCTGTCTCCGCAAACGTTTATGCAAGCGCCGACACGAAATCCACAAAGGTTGGCACGCTGTATAAAAACGACATAGAAAAACTCGTCGCCGTGAACAGCGCGTGGGCGATGCTCAAAAACTCGCGCAATGATATTGGCTACGTGCTCATTGCGAATGTGTCGGCTTTCACCGCCACGCCCGCTCCCGTCATAACGCCCACGCCCGTCGTCACACCCGTTCCCGAAACGTTCACAGACGCGCCCGCGAATATGTATGTAAACGTAATCAGCAACAGCGCGCCCGTATACGCTTCACCGAACGCGAACCAAACCGCGCTGACATACCTCAACACGTCGCATACGCTTAAACTTCTCGCGGCTTCGCAGAACTGGGCGAAAGTGCAAAGCGATTCGGGCGACATTGGCTATATGCTGCTTTCGCACGTAAGCCCGTTCACAGCCACGCCCACGCCCGCACCTGAAACATTCACCGACGTGCCCGCAAATATGTATGTGAATGTGGTCACAAACAGCGCGCCCGTGTACGGTTCTCCGAACGCTAATGAAACCGCGCTGACATACCTCAACACGACTCATACGATGAAACTCCTAGCGACCTCGCAAAACTGGGCGAAAGTGCAAAGCGACGCGGGCGACATTGGCTATATGCTGCTGTCGCACGTAAGCCCGTTCACGCCAACGCCAACGCCTGAAACATTCACTGACGTGCCTTCAAATATGTATGTAAGCATAACCGCAAACAGCGCGCCCGTGTACGGTTCTCCGAACGCTAATGAAACCGCGCTGACATACCTCAACACGACTCATACGATGAAACTCCTAGCGACCTCGCAAAACTGGGCGAAAGTGCAAAGCGACGCGGGCGACATTGGTTACATGTTTTTATCGCACGTAAGCCCGTTTGCGGCAACGCCAACGCCAGCCCCTGAGACGTTCACCGACGCGCCCGCGAATATGTATGTGAATGTGGTTATAAACAGCGCACCTATATACGGCTCTCCGAACAGTAACGAGACTGAGCTGACATACCTTAACACGACGCACACGCTGAAACTTCTCGCCACATCGCAAAACTGGGCGAAAGTGCAAAACGATGTGGGTGACATTGGTTATATGCTGCTGTCGCACGTAAGCCCGTTTGCGGCAACGCCCACGCCCGCACCTGAAACGTTCACCGACGCGCCCGCGAATATGTATGTACGCATAACCGCAAACAGCGCGCCCGTGTACGGTTCTCCGAACGCTAATGAAACCGC